>JAZQBN010000043.1:0-145286 GCA_045545795.1 Oscillospiraceae bacterium
TCCGCTTTGCGGAACTCTCAGACAATGCAAAGCATTGTCTTGAACAATGACCGCCGCCCCTTGTATGGTTTACTGCTATACTTTTCTCTAAAACGTGCCAGTGGCACGTTTTAGACGTACAATTCAACAAAAAACACCACGAAAGGACAATCACAATGAAAACATTTTTAAAAGTCCTCGTTGCCTTCGTTATGACGTTTCTGTTTTTTCTCGCGGCAATACCTTTCTTTTTCGGTACTGTCCTTGTATCTGACCAGTTTGAAGCCGAACTACGAGCGATTGTCCCTGACAGTATGGATTTGGCTCTGATGTATGTAATACAGGTTCTTCCGCCTGCAATAATCCTATGTGTAATCGACCTTGCTACACATAATTATCTGAAAAATTACTTTGAAAAATCATTGTGGGTGTACATAATCCAAAGCGGAAGTGTCGTGACATTATTATTTTTCATCAGTATATTCAGTAAATCAAATCTTGGCGATGAACAATACGCATACGTCTGTGTATACTTAACGATAATTCTGTTCGGCGGTGTTTTGTTATCCGCAATTATCCGCACAATAAAACAAAGGAGAACAAAAAGCGAATGAAAAAAATCCTGATAGGAATGAGCGGCGGCGTGGACAGCTCTGCGGCGGCGGTGCTTCTTTTGCAGCAGGGCTACGATGTAAGCGGCTGTACCCTTAAACTTTTCGAGGGCACGGACGCTTCCGTAAATGATGCCCGTGAAGTCTGTGACAAGCTCGGAATTGAACACCACGTCATTGACATTGCCCCCGACTTCAAGCGTGAGGTTATGGACAAGTTTGCCGACAGTTACATCAGCGGCGAAACCCCCAACCCCTGCGTGTTCTGCAACCGCACAATCAAGTTCGGCAAAATGCTTGACTACGCTCTCGAAAACGGCTTTGACGGAATTGCAACGGGGCACTACGCACGGATTACCCAGCGTGACGGCAGACACCTGCTCGCCTGTGCGGAGGACTTGCGAAAAGACCAGACCTATTTTCTCTACACCCTTAATCAGCACCAGCTTTCCCACAGCATTTTCCCCTTGTGGAATATGGAAAAGCCGCAAATTCGTGCCATTGCCGAGGAGCACGGCTTAATCACCGCCCGCAAGCGTGACAGTCAGGATATCTGCTTCATTCCTGACGGCGATTACGTCAGCTTTATTCTTTCCCACACGGGCAGGACTTTCCCCGAGGGCAATTTTATCGGCACGGACGGTACAATCCTCGGCACTCACAGCGGCATTATCCGTTACACAATCGGTCAGCGGCGTGGTCTTGGGGTAACCTTTGGCAAGCCCGTTTATGTATGTGCAAAAAATGCGGTTGATAACACCGTTACTCTTTCTGATACCGAATACACGGCAACGGAAATCTATCTCTCCGATGTGAATTTTATTTCCGTGGAAATACTTGATAAGCCTATGCAGGTTACTGCAAAGGTACGTTACTCCGCAAAACCTCAGGCGGCAACGGTTTACCCCGAGGAAAAGGGCTTGACGAAAATCGTGTTTGCCGAGCCTGTGAGAAACCCCACATCGGGACAGGCGTGCGTATTCTACGACGGAGATATTGTTGTCGGCGGAGGAAAGATTTTATAAGTCAAATAATATAATTTATATATAACTTGAAAGGAAGATTTACTATGAAAGAAATCACACTTAACGAACTCAGCTTCAACCCTTGGGACAAAATCAGCAAGGAATGGTTCCTGCTGACAAGCGGCGACGAAAACGGTTTTAACACTATGACAGCTTCGTGGGGCTTCACTGGCTTTATGTGGAGAAAGCCCCTTTTCACAGCTGTTGTACGTCCTACTCGCTACACCTATGAATTTATGGAGAAGAACGACCTTTTCACCGTCAGCTTCTTTGACGAAAAGTTCCGTCCTACACTGAATTTCTGCGGTTCATATTCGGGACGTGACGTTGACAAGGCACAGAAAACAGGTCTTGACCCGCTCTTTATTGACGGCACAACCGCTTTCGAGCAGGCTGAAATGGTGCTTGTCTGCAAGAAGATTTACGCTCAGGATATGGACTTGAATTGCCTTGCTGACGAGGTTAAGCCAATCAACGGCAACGACCCAATCCATAAGCAGTACATTGGTGAAATTCTGAAGGTGTATGTGAAGGACTAATGGGATTTTTAGAGATTTTCTTAATAGGTATCGGACTCTCCGCAGACGCATTTTCCGTAGCCGTCTGCAAGGGTCTGAATATGCGAAAGCTTAATCTTAAACACGGCTACATAATCGCACTTTTCTTCGGCGGCTTTCAGGCAATTATGCCCCTTATCGGATATCTTCTCGGCACGAATTTTGCCGACTGCATTGAAGCATTTGACCACTGGATTGCTTTTGTGCTGCTTGGCTTTATCGGCGGCAAAATGGCTATTGAGGCTATCCGTGACAAGGACGAGGAAGAGGAAGAAAAGACGGACGTGCTGAAAATCGGCGAGCTTACCGTTATGGCGGTTGCCACGAGCATTGACGCACTTGCTGTCGGTATCACCTTTGCATTTTTAAAGGTAAACATTCTTCTCTCGGTGCTTCTTATCGGGGTAACAACCTTTGCGCTGTCCCTTGCAGGTGTGCTTCTCGGGAACAAATTCGGTGCAAAATACAAGAGCAAGGCTGAACTTGCAGGGGGAATAATTCTTGTTCTGATTGGTGTGAAGATTTTGCTGGAGCATTTAGGCATTATCACATTTTAAAGGACTGGTAAAATTGAATAAACTTAGTACAAACTCACCATTTATCAAGTATTTGATTGCCCTGCTGCTTTTCGGCTCAAACGGAATTGTGGCAAGCTTCATCACACTCACAAGCTACGAAATTGTACTTCTCCGCACATTTATCGGCAGTATTTTTCTCTTGGCAATATTTTTCATCACAGGCAACAAACTTACCTTTTTCAAGCATAAAAAGCAGTTTGCTTTCCTTGCGGTTTCGGGTGTTGCAATGGGTACAAGCTGGATGTTTCTCTATGAAGCGTACCATCAAATCGGCGTAAGCATTGCTTCCCTGCTTTACTACTGCGGACCTGTTATCGTTATGGCACTTTCTCCATTGATTTTCAAGGAAAAGCTTACCGCTGTAAAAATCATCGGCTTCATTGCCGTACTGGGAGGAATTTTCCTTGTCAACGGCAATTCCTTCGGAAGCGGCGGAAACGGCTTCGGAATTTTCTGCGGACTTATGTCGGCGGTGATGTATTCATTTATGGTAATTTTCAACAAGAAAGCAAAGGACATCACAGGGCTTGAAAACTCCGCATTGCAGCTTTTCATCAGCTTCCTTACCGTTGCGGTTTTCGTTGGAATAAAGCAGGGTTTTGCAATAGCCGTACCCTCAAACGAATGGATACCCATTCTCATTCTCGGACTTGTCAACACAGGTACAGGCTGTTACTTCTACTTTTCGTCAATCGGAAAGCTTAACGTGCAGACAGTAGCTGTATGCGGCTATCTTGAACCACTTTCCGCAGTTGTTTTCTCGGTAATTTTCCTGCGTGAAGCAATGCTTCCTATGCAGATTGCAGGGGCAATACTGATTATAGGCGGTGCAATTTTTGCCGAGCTTATGGGGAAAAGGCAGGCTGACACAATAACATAGGAGGACGTAAAATGAAAATCAAAAAAGCCATAATAATCATACCACTAATTGCATTGCTGCTTATCGTCATAACGCTGCTTCTGCTATCTCATCAGACCTACTACAAGTACAATGACTGGTGGGTTATCGGCAAATCTATGTCGGAAATTGAGGAGCGTTACGGCGAGTTTGACATTGAGCTTGGAAGCAGAAAAGGCTACTTCATTTACACTGATAACAGTTGGGTAATGCCCGACCATCTTGACTATTATTACTACATAAAATTTGACGAAAACGGCATTGCAACGGAAGTATCAGACGGCGTTCAGCCGGGTGGATAATAAAAAGTAAAGGAAACCAGAACTATGACTTTAAAAGAATTACACGAAATGACCGACAATATGCTTGCTGTGGCAGGTGTGGAGGACCATCGCTTCGACACGGACTGTCTTTTTCAGGACATACTCCGTGCTGACAAGCTTACGCTTATGCTTCACGGGGAAGATGAAGTCCCCGAAGCTGACGCTGACAAGCTTATGGCGGCGGCGGAAAAACGCTGTATCGGAATTCCGCTTCAATACATTCTCGGCACTTGGGAATTTTTCGGCAGGACTTTCCACGTCGGCGAGGGCGTGCTGATACCACGTCCCGACACGGAGGTGCTGGTTGAGGAGGTTGTGAAGCACTTTATGAACAGCGGCAACTCTTCTCCCGAAATCTGCGATTTGTGCAGCGGCACGGGCTGTATTGCCATAACGCTGAAAAAGGAAATCCCGCAGGCTACGATACACGCTGTTGAGCTTTCCTCGGACGCTATGCCCTACCTTGTAAAAAATATCCGTCTCAACGAAGCGGACGTGAAAATCATAAAGGGCGACATCACCGACGGACGCTTGCTGGACAACTTCCGTGACCCTGAGGACGAGATGGAGTACCGCAAGATTGATTGTATCGTGTCAAATCCGCCGTACCTTACCGACAAGGAAATGACAGAGCTTTCCAAGGAAGTGAAGCGTGAGCCTGAGCTTGCTCTGAGGGGCGGTGCGGACGGACTGAAATTCTACCGCATTATCGCCTGCCTGTGGAAAGAAATGCTCCGTGAAGGCGGTCTGCTTGCCTTTGAGATAGGCTGGGAGCAGGGCGAAGCGGTCAAGGAAATTCTTGAACGCAGCGGATTTGGTGATGTCCGTATTACCAAGGACTACGCAGGAAATGACAGGGTAGTAACAGGAATAAGGCTGTAAATTATAATTTAGTACAACACGAACTATCAGTGTTAGCGATAGCGGCTATAAAAGTTTCGTCCACCTTTTCAAAGGTGGTGGGTTTCCAAAGGGCAAAGCCCTTTGGTCGCTCGTCGCAACGAGCGAAATTCCCCTTGCCGTCAAAAACGGAGAAAGGGGTGAGGAAACCAACAGGTTTCCGAGGGGAAGCGGACAAGACCGCTTCCCCTTGTTGCAGTTACGCAGCAAATTCATCTCTAAAACGTGCCAGTGGCACGTTTTAGACGTAACTTTACTTTAAGCACCATAGAAAAGCAGTAGCTTCGCTACTGTTAGAGAGGCTCTCTCTTACAGAGCCTCTCTCTTTTTTGGCTTGCCGCCAAAAAATTCACTCTCCAGAGCGCTTCTTAGGCGCGTCTGCGGACGCAGGTTAGGGTATTTCGCCGCTTGCGAGCGGCTACTCAGGGGCGTTGCCCCCAAGACCCCCACCAAAGGGGACGCAGTCCCCTTTGGAAACCCATTATCGCTTCGCTGATTTTACAACAAAACGTGCACTAAATCAAAATTTCCCCAAATAAAACAAATCCGCTTCCATAAATTCGGAAGCGGATTGCTTTTTATAAGAACACATATTTGAGCACAAACAATACTGCAAGCACATACATTACAGGTGAAATTTCCTTACGCTTGCCGCAGATAAGGTTGATTATCACATATGAGATTACTCCCATTGAAATACCCTCGGCTATACTGTAGAAAAGCGGCATTGCTATTACGCAGATGTATGCGGGAATTGCTGTTGTATAGTTATCGCTGTCCAGCTTAAGATTGACTATATTGCTGAACATAAGAAAGCCTACGATGATAAGTGCGGGTGCTGTTGCGAAGGATGGTATTGCTGTGAAAACAGGTGCAAAAAACATCGAAAGCAGGAACATCAATGCTGTTGTCATTGATGTAAGACCTGTTCTGCCGCCTGCTGCAACGCCCGATGAAGACTCGACAAAGGTTGTGGTTGTTGATGTACCGAGGATTGCACCGCCTGATGTTGCTATTGCGTCTGCAAGAAGTGCAGGTCTTATTCTCGGAAGCTTGCCGTCCTTGTCAAGCATATCTGCCTTTGTGCTTACTCCGATAAGCGTACCCAGTGTATCGAAAAGGTCAACAAAAAGGAACGAACAGATTACAACAATGAAATTAAACAAGCCAACACTGCTCATATCCACGTTGAAGCACTGTCCGAAGGTTTCACCCAGTGCGGAAAAATCCGTCATTCCGAGAGTAGGGTAAAGCGAATAGCAGCCTGCTGCTGCGTCGGGGACATAGATACCGACAAGCTGACAAAGCATACCCAGCACCCAAGTGCCGAGAATACCGAAAAGAATTGCACCCTTAAAGCCCTTGATATACATAATTGCTGTAGCAAGCGTGCCGATTACCGCAAGAAGTGCACTTATACCTGTCGTGCTGAAATTGTCGGTAAAGCTTGTAATTGTTACAAGCGTTGAACTGTTTGAAACGCTCAGACCTGCACTTTGCAAGCCGATAAAAGCGATAAACAGACCGATACCAACCGAAACGGCATTTTTCAGCTGCATAGGAATTGCGTTGAAAATCGCTTCACGGACATTCGTAAGGGAAAGGATTATAAATATAATACCCTCAACGAAAACCGCCAGCAATGCAACCTGCCAGGAGTAGCCCATTGCACCCACAACGGTGTACGCCAGATATGCGTTAAGACCCATACCTGCGGAAAGTGCAAAGGGGTAATTCGCAAGCAGAGCCATAAGTGCCGTGCCGATAAAAGAAGCTATACAGGTCGCAAGCAAAACTGCGGTTGAGTTCATACCTGCGTCACCTAAAATACTTGGATTTACTGCGAGAATATATGCCATTGTCATAAACGTGGTCAGACCAGCCATAATCTCGGTTTTTACATTGGTATTGTTTTCTTTCAGCTTAAACACCTTTTCAAGCATTGTGCAAACCTCCTTAGTCTGTACTGTATTCTGCTATGTACGGCAGATTTCTGTAATGCTCGCCGCAGTCAAGACCGTACCCCACAACAAAATAATCGGGGATTGTAAACAAAGCCATATCCGCCTTGAAATCCACAACACGTCTGTCGGGCTTGTCCAGCAGGGTAATGACATTCAGCGAAAGGGGATTTCTCATTTTCAGCATTTTTGTCACGTCATTGAGAGTACGTCCCGTGTCGATGATATCCTCAACAATTACAACGTGGTACTTGCTCACGTCCTGACTGATATCCATAGTGATTTTTACCACACCCGTTGAAACCGTACCCTCATAGTAGCTTTTTGCACACATAAAGCCTATTTCGCACGGCACGGTTACCGCACGGCACAAATCCGCCATAAACACGAAAGCACCCTTTAAAATGCTCACCAGCAGGATAGGACGTCCGTCATAAATGCTGTCGATATATGCACCTGCTTTTTTCACTGCCTCGTCAATCTGCTCCTTTGTAATAAGAACCTTTTTGATTTTGCTGTTATACTCTTGAATATTCATACTCAACACCCCCGAAACTGTTATACATATATTATACCACAATAACCATTTTTATTTCAACGGTTTGGTAAATAATAATTTAGCTTCTCAAATAAAAAAAGAGAGACTCAAAGACGTGTCCGTCACAAAGAAGTTTTTAATCCCTAAGAGAAAGGTTGCGTAAAATTACGCAGCCTTTCTCTTTTTGTCATAGTCAAGACTGTCCGCAACAACCGAAGCACTTGCAATCCTGAACTTGAAATAAATATCAATCTTCTGCTGTCTGTGACCACTGGATTTATCGGGAGCGTGAACCTCAATCCGTTCAATCAGTTCGTGCATAATTTCAGGGGTAAGAACAGAAATCTCGGTGTATTTCTTCACGATATCAATAAATTGCGTGATATCCGCAGATTTTTGCTCCTTCATTTCAATAAACTCGGTCAATGCAGAAACGTTCAGCATTAACTCTTTTTGTTCAGTTTCATAGTCCTTCGACAGTGACTCAAAACGCTCATCAGAAATCTTACCGCTTACGTTATCCTCATATAACCTCTTGAACAACTTATCCAGCTCTGAAATTCTCTTTTCAGCCTGGGTAAGCTGTTTTCTTGATTTTTTGAGTTCAGCAAAAAGTGATTGTGCCGAAGTTTCCATTGCAGTTTTGATAAATTCATCTTCATTCTTATGCACGCTATCAAGCATTTTGTTGATTTCCTTTATCACAATATCCCTCAAAACACAGGTGCGAATATAATGTCCTGAACATTCCAACTGGTCTTTGGCATAGGTACTGCATTTCATATGCTCCTGCTCATCAGACAGACTTCTTGAACGGCACAGATATAATTTTTCACCGCAATCTGCACAATAAACCATTCCCGAAAAAACATTAACTTCCTCGTGATTTTGCATTCTTCGTTTGTTTTTTCGCAATTCCTGAACCAAATCAAAATCGTGCTGTGAAATAATCGGTTCGTGAGTGTTCTCAAAAACAACCCATTCCTCTTTGGGATTTTTCACTTTCCTTTTGCATTTATATGATTTACGATGAGTGCGGAAGTTTACAGTATGACCTGCATATTCTGGTTTTTCAAGAATTTTAACTACTGTGTCAGAACACCAGAGGGTTGGATATTTAAAAGTTCTTGGGTGCGGCTGTCCGTGTGCTTGTGCATACGCTGTAGGAATAAGAATACCATCATCAGTAAGCATTCTTGCAATTTGTGCAGGGCCGTAGCCTTC
Organism: Oscillospiraceae bacterium; assembly: GCA_045545795.1. Lineage (GTDB taxonomy): Bacteria > Bacillota > Clostridia > Oscillospirales > Ruminococcaceae > RGIG8773. The sequence continues at coordinate 8,595 of JAZQBN010000043.1, forward strand.
AATACAAAGTCTGTAAATTCTCTTTACAATTTTAGCTGCCTCATCATCAATTTCCCAAAGATTTTTATCAGCTTCTGATTTCTTGTAACCATAAGGAATAATTGATGTAAGCGGTTTCCCCGACAGACCTTTAGCCTTGAAAACAGCCTTAATCTTCTTTGAGGTGTCACGGGCAAACCAGTCATTAAAAATATTCTTGAATGCCATCAGTTCGTTTTCGCTCTTGAACGTATCCACATTGTCATTGATGGCGATGTACCGAACGTCATAATCAGGAAAAATATTATACCTCCCATATGGTCACATCCACCAAAGCAGCCATAATTCGATAAAAATATAACTGCTCCTTAGCTTTTGAAATAGCAAGGAGCAGTTTTTATATTAATTCTAATTAATTATGCGTTTTTATGCTGTATATGATAAATCCAAGAATAAATAAGAGGAACTACAGTTATAAGTAGTATAACAGCAAGAGATATAAGCCAGTTGTTTATAAAAGAGTTTACAATCAATATCAATCCACCTATAATCCACACTTTACCAGCAAATCTATGTGTGCTGTTCCAATTTTCATTATTGCTTAATGTCCACGGCAGTCTGATACCGACAGTGTAGTTTTGTTTGCTCTTAGGTAGAAAATTCCCAACTACCATGATGCCTATACCTAAAATGCCTTGAATTATCGGAAACACAGGGAAAGATATATCAAGAGCGTTTGTATAAATAGCGACACCGCAAACCACCGAACAAATCGGACAAATCCATATAACCAAATTGTATATCTTTTCACTAATATTCTTCTTTCTTGGGTCGTGAGCCGTCATAAACAGGCAGAAAAATTGTGCGGCAAGAATAAAAAGCGGAATACCGAAAATTGCCCAGCCTTTATGACACCAATCGTCTGCATTGCCGTTTACATCAAAGTGTATTGCAATCTCTTCGGGCAACTTATTCCACAAAATCAACCCCAAAAATAAAGGAATTAAAATTACAAGTGCCGTTATGAAAATTGTAGTCTTATTTTTCATTTTGACTTCCTCCTTTTAATTCTGATAACCAAAGCATTACTTCCTCAACAACTGATATATTAAGTTCATAGAAAATATAATTTTTCTGCTTACTTTCAAAAATTAAGTCGGCTTTTTTCAGAATACTAAGATGATAGGATATTGTAGCACCCGTCATATCAAAATTACTTCCAATTTCTCCTGCCGACATCGAACCATTCTTCAACAGCATTAGTATTTCACGTCGGACAGGGTCAGACAATGCTTTGAATGTTTCAGCAAAACCCATAATCTCACCTCGTGATATAATCTATTTAGAAATATCTCTAAATAGATTATATCACAGTATCAGAAAAGTGTCAATAGGTATTTAGAAAAAAATCAAAATAGATAAAGGCTTTATATTACTTTCTCATCTCCACCCTATAAACCTCAAACTCAATCTCCCCATTTTCCGCCTTACTCCTGAGTTCGAGAGCATAATCCGCCCACTGCTGAAATTCCGCCTGCGTCATCTTCTTTTTGAGGTATCGGGCATAATGCTGCTTGTACGCCATGTTGTAAACATTCCACACGGGATTGTTTTTCAGCTTGTCGGCATACTTTTTTCTATGCCCCATATCACGGCAGACCTTGCCCTCCATATTCGCAATCGGTCTTGTGCAGTAGTCGGAGAAAATACCTGCTTCATAAGTACCTACAAATTCGAACGAATTTTTAAGTCTGATGGAGGGGGATTATGAAATTTTGGAGGATTGTATAAAAAGAAAGGGGAATAAATGTTGTGGATTACAAAATTCCCGATAACTCAATAAGGAATTATCGGGATATGTTGTAACGCTTTATATCAGCGGTTTGTTTAGTACAATAATTGTATAATCTTTCAATAATGCCAGTTTTTATTTTATAAATACACTGACAAATATACTGATTTGAGTAGTTAAATTGTGAGGAGATTGCAGTGATTAGCAAGTTTTGGCTAATAATCGACCAAATTGAATTAAAAACATCAAAAGTTGTCGGATATTGAAATCTGACAGCTTTTATGTTATAATACAATAGATTATTATATTATATAGAAAGGATATTTTTATGGAAAAGCTTGCAGAAATGTATGTAACACTGCTACCCGTTATTCTTGCAGGTATTATGAATATGGTATGGTGCAAGGTAAATGTATGTGGTTTTCTGAAAAAGCCTGTTGATTTCGGAAAGAATTTTTCTGACGGAAGAAGAATATTCGGCGATAACAAGACCTTCAAGGGCTTTATCGGAATGATTACTTTCGGAGCTGTGTTCTCAGTCCTGTGGGGAATTATTTCCCTGAACAGCGATTCTCTTACAGCCTATAACTATTTTTACAGAAATTATAACAATTCTTTTTTGTATAATATTATGATTGGAACACTTATGGGCTTTGCCTACGCTTTATTTGAGCTTCCAAACAGCTTTTTTAAAAGAAGGCTTGATATTACTCCTGGTAAAAATGATATAAGCGGTATAAAAAAAGTTTTTTTCATCTTCCTTGACCAGGCTGATTCAATTTTCGGCTGTGTTCTCGTTGTATGCATTTTTTATCCGTTGCCAATATGGTATTATTTTATATATGTACTGCTTGGTGCAGTAACACATATCATACTGAATATGCTTTTATATTTCTGTCATTTAAGAAAAAATATGTTTTGACCGAAAGGATATGTTTGAATGAATATGTATTGTCTTGAAGAAAAGCTTAACGCAGGAGAGGTCGGCAACAAAGCAGCTTTTCTTTCCTTAATGAAACGTAACGGCTTCAATGTTCCGACAGGTATTGTTCTCGGGAACGATATTTTCACGAAAACTATTTCCGCAAATGATAACAAGCACGAGGTTGATATGCTTTTGGAAGTGCTTTCAAAAAGCAATGCAAAAGAAACCTTCGATAAAATTTCAGAGCTTTATTCCTCGCTTAAATTACATGATGAAGTAAAATCAGAAATAGAAGAAAAAATAAACATGCAAAAGAAATACGCCGTAAGAAGCAGCGGAATAAAAGAAGATTTAAGCGGATTTTCTTTTGCGGGTCAGTACGATACAGTAATCAACGCAAAAGGTATTGACGAAATTTCAGCAGCTATTATAAAATGCTATCTTTCGGCATATTCGGAAACAGTTCTTTCTTATATTACGGCAAATGAATTGTCTGTCGATGAAATCGGAATGTCAGTTATTATTCAGGAAATGATTGATTCCGAGGTAAGCGGAGTTGCATTTACGGTAAATCCTACAAGCGGTTGTGATAAAGAAATCTTTATTGAGGCAGCAAAAGGGCAGGGCGAAAATCTTGTAAGCGGAAAGGTTGCAGCCGAAAGATATTCCTATAATTGGTGGAATAAAGAAATTACACTTTCATCAGGAAAGCTTATTTCTGACGACAAAATAAAAGAAATTGCAGATACAGCGCTTCGTATTCAGCAGTTTTTCGGTTACCCATGCGATATTGAATTTGCATATGAAAATGAAATTCTTTATATCCTTCAGGCAAGAGCAATAACAAAAATTCTTTACGGTGAAATAAAAGACCAATGGACTACCGCAGACTTTAAGGACGGCGGAGTTTCAGCAACCGTTTGTACCCCGTATATGTGGAGTCTTTATGAATATATCTGGGAAAGTGAATTGCGTAAATTCCTTATTGAATCTAAAATCTTGAAGCCTGCCGAGCTTGAAAAAAAGCTTGGAGATATGTTCTACGGAAGACCTTATTGGAATTTAAGCGTTGTAAAATCGGCAATGGCTAAAGTTCCTGGATACAAGGAAAGAGATTTTGACAGTGAATTAGGTGTTAAAATAACGTATGATGGAGATGGCGTTACTACATCAGTTACTCCTAAAACTCTTGTGGATATTGCCATAATGGCATTGGCGCAGAAAAAGATTGTCAAGGAACGCAAGGATAATGCCGAAAAATTCAAATCAGAACTCTTAAACATTTATTCCGATTATTTTGCAGATAAGGACAAACCTTTTTCGGCTGACGAAATAAAAGCAAAATGGAAAAAGCTTGTTTTCACTGATTACCTTAACAGCGAAAGCACATATTTCCGACAGATTTTTATCAACACAATTCATCAGTCATTGTATAAAGATAAAATCCTGAAGCACACCACAAAGGGCGGTTATTTTACCCTTATAGGCGGTCTTGATAATATTTCACATCTACTCCCTTTTTATGATATGTGGGAAATAAGCAGAAGTATCAGAAGCGACAAAGCTGCATTTGCTTTCTGGGGCGACACGCCTGCTTCTGAAATAGCCGGAAAAACCAACTCTGTTCCTTGTGGCGAAAAGGTTCTGGAGTATATAGAAAAATTCGGGTATCACTCCAAGAAGGAACTTGATGTTACATATCCGTCTTTTTATGAGGATATAATCACTGTAATAGATGATGTAAAAAGAACTTGTGCTTTAGGTGATGAATGTTCACCTGAAACCGATTCTTTGCGTCTGCGTGAAGATTTCAGCAAAGAGATGGAAAAGGTAAAGAAAAAACTTTCTGCATCAGCTTACAGAAAGTTTGAAAAGAATGTAGCTGAAATGCGAAAGCTTCTTTGGTGGAGAGAAGAATTCAGAGATGTTTCAACAAGATTTTACTGCATAATCAGAGCGTATACGTTAAGGCTCGCTGAAATACTGTTCAATGAAAATTATATTTCAGATAAAAATGACATCTGGTTTGCAAAAATTGAAGATATACGAAACTTGCTTGATAATAACATCAAAAAGGAAGAATTCGTCAGAATAATAGAAAAAAACAAGGTATACTATTCCTCTTTCAGAAATTTTACAAGTGAAAACGAAATCGGCTCAAAATTTGCAAATACATCAAGCAGTGTTGCAGGTAAGGCGTTATGCGGAATAGGCTGTTCCTGTTTCAAGGCAACAGGAACAGCAAGAGTAATTCACTCTCTTGACGAAACAGACAGATTATGCGAGGGCGACATCCTTATAACTAAGTTCACCGATACAGGCTGGACAAGTAAATTTGCTATGCTGGGCGGAATTGTTACGGAGTACGGCGGAATACTATGTCACGCAGCAATAGTTTCAAGAGAATACGGCATTCCCTGCGTTGTCTGCACCGAAAATGCAACAAAGCTTATCAAGGATGGCGAAACTATTACAATAAACGGCGAAACGGGCGAAATAATAATTGGCGGTGAAAAGAATTGAAAATGTTTCTCGGATACTATAACAAATCGGTAATACTTACATATATAGGTGCAGCAGCTGCAGTCCTCGGAATGGCATTGGCACTTTCGGGAAAAATGAAATATGCTGTCTTATGCCTTATTGTATGCGGCGTCGCAGACCTCTTTGACGGAATGATAGCAAGACGCTGTAAAAGAACGGAAGAAGAAAAAGAATTCGGAATACAGATAGACTCCCTTACCGATATGGTAAGCTTTGCTGTTTTTCCTGTTGTAATTTCCTTTGCTATGGGAAACACAAGTTGGTATCATATCGCAATCAGTGTGTTTTATGTGCTTGCAGCTATAACAAGGCTGGGCTTTTTCAATGTTTCTGCTTCCATTTCATCGGAAACAAAATTCTATACAGGATTACCTGTAACCTTTGCGTCTCTGATAGTTGTATCTGCTTTTATTGCAGGCAGCATTTTAAGCATTACCGAAATAATAATGCCTGTATGTCTTTTTGTCACAGCTGTTCTGTTTATACTTAAAATAAAAATAGCAAAACCGAAGGGAATTGCATATCTGCTGCTCGGACTTCTTGCAATAGCCCTTGCCGTTGCAGTAATTTTCGTTGGTGGATAATATGGCAAGGATTTACGACAGAAAAAACAAAACCTTTTATGAGGATAAACAGTATGGTGGCAAAGCTCTTAATTTTCTGTACGGCAATATATTGGGAAGAATTATTCTAAGACTTTTTATTGCAGGAAAAGGCTATTCAAGACTCAATGCAAAAAGAAATTCCACAAGAAAATCCACAGAGAAAATTGCCCCCTTTGTCAAAGAATACGGAATTGTTATGAGTGATTTTGAGGACAGGGAGTACAGTTCCTTTTCCGATTTTTTCACAAGAAAGCTTGCTGACGGAAAAAGAGTCTTTTCAGCCGAAAAAAATGATTTGATATCCGTAGCAGACAGCAAGCTTCTTTGCTACAGAATTACAGATGACGGAAAAATTCCCATAAAAAACAGTATCTATACTGCAAGGGAAATCATAGACGAAGATTTGACAACGGACTTTTATGGTGGATATTGTCTTGTTTTCAGATTAACGGTTGACGATTACCACAGATATTGCTTTTTCGACGACGGAAAGCTTATCCGAAGCAAATATATAAATGGTAAGCTTCATACCGTGAGTCCGATTTCTTCGAAAAAATATAAGGTGTTTTCAGAAAACTTCCGTAGTGTTTCGTATATCGAAACGGAAAACTTCGGCACTTGCTATCAAATTGAAATCGGTGCCTTGCTTGTAGGCAAAATAATAAATTACTCCGCAGAAAGTTTCTTCAAGGGTGAAGAAAAGGGATACTTTGAAATGGGAGGCTCAACCTGCGTTGTTATGGTAAAAAAAGGCACCGTGACTATTGATGCCGATATACTTGAAAATTCTGAAAAAGGAATTGAAACCAAAGTCCTTATCGGAGAAAGGATAGGAAAGAAAAATGCTCAGGCGACTTAATATTTATTTCAAGGAAATGTATCCGCTTATTCCGAGACTTCTGCTTGGCTTTATAGTCTTTGGCGAGATATATTTTATTTTGCTTCTCAATTATGGTGTTACGGATTTTTCTTTAGGCATACAGGAAATTGTTGGCGGAATAACGATTTTCGGTTTTCTGATGTTCTTGCGTATTGCTGATGATTTCAAGGATTACGAATCAGATAAACGACTTTTCCCCGACAGAGCATTCCCAAGCGGAAAGGTTTATAAAAAAGACTTGAACACTGTTGTTGCCATAGACCTTGCCGTTATGACAATTCTGAATGTTATTTTTATGAATAACATTTTATTCTATCTGTTTCTTATGACTTATGGAATTCTTATGTCATTGTGGTTTTTCCAGAAGCATAAAATCAGCAAAAGTCTGCCGCTTGCACTGGTTACGCACAACCCTGTGCAGATGGTACTGAATTTGTATATCATTTCATTCTGCTGCATAAAGTACGAGCTTCAGCCATTTACATTAACATCCTTTCTTGTTCTTATGACGCTTTATTTTCCTGCGCTTATATGGGAGATTGCAAGAAAAATCCGTGCGCCGAAGGATGAAACGGAATACACAACATATTCAAAGCTTTTTGGACATAAAAAATCTACGCTGTTTATCCTTATCCTTACGCTTGTGGATATAGTTACAAATCTTCTCCTTGTTATAAATCTTAATATAATCGGTTTCTTTATCCTCATAATCAATGTTACAATAATGACCGCAGAGTTTATTATGTTTATAAAGAATCCCGAAAGATTCAAGCTTGTAACAAGAGTTGAAATTTACACATACATTACAGAGGCTACAATGCTTCTGATAATTCCCGCCTATATGATATTTGGAAAGATATGAATACATTTATTACAACAGATAATTTCAAGGAATATACAATCGGAAAAAAAGCAGAACGTCTTTTTATTATGAAAGAGAACGGATTTAATGTTCCGTCGCTTTTTTGCATAAATGAAATCCCTGAAAAAGAAAAGCTCCTTTCATTCTTGAATGACGGAAGTGAGTTTTCAGTGCGTTCATCTGCACTTTGTGAGGATTCCTCTGATAACTCTTTCGCAGGGCAGTTTGACAGCTTTCTTTTTGTAAAAAAAGAAAATGTATACGATAAAATAAAGGATTGCTTTTTGTCTGCCGAAAAGGAAAATGTTATTTCTTACTGTAAGGAAAACAATATAAATCCTGACACCATAAAAATGTCTGTAATTGTTCAGGAAATGATTAACTCTGATTATTCAGGCGTTATATTTTCTTCCAATCCGCAGGGCGTTTTAAACGAAAGCGTTATTGTTATGGGAAGCGGAACAGGAGACAATGTTGTTGAAGAAAAAACAGACGTTACAACCTGTTATTACAACAGAACAGATAAAAAATATTATACCGAAAAAAGCTGTGAAAAATCTCCGTCTATGACAGAGAATTTGATAGAAGAGCTTATTTCGTTATGCGAAAAAACAGAAGAAATCTTTGGGAAGCTTATTGATATTGAATTTGCTGTAAAGAACGATGAAGTTTTTATCCTTCAGGTCAGACAAATAACGACAATAAATAATAAAACTCCACTTATTCTTGATAACAGCAACATAGTGGAAAGCTATCCCGGAATATCGCTGCCGTTAACAATTTCTTTTGTGAAAGAAGCGTACAGCGGTGTCTTCAAGGGGCTTGCCAACAGAGTTCTTCGTGATGAAAAAATTGTAAACAGATATAACGAAACTTATTATAATATGACAGGCTCGGCAAACGGCAGAGTATACTATAAAATCAGTAATTGGTATACTGTATTGTCATTTCTTCCAATGTCAAAAAAGATAATTCCCGTGTGGCAGGATATGATGGGTGTTACGGAAAAATCTGTTGACAGCGATGAAGTAAAGCTTTCATTTTTTAAAAGACTTTCTACATATGTAAATGTTATCTCCGAAGCCTTTTCTGTAAAAAAAAATATGGAAAAGCTCAACGCTTCATTTCCTGCAACAGAAAAATATTTCAGGGAGAATTTCACCGCAGATATCACTCTCAAAGATGTAAAATCACTCTATGATGAGATATCAGAAAAGGTTCTTTCCGTATGGGATATAACGCTTCTCAATGATCTTTACGCATTTGTTTTCACGGGACTGCTTAAAGCTGAAATCAAAAAATCAGGTGTAACAGACTATGAAAAAACAGTTAACGAATTTATAAGCGGTATTTCAAATATAGAAAGTATGAAGCCAATAAGGGCAATGATAAAGCTTGCTGACTATGATAGAAAAATGCTTGATGAACTGAACGGCTCACAGAAGGAAAAAGAACTTGAAGAAAAGCTTGACGCTTACCCTGAATTCAAAGAAAAGTTCTATGAATATATTTCACTTTACGGTGACCGTTCGCCTGAGGAATTGAAACTGGAAACTGTCACATTCAGAGAAAGCCCGTTGCTTCTTATGAAAAAAATCAACGAACTTTCTTCTGATAAAGATATATTTGAAAAAACAAAAAATTCTCTGCTCGATGAAACAGAGAAATCAACAGAAAGCATAACAGCTGATATAAAAAAGAGAAAAAAACGAATTATGTATTTTGCTGAAAAGGCTTCTGTGGGAATAATGAACAGAGAAATTTCGCGCCTTAACAGAACAAGAATTTACGGAATGGTACGTTCTATGTTCTTGAGGGCAGGGGAAATTTTTTGCTCAGATGGAAAAATATGTGATAAAAGAGATGTTTTCTATCTTACGAAAGATGAAATTTTTAACGGAAATCCTGATACCTTTGCTGACATAATAGAGAAAAGAAAACGTGACTACAAAGGATTTTATGAGCTTCCCGCATTTTCAAGAATAATCTTTGCGGGCAAGGAATTCGATAAAAATATCATCCGCACAGACACTGTTTCAGGCGTTACTTCAGATGAAAAAACGCTTTACGGAACGCCATCTTCTGCAGGAATAACAAAAGGAACAGCAGTTGTTGTTAAAGATGCCTGCAATCCTCCTGATACCAAGGGTAAAATAATTGTTGCAAAAATGACAGACCCGGGCTGGGTGTTTCTTTTGTCAAATTCAAAGGGAATTATCAGCGAAAAAGGTTCTCTTTTATCGCACACTGCTATTATTTCAAGGGAGCTGAAAATCCCTGCTGTTGTCGGAGTAAAAAACGCTTCCGAGCTGATAAAAGACGGTGATATAATAGAGCTTGACGGTAATAGCGGAATAATAAAAATATGCGGAAAGGAGAAATAGAATGTATCTTGTAAAAAAAGTGACCGAAAATGATTATGAAGATTTTTTAGATTTTCCCTCACGCATACATATAAAAAAAGAGCTTATGCAGAAGCGGTCCGATGAAATTGCATTGCTCAAAGGTACACATACGTTGAGCAATTATTTCACATTTACAGCTTTTCTATGTTACTGTGACAGCATGGTTGTTGCAAGATGTGCTGTAACAATATATACCGATAAAGATGAAGCTTATCTCGGCTTTTTTGACAGCGAGGATAATATTGAAGCAGTAAAAACTATTATGGAAGCAGCCGAAAACTTTGCAAGAGAAAACGGAATAAGAAAGCTTACAGGTCCTGTTGACGCAAGCTTTTGGATTGGATACAGAATGAAATCTAACAAATTTGATGAAAAGCGATTCTTTTCCGAACCCTATGGCAAGGACTATTACCCGAAGCTATGGAAGGAAAACGGCTATAAAATTTCCCAGGTGTATGTATCAAACATCTATAAAAAGCTTTCAAAGAACGAGGAAGATGACGAAAACTATATAAAAAGATATAACTTTTTTACCAAAAGAGGTTACAGCATTGTTTCTCCGTCAAGAAAAAACTGGGACAAGGTTATCGGTGAGGTTTACACTCTGCTTGTTAAGCTATACAGTGATTTCCCTGTTTTCTCGCATATTACCGAAAAAGAGTTTAGAGAGATGTATAAGGACCTCAAAACAGTTCTTGATTTTTCTATGGTCAAACTTGGATATAAAAATAATAAGCTGGCAGGATTTTTTATTAGCGTTCCCGATTACGGAAATAGACTTTGCGGAAATATAGGACTTCCTGAGATTTTATTTATGCTTAAAAACAGAAGAAGATGTGATAATTACATTCTTCTGTATATTGGCGTTGACGAAAAGCATCTGGGACTTGGATCTGCTTTGTCACAAGCTATGTTTGAAGAGCTTCGCAGAAAAAGATCTTCATCAATAGGTGCTCTTATTAAAAAGGGCAAGGTGTCCGAAAAATATATTGACAATAAAATCCTTTACCAAAGGGAATATCTGCTGTTTGAAAAGCATTTATAACTTGCTCAATTGAGAAATAGTATTCTTATTTTTTATTATTATTCAATAAACAGGCACACGGTCGATTCCGTGTGCCTGTCTGCATAACCCGCTGTATTAAGTTTTATACGATATTTGTGAAAACTTCTTTATCGCTGTCCAACTAATGAGCCTCTCTTTAAGCTATTACTAATTTAAATTAGTTCTTCTTGGAAGCAACTGCAGCAACACCAGCAAGTGCCATTACAACAGCCATAGCAGCTACAGGAGCGTTGCCTGTGCCAGCGGATTCTGTAGTAGCGTCAGCAGCAGGAGCTGTTTCAGCAGCAGGAACACCGTTCTTCATCATTTCGCCGGATTCTTCTTCGGAAACGATCTTGAATGCACCCTCTGGAGCACCAGCGGAAAGTGTAGCGTTCTTAATGTTAACGTGGCAAACCTGGAAAGCAAGACCAGCCTGTTCGCTGTCGCCGCCCTCGTAGTCAACGAAAGTGGACCATACAGACTCAGGAACTACGAATTCGATTGTTGTAACATCCTTAGGAACAACGATAAATCCATCGCCCTTAGCGTAAGCTGTGTCGGATGTGAGGTTAGCTGTGATAGCGTCCCAAGAAACGCAGATGTTCATAGGCTTGAGGAGAGCGTTGATATCGCCAACCAGTGGAGCCTTGTGCTCAACGTCGAGAGTAACCTTAACGTCGCCGCCGATAGCTGCGAATTCAGCCTTAGGGATTACAGCTGTTGCACCCCAGTCACCAGGATAGTCGCCAACAGAGAGAGCGAATGTGTTTACAGCTGTCATTGTTACAGCCATTGCTGCTGCTGCGATTGCAGCTACAATCTTCTTAATTTTCATTGTTATTTCCTCCAATTCATTTGACAGTAAGCCTGTCTTAAGTTAACAACTTAATTATAGCATTAACTTCGTCCAAACACAACATCTTTTTTTAATAATTATTTTAAAACTTTTTTGTGCAAAACATATAACCCAAAATATGAAACCGTTTTCGTCAGACTTCATAGTGAAAAAAGAGAGACTCAAACGAGTCTCTCTTTAAGTATTACTGATTTGAATTAGTTTCTCTCAGAAGTGAAACTCTTAGTTTCTCTTCTTTGCAGCTACTGCAGCAGCACCAGCGAGAGCCATTACAGTAACGATAGAAGCAACTGCAACGTTACCTGTAGCTGTAGCTTCTGTTGTTGTGTCAGCTGCAGGAGCTTCTTCAACAACTTCTTCAACTACTTCTTCTTCAACGATTTCTTCTTCTACGATTTCTTCTTCTACGATTTCTTCTTCAACAACTTCTTCAGCTGTTTCTTCTTCAGCAGCTTCTTCCTCTACTGCAGCTTCTTCTTCAGCAGCCTCTGTTGTTTCTTCTGTAGCTTCTTCAGCAGGAGCTTCTTCAGCTGGAGCTTCTTCTGCTGCTGTAGAAATAAGGGAAGCGTAATCAATAGCGTTGCCGTCCTTATCGAGTGGCTGAATAGCTGTTACGTCAACGTCAACGTTTGCCCACCAGCTCTGAATCCAGATGTGGCAGTATGTATCTGTACCAGCAAAAACAGGTGCGTCAGCAAGGTATGTGATTGTGTTATCATCAGCAACGGAAAGTTCCTTACCAGCAGCTGCGTTGCCCCATTCCATTGACTTCCAGCCTGTGGACTGAGAGTTAAAGCCGCATCCGCCGCCTGCACCCTGGTTAACATCACCTACGAGGGTAATCTTGAAGCCGTATACAGTTGTTGGGTCAAGACCAGCCTGTGTGAATACGCCAACGCCTTCTGTTGCTTCCTTATCAGGCTCATTAACGAGTCTGAGGTATGCATCAGGAGCATATGGGTCAGAACAGGTAAAGTTTGCTGCGAAAGCACTGATTGCCATTGTGGAAACAGCAACAGCTGCTGCTGCAACAGCAGCTACAATTTTCTTGAAATTCATTGTTTTTTCCTCCAAATAAATAAATTGACGTTTTAACGCCTTTGTAACACTTATTATAACATTATACCTTCGTTTAGACAATATGTTTTTTTGATAATTATTACGGTTAATTTTTGTTTATTTTATTGAATTCAGCAAAATAAAAATCCGCCTCGTAAATCGAAGCGGATTTTATACATTAAGTTGTTTCCGAAAAAGATTAGTTCTTCTTGGATACTACTGCAGCTGTACCAGCGAGAGCCATTACAACAGCCATTGCAGCGATAGGAGCGTTGCCTGTTGCAGGAGCATCTGTTGTTGTAGCTTCTGTTGTTTCAGCAGCACCGCCGCCGAGACCGGAAACTGTAAATGTAACCTTAACAGAAGAGCTGATTGCTGTAGCCTGGTTTACAGGAGGGTTATCCTTTGTAGTACCATACTGGTTGTAGATTTCAATTCTGTAGTTGCCCTTTTCTTCGATATCGCCGTACTGAATGCCAGCAGCATCAAAAGAAATTTCAGCGCCGTCAACTTCTACCTTGTCGAGAACTGCTGTAGCGTTAGGATTTGCAGCGTACATACCTGTGATATCAATTACAAATACGCCGAAATCGCAAGCACCTGCAACGAGTGTGGACTCGATTGTGTACTGACCGTCACCTGTAACTGTTGTGGATGCTTCCCAGTCCTGAGCAGCCCAAGCTGTATCAGCAAAACCGAGAACAGCCTGATATTCGTCAGCAGCAAATGCGTTAACAGCCATTGTGGAAACTGCAACTGCTGCAGCTGCGATAGCAGCAATAATCTTCTTAAGCTTCATAATAAATTCCTCCAATTTTCTTTTATTCTCTTATAAGCATAAGATTGTAAAAACATTATACACCATTTTATCAAAAAAATCTATATTAATTTTGTATCAAATAATAACGTTTACATTGTAAATATTAACAAAACCCCGCCATTGGCGACGGGGTTTGTTTTGCTATTACTTATTCTTCTTTGCAGCAACAGCAGTTGCAGCAGCAAGTGCCATTACAACAGCCATAGCAGCAACAGGAGCATTGCCTGTTTCAGGAGCAGTTGTTGTTTCAGCAGCTTCTGTTGTTTCAGCAGCTGCATCACCGAATGATACGGAGAAGTTTACTTCAAATGTATCAACAGGTGCACCGAAGGAATAGCTGTCGCCTTCCTCAGACATAGGGCAGTCGCCTGCTTCAACAAATGTTTCAGCCCAGCCGTTAATCATACAGATATCAATAACGCCGCTGTCAGGGTTTACAAGCTCATACTCTGTTTTTGTAGGAGTAAGTGTTTTGCCGTTTGCTGTAATTGAGTTGATTGTTACTGTACCGCCGTTGAATGCTTCGGGAGCAGCACCGCCTGTAACGTCCTTGATGTAAAGGGTGATATAAAGGTTTTCGCCGCCTGCATTAAGGCTTACACTGTAGTCGCCGCCGTCAGTGCTGATGTCAAAAGCATCGGACTCATAAAGTGTCCATGACTCTGTATTCTGTGAATAGAGCTTGCAGCTGACTGTTTCAGCAGCAAATGCGTTGACAGCCATTGCGGAAACTGCAACAGCCGCAGCTGCTACTGCAGCAATAATCTTTTTAAGCTTCATAATAAATTCCTCCAAAAATCAATTGTATCCTACCCATAGTAAGATTGTAAACATTATACACCATTTTATTGAAAAAATCTATATTGATTTTGTATCAAATAATAACGTTTACATTGTGCAAACACACAAATAAAACGCCCTTTGCTTTTGGTGCAAAGAGCGTTTACGGCTTATTTCTTCTTTTTTGTCATAAATGCAATTATACCTGCAAGTGCGGTTACCGCCGCCAAGGGCGAAATCGGGGCGTTGCCTGTGTCGGGGATATCAGTTTTATCGCCTGCGGGAGTGTTTCCCTCAGCGGTGTTTCCCTCAGCAGGAATTTCCTCAGCTGCACCTTCCGTCTGTTGATTTTCAGTATCAGGGGTGACATTGTTCTCATCGGGCTTCTGTTCATCGGGCACGGAAGGGGTTTCAATCTCCTCAGGTGTATCCGAGGCGATATTTTCGTTTGTAATGCCTGTGCCCTTAATTTCAAAGGTTACCTCAACGGACTTTATACCCAATGTCCAGTCGGACTTATACACATAGTTATCGCCTGCGTCAACAAGGGGATTGAGTATGTTTATTTTCATAAATCCGCCGTCATTTACCGCTTGCACGGCTGTATTGCCCGGCACCTCGCTGCCGTCAGCCTTTACGCTTATAATGTTCATTTCCGCATCGGGGAAATCAGCAAAGCGGCTGTCCGCACCGCTTCCCGCACCCGAAATATCCGTGCCGAGGTAAAAAACGCAGCCATAGCTCATTTCCTCCGAAAACTCGACAGAGGTTGTGTATGTGCCGTCCCCCGTAATTTCCGCGGAAGTAAGCGAAGCTATTCCTATTGTATTTTCATCATTAAGTCCGCCGCCCCAATAAACCTGACTGCTCCAGGTTTCATCGGCAAGATAAATCGCCGCTGAGCCTATTGTATCAGCGGAAACCGTTACTGTTGCTACGGTTGTAATTACAGCCGCCGCAACTGCTGCTGAAAGAAGTTTCCTTAAATTCATAGCAAACTCTCCTGTTATGGAAAAATCCGTATAAACAATTATACATATTAATTATACCTTATAATTTGCCGAAAGTCCATACCGATTTTTAACAAATAAAACCATTTTCATTATGCAGCTCAAACAAAAAAGCCCCGCCTTTTCAGACGGAGCCTTATGCAAGCAAGATTAATTACTTAGCCTTCTTTGCAACAACTGCAGCAGCAGCGAGTGCAACAGGAATTACAGCGAGAGCAACTGCGGAGTTACCTGTTGTTGGGTTTTCAACCTCAACTTCTTCAGTAACTTCTTCCTCAGTAACTTCTTCTTCAACGATTTCTTCCTCAGTGATTTCTTCTTCTGTAATTTCTTCCTCTTCAACGATTTCCTCTGTGATGATGTCTTCCTCAAGAGTTTCGTCATCTGCTTCAGCTTCAGCAGCAAAAGCTGTTGTAGCAATCATAGATGTAACTACAGCACAAGCAGCGAGAGCAGCAAGAATCTTCTTCATATTAGTTTCCTCCTAATTAAATAGTATACATATAGTTTGTCTTAACTATGTTGTAATTATAACACAATAAAGCCTTAAATCCAATTGCTGTTTTAACAATTTTTCTTGTCAATATTGAGCTTCATTTGTTTGTTATCTACAAAATCAAAGAAATTTTTCACTCCAAAATGAAAATTTGGTTACATTTTTTGTTACTTTTTCCATTTATGGATATCGTACAGCACGACATAGAAAAAGGGGACTCCTTTCGGAATCCCCCTGAAAAACCAATTAGTCAACCAGTGAAATGATAGCCATTTCAGCTGCGTCACCGCGTCTTGGTCCAATCTTGATGATTCTTGTGTAACCGCCGTTTCTGTCAGCGTACTTTGGTGCGATTTCATCAAAAAGCTTCTTTACAACGTCTTCCTTTGTAACGTATGCAAGAACCTGACGCTTGGAGTGAAGGTCGTTTGTCTTAGCTGTTGTAATCATCTTTTCAGCCATAGAACGAACTTCTTTAGCTCTGGTTACTGTTGTTTCGATTTTGCCGTTTTCAAGCAGATATGTTACCATAGCTCTGAGCATAGCCTTTCTATGGTCGCTTGTGCGGCCCAGTTTTCTGGTTCCCGGCATTTATATTCACTCCTTACCTATCAATGTGTTATTCCTCTTCAGAGCTAAGGTCAAAGCCCAGTGACTGGAGCTTCTCCTTAACTTCGTCGAAGGATTTCTTACCGAGGTTTCTTACCTTCATCATTTCCTCTTCGGACTTGTTGATGAGGTCGTCAACCGTATTAATTCCAGCTCTCTTCAAACAGTTGAAGGAACGTACTGACAAGTCAAGTTCCTCAATGGTCATCTCAAGGATTTTTTCCTTACCCTTGTCGTCCTTTTCAATCATAATTTCTGTGATTGCGGACTCGTCTGAAAGCTCTGTGAAAGGCTTCAGATGCTCAATGAGGAGATTGGCTGCCTGTGAAACTGCTTCCTTAGCGGAAACTACGCCGTCAGTCCATACTTCAAGAACGAGCTTGTCGTAGTCTGTTACCTGACCAAGACGTGTATCCTCTACAGTGTAGTTCACCTTCAGTACAGGGGTATATATGGAGTCAACCGCGATTACGTCGATACCGAAGTTGAAAAGCTGCTTATTCTTTTCGGCAGGAACATATCCGCGTCCCTTGTCGATAGTGATTTCCATATAAAGCTTAGCGTCCTTGCCGAGAGTAGCAATATGCATTTCCGGAACAAGAATATCCACTTCGGAGTCGGTTTTAATGTCACCCGCAGTAACTTCGCACTCATCTTCCGCTTCGATATAAACTGTCTTAGGACCCTCGCCGTGAAGCTTTGCGATAAGACCCTTGAGGTTCAGGACGATTTCAGTTACGTCCTCCTTAACGCCGGGTACTGTAGACATTTCGTGACGTACGCCGTCAATCTTTACAGATGTTACAGCCACGCCCGGAAGTGATGAGAGCAGAACACGTCTCAGGCTGTTGCCGAGAGTGTGTCCGTATCCACGCTCAAGCGGAGCAACAGTAAATTTGCCGTAGGTTCCGTTGCTTTTAAGTTCGACGGTTTCAATTTCCGCCTTCTGAATTGGTTCAAGCATGATAAAACCCTCCTATTTCGAATTGCGGATAACGTATTCTGCCTATTACTTGGAGTACAGCTCGACAATAAGGTGTGTCTGTGTCTCGTAGTCAAGGTCTTCAACGCTTGGCATACGAACAACCTTTGCAGCAAAGTTTGCCTTGTCAGCTTCGAGCCAGAGAGGAACTACTCTGCTGGATGTCTGTTCAACAGTTTCCTTGAACTTGTCATAGCTGCGGCTCTTTTCGCAAAGTGCGATTACGTCGCCAACCTTAACGCGATAGGATGGAATGTCAACTCTTTCGCCGTTTACAGTAAAGTGACCGTGGGAAACGAGCTGTCTTGCTTCTCTTCTTGTGAGAGCCATACCCATTCTGAATGCGATGTTATCAAGTCTGGATTCGAGGATAGTGATAAGGTTGTCACCGGCCTTGCCTTCCATCTTTTCAGCAATCTCAAAGTAGTGGTAGAAAGGCTTTTCAAGAACACCGTAGATGAACTTGAGCTTCTGCTTTTCCTTGAGCTGCATACCATATTCAGAAACCTTCTTCTTGTTGTTACCGCCCGGGTTTCTGTTGGATTCCTTAGCGATACCCATTACCATAGGGCTGATACCGAGGTATCTGCATCTCTTAAGAATTGGTTCTTTATTTAATGCCATTACAAATACACCTCCAATAGATTAGACGCGGCGTCTCTTAGGCGGACGGCATCCATTGTGTGGGATAGGAGTAACGTCCTTGATGAGCTTAACTTCGAGACCAACTGTCTGGAGTGCTCTGATTGCAGCTTCACGACCAGCACCAGGACCCTTAACATAAACCTCAACAGTCTTGAGGCCGTGTTCCATAGCAGCCTTTGCAGCTGTTTCAGCAGCTGTCTGAGCAGCAAACGGTGTAGACTTCTTGGAGCCTCTGAAACCGAGTCCGCCAGCGGAAGCCCAGGAAATTGCGTTACCCTGAATATCAGTGATAGTTACGATTGTGTTGTTGAAAGTGGACTGGATATGAACAGCGCCATTTTCAATGTTCTTACGTTCACGACGACGTCTAACAACGGTCTTCTTACCCTTAACCTGTGCCATTGTTCATTTCCCTCCTTACTTCTTCTTATTAGCGATTGTCTTAACAGGACCCTTACGAGTTCTTGCGTTTGTCTTAGTTCTCTGACCTCTTACCGGGAGACCCTTTCTGTGACGAACGCCTCTGTAACAACCGATTTCAACCAGTCTCTTGATGTTGAGTGCAACGTGTCTTCTGAGGTCACCCTCTACTTCAAAGTTGTGGTCAATGTAATCACGGAGCTTAGCTACATCATCATCGGAGAGGTCCTTAACTCTGATATCAGGGTTAACACCTGTGTTTGCGAGGATGATTTCAGCAGATTTACGACCGATACCGTAGATGTAAGTGAGACCGATTTCGACTCTCTTATTCTTAGGAAGGTCAACGCCTGCAATACGTGCCATTTACAATACACCTCCATATTGGATTTGAATACGAATTTTGTTTATCAGCCCTGACGCTGCTTGTGCTTAGGGTTTTCGCAGATAATCATAATCTTGCCTTTTCTTTTGATAACCTTGCATTTTTCGCAGATAGGCTTAACTGAAGGTCTAACTTTCATTAAAATTACCGCCTTTCTGATTGAATAACTTTATTACTTCGCTCTCCAAGTAATTCTGCCCTTTGTGAGGTCATATGGTGACATCTCAACTGTTACCTTATCGCCGGGAACTATTCTGATATAGTTCATTCTGAGCTTACCGGAAACGTGAGCAAGAATTTTGTGTCCGTTTGCAAGTTCAACCTGGAACATTGCATTAGGCAGAGCTTCTATGACTGTACCCTCAATCTCAATAACATCTTCCTTAGACAAGTAAATGCCTCCTTTGGATATTTCGATTTCGGCAGGACTTACTCATTTCCCGTGTATTCACGCAGGAAGCTTCTCAGTCCTTTGTCTGTCAGATTGTCAAGCTGTATTTCAGCTTTGGTGAAAGCAACGTGCCTGATGTTCTTCTTTTTCGGGGCACTGAGCTTACGCTCCTTGCCGTCCGCAAGATAGACAAAGCCGTCCTTTACGGAAGTAACCGCCATAAAGCGTCCTTCCTCTCTTCCAGCCTTAGCCCTGACAATCATTCCGGGTTTTGCCTCCACAGCATACCCTCCTTAAATTGTGGGCTTTGTAAGAATTACAGGCCCGTCGGGTGTAACTGCGACTGAATGCTCGAAGTGAGCAGAAAGTGAGCCTGACTTGGTCAATACAGTCCAGCCGTCGGGAAGGGTTTTTACATCCTCGCCTACCGCATTAATCATCGGCTCGATAGCGATTGTCATACCTGCAACCAGTCTTGGACCGTGACCCTCTCTTCCGAAATTCGGAACTTCGGGTGACTCGTGGAGCTGTCTGCCCAGACCGTGACCGATAAACTTTCTGACAACGCCGTATCCATAAGCTTCACAGTGCTCCTGAACCGCGTGACCGATGTCACCGATTCGGTTTCCGACGATTGCCTGTTCAATTCCCTTGTACAGGCTTTCTTCGGTAACCTTGAGAAGCTGCTGTGCCTCTTGTGAAATTTTACCTACGGCAAAGGTATAAGCGGTATCTCCGTGGAAGCCGTCAATATAAGCGCCCACGTCGATGCTGACAATGTCACCCTCCTGAATTCTTACCTTTTTGGAAGGAATTCCGTGAATGACCTGATTATTGATGCTGATGCAAGCGGAAGCGGGGAATCCGCCGTATCCTAAGAAGGAAGGCTTTGCACCGTTCTTGACAATGTAATCGTGGATTATCTTGTCAAGCTCAAAGGTTGTCATACCGACTTTAATTGACCTGCCGCCGAAGTGGAGTGCGTTGCCGGCGATGATGCCTGCCTTACGCATTTTCTCCAGCTCGGATTTGGATTTAACACTAATCATTTTATCACGCTTTTCTTACGCATTTACTGCCTTGAGAACGAGAGCGGAAGTTTCCTTTACCTCGTCCTGACCCTCAACCTTTACAAGCTTGCCTCTTTCGTCATAGAAAGCAGCGAGAGGAGCAGTCTGCTCGTGATATGTGCGGAGTCTTTCGATAACTG
Source organism: Oscillospiraceae bacterium (assembly GCA_045545795.1). Classification (GTDB taxonomy): domain Bacteria; phylum Bacillota; class Clostridia; order Oscillospirales; family Ruminococcaceae; genus RGIG8773. The sequence goes on from JAZQBN010000043.1 coordinate 29,298, forward strand.
TTTCAGGAGCGTCGTCCTTACGCTGTACAGCATTTCCGTCGCACTTATCGCACTTGCCCTCAACCTTAGGAGGGTTGAATTCGATGTGGTAGGAAGCACCGCACTTGTCGCAAACGCGTCTGCCTGAGAGTCTGCCCTGGATAGTTTCATCAGCAACCTCAATGGAGATTACCTTGTCGATGTTGATACCCATAGCTTCGAGAGCCTCAGCCTGTGGAACAGTTCTTGGGAAACCGTCCAGAATATAACCGTTCTTGCAGTCGTCCTCAGCAATTCTATCCTTGAGAATACCGATAACAACCTCATCTGGAACGAGAGCACCGCTCTCCATGAAACTCTTGGCCTTAAGACCGCATTCTGTGCCGTTCTTAACAGCCTCACGCAGAATGTTTCCTGTAGAAATCTGTGGAATACCCAGCCTTTCGCTGATAACCTCAGCCTGTGTACCCTTGCCTGCGCCCGGAGCGCCTAATAAAATCAGGTTCATATTTATATCCTCCAATCAAGTTTCATTTAACGGTTAATCTTATTCAAGGAAGCCTTTGTGATGACGCATCATCATCTGGGATTCCAGAGTTCTTACTGTTTCCAGAACAACGCTTACAACGATGAGGATTGAAGTACCGCCCATCGATACACCCAGCTGCGGGAATCCCATACTGATAAAGATAGGAAGTATAGCAATTACGCCGAGGAAGAACGCACCAACAAGAGTAATCTTGTTGAGGATTTTCTGAATGTAGTCGCTTGTAGGCTTACCGGGACGGATACCCGGGATACCGCCGTTACTCTGACGGAGGTTGTTTGCAATCTCAATCGGGTTGTACTGCATTGAAACATAGAAGTAGTTGAATGCGATAATCAGCACAAAGTAAACTACAGCATACCATGGGCTGTTATAGCTGAAGAAATTGATGAAGCCCGCATAGAACTTCTGACCGAATGTTTCGGGAGTTGGGTCAACAGGCTTGAACATAGCGATTGTGGAAGGCAGTGACATAATAGCCATTGCGAAGATGATTGGCATAACGCCGCTCATTGCAACCTTAATCGGAATGTGTGTGCTCTGTCCGCCGTACTGCTTTCTGCCAACAACACGCTTAGCGTATGTGATAGGAATACGTCTTTCAGACTCGTTCATAAATACGATGAAACCAATCATTACAACAAACATAACAAGGATAAACGGAATAGCGATATACATTGTCTTGTTTGTAGAAGCGTTTACAAACATATTCATAATAGCAGTAGGACCTCTTGAAACGATACCTGCAAAGAGAATCATGGAAATACCGTTGCCGATACCTCTTTCATTGATTCTGTTACCCAGCCATACAACGAGGCTTGCACCTGCTGTAAATGCCAGGATAATTACTGCAGCGGTAAATACGCCCTTGAAGCCGCCTCTGTACTGGAGTGCACCGCTGTTTCTGAGCGTTAAGTAGTACGCATAGGACATAATCAGTGCAATAGCCAGTGCCACGAAGCTGGAAATTTTCTGGAGCTTCTTTCTTCCTGACTCGCCTTCCTTCTGGAGATTTTCCAGCGGAGGAAGAGCATATGTCAGAAGCTGAACGATAATGGAAGCGTTGATATAAGGCTGAATTGCAAGGGAGAAAAGTGTTGCCTGTGAAAGAGCACCACCTGAAAGTGTGTTCATATAGCTGAGGAAGTTTCCTTCAGCGAACATACCAGCCATTGCCTCCGGATTGATAAACGGTACCGGAACGTGACAGCCTATTCTGAAAACGAGGATAATGAGTAATGTGTAAAGGAGTTTATTCCTTAACTCGGGAACCTTCCAAGCATTAACGAAGGTCTTCAGCACATTACATCACCTCAGCCTTCCCGCCTGCCTTCTCGATTTTCTCCTTAGCTGATGCGGAGAAAGCAGCAGCCTTTACTGTAAGATTTACATTCAGCTCGCCCTTACCGAGAATCTTAACCTTTTCGTCAAGCTTCTTGATAAGACCTGCAGCCTTGAGAATTTCGTTGTCTACAACTGTACCTTCCTTGAAGTTAGCAAGTGCGGATACGTTGATAACTGTTACGTCTTCAGCGAAAATGTTGTTGAAACCTCTCTTAGGAATTCTTCTTGCGAGAGGCATCTGGCCACCTTCAAAACCTGGTCTTACACCGCCGCCTGAACGAGCGTTCTGACCCTTGTGACCCTTACCGGCTGTTTTACCCCAACCGGAACCGTGACCTCTGCCGATTCTCTTAACATCCTTATTAGAACCTGCAGCAGGGGATAATTCGTGAATTTTCATAGCTTTCGCACCTCCTTGCAGTAATTATGCTTCGGTAACTTCTACAAGGTGACAAATCTTCTTGATCTTACCCATTGTAGCGTCGTTATCGGGCTGTACTGTTACATCGCCGATCTTGCGGAGTCCGAGGGAAGCAGCAGTTGCAGCCTGAGGCTTCTTAACGCTGTTAAGGCTTCTTACAAGCTTAATCTTCTTTGCCATTTCTGTCGTCCTCCTTAACCTAAGATTTCCTTAACGGACTTGCCTCTTACTTCAGCAACTTCCTTAGCGCTTCTGCACTGTGCAAGACCATTGATTGTAGCTCTAACTACGTTGCAAGCGTTGTTGGAACGAAGGGACTTTGTTCTGATGTCCTTGATACCTGCCATTTCGATTACAGCACGAACTGGACCGCCTGCGATAACACCGGTACCGGGGGCAGCAGGCTTCATAAGAACTCTGCCAGCGCCGAAAGCACCGATAATTTCGTGTGGAATTGTTGTTCCCTTGAGGGAAACCTTAATTAAATTCTTCTTAGCATCTTCGATACCCTTGCGGATTGCGTCAGGAACTTCGCCTGATTTACCCATACCAAAGCCAACAGTACCGTTGCCGTCGCCTACTACAACGAGAGCAGCAAACTTGAAGATACGTCCGCCCTTAACAGTCTTGGATACTCTGTTAATAGCAACAACCTTCTCGGAGAGCTCAAGTGTAGAAGCATCTATCTTAGCGTTTGCCAAAATCATTACCTCCTTGTTTGTTAATGCCTGATTAGAAGTTCAGGCCGCCCTTTCTTGCACCCTCTGCAAGCTCAGCAACTCTGCCGTGGTAGAGATAGCCTGCACGGTCGAATACAACGTCCTTAATGCCCTTTTCTGCAGCCTTTGCAGCAATCATTTCGCCAACCTTGAAAGCACCTTCCTTGTTGCCGCCGTTGCCGTCAAAGCCCTTTTCCATAGAAGAAGCAGCGCAAAGTGTTACGCCTGCAACGTCATCGATGAGCTGAGCATAGATGTTCTTGGAAGAACGGAATACGTTGAGTCTTGGGCACTCAGCTGTACCGCTGATCTTGGAACGAACTCTGATCTGTCTCTTAGCTCTTGCAGCTTTTCTGTTAATCTGCTTTACCATGATAATTTCAACTCCTTTTCAAACGGAGAATAGTAGTCATAAAAATTACTTTCAGACTGTCCCATTCTCTAATAATAGGATTTTCCTTAACAGGCGGGGGATTACTTCTTACCCTTACCAGCCTTACCTTCCTTACGGATAATTCTTTCGCCCTGATAGCGGATACCCTTGCCCTTATATGGCTCAGGTGGTCTCTTCTCTCTGATTTCAGCAGCAATCTGACCAACAACCTGCTTGTCAATACCGTTAACAACGATTGTTGTGTTGTTTGGAACTTCGATTGTGATACCGTCGATTTCAGGAACGATTACCTGATGTGAGTAACCGAGGTTCATAACGAGGTCCTTGCCCTGCTTAGCTGCACGGTAACCGATACCTTCGATTTCGAGAGTCTTCTTGTAACCGTTTGTTACGCCCTCTACCATGTTAGCAATGAGAGTTCTTGTAAGACCGTGGAGAGACTTGTGCATCTTGTTTTCAGATGGACGCTCTACGATGATTTCTGTACCTTCAAGCTTGATAATCATATCAGCATTGAATGTGTTTGTGAGTGTACCCTTAGGTCCCTTTACTGTAACGGTAGCGCCGTCGATCTTTACATCAACGCCGGCAGGAACAGTAATAGGCTTCTTACCAATTCTGGACATTTACTTGTTCCTCCTTACCATACGAATGCAAGGACTTCGCCGCCGACATTGAGCTCTCTTGCCTTCTTGTCAGTCATAACGCCCTTGGATGTGGAAACGATAGCAATACCGAGACCCTTCATTACCTTAGGCATATCCTCGCAGCTTGAATAAATACGAAGACCTGGCTTAGAAACTCTTCTCAGACCTGTGATAACCTGAGACTTGTTTTCGCCGTACTTCAATGTGATTCTGATGATGCCCTGCTTGCCGTCGTCAATAATCTGATAGCTCTTGATGTAACCCTCGTCTACGAGAATCTGTGTGATAGCCTTCTTCATATTGGAAGCAGGAACGTCAACTGTGTCGTGCTTTGCAGAGTTAGCATTACGGATTCTTGTGAGAATATCTGCAATTGTATCTGTAATTTGCATAACGGTTAACCTCCTTATATTACTTAAAAACAGTCTTTACGCTATTTCGTAAAGATTACCAGCTTGCCTTCTTAACGCCGGGAATCTGACCGTCGTGTGCAAGCTCTCTGAAGCAGATACGGCAGATGCCGAACTTTCTCATATATGCATGAGGTCTGCCGCAGATTTTGCATCTGTTGTAAGCTCTTGTGCTAAACTTAGGAGTTCTCTGCTGCTTAACTTTCATCGATGTTTTAGCCATTTCAATTACCCTCCTAAAAATTACTTAGCGAACGGAGCGCCCATCAGCTCAAGAAGAGCCTTAGCTTCTTCGTCTGTGTTTGCAGTAGTGATGATATTGATATCCATACCGCGAACCTTGTCGATTTTATCATATTCGATTTCAGGGAAAATAAGCTGTTCCTTGATACCTGTGGAGTAGTTACCTCTGCCGTCGAAAGAGTTGCCGTTGATTCCTCTGAAGTCACGAACTCTTGGGAACGCAACGTTGAAAAGTCTGTCGAGGAATTCATACATCTTTTCGCTTCTGAGTGTAACCTTAACACCGATAGGCATACCTTCACGGAGCTTAAAGTTAGCAACAGACTTCTTAGCGCGGCATACTACAGGCTTCTGACCTGTGATAGCAGCGAGGTCTGTCATGATTGCGTCGATAACCTTAGCGTTTTCCTTAGCTTCGCCTGCACCGACGTTGATAACAACCTTGTCAATCTTAGGGATCTGCATTACGCTCTTATAACCGAACTTCTTCATTAAAGCAGGAGCCACTGTGCTGACATAGAGTTCCTTCAAATTAGATGCCATTGTCAATTACTCCTTTCCTTAATAAGACTTGCCGCAGTCTGCGTGCTTGCAAACGCGAACCTTCTTGCCGTCCTCGATCTTGTGAGCGAGTCTTGTAGGCTTGCCGCACTTAGGGCAAACAGCCATTACCTTACAAGCGTAAAGCGGAGCTTCGCACTTAACGATGCCGCCCTGCTGGCCCATCTGTCTTGGCTTAACGTGCTTTGTAACAATGTTGAGGCCCTCAACGATTACCTTCTGTTCCTTTGGGGAAACTTCGAGAACCTTACCCTGCTTACCCTTGTCCTTACCGGAAAGGATAACTACTGTGTCACCTGTTTTAACGTGTAAATTATTCATTCGTGACACCTCCAATTAAAGTACTTCAGGAGCAAGAGAAAGAATCTTCATATAGTCCTTGTCTCTGAGCTCTCTTGCAACAGGTCCAAAAATACGAGTACCCTTAGGGTTCTTGTCTTCCTTGATGATAACTGCTGCATTTTCATCAAAACGGATGTATGTTCCGTCCTCACGGCGGAGGCCCTTTGCGGAACGTACGATTACTGCCTTAACAACGTCGCCCTTCTTAACAACGCCGCCTGGTGTTGCTTTCTTAACGGAAGCAACAACTACATCGCCGATGTTCGCATATCTTCTGCGAGTACCGCCAAGAACTCTGATACACATAAGTTCCTTAGCACCTGTATTATCAGCGACTTTTAAATAAGTCTGCATCTGAATCACAGCGATTAACTCCTTCCATTCAGAAGCTTCGGCTCAGAGGCTCAAAGCCCCTGCCGATTCTTCTAATTTGATTTTAAATGTTATAACCACGCTGGAAGCATCAACGCTCCCGTGTGTATCGTGCTTAGTAAATAACTCCTCAGGGAATTACTTAGCCTGCTCGATAACCTTAACAAGTCTCCATCTCTTATCCTTGGAGATAGGTCTTGTTTCCATAATTTCTACGCGGTCACCGATGTTGCACTGGTTGTTTTCATCGTGAGCCTTGAGCTTGATTGTTCTCTTGATGATTTTCTTGTACAGTGGGTGCTGTACGTTATCAACGATTGCAACAACAATGGTCTTATCCATCTTGTTGGAAACTACCTTGCCAACTCTTGTTTTTCTAAGATTTCTTTCAGCCATTTTTGTTTCCTCCCTTCACTTACTGTTCGGAAGCGGAACGTTCGCGGAGAATTGTCTTGATTCTTGCGATGTCCTTCTTCACAGCCTTAAGACGTGTAGGATTGTCGAGCTGATTTACAGCGTGCTGAAAACGAAGAGCAAAAAGCTCCTTCTTAAGATCGGCAAGCTTGCTTTCAAGCTCAACAGTAGTGAATTCTCTTACTTCTGCAGCCTTCATTATTCGCTCGCCTCCTCTTTCTTGATAAACTTACACTTGATTGGAAGCTTGTGCATAGCAAGACGCATAGCTTCTCTTGCAGTTTCTTCGGAAACACCTGCAATTTCAAACATTACTCTTCCCGGCTTAACAACTGCAACCCAGTATTCTGGTGAACCCTTACCGGAACCCATTCGTGTTTCAGCAGGCTTCTCTGTGATTGGCTTGTCAGGGAAAATCTTGATCCAAACCTGACCGCCTCTCTTGATATAACGTGTCATAGCGATACGGGCAGCCTCAATCTGATTGGAAGTAATCCATGCAGGCTCGAGCGCCTGAAGACCGAAATCACCGTTGGAAACCTTGTTTCCGCGGTAAGCCTTACCTGTAAGACGGCCTCTGTGTACTCTTCTGTACTTAACTCTCTTTGGAAGCAGCATTACTGATTACCTCCTTCTCTTCTTCTGTTGCCGCGGTTTTCACCGTTGCGGCGATTGTCGTTATTACGACGAGGCTTCTTTTCTGTTCTCTCAGCCATAGCTCTTGCCTTAGCAACGTCGCCCTTGAGAACTTCGCCCTTGTAAATCCAAACCTTTACACCGAGACGACCGTAAGTTGTTGCTGCCTCAGCAAAACCGTAGTCGATGTCAGCACGGATAGTCTGGAGTGGAATTGTACCTTCGTGATATGTCTCGGAACGAGCGATTTCAGCACCGCCAAGACGGCCGCTTACCATAACCTTGATACCCTTAGCACCAAGCTTCATAGCTCTGCCGATAGCCTGCTTCATAGCTCTTCTGAAGGATACACGGTTTTCGAGCTGAGCTGCAATGCTCTCAGCAACGAGCTGTGATTCCATATCAGGAGACTTAACTTCAACGATGTTGATAGCAACGGACTTCTTCATCATCTTTTCAACATCAAGACGAAGCTTTTCGATGTTCTCGCCGCCTCTGCCGATTACGATACCGGGCTTAGCGCAGTGAACGTGAATTCTAACCTTGTCTGCGAATCTTTCGATTTCAATCTTTGGAACGCCTGCTGCGTAAAGGTTTTTCTTGATATAGTTACGAACGTTGTAGTCCTCAACCAGTGTATCGCCGAAAGTTGCCTTGTTTGCAAACCAGCGGGAATCCCAATTCTTAATAACGCCTACACGAAGACCGTGTGGATTAACTTTCTGTCCCATTTAGTTTACCTCCCTTTCGACTTATTCTCTTTCCTTTACCACAAGAGTAACATGGGAAGTTCTCTTGAGGATGCGGTATGCTCTGCCCTGTGCTCTAGGCATAATTCTCTTCATGATAGGTCCCGGGCAAACGAAACATTCGGATACATAAAGGTTATCCTTATCCATACCGAAGTTGTTTTCTGCGTTTGCGATAGCGGACTTAAGAAGCTTCTCCAGGTATTCACAGGCAGATTTTGGTGTGTGCTGCAGAATCGCCATAGCTGTTTCTGTGTCCTTGCCTCTGATGAGGTCGAGAACGATCTGAACCTTTCTTGGTGCGATTCGAGCATTTTTAAGATATGCTCTTGCTTCCATTTTAATTTCTCCTCTCTGCCTTATTTCTTACCATTGTTGGATGTCTTGGAGCCTGCGTGGCCCTTGTAGGTTCTTGTTGGTGCGAATTCACCAAGCTTGTGACCTACCATATCTTCTGTAACGTATACAGGAACGTGCTTTCTGCCGTCATGAACAGCGAATGTATGACCTACGAAGTCAGGGAAAATTGTAGAAGAACGGCTCCAAGTCTTGAGAACCTTCTTTTCGCCAGCTTCGTTCATAGCGATTACTCTCTTGAGAAGGACCTCCTGGACGTATGGTCCCTTCTTAACGCTTCTGCTCATTGGTTTTCCTCCCCTCTGATTTTGCGAGGCAAGATGCACGGGAGAACTTGCTCCCGAACATTCCTCTTTATGATTCAATGAGATTTTTGGTTTACAGTAAATCTTATTTACCGTTTCTTCTCTTAACGATGAACTTGTCTGTTCTGTGGTGCTTCTTTCTGGTCTTATAACCAAGAGCTGGCTTGCCCCATGGTGTAACAGGACCCGGACGACCAACAGGAGACTTACCTTCACCACCACCGTGTGGGTGGTCGCATGGGTTCATTACAGAACCACGAACTGTAGGTCTGATGCCGAGGTGACGAGTTCTACCAGCCTTACCGATGCTTACATTTTCGTGGTCAATGTTGGAAACCTGACCAACTGTAGCCATACAGTTTGCTGGAATCTTTCTCATTTCACCGGATGGAAGTCTTACGAGAACGTAAGCTTCTTCCTTACCCATAAGCTGTGCCATGTTACCGGCAGCACGAACGAGCTGAGCGCCCTTGCCAGGGTAAAGTTCGATGTTGTGAATGAATGTACCAACAGGGATGTCGCAGAGTGCAAGTGCGTTACCAGGCTTGATATCTGCATCCTTACCGCTGGAGATTACATCGCCGACAGCGAGACCGTTTGGAGCGATGATGTATCTCTTTTCGCCGTCCTCGTACTGAACGAGAGCGATGAATGCACTTCTGTTTGGATCGTATTCAAGAGTGAGCACTGTAGCGCTCATATTCATCTTGTCTCTCTTGAAGTCGATAATTCTGTACTTTCTTCTGTTTCCGCCGCCTCTGTGACGAACGGTGATTCTGCCGTAGCTGTTTCTGCCGGCTGTCTTCTTAAGAGGAGCGAGAAGGCTCTTCTCAGGCTCTACCTTAGAGAGGCAGCTGTAATCAGTAACAGTCATCTGACGTCTTGCAGGCGTCGTTGGCTTATATGATTTAATTGCCATTGCAGGTCATCTCCTTATCTTATTTTGCGATGTTTTGCGGAAGCTGTCCCTTCCATACTTACTCTTTAAGGAGTAATTACATCATACCATCGAAGAATTCGATAGTCTTGGAACCTTCAGCAAGAGTAACGATTGCTTTCTTCCAGTTAGGTGTGTAGCCTCTGCTCATACCCATTCTCTTAGCACGTCCTCTTACGTTCATGGTATTTACCTTAGCAACCTTAACGCCGAAGAGTTCCTCAACTGCCTTAGCAATTTCAATCTTGTTAGCGTTCTTAGCTACTTTAAAGGTGTACTTGTTTTCCTGGAGGCCTTCCATGCTCTTTTCAGTGATGATAGGCTTGATTACGATATCCTGTGCCAGCATTATGCGTACACCTCCTCAATCTTAGCAACTGCATCCTTAACAACGATGAACTTGTCGTAGTTGAGAATGTCGTATACATTAATAGTGTTTACGAGAGCTGTCTTAACACCAGGGATGTTAGCTGCACTCTTGATTACGCAGTTGTCAACCTCAGGCATTACGATGAGAGCCTTCTTGCCCTCTGCCTCAATAGCCTTGAGCATTGCAATGATAGTCTTTGTCTTGTATTCTTCCATCTTGATAGAATCGAGAACAATCATATTGTTGTCGAGTACCTTTGTGGAAAGAGCAGACTTCATAGCAAGTCTCTTGAGCTTCTTGTTTACTGTGAAACGGTAGCTTCTTGGCTTAGGTCCGAGAGCGATACCACCGTGTGTCCACTGTGGAGCACGGATGGAACCCTGTCTTGCGTGACCTGTACCCTTCTGTCTCCAAGGCTTTCTTCCGCCGCCTCTTACCTCTGTACGAGTGAGAGTAGACTGTGTACCCTGTCTCTGATTAGCGAGATAGTTTACAACCATTGTGTGCATAGCGGATTCGTTTGGAGTGATACCGAAAATTGCATCAGACAGCTCAATGTTGGAAACCTCTTTACCTGTCATATCCAGAACTTTAATACTAGGCATTTCTGCTTCCTCCTTCCATTAAGCCTTTTTCTTTACGCAGTCGCAAATGGTGATGATACCATTCTTAGGACCCGGGATAGCACCCTTAACTGCGATAAGATTGTTTTCAGCGTCAACCTTAACAACTTCAAGATTCTGTACAGTAACCTTCTCTGCACCCATGTGACCAGGGAGCTTCTTGCCCTTGAAAATACGGGAAGGAGAGGAACATGCGCCCATAGAACCAGCGTGTCTGTGAACAGGACCGGAACCGTGAGTTTCCTTGATTCTGGAGTTGTTGTTCTTCTTTACAGTACCCTGATAACCCTTACCCTTGGAAGTACCGCTTACATCAACGATGTCGCCTACTTCGAAGGAATCTGCCTTCAGGATTGTACCTACTTCAATTTCTTCAGCGTTGTCGAGTCTGAACTCCTTGAGAGTTCTCTTAACTGCAACGTCTGCCTTTGCAAAGTGACCCTTGATTGGCTTGTTAGCAAGCTTTTCTCTGAGGTCACCGAAGCCGAGCTGTACAGCGCTGTAACCGTCGTTTTCAACAGTCTTCTTCTGAACTACAACGCATGGACCGACTTCTACAACAGTCAAGGGAATTACCTTGTTTGTTGCTTCATCGAAAATCTGTGTCATACCGATTTTCTTACCGATGAGTGCCTTTGTCATACTTTTTCCTCCTTTGGTTATTGGTTGCATTTCTGCAACATGACCTGCGAGTCAACATTTTTGGGAAATCTTACTTAATTTCCATTACAACGTCAACGCCGGCAGGAAGTTCAAGACCCTGCAGTGCTTCCATAGACTTATCAGAAGGTCTGATAACGTCGATGAGTCTCTTGTGAGTTCTCATTTCGAACTGCTCACGGCTATCCTTGTACTTGTGTACAGCACGGAGAATTGTGATAATTTCCTTGTCTGTAGGAAGTGGGATAGGACCGCTTACTCTTGCACCGCTGCGCTTAGCTGCTTCAACAATCTTAGCTGCTGCTGCATCAACTACTGCGTGGTCGTAACCTTTGATTTTGATTCTGATTTTTTCATTGACTGCCATTAAAATCGCCTCCTAATTAATCTCGATGATGTTTTCGGGGACGAGGTTTGTGATATTCGCTTTACGTCATTTTCGCAACGCACACCTGCGTTTACACGCTTCCGTGCGTTTCGCGACCAACTTATTAAAAAACCCGAAAAACAAGCTGTTTTCCGAGTACATTCAAACACAAGCTTACCTTTGGGCAGACACAGGACTCCCCACGGTTTAAGCACAGACAGTGTTCGATATCACAGCCGCCCGACTCTCAGGTCAGACATACTCCACGGAAATTCCCCTGCAAACCGCAGGCCACCTTCCGCTTCCTCGCAAAAACATATAAAATACGGTGTAATCAGCCACCGTAAACAGCTACAATTTCTGTAACTGTCGCAGTCACGCAAGAAATATTATAGCACCAAAACCACGCAATTGCAAGGGTTTGGTGCTATTTTTCAAACTTTTTGGCGTAGAATTTAAGAGAATTTGCAAACCGATTTTTGTGCAGTTTAACGAAACCAATTACACCCCGTATAAACCACGCAAAACAAGGGCATACTCAATAACTTACGGTAATAAATCCGTTCGGCGAAGCCGAACACCTTAATTATTCACTATTCATTATTCACCATTCATTATTCATTATTCTCTATCCAAGCGGATTTTCCAACTCAGCAACCGAATTCACGTCCAGCACCTCAACCATATAAGCATAGCCGCTTTCGCCGTCCGTGTTGCGTTGAGTGAAATTAACGAAATTGCCGTCCGCATCAAAGGTGTAGGTCGTCACAAAGCTGTCAAGGGAAGTCCCCATAGCCTCGTTGATTTTCTCTGCATCATAAATATAGGTGTAGGTCACATTGCCGTCACTGTCCGTTTCAGCACTTGACCCCGACGCATAGAGATTTACATAGAAAAGCAGGTTGCCCGCAGAGTAGGGGTGAGGATTTTCTGCGGTATAGGAAACGTACCCCTCATCGTCATCAGTGCATATGCTGACGCTTTCATCATCAATCCTGTAAAAAAGTCCGCCGTCACTGTATTCCACATAAGCCGTGCCGTCAGCAATGCTTTCATAAAGGTAGCTCTGCGTGCCGTCCTCATTATTGATAAAGGTGAACACGCTGTCCGCCTCGCCCGTGTCAAGGTTTGTCAGCACATAGCAGCCGCTCTGCCAGCCTGCTGCCTCAGCAATAAACGCCTCGACCTGCTCACGTCCCTCAAGCTCCACAACCTTTTTCAGCGAGCAGCCTGACAAACACATTACACATATTAATAATAGTATAGGAACAATTCTTTTCATTCCGCACCTCATATTGCAAAGGACGACCGAAGCCGCCCCTTCAAAATCAAACTAAAACTTAAACATTACACAAAGCCGCAATGTTGTGCCAACTATGCCAATGTATTTTCGCACCACAATGAAAGTTACAATGTTGTGCTAACTGTGCGATGTATTTTCGCAATCCAACGCAAAGCCGTAACGTTGTGCAAACTACGGCGTTTTTGTGAAGCAAAAACCCGTAAACGAACGCTTGCGTTCGTTTTAATAAGCTTTACCCCAATAAACCATAGTCTTGGCAGGCTTGCCGCAGCAAACGCACTTATCGGAAAGATTATCCTGCTCGAAAGGAATACATCTTGAACCAACGCCTGTTACTTCCTTGACCTTGTCTTCACATTCCTCATCGCCGCACCACATTGCCTTTACGAAGCCGTCGCCGTTCTGTTCAAGTGCGGAAACAATTTCGTCCATAGTTGTGCAGGAGTAAGTGTGCTTTTCACGGTTTTCGAGAGCCTTGTTAAACATTCCCTCGGGAATTTCCTTGCCGAGCATATCAAGTACAGCGTCAACCACGTTGTCAAGCATTACATCACGCTTAGCGCCGTTGTATCTTGTAGCAGCAACACACTTGTTATTCTCAATGTCCTTAGGACCGATTTCAATTCTTACAGGTACGCCCTTCATTTCGTACTCAGCAAACTTCCAGCCGGGGGAGTTCTCGCTGTCGTCAATTTTGACGCGTACACCAACAGCCTTGAGCTGGTTTGCGATTTCCTCAGCCTTGTCAAGAACGCCTTCCTTGTGCTGCTGAATAGGAATGATAACAGCCTGAATCGGTGCAACAGCAGGCGGAAGAACAAGACCGTTGTTGTCGCCGTGTGTCATAATGATAGCACCGATAAGACGTGTTGTAACGCCCCAGGAAGTCTGGTGAGGGAACACCTTCTTGTTTTCCTTGTCGGTGTACATAATTTCAAATGCCTTTGCAAAGCCGTCGCCGAAGTAGTGGGAAGTACCTGCCTGAAGTGCCTTGCCGTCGTGCATAAGTGCTTCAATAGCATAAGTAGCTTCTGCACCTGCAAACTTGTCGCTTTCGGTTTTCTTGCCCTTTACAACAGGCATAGCAAGAGACTTTTCACAGAACTCAGCGTAAACATTGAGCATCTTTTCTGTTTCCACGATAGCTTCCTCAGCTGTAGCGTGGATTGTGTGACCCTCCTGCCAGAGGAATTCTCTTGAACGGAGGAATGGACGTGTAGTCTTTTCCCATCTTACAACGGAAACCCACTGATTGTAAAGCTTTGGCAGGTCACGGTAGGAGTGAATGATGTTAGCGTAGTGCTCACAGAAAAGTGTTTCGGAAGTAGGACGTACGCAAAGTCTGTCCTCAAGCTTTTCTGAGCCGCCGTGTGTAACCCACGCAACCTCAGGAGCAAAGCCTTCAACGTGGTCCTTTTCCTTCTGGAGCAGGCTCTCAGGAATGAACATAGGCATACAAACATTTTCGTGACCTGTAGCCTTGAACATACCGTCAAGAATTCTCTGCATATTTTCCCAGATAGCGTAACCGTAAGGACGGATTACCATACAGCCCTTAACAGAGGTGTATTCGATAAGCTCTGCCTTCTTAACAATATCGGTGTACCACTTTGCGAAGTCCTCGTCCATAGAGGTTATCGCTTCAACTAACTTTTTATCCTTAGCCATTTTAATCTTCCTTTCTGAGTTTTGCGGTTTTGCTTGCAAAATTTCAGATGAAATCTGAAAAGCAAAACTCGCAATTTAAAAATTTATAATTTTTAAATTTATTCTCCTTTGTCTGTGTTTTCAGATTTATTTTCATCTTTGACAAGTCCGCTTTTTGCACCGTCGGGACGGTCCTCAAACAAGCTGTAGACCTTGTAATTATCCTCGTTAACTTCCTGCACCCTTTCGGGACTCGGGTCGGCAGGCTTGCCCATAAGCTTGTCAACAACCTTTGCAAGCTTCGGAGTAAGCAGAGCGATTACCCATACCAGCATAAGAAGTCCCAGCATAGCCGCACCAAACTTGCCGTAAATCGCCAGCGACTCATAATTTATCTCCAAAAGCACCTGCCCAGCTCCTTTCGCAAAAGATAAAATAATTATAGCACATCTTTTTTGAAATTACAACAGCAATGCATTAAAATTTTGGAAAGTCCGTCTTTTAATTCCGTCAGCATTCTTTTTCATATTTTAATTGCAATGACAGCAGAGATATGCTATAATTAACACAAATATCAAACGGAAACGAGGGAATTTTATGGATAGATTATCTGAACTTTTATGGTACAAGCAGTCTGCCGCAAACTGGGACGAGGCTCTCCCCGTAGGCAACGGACGTATCGGCGGTATGATTTTCGGCAGACCTGCCGATGAGCTTATCCAGCTTAACGAGGACTCAATCTGGTCGGGCGGCTTCCGCAAACGAAACAACTCCAAGGCATTTGACAACCTTGAAAAAATCCGCACCGCAATCCGTGAGGGACGTACAACAGACGCTGAAAACATCTGCTGTGACGCTTTCTACGGCACAAACGAAAACCAGCGTCACTATCAGCCCTTGGGCGACCTGCACATATGGCAAAGCGGCACGGAAAACTACGCTGATTACAGAAGATACCTTGACCTCAGCTACGGCATTTGCAGTACACAGTGGGAGAATGACGGGGTAATCTACAGCCGTGACGTTTTCGTCTCCAAGCCTGACGAGGTTATGGTTATTCATTTCACCGCCAGCGAAAAGGGGAAAATCAGCTTCGTTTCCGTAATTGACGGCAAGGACGACGACTACGACAAAAACGAGGCTTACGATGACCATACTATTCTTTTTACAATGTCTGACGGCATCCCTTACGCTGCGGCAATTTCCGTCTCCGCAAAGGGCGGCAAGGCTTACACTGACGCAAACAGAATTAAAGTCGAAAACGCTGACGAGGTAATTATGACCCTTGCGTGTCAGACCTCTTACCGCACAGGAGATTACGAGAAAAAGGCAATCGGACAGGCTAAAACTGCACTGAGAAAAGATTATTTCAGCAAGCTTCGTCACCGTCACATAGATGATTATTCCAGCTTGTATAATCGTTGTAAAATTATACTTACCGACAATTCTGACGGCAACGCTGAACTTCCCACAAACGAAAGATTGCAGAAAATCCGTGACGGAAAAAGCGATAACAAGCTTGTGGAAATGTACTTCAATTTCTCACGCTATCTTATGATTGCAGGCTCACGAGAGGGGACTCTCCCGCTGAATTTGCAGGGTATATGGAACAAGGATATGTGGCCTGCCTGGGGCGGCAAGTACACAATCAACATCAACACAGAGATGAATTACTGGGCGGCTGAAATTCAGAATTTGCCTGAGTGCCACGGCGTACTCTTTGACCATATCGAGCGTATGCGTGAAAACGGACGTGTTACCGCCCGTGAAATGTATCACTGCGGCGGCTCTGTCTGCCACCACAACACCGATATCTGGGGCGACACCGCACCGCAGGACAAGTGGCTCCCGGGCACGCTCTGGCCTATGGGTCTTGCGTGGCTCTGCACCCACATTTACGAGCACTACCTTTTCACAGGCGACAAGGATTTCCTTGCCGAAAAGTACGATACTCTCCGTGAGGCGGCAGAATTTTTCGTGGACTTCCTCATCGAGGACGACAAGGGCAGACTTGTAACAAGTCCGTCGGTTTCTCCCGAAAATACATACATCACCAAGGACGGTGCAAAGGGCACAATCTGTCAGGGGCCGTCAATGGACAGCCAAATTCTGCACTTCCTTTTCACAGCAGTTATAGAGTCCTCCGAAATTCTTGACGAGGACAGAAACTTTGCGGAAATGCTCCGTCAGCTCCGTGACAAGCTCCCACAGCCCGAAATCGGCAAGTACGGTCAGATTATGGAGTGGGCTGTAGATTACGACGAGGCAGAGCCGGGACACAGACACATTTCCCAGCTGTTTGCACTTTACCCATACAACCTCATCACCAAGCGTCACACTCCTGAGCTTGCCGAAGCGGCAAAGGCAACCCTTATCCGCAGACTTACCCACGGCGGCGGTCACACAGGCTGGTCAAGAGCGTGGATTATCAATATGTGGGCACGTCTCCACGAGGGCAAGCTTGTGGGCGAAAATATTGCGGCACTTCTTGCTCACTCTACCAACATCAATATGTTTGATATGCACCCGCCTTTCCAGATTGACGGAAACTTCGGCGGCGGTGCAGGTATCGCAGAAGCGGTTATCCAGAGCCACAGCGGCGAAATCAGCGTGCTTCCTGCAATCCCTGAGGAATGGGACAGCGGCAGGGTACACGGCATCGTGTGCCGCGGCGGATTTGTCGTTGACTTTGCGTGGGCAGGCGGCAAGGTTACCGAAATGTATGTACATTCCAAGTGCGGCAACAAGTGCAGCATCGTCGGCAGCGTGAAGATTGAGGGTGCGGCTTACTACGAAGAAAACGGCGTGACAAGCTTTGCAACAGAAGCAGGAAAGGTTTACGAGGTGAAATTCTGATATAAAAATATTAATAAAATCAGGGGTATCTCTATTAACGGAGATACCCCTGATTTTGCTTATTCTATTATAATAGCCTGCTTGAACATATCATTGTAACGCTGTTCAAACAAATCCCTGCTGTAGGTTTTGATTTTTCCTTCACGAGGCTCATATGCTTCTATTGTTTTTTCATCATAACCTGTGATAACATAACAGTGGGAATAATTTGAATATTCAAATGTTCCGTCAGAAGCATAAGCAGTTTCAAATTTAGGTTCTATCAATTCTGCTGTTGCCCAAACCATAACAGGAACATCATTGCTTACATATTCTGTAAGCAAATAGTCAAGACTGTTATCGAGACTTAATGTCACGGTTTTGTCAGGTTTTTTATCAACCCACACACCCTGCAATGCGATTTCAATAACAGGTGCATAACAGCTCGCTCCTGTAGTATCCCACGTTTGCCATAAAACATCTTTTGCAGGTGTATTTACGGAAGCAGTCGGAACATACTCAAAGAATTTTGATGGTGTAATGTCAATTCCGTGATGATTAAGCAAGGCACATATTGAAGGAAGTTCACCACCTTTGATGTTGTATTCATCATAATGAATTTCCTCAAAATCAATATGTACTCCTGTTTCGGCTTCAGTGGTTGCAGCTACAGTAGTTGTGGTGGTAATTTCCATTTCGGTAACCGAAGAAACAGTGTCCTCAGATGTAACTGATACTGTCGAAGTTTCAGACGATAATACATCAGATTGCTTTTCTGCACAGCCTGTCAAGCAAAAAGTCGTCAGTAATGTCATTAAAACAATTATTTTGCTTTTCATTTTTCATACCTCTTTTGTTTTAAATACATAATTTGTTGTATTTATCTTTGATTATACAACAAACATATTAATATTTCAATGTATCTACTTGATTTGTGGTATAATTTTGTAATAAAATACAACAACCAGAGGTGAATTGTGTGCAACATTACAACAGAATTCGTGATTTAAGAGAGGATAAGGACTTAACTCAGGAACAGCTGATTAAATTGCTTGGTATGCATAAAACAACATACACTAATTACGAACAAGGAAAACACAGTGTTCCATTGGATTTTGCCGTAGAACTTGCACAATTTTACAAAGTCAGTCTTGATTATATTGCAGGACTTACAAACGAAAAAGACGGATTAACCAAAAGTTCCCTCGACAGCACAGAAACAGAGGTTGTGTATAAATTGAGAAAATTAAATGATATTGACAAAGGGCGTATCCTTGGAATGATGGACGCATTGATTGAAAAAGGAAAATAATATAAAGCGAGGTGAAATTCAATGACTAAAAAAAGATTTGAAAAAGTTTATACACAAGGCTCAATAGATGTTATGGAAATATGGATTGATACCGAAACAGGGGTGAATTACCTTTACCGCCAGTCAGGCTATTCGGGAGGGCTTACTCCTCTGCTTGACAAGGACGGCAAGCCTGTTGTAACATTCAAAGACGGATTTGAAACGGAGAAATAATCACATACTCAGGGGCGGAAGCAATGTGCTTTTTCCGCCCCGTTTTTTATAAATTATTATTCAGGTGTAACCATACGGCTTTTTAATTTGTCTTATATACAGAAACGTTTCACGGTACCGAATACAAAACAAAGGAATGATAAAAATAGACAAAACACTTTTTACGCAGTACGTTGCAAAATTTCAGCCTACGGTATTTCGTCTTGCATACAGCTATGTCAAAAACCGCACAGATGCGGAGGACATAACCCAAGAGGTTTTTCTCAGGCTTTACAACAGCTCGGAAAGCTTTTCTGCTGACGAAAATGCAAAGGCGTGGCTTATCTGTGTAACCGCAAATACCGCAAAAAATCATCTTGCGTCAGCGTGGATAAAACGCAAAATCGCCCTCACTGAGGATATACCCTTGAAAAGCGAAAAGGACTATGAACTGCTGGACGTGCTCAACAGACTTAATGTCAACTACCGCACGGTAATTTATCTTCATTATTATGAGGGCTACAGCGTGGCGGAGATTGCCGAAATGCTGAAAATTTCCGAAAGCAACGTAAAGGCACGTCTGAAGCGTGGACGTGACAAGCTGAAATCCATACTGGAGAAATGAGAAAGGACAAGTTATGAAAAGATTGAATGATTTATACGAACAGATTACACCCGAAACCTCTCCCGAGGAGCTTGCACAAAAGATTATCGGCACGGAAACAAAGCCCGTACTGAAAAAGCGTCACTCAAAGGCTATGACGGCAATTCTTGCGGCGGCTGTTTCGGTATCGGTGCTGACGGTTTCTGTCGGTGCGGCAAACAACTGGGATTACGCAGGAATATTCCAAAGCATTTTCGGTGAAAAGAGCGAGAATATTACCGAAAATATTGTCCCCGAAGCAACCATTTCCGAGGACACAATTGACACTATGAACTTTGAACTTATGGCTGCGGCGGCGGATAAGCACAGCGTACTTGCAATTATTGACATTTACCCCGAAAACGGTTATGAGCTTCTTGAAGAGGTCGACGGATTGACTTATATAAAGCCTTTGTACGAACTGTATTTCGATATTAACTTTGAAAGCATAGCAGGTTCAGGCGTAGGTGTAAGCGTGCTTGAAACCAGCGAGGAAAAGCTGCGTCTTGGTATCAGAATGACAACAAATGCAATTATCAAGGATGAAAAGATTACAGTTGGCGTAATACAGATGGACAAGACTGAGAAAAACGATAGGTATCTGCTTGATATGAACAAGGAACACTGTTGGTCGGCAGAATTTGCGGCAAACTATTCGGGCGAGGAAATCCACTACCCGAAAACTGCCGAGCTGGTTGGCATTGACCCCGAAGGAAATACTGTATATTCAACCCTGAAAAGCATTGAAGTTACACCGATTTCCGCTTATCTTGAAATTGACGGCTTCGACACCTTCTGGGGCAGGGAGGAGCCCTATGCTGTGCTTGAAAACGGCGAAAAGGTGAGAATTACTTCCACTACATCCATAACCGATATGGAGTCATTTACCTATGAACCTGACAGCAAACCGGGCTCAACCTTCTTTGCTTTAGGCTTTGCAGAACCTGTAAACCCTGACGAAGTATGCACGCTTTTTGTCGGCGGTCAGACTGTTGAAATCAAGTAAAACAAATCCGCTTCCAAG
This sequence comes from Oscillospiraceae bacterium, assembly GCA_045545795.1. Classification (GTDB taxonomy): domain Bacteria; phylum Bacillota; class Clostridia; order Oscillospirales; family Ruminococcaceae; genus RGIG8773. The sequence continues at coordinate 49,651 of JAZQBN010000043.1, forward strand.
CAAACTGGAAGCGGATTTTCTGTGTACTGCACCACTCAGCGGACGACCTTTTTCTGAAAATAAAATCAAATTTCAGCACGGTATCTGCGAATACGTTTACAATTCTAAACATTTTGTGACTTATACATTTAAGTAGAAAATTAGCTGTTGCTTTTTTCCTGTTTATAAGTTATAATGTAAACAATGTGAGTCCCGAAGGCTCAGAGAAAAATTTATAACAAAGAAAGGTTGGTATCTGATATGAAGACTAAAATCATCAACGGTACATCACTTCCTAATATTCCTTGGCAGGACAAGCCTGAGGGATGCAAAGACATCGTTTGGCGTTACAGCGCTAACCCAATTATCAAGCGTGACCACATTATGGTTAAGAAGGCTAACGGCTACAGAGAGCCTTCCAACTCTATCTTCAACAGCTCAGTAGTTCCTTTTGAAAAGGGCGACTACAAGTTCGCAGGCGTTTTCCGTGTTGATGACAGAGAAAGAAATATGGAAATCCACGTTGGTTTCTCCAAGGACGGTATCAACTGGGATATCAACGAAGAAAGAATTCACTTCAATACTGAAGGTCTTGACCCTGAGGTTGCTCAGTGGCAGTACGGCTACGACCCACGTGTTTGCAAGATGGAAGGCGAAGACAAGTACATCGTTACCTGGTGTAACGCTTACGGCTGGAAGCCAACTATCGGTATTGCTACAACAACAGACTTCGAAACATTCACACAGCTTGAGAACTCCTACCTCCCATTCAACAGAAACGGCGTAATGTTCCCAAGAAAGATTAATGATATGTATATGATGATGAGCCGTCCTTCCGACAGCGGTCACACACCATTCGGCGATATGTTCATCAGCCAGTCTCCTGACCTCACATTCTGGGGCAAGCACAGACACGTTATGGGTCCTTCAAAGGGCTGGGAGTCCACAAAGATGGGTGCAGGTCCAATTCCGATTGAAACAGACCGCGGCTGGCTCATTTTCTACCACGGCGTACTTACTTCCTGCAACGGTTATGTTTACAGCTTCTCCGCTGCTCTCCTTGATAAGGACCAGCCTTGGAAGGTTCTCAAGAGAGGTGCTTCCTACCTCCTCAGCCCACAGGAATACTACGAACTCGTTGGTGATACAGACGCAGTAACATTCCCATGTGCTAACCTCGTTGACGCTGACACAGGCAGAATTTGTATCTACTACGGCTGCGCTGATACCTGCACAGCTCTCGCATTTACAACTGTTGACGACGTTATGGACTTCCTCGATAACAACTCTCAGGTATAAAAACGAACGCAAGCGTTCGTCTCCAAGTTTTTCCGCGTTGCGTAAAAACTTTTAAAAACGAACTTAGGCAGTTGTCTTACAGCTGAAAAGAGTAAAATTAAGGGTACGGAAAATTCCGTACCCTTAATTTTGTCGAAAAAACTTTTCGACAATGAATAGCGAATATTGAATAATGAAGAATGAATAATTAAGGAATTGCCTTCGGCAATGATATTAAAAATGTCCGCAAAGCGGACACCTTAACTATTCACTATTCATTATTCTTTATTCATTTTTCAAGGGTACGGAAAATTCCGTGCCCTTTTTTATGTGCAAAATTTGTGCAGACAAAAAGAAACCCCTGTCCCAAAGCGGAACAGGGGTAATATTAACTAAATCAGTTAACGAGTGTCTTTTCAGTTTCCTTATCAAAGATGTGAACCTTGTTAGGATCGATAGCAACCTTGATAGTATCCTGTGGACGAGCTGTAGAACGTGGGTCAACACGAGCTGTGAGGGAGATACCTTCGCAGTTGAGGTAGAGGAATGTTTCAGCACCCATCATTTCAGTGATTTCAACGTTAGCGTCGATAACACCTGTCTTAGCTGCGGAGAGGAACATTTCTTCGTCGTGAATGTTTTCAGGACGGATACCCATAATGATTTCCTTGTCTACATAGTTTTCGAGAGCAAGCTCGTCAACCTTGGACTCAGGAAGTTCAACATAGTACTTCTTGCCACGGGATGTCTTAGTATCTTCAGAACCGAATTCGATTGTGTACTTATCTTCAATCTTTCTGAGAACTGCGTCAACAAAGTTCATCTGAGGTGAACCCATAAAGCCTGCAACGAACTGGTTAACAGGGTTTGTATAGAGGTTCTGTGGGGAGTCAACCTGCTGAATGAAGCCGTCCTTCATAACTACGATACGGTCACCCATTGTCATAGCTTCAGTCTGGTCGTGAGTTACATAGATGAATGTTGTACCGAGCTTCTGGTGGAGCTTGGAAATCTCTGTTCTCATCTGAGCACGGAGCTTAGCATCGAGGTTGGAAAGTGGTTCGTCGAGGAGGAATACCTGTGGCTCACGAACGATAGCACGACCGAGAGCAACACGCTGTCTCTGACCACCGGAGAGAGCCTTTGGCTTTCTGCTGAGGAGGTGAGAGATATCAAGAATTCTTGCAGCTTCTTCTACCTTACGGTTGATTTCGTCCTTAGGAACCTTACGGAGCTTAAGACCGAAAGCCATATTATCATATACAGTCATATGTGGGTACAGAGCGTAGTTCTGGAATACCATCGCAATATCTCTGTCCTTAGGAGCAACGTCATTAACGAGACGGTCGCCGATATAGAGTTCGCCTTCGGAAATTTCTTCAAGACCTGCAATCATACGGAGAGTAGTGGACTTACCACAACCGGATGGACCTACAAGGATGATGAATTCCTTATCGCGGATTTCAAGGTTAACGTCGGAAACGGCAACAACGCCGCCTGGGTATTTCTTATAAATGGATCTGAGTGATAAACTAGCCATTCTGAACGGACCTCCCAAAAAAATTAGTCTTGCCAAACTCATTACTTCTTTGGCTATGATAATATAATACCAAATTTCTGCATCAAATTTCAAGTTGCTTATTAACTAAACTTATAAAGATTTGTTTATTAAGTTTGACGAAAAAAAGACAAACGAAAAAAATTCATTATTTTTTTGCATAAATTTTTTCCATTTCATTGTGCATTATTTCACGACACTCACCAACCGCCAATTTTTCGTCCAGCGGCAGTCCGCCTATCTGCACACGTTTAAGATAGGTAACCTTATTGCCCACAGCCTCAGCCATACGCTTCACCTGATGGAACATTCCCTCCCTCAGGGTGATAAAAACCTCATTGGGATTGTCTGTAATTTCCAGCACCGCAGGCATACATACATCACCGCCGTCTATTTCCATACCGCCTGCAAATGCTTCAACGTCGCTTTCCTTGGCAGGCTTTTCAAGCACGGCGAAATATTTCTTGTCAACGTGCTTTTTGGGGGAGAGGATTTCGTGTGCAAAAACACCGTCATCCGTAATAAGAGCAAACCCCTCCGTGTCCTTGTCAAGACGTCCCGCAGGGAAAAGTCCCTGTCTGCGTAATTCAGGCGGAATAAGCTCCAGCACCGTTTCCGTGAGCCTGTCCTTTGTGGCACAGATTACTCCCGCAGGCTTGTTGAGCATAATATAAATGTGCTTTCTGTAAGTAACCTCTTTTCCCTCAGAAGCAACCGTGTCCCTCTCAGGGTCAATCTTCATATCGAACAGCTTTGCAGCCTGCCCGTTGACCGTCACAAGACGCTTCTTGATAAGCTCCTTTGCATCATTGCGTGAAATATTCAGCTGGTTGGACAGAAACCTGTCAAGGCGGAAAGCCTCTCTGTTTTTAGGCATATCAAATTCCTTTCGTATCAGAGTTTGTAACCATAAGATATCTTATGTACGAGCCAAGCGGCGTATAATTTTCCGAGCCCTTCGAATTGCTGATAAAGGTCTGTATCGAACGTATCGGACCCCACGGAAAGCCCCACCAGCCGCCAAGAGCTGTAATTATCGTGCAGCAAATCGCAGGTGATGCATCATCAACACTGTAAAATGCCGTTTTTCTTGTCATTGTGAGCACCAGCATTGAAACACACATCTGATATGAAGCAACAACATTGCTTCCCTTGAACATCTTCCCCCTGAATTCACACTCCTCATCATTCAGCAGCTTCTCCGCATTTTCAAGACAGAAGCGTTCGAAAGCTTTCTTTCTGCTTTCCTGCATAATCAGGTAAACCACATACCATATCCACGAACCGAATATCAACACTAAAAAAAGCATATTACTACCCCACAAATAATAACGGGCACCTTTACGGGTACCCGTCAAAGAATTATTCTCAGAAATCCTCGCCCTTAGCCTCGTCAATTTCAACAAGGTCGTCAGCATCAAGGCTGTCGAGTTCAGCAAGGTCGCTCTCATCAATTGAGCACTCCTCACAGTCGCACTCATCGAAATAAAGCTCGTCCTCATCATCGAAATCGTAGTCGAACTGTTCGATTTCCTCACGCTTTTTCATAGCGTACATAGCAGCAGCCGCACCGGCAGCAGCGGAAGTTACAGCAAGAAGAATAGCACCAAAAGCCTTCATTAAAAACAACTCCTTTTAAATAATAGGGATTAATGTACTTAGTTGTGGTTATAGTATATCACATATTTTTAAAAATTACAACACCTTTTGCGGAATTTTTTAAAATGCGGGTTTTGGGTAAATCGTAATTTAGTACACTAATTTACCTTCCACACAATAACAAAAAGCACTTGATAGCAATAGCAGGAAAAGTAACGACACAAGATAACGAAAAAATCGGCAAAGGATAAGGGATGAAAGGGAAAAGTCGGAGCAAACCAAACGCAAGCGTATGGTTAGGGGGAGAAACCGCTAAGGGAAAAGGAAATGCCGATTTTTTGTCGGATTTTATTTGTTCCTTGTCCCTTATAGGTTTTCCCCCTCGAATAGACCCACGCAAACTATCTTTACACATAAACTACAAAAAAGAAAAACAAACTTATTTATTCTTTTTATACTTCTTTTAAAAAATATAGTTTCTACGTTGAAATACGATGGGGAACACCTTCAGGAAAGGGGGAGGACTCATCAACCGCTATGGACGCACGCCGCCCTCTCCCTCTCCTGCTAGCGCTATCAAGTTAAAATATAGTTATTTTGAAAATAAAAGTAGCTAGATAAATTACAATTTACCAAACCTTGCACACAAAAACAAATCCGCCGCACAGGTTTTACCCTGTACGGCGAATACTCTCTCTTACCATATATAGAAATATCGTTTATCCTAAAATATATACATTTACGTCACGTCTGCCCCAGCTGTAGCACTCGCTTTCTGTGTCCATATAAAGGTCAACAAGCACTCTGCCGCTTCTCATTGCTCCGCCTGTATCCTCGGCAACTGCATAGCCGTAGGTTCTTGTTCCGTCAGCTGATACAATATAAAGCTCTGTGCCGTACGGAATAACCTTAGGGTCAACTGCTACATAGCCAACCTGTGCGGTCTTGCCTGTGGAAGTGATTGCTCCTGCGGAAGCTGTATAAGCTGTTGCTTCGCCTGTAATAACATCAACATAATTTACAGGAACTCCGTTTTCGTCAAGCTCAACCTCATTGCTGTAAGGTGTCCAGCCTGTAGGGACTGCCTCGTCATAAATAGGCTCAGGCTCTTCCATTGTGCCTACTGCGATTACCTCGTCAACAGGCTGTGTGATATCCTCGTCGATGACGTCGGAGGAAACAAGCTCACCGTCCACATAAACGTGACGGAAAGTTGTTTCGACCTCGCCTTCTTCACCGTCAACTACAGTTTCGGTATAGCCGACAAGCAGCTCGTCGTCTTCCTGATACTTTGTAGCGTATTCAATAACCTCAACCTGTACTTCTTCAACAATGTTGACACGGTTTATAATAATTTCGGTACCGCTGCCTAAGGGCTCGCTGAGACCGATATTGATAAGGTCGTCGTCACAGATTTCAACATCAGCTGCTTCAAGTGCATCCGCAACATTGCCTGCACATTTAATGCCGATATTTTTTCCGTCAACCGCAATGGTTACATCATATTCCTTTGCAGGCATTTCAAGCACGCCGGCACTCTCACCGATTGTATAAGGTGAAGCTGTAAGTGCAACTGCAGCCTCCTGATTATTCATAACAGCCGCCGCACTGAGAGAAACCACACCCAGCACCAGAGCACCTGCGGTTGTTGATACAGTTCTGATTTTCAAGTTCTTTAAGACTTTTTTACAATTTGCCGCCATGTCATCAAGAGCAGGACGCTTACTTGCATTATTACTCATAAAGGACTCCTTTCGGAAATTCTTGCTCAAATTCGGTTACAATGCGGTAACAAAAGTAACCGTTCAGCAACTTTTAATCATTATAGTTATCACACCGCTGTTTGTCAAGGCTTTTTATCACCCCGTTTTTGTGCAACATATACAAAAACGCTGTAAAATCCTGTATATAAAAAGGAATGAAATTCCATTTAACCCGAGGACGTGCCAAAATTCACCTTTGTTTTTTAGGCAATTCCGCTAAATCGGCTTTTGGTACGGAAGCACGAATTTCCATAAAAACGAAATATTGTAAAATTCAGTAACAACAGTTGACAATTTCTGTGGGGTTTTTAACACTTACGACTTTTTGTTTCGGCACATTCAACAAATTCGGCTCATATTTTTCTACGCTTTTTGGTGTGAAATCTTTCGTATTATATCCGCAAACCAAGAAAAAACCTTGATATTTACCGCATAATCCGATAAAAAACTATTTACTATTTCGTAAATATATATTATAATAGTATGGGAAAACAAATTCAATTTCAGAAAGGAATTTACTATGGAAAACAATATCGAAAAAAGAAACGAGTCCGTTGAAATGATTAAAACAACCATCGCTGTCTGTGCGGCACTGGTGCTTTTCCTTGCCTCCGCAGGCTTCATCGTGTACAAATCCGTTTCCGCCTACCGCCACAATGAGCGCTGGAAGGACTACGACGAATGCGGAATATGAGCAGCGGATTTTGTCCGCTGAGTGAATAATGAATATTGAATAATGAAAAATGAATAAATAATGTGTCCTCCGTTGGCGGACGAATTTTAAATTTGTCGGCACAGCCGACACCATATTTATTCACTATTCACTATTCATTCTTCATTATTCATTAGGAAATTTGATTTATCAAATTTACAATACGAAAGGATACTATTATATAGATGTTTTTATATAACGCTGAAATCTATCCGCAGGGCAAAAATGCTCAGGCTATCCCTTGCGGATACATTTATATTGAGGACGGCAAAATTGCCAACGTTGCCGCAGGTACTCCTCTGAAAGTTACCGACGGGGATATCGACCTGCACGGTCTGCGTGTTTACCCGGGCTTTATCGACATTCATACCCATATGGGTCTTATCGGCGATGGTCAGGGTGCTGAGGGCGAGGACGTAAACGAAGACAGCGACCCTATCACCCCTCATCTGCGTACCATTGACGGTCTGTGCTTTACTGACGGCTATTTTGCTGACGCTGTAAAGGCAGGAGTAACAGCCTGCGTGACGGGTGTGGGCTCAACAAATCCAATCGGCGGCGACCTTATTGCCGTGCACACAAGCGGCAGATGTGCCGATGAAATGCTTATAAAGCGTGTGGGAATTAAATTTGCCCTCGGTGAAAATCCGAAGTCAACCTTTGCCGACAGGGACACCGCCCCCATTACCCGAATGGCAACCGCCGCACTTATCCGTGAGGCTCTTTACAAGGCAAAGCGTTACGCTCAGGACAAGTCTGACGCTGAGGAAAATGACGAGTCAATGCCTGAGTATGACATAAAATCCGAGGCACTTATTTCGCTGCTCAACCGTGAAATCAAGGCACATTTTCATTGTCACCGTGCCGATGACATTATGACAGCGGCACGAATTGCCGAAGAATTCAACCTTGACTATGTTTTAATCCATTGCACCGAGGGGCACAAGGTAGCCGATCTGCTGGGCGAAAAGGGTGCATCGGCAGTTGTAGGACCAATCATCTGCGACAGGGGAAAGCCCGAGCTTGCGGGACTGACCGTCGCAAACGCAGGTGTACTATATAATAATGGGGTAGACGTTGCAATCTGCACCGACCACCCCGAAGTGCCGATACAGTACCTTCCTGCAAGTGCGGCATTCTGCGTAAAGGAAGGCTTGCCAAAGGAAGCGGCAGTCCGTGCCGTAACATCGACAGCGGCAAAAATCGCAGGCATCGACAGCCTTGTGGGTGACATCAAGGTTGGACAGATTGCCGACCTTACCGTTACAGACGGCGACCCGCTGGAGATTATGACCAACGTAAAAATGACAATCATCGCAGGTAAGGTTGTTTACAGTAAATTATAATTTATAGAGTTAGGAGTGTTGAAAACGAACAAGTTCGTATAGTGGAGTGTGGAGTTGTTGTGTAAACTATGGTTCTCTTTAACTCCTCACTCCACTCTCCTAACTCCTAACTCAACGATAAATTATAATTTATCTGACTATTCCATAAGAAAGGACATTATTATGCGTGAAATAAACGTAACAGAAATAGAAAATACCGTCCGTGACCTGTGTATTCAGGCAAACCGCTTTCTCCCGAAGTCCCTTGTGGACTGCATCGGCTGTTCGGTAAGCTGCGAAAAATCTCCCACGGGCAGGGAAGTCCTTGCTGACCTGATGAAAAACATCGAGGCTGCTGAAACCGAGGAACTTGCTGTCTGTCAGGACACGGGTATGGCTGTTATCTTCCTTGACATCGGTCAGGACGTGCACTTTATCGGCGGCTCTCTTTACGAAGCTATCAACAAGGGCGTGTCCCGTGGCTACACTGAGGGATATCTCCGCTGTTCAATCGTGTCCGACCCCATTGAGCGTGTCAACACGGGGGACAACACCCCTGCTGTGATACACACCCGAATTGTGGACGGCGACAAGGTGTCAATCTCCGTTTGCCCGAAAGGCTTCGGCAGCGAGAATATGTCGAAAATGAAGATGTTCACCCCTTCCGCAACTATCGAGGAAATCGAGAATTTTGTCGTTGAGGTTGTCTCCGTTGCAGGCAGCAACCCCTGTCCGCCGATGGTTGTAGGCGTAGGCATAGGCGGCGATTTTGAGCACTGTGCTTACCTTGCAAAGAAGGCTCTCTGCCGTGACGTTGCAGAAAAAAATCCTAAGCAGCTTTACGCAGATATGGAGAAAAACATCCTCGCCAAATCCAACAAGCTTGGTATCGGTCCTCAAGGCTTCGGCGGAACAACCACCGTTCTCAGCGTCGCTATCGAGCAAGCACCCACTCACATCGCAGGTCTCCCCATAGCCGTAAACATCGGCTGCCACGTCACAAGACACGCTCACAAGGTACTTTGATTTGCAGAAGTTTTTCGGTAACCCCACTGGGGAAAACCTTTCTGAAGAAAGGTTATTCCCCAGACCCCTTTCCAAAGACTTTTAGTCTAAAATACCCATATATGGCATAAAGCCATATATGGGTATTTTACATTATAAGCATCAGAGAGTTTGAGAAAAACTTACTCAAAAGCTTCCCCAATGGATTACGGATAATCTTCCTGCAAAACAAAAGCACCCCTTGCGAGGTGCTTTTTATTTTTCAGATTTATGCTCTTACATCAAGGATACTGCCCTTTGCACCGGGGAACTTAGGAACGGCGTCCATCATTTCGATAAGATTCTGAGCCATAGCTTCTGTTGTTTCCATTGACTTCTTGGTCATAGCAGTATTGATGTTCATCTGAAGCTTAGAGCCGCTCATACTTGTTGACAGCTGAGCGATTGAAGTCATCATATCCATAATGACATCCCCTTTCTGAAAAATTTATTTCCAAACGATTTCCTTGCAGAAATTATTCAGACATAGTCTTGATTTCGCCGAGAAGCTCAGCAAAGCTGTTAAGGTCGCTGATACACTTGTCAACAACTTCCTTAGTGCTGTCAACCTTCTCGTTCATACCCTGTGAGTAATCACCGATATGCTGCATAGTCTTTTCAATCTTATCAGCGGAAACCTTACTTGTTTCAGCAAGGTTACGGACTTCCTGAGCGATTACGCCGAAGCCCTTGCCGCTTTCCTTAGCTCTTGAAGCTTCGATGGAAGCGTTGAAGCCGAGAATTTTAGTGTTGAGTGCGATATCCTGAATAACCTTTACAGTGCCCTTTGTGGAAGCAACCTCAGCGGCTGTATCCTCAGCAATCTTGTTTACGCTTTCGAAAGCATCTGCAAGAGTATTGATACGCTTAACAGTATCACCGACAAGGCTCTCAGCCTCTGCAACCTTGCTCATTACGGAGCGGTTGATGGAAGCAAGACCTGTGTTGGACTGGTTAGCCATATAATTGCTGTAAGCAGTCTGAGAAAGAACCTTGGCAATTGTGCAAAGGAAGTCAGCAGCAAGGTCAATCTGCTTCTTTTCAACAATCTTAACCTTTCTGAGAGCTCTTATGTACTCATCAGGATTGATATCAAGCTCCTTGGCAATTTTACGGAACTCGTTTTCGTCAGGCTTTTCGGTAAGCACCTGACCGCCGATGAAAGAGCCGATGAACTGACCGTTAACCATAATCGGTGCAGCGAAGTCAACAAGACCTGCGTGGCAGAAGTAAGCGGAAGCACGTCCTGTACGCATAGTCTGCTCACCGCCGGACTTATCGCAGTTTTCACATCTTGCACAGCCGAGACGGGACTGTCTTGTGTAGTTCATACAAAAATCAGTAAAATTACTTCCCTGTGTAACAGCGTTGCCGTCAGCGTCGGTAGTAAGCGCAGCCATACCTGTAAGGTTTGCAAAGCCATCCTGAATTTCCTGCAGGGTAGCAACATCTATCAAATCAGTAAGTCTAATATCAGCCATAACAAAAACTCCGTTCTCCATATATGGAAAAATTGGGTATAGTACACCTATACCTTTACACTATTAGGATACACTATTTGCTATGATTTGTCAAGAAAAATCGCCCTTGTCAAGAAAAATATGTTAAATCTGCACATAAATTGACACGATTTACTGTACGCCAAACCTTATTTTACGTTCAGCACGGCTTCCGCAAGCTGCAAAGGCGTGTCAAAGACGTACTCCGCACCTGCATTTTCAAGCTCATTTTCCTCAGCGTAGCCATATTTCACACCTGCCGAGGCGATGCCGCAAAGCTTTGCACCCTCAACATCGTGCTTTCTGTCACCAATCATCAGCACCGTGCCCTTGTCGGGATTTCCCAGCCTTTTCAGACATTCCGCAATAACCTCAGCCTTTGCATTTCTCTCGCCGCTCAATTCCGCACCCGTCACAACCTCGAAATACTTGGCAAGGTCAAAATAATCAAGTATACGCAAGGCAAAAACCTCAGGCTTTGAGGTTGCCACAGCAAGCCGCTTGCCGCCGTTTTTCAGCAGCTCCAGCGCTTCGGGAATTCCCTCATAAACACGGTTTTCGAAAATGCCCTTCACAGGGTAACGCTCACGGTAAGCCGCAACCGCCTTCATAGCGTCCTCACGGCTTAAACCGTAGAAATCCATAAACGAGTCCACAAGCGGCGGACCGATAAAGCGGAGCAGCTTGTTCCTGTCGGGCTCAACAATGCCCATCACATTGAGAGCGTGCTCCGCACAGTTCATAATCCCCTCAGCCGAGTCAGTGAGAGTACCGTCAAGGTCAAAAAGGAGAATATCGAAATTTTTCATAGTAATCTTCCTTAAATAATAATTTACAAACATAGCTGCAACAAAAAATATTGGGTTTCCAAAGGGGAAAAGAGTTCCGCTTCCCCTTGTATGGTTTACACAAAAGCCTTCATTCAATTATTCTATATACATTTTTGAAGCCATCACTTATTTCGTCTAATGCTTTCGTGAATTTTCGTTAAAGATGAAACATCCAATTCACAAATACATTTTGCAATATTTGCTATCCGTGCTTCATATTCTGCACATTCATTTCGTTGCAAGTAAAATTCTGCTGACTCAAAACACAATTTAATTATTGCTGTTATATTTCGGTTATCCTTTGTTCCTATGTATGCAAATGTATGCATAATTTCACAAGTAATATTTACACACTCATCAAAGTAGTCATTATTCTCAAGCTGTAAATTTTCTAAAAAGTCATTACATTCTTGTATATACTTGTCACAATCAAGTTCTGACAAATTAAATCTATTTAATAAAATTGCCAAATACGCATTATAACATAATTCAAATTTGTCAGCACTTACATTATTGGCTTTACAATAATTATTAAAATTATAAAATTCAATCATACAAACCGAAAGTGCGAAATCTATATTTTGTTCATAGCTTTGCAAAGCAACTTTATTTTCAACATTTTTTATAAACTCATTAAAATCAAATTTATCATTTTGCATTATTAACAAATCCTTTCATCATTTCGTTGGACGAAACTTTCCCTCTGCCGAGTTTACTGGGTTTCCAAAATAATTGCGAATTACGCATTACGAATTACGCATTTCGCATTAAACCGCAACAACCCCCAATCCGTGCATTGCGACGGACAAGGGGTTGATTGTTCTTATTATTTCAAATCAGGTATTGAAAAGCGGAGAAACAGGCTTATCTGCGTAAATTCTCTGGATTGCCTGTGCGAATACAGGTGCAACAGGGAGTGTTGTAATCTTGTCAATCTGCTTTTCCTTAGGAAGTGCGATTGTATCGAGAAGTACAAGCTCCTTGATTACGCTGTTTTGAATTCTTTCGATAGCAGGACCTGAAAGTACGCCGTGTGTTGCGCAAGCGTAAACTTCCTTTGCACCGCCGATTTCGATGATTGCCTTAGCGGCGTTGCAGAGTGTACCTGCTGTGTCAATCATATCGTCAACGAGAACAACGCTCTTGTCTCTTACGTCACCGATAATGTTCATTACCTCACAAACGTTAGCCTTCTGACGACGCTTGTCAACGATTGCAAATGGTACGCCGAGACGCTGTGCGAAATTTCTTGCTCTTGTTACAGAGCCGAGGTCAGGGGATACAACCATTACGTCGTCCTTATTATCCTTGAACTTTTCAACGAAGTATGGTGCAAGAATAGGCACGCCGAGAAGGTGGTCAACAGGGATATCAAAGAAGCCCTGAATCTGTGGGCAGTGGAGGTCCATAGAGAGGACTCTGTCTGCACCTGCTGCTGTGATAAGGTCAGCAACGAGCTTTGCGGAAATCGGGTCTCTTGCCTTAGCCTTTCTGTCCTGACGAGCATAGCCCATATAAGGAATAACAGCTGTGATGCGGCCTGCGGAAGCTCTCTTGAATGCGTCAATCATAATGAGGAGCTCCATAAGGTGGTCGTTTACAGGTGAGCTTGTGGACTGTACAACGAAAACGTCGGAGCCACGAACGGATTCCTGAATGGAAACGGAAACCTCACCGTCGGAGAAGGTCACAACCTCGGACTGTCCAACAGGAAGACCAAGATTCTGTGCGATTTCAGCAGCAACCTTAGGGTTGGAGTTTGCGGTAAAAATTTTAATATCCTTGCCGTGCAGATTCATTTTAAAAAATCCCCTTTACAAAATTTATACTATAATTATTTTAATTGCAAATTGTCTTTGCAAATTATGCCGTTGTTATTACTTCTTCTTTTTCAGCTTTCTCTCGGCAAAGCCTTCCTTGATGCACTGTTTGCCGCGTTCGATACCAAGCGCACCGTCAGGAACGTCCTCGGTAATTGTTGAGCCAGCCGCTGTGTAAGCGCAGTTGCCGATTTTAACGGGAGCGATAAGGTTTGTATTGCAGCCGATGAAAGCGCCGTCACCGATTACGGTTCTGTACTTGTTTGCACCGTCATAATTGCTTGTAACCGTGCCGCAGCCGAGGTTTACGCCGCTTCCCACATCGCTGTCGCCCACATATGTAAGGTGGGAAATAGACGTTTTTTCGCCGATTGTGGAGTTCTTGACCTCGACGAAATCGCCGATTTTAACGCCTGACTTGATGTGGCTGTTGGGTCTTATATGTACGAACGGACCAATCTTCACGCCGTCCTCAATTCTCGACTCGTAAGCCTGAACGCTGTTGAGGATTGTCTTATCGCCCACGGTGCAGTTTTCCACAACCGTATTCGGACCAATCACGCAGTCGCTGCCGATAACGGTATTGCCACGCAAAATCGTGCCCTGTAAAATTTTTGTACCTGCTCCCACAACGACATCTCTGCCGATGGAAACTCCGTCCGTGCAGACAAACTCCACGCCGTCGTCCATAAGCTTTTCGATAACCGCCATTCTTGCCGCATTGTTGAGCCTGAGCAGTCCCTTTCTGTCGTTTGCACCCATAACCACGTCAGGGTTAGGGGATATGTAAGCGTCGGCACGGTAACCTGCTCCGATAAGGATTTCCACCGTATCGGTGAGGTAGTATTCGCCCTGAGCGTTGTTGGGCTCAAGCTTTTCAAGTGCTTCAAGAAGCTTTTCAACGTCAAACCAGTAAGCACCCGAATTTATCTCACGGATTGCCTTCTGCTCAGCGGTTGCGTCCTTTTCTTCAACAATGGCACTTATGCCGTTTTCGGTACGGATAATTCTTCCGTAGCCCGTAGGATTGTCAATTTCGGCGGTAATCACTGTTACAGCGTTGCCCTGTGAGGTATGCTGTTCAAGTGCCGCCTTTACAGTGTTCTCGTCAACAAAGGGAGCGTCGCCGCAAAGCACGATAACGTTGCCGCCGATATGCTTTTTCAGCCACTCCTCAGCCATCATAACTGCGTGACCCGTACCCTTGCGCTGGAGCTGGAAAACAGTTTCGCACCTGCCGTCAAGGTAATTCTCGATAACCTCGGAATTGTACCCCGTAACGACGCACATATCGTCAACTCCCGCCTTTTCGCAGGCTGACATAACCCACTTCAGCATAGGCTCGCCCAGCACCTCGAACATAGGCTTCGGAAGCTCCGATTTCATTCGTTTTCCCTGTCCGCCCGCAAGAATTACGGCACAGGAAGCGATATTACTCATAGTATAATTCTCCCGATATATAAATATTTGTAGATTTCACGATAAAATGCCGTATATTCAATATTACCATACACAGCACACAACTACTGTATATTATGCCATATCTGAAACCAAATTTCAAGCGGATTTGACGTCTTTCCTCAACATTTATTTTTATTGTGCAAAGTGTACAAAAAGATGTTTGCAAATTTCCTGCGATTTGGTATGGAAAAAGTGGCAATTATCTGCTATAATATATCTATGACCGTGTGCCTTGAAAAAGACGTGTTCAAAAGTTGTTTTAAGCTGCACGGTGAACTTAATTTTATTGGAGGTAATACCAATGGCAAAGCAGTATTGTTATTTGTTCTCCGAGGGTAACGCTAATATGCGTGAAATTCTCGGCGGTAAGGGTGCTAACCTTGCAGAAATGACCAATATGGGTCTTCCTGTACCACAGGGCTTCACAATTTCCACTGAAGCTTGCACAGCTTACTACGATGACGGCAGAAAGATTAACGACGAAATTCAGGCTCAGATTAACGAATATATCGTTAAGATGGAAGAAGTTACAGGCAAGAAGTTCGGCGACAAGACTAACCCTCTTCTCGTTTCCGTTCGTTCCGGTGCTCGTGCATCTATGCCTGGTATGATGGATACTATCCTCAACCTCGGTCTTAACGAAGACGTTGTAAATTACATGGCTGAAGCTTCCAACAACCCACGTTGGGCTTGGGACTGCTACAGAAGATTTATCCAGATGTACTCCGACGTTGTTATGGAAGTTGGTAAGAAGTACTTCGAAGAACTCATCGACGAGATGAAGGAAAAGAAGGGCGTTACTCAGGACGTTGAACTCACAGCTGACGACCTCAAGGAACTCGCTGGTCAGTTCAAGGCTGAATACAAGGCTAAGATCGGTGCAGACTTCCCAACTGATCCTAAGGAACAGCTTATGGGTGCTGTAAAGGCTGTATTCCGTTCATGGGACAACCCTCGTGCTAACGTATACCGCCGTGACAACGATATCCCTTACTCCTGGGGTACTGCTGTAAACGTACAGATGATGGCATTCGGTAACATGGGTGACGACTGCGGTACAGGTGTTGCATTTACTCGTGACCCTGCTACAGGTGAAAAGAAGCTCATGGGTGAATTCCTTACAAACGCTCAGGGTGAAGACGTAGTTGCAGGTGTTCGTACACCAATGCCTATCGCTCAGATGGAAGAAAAGTTCCCTGAAGCTTTCAAGCAGTTCACAGATGTTTGCGCTACACTCGAAAACCACTACCGCGATATGCAGGATATGGAATTCACTGTTGAACACGGTAAGCTCTATATGCTCCAGACAAGAAACGGTAAGAGAACTGCTCAGGCTGCTCTCAAGATCGCTTGTGACCTCGTTGACGAAGGCATGAGAACAGAGCAGGAAGCTGTTGCAATGATCGACCCAAGAAACCTCGATACACTCCTCCACCCACAGTTCGACGCTGCTGCTCTTAAGGCTGCAACTCCTATGGGTAAGGGTCTCGGTGCTTCCCCTGGTGCTGCTTGCGGTAAGATCGTATTTACTGCTGAAGACGCAGAAGCTTGGAACGCAAGAGGCGAAAAGGTTGTTCTCGTACGTCTCGAAACATCCCCGGAAGATATCACAGGTATGAAGGCATCTCAGGGTATCCTCACAGTTCGTGGCGGTATGACATCCCACGCTGCTGTAGTTGCTCGTGGTATGGGTACTTGCTGTGTATCCGGCTGCGGCGATATCAAGATGGGTGAAGAAAACAAGCAGTTCACACTCGCTGGCAAGACATTCCACGAAGGCGACTGCATCTCCATCGATGGTACAACAGGTAACATCTATGACGGTCTTATCCCAACTGTTGACGCTCAGATCGCTGGCGAATTCGGCAGAATCATGGCTTGGGCTGACAAGTTCAGAACTCTCAAGGTAAGAACAAACGCTGATACACCTGCTGACGCTAAGAAGGCTCGTGAACTCGGCGCTGAAGGTATCGGTCTCTGCCGTACAGAGCACATGTTCTTCGAAGCTGACAGAATTGCAGCATTCAGAGAAATGATCTGCTCCGATACAGTTGAAGAAAGAGAAGCTGCTCTTGCTAAGATTGAACCAATCCAGCAGGCTGACTTTGAGGCTCTCTACGAAGCTCTCGAAGGCAACCCTGTAACAATCAGATTCCTCGACCCACCTCTCCACGAATTCGTACCAACAGAAGAAGCTGACATTGCTGCACTCGCTGCTGCACAGGGCAAGTCTGTTGAGACAATCAAGAACATTATCGCTGGTCTCCACGAATTCAACCCAATGATGGGTCACCGTGGATGCCGTCTTGCTGTAACATATCCTGAAATTGCTGCAATGCAGACAAAGGCTGTTATCAAGGCTGCTATCAACGTTAAGAAGAACCACCCAGACTGGGCTATCGTTCCTGAAATTATGATCCCACTCGTAGGCGAAATCAAGGAGCTCAAGTACGTTAAGGACGTTGTTGTTAAGACAGCTGACGAAGTTATCGCTGCTGCTGGTTCCGACCTCAAGTACGAAGTTGGTACAATGATCGAAATCCCAAGAGCTGCTCTCACAGCTGATGATATCGCTAAGGAAGCTGACTTCTTCTGCTTCGGTACAAACGACCTTACACAGATGACATTCGGTTTCTCCAGAGACGATGCTGGTAAGTTCCTCGATGCTTACTATGATACAAAGATTTTCGAAAACGACCCATTTGCTAAGCTTGACCAGACAGGTGTTGGTAAGCTTATGGATATGGCTATCAAGCTCGGTAAGCCAGTAAATCCAAAGCTCCACATCGGTATCTGCGGCGAACACGGCGGCGACCCAACATCTGTTGAGTTCTGCCACAAGATTGGTCTTGACTATGTATCCTGCTCACCATTCCGTGTGCCGATTGCAAGACTCGCTGCTGCTCAGGCTGCACTCAGATAAAGATAGGCGAACGCCTTTTCACACATTCAGCATAGGTTTTGACGAGGCTAAAGCCTTCCGAAAAGCCACAGGCTCGTACCTGAGAGAAAATCAATGGAACGACCTGACTGTTGATGTTTATCTGGAATATTAAAACAATATGCCCTCTCATTACTGAAAAGTAGTGAGAGGGTTTTGTATTATTCTTCACGTAAAACAAAGAACAATGTAATTCTGCACAATCCAATAAAAACAGATGATAGAAAAATCATTCTCCTATGTTATAATGAAAACTAGCATCATAATCTTCGAATATTCTATAACCATTACTTAGATTCTTTTGATGCACTGTCTCCTTTTCGTTGTAGCATACACAATATCCACATAAAGGTACGCAAGCCAAAAAACTTTTCAGCAATGAGCAGCATAATATATTATTTCTCTTGGGAAACAAGTGAAGCCAGTAAAAGTTTATAAAATCTACTTATATGATGAGCGAAATCGCTTGACATTATTCGCAAAAAAGAATATAATATATAGGACGGAGGTGATGGCTATGGAATATATATCTGCACAAGAAGCTGCAGAAAAATGGAGAATCACAAAACGAAGAGTTCAAGTGCTGTGCTCTACCAATAGAATTGAGAATGCAGTACGCATAGGTAATATGTGGGTTATTCCTAAATCTGCAGAAAAACCATCTGATAGCCGTTTTAAATACAAATCCGAACAAAAAAAGAGCCCTTCCGAAAATCCAATCAGGCTTGCAAGAAATAAAATTAAAGCCATTACAACACATGCAATGCACCAATTGCTGGATAAAGGATTTTCAAGTGAAGACGCCAAAAAAGCTCTAATAACAAAGTTTAGCGTGGAACTGTTAACATATTTTTTCTCGGATGACACCCATCTTGTCAAAGACACTTTTAAAAATAAGGCGCAAGAGGTCATTTCTCAAATAACACATAACGAAGCAAATACTTTGGATGTGCTTGCAACAACTGATGAAGATATGCAAGTGTTTATTCGTGAATATCCCTTCTGCTGTGATGATGCATTATCTTGGTGCTACCAGTACGCCAATAAAATGGTCGATGGATCCATTTATAGTAACACGCAATTTTTCACGGAAAAGTACATGATCACAGCTTTGGTGGATAGTATTGAGATTAAAAGCAAATCAAAGATATTGGATCCCGCATGCGGTGGTGCTAATTTTTTAATATACTGCCTTGATGTTCTCACTGAAGATCTTGCATATAAAAATGATGATGCTATCACGAAGAAATCAATAGCTGAATCTTTGCATAAATTATACGGATATGAAATAGATTCGACATTGGCCATGGTTGCGTCAATCAATCTGCGCTTGAAGTGTATTAGCATATTATCGCTTTTAGGATGCAGTATTGATATTAGTGATTTTTCTTTTTTTGTTCCCAATATTTTTTCTCCTCAGGCCCGTACAATTTCAGGAGCCTTGGCGATAAACAAGGAGCAGCAAAGTGTATTAAAAATCGGAGAATCTTCAATTGTTGAAATATCCGAGGTTTTTAGCAATGTTGAAATTGTAGTAACAAATCCGCCATTTCAAACCATTAAGGGTATGCCTGATAATTTGAAGTCTTTTTTGAAAACCGAATATCCATTATCCAAATGTGATATGTGCAACGCATTTATTGAAATGTCAAACGCTATTTTGGTTGATGAAGGAGTCGCAGGTATTGTAACGCAAAACAGCTGGATGTATCTTGACAGTTTTGAAGAGTTGAGACGAAACATGTTGTTGTTCTGCAAAATTCGAAACATTTATGAACTTGGATCGAATGCTTTTTACGATCTTAATGGTGAAAAATCAAATGTTGCACTATTGTTGTTTACAAAAAAGACGCCTAACAAAGGTCACACAGTACAACTGACTTCGCTTAAAACTTTGGAATTGGCTCAAAAAGAGACACTATTAACAACGCAAGCTCCATTGGATCATTATTCGCAGAAAATATTACAAGAAGATATTCTTTCAAATGTGGAATCCAGATTCGATATGATTAGTTCTACTAAATTGAGAGAACTTATTTTTAAGCATGAACGTTATGAAACATATGCAGTGCCAATGCAAGGCACCTCTACAGGTGCATCAAAAGAGCTCATAGATTATTTTTGGAATCATATCGGAGATACTGATTGGATTCCAGTTAGCAAAGGCGGAGGATACTCGCGCTGGCAAGGATTAAACCATTACTGTGTAAAGTGGGGTAAAAACGGAGAGTACATAAGAGCTCAAAAAGGTTCTGCAATCAGAAATGCCAATTACTTTGAGAAAACACAAATGGTTTTTAGTGATACGGGAACCTCAGGACTGAACGTTCGAGAACTTAGAGACGGACAAATATTTGTTGCTTCCGGTCCAGGCATCCGAATTAAACAAGGGGGAATTTATGCGCATTTGGCTTTTTTGAATTCTCGCATTTCATCCTATTATATCAGGTTGTTATCACCTAAATTAACCATAGCTGCAGGATATATCGCCAAAATACCCGTATGTTCAGAAATTATCGAATCCGCATTGTTAGATGAGTGTGGCAGGATATGTTTAGAGGCAAAAAAGAGACGCTTGTCCAAACGTCCTTATAATATGGAATTTATGAGCACTACTTTCAGAGAACACATTTCTCTTGAAGATTTGGCTCATAGATGGTTTATTCAAGACATTGAAGATGAATGGATTCAACTGCAAAATGAATATTTAATTGACGAATATATTTGTTCTATATTTGATTTAACCCAAAATGATTTATCAATCATCGATGACTATATTGGCACTAAATTGATAAAATCACGTGGAACAGATGAGGCGATTGATGAAGAGCAACTCTGTGCTGTGCTTATAAATGCTTTGGATTACAATTGCAATGTTTCAAGAACCAAGTCGAGTAAAAAATCATTAGGGTGTGATGGGATTGTCGAATATCTATCACAAAAAACAGATTGCTCGTGCGAAGTGATTGTTAATTATATTCTTGTTAACAATTTTTATCCAAAAGCTATTAAAGAGCAATATGAAAACCTTTTTCTTCACGCCATTATAATGTCTGCACTTAGTTATTCGAATAAGAATCGTAGAATCTCCATATCTCGTGTGATAGAAGATTCAAATATTGTGCAACAAATGGATTTATTGCAGTTCAAAAAATGGGTAAACGATAATTTTAACATAGTACATAAGGAGGCTTTTCTTAAATCTCCCATTTATGTATTTGATCCTATATCGGATGAATTTATTTGTGTAAAGGAGAAACAGTAAATGAACAATATTGCATCAAGTATTTCATCAGCGATATTAGAACTTGTACAAAAAAAATACAATGGGGAATATTCTAACATCAAGGAAGTCAAACTTTTTTGGCACAATTATAATTATTTAATGTTTTCTTACGCTAATTTGAAAAAGCTGAACAGGAAAACGAAAGCACTTACATTGAATGATTTGTGTGCTCTTAACCTAATACCTGCTACTTTACTTCAATTTGAGAAAGAGAATAAATTGCTCATTTCAACTCAACTCGATAGATGCGTAAACTTGATTGTATCCAACAATTGTAATCTTTCGTTATTGAGGGAGTTTTTGCTGAACGAAGAGTTGAGAATAACAAAAAGCAGTGTATGTGTAAAGCACGGAAAAGTGTCTAGAGATGTAACTGGATCATACTACACTCCCCAAGAATTAGCTCAAGCTATTGTTCAAAAAAGTTTTGACAACTCGTTTTCCGAATTGATATCTCAAAATGCCATTCATGACATTAGAATTGCGGATTTATCATGTGGAAGTGGTGAGTTTTTGTGGGCAACACAGGAATATTTAAAAACTCATTATCAGATATCCTATGAAGATTCAGCTGTGTTTCTTTGGGGCTTTGATGTTGATCCTATCGCTCTGCAAATAACATTATGCGAATTGTTGAGCCGTGCCAAGCAATCAAACTGGTCCGATATTATTAGTCATTTTTTAGTGGCAAACCCATTGGTGTCCACCCAAGCCGAAGGTTCATTTGACAGAAAAAATGAGTTATTTGCGCTAAATAGAATTTATGCAGCAGAGATGGGAATTGATTTTTCTACACACAGTAGTATTAAAGACTTTGATATCATTCTGGGAAACCCTCCTTGGAAAAAAATCAGATTTGAAGAGAGAAAATTCTTCTCTTGTTATGAACCTCAAATTTCTGAATTGTCCAAAAAGGATGATAGAGAAAAAGCAATCAATAATCTGAAAATCGAGTGGAATGAATTATATTCTTGGACAAAAGAAATATCTGCTGATTACTCCATAATGTGTAGTGGTAAATTTGTTCATCCACATATTAAGAAATCGGTTGTGGGCGAATTAAATACATATTCCCTTTTTACAGAACTGTCTTATTCTTTGTTGAATAATAGTGGATTTACTACACTTATTGTAAAAAGCACGTTGGCCACTACACCTGCACACAAGAATCTGTGGAGCAATTTGCTTTTGAACGGAGCGATAAAATCGCTTTTATTCTTTGAAAACAAAAAGAAGATATTCAATATCGATTCCAGAGAACGTTTTGCTGTCATTTCGCTCACTAAGTCTAATAATGAGAGTTTTGATTTTTCTGCGGGTTTAGAAACTGTGTCTGATCTTCAAAAATGCTCGGTAATACCAATAACATCATCGATGGTTTTGTCAATCAATCCTTTTACCAATATGCTTCCTAATGTCTCAAGTATAGAAAGTATAAAAGTATTGGTAGATGCGCATCAAAAAATGCCTTTGTTTGAACACGTGTATCCCGATTGTCATTTTGGCCGCTTGATACATTTAACTGCGCATGCTGATCAAATAACCACAACACTTAATGATGACGTTGTTCCTATTTATGAAGGCAAGTTTTTGGAACAGTATGATGCTCGCTATTCTACCTTTGCTGGTTTGGCAAAAGAACGAAAATATGCGCCAAAAGCTTCTGCTGTAAAAAATGTCGAGAACTGTGGTTATAAACCTTTTCCAGAAAGTCGCTATTTTGTTCGCAAAGAATTGTGGGCTAAATATACAGATCAATATAATCAAGACTTTTCTTTGTGCTGGAGAAGCTTAACTTCTCCTACCAATGCAAGGACTATGATTGCTATGATTTTGCCGACTTGTCCTACATGCCAGTCCATTCAAATGCTTCAAATTGAGAGCGACAAAAATCTACTAATGTTGCTTGGTTTGTTTAATTCTTTGCCTTTTGATTATTTCGTTCGATTAAAAATGCCAGGGATTGATCTTACTCAAAGCGTTATTAAACAAATTCCTGTTCCAAATCCTTCTGCATATGAAGAAAAGTGTTTGTATTATGGCAAAAACGAAACATTAGAATTTCACATTTTGGCTAGCATTTATCATTTGATAAAGTCCGAAGAAATACTAATGCCATTGGTAGAGAGAACCCGAACATTAACTTATCAAATTGATGATAGTTTTTCAAAGGACGAAATAAAAAAGAATTTAGATAATATGTTTGCTCGAGCCTATCAAATTAGTGATTTAGACTTTTCGAAAATAATAACGACTTTTTCAAAATATCAATAAATAACGGGGTTACGAATATCGTAACCCCGTTATTTATTATAGTAAGCCATACATCTTGGAATTTGCAGCAGAGCCGTTTGTAGCAACGACTTGGCTTTGTTGTTTTAGAGTTTCGAGCTGGTCTACTTCTAACACAGACAAAACATAATAGTCAGTGCGTATTTTTTCCAAAACGATGATTCTATTGCAGAGCCAAGCTGTTCCCCCTACGCGATGCAATTTTTCGCCAGAAGAAGCTTGCCCCTTAAGTTGAATACGCCATGTTCCGTTTGCCAAATCTCCGTCAGGGTACTTTATAACGCAATCCATATAGTCAATACCATTATAGTTTACTGTTACTGATTTCTCCACATCTGTATCTTCTGGATTAACATCGAAGAAAACTAAATCGCCCAAAATATAATCAGCATTATCAGTCTCATAGCGCGTGCCCATTGCATCCCCCATCACTTTTCTGCCCAGTTTGGACAAATCCAAAATGTTACGTGAGCCTCCCGTCAAAGCACGAGTTTCAAACCACATGCGTTCAGCTGCATTTGTTGCAACAATAGGTTCAATAGCGTGAACTTCTGTTTGTACTCGGCCTCTACGCTGTCTTACTACTCCGCCGGCAGGCGTTCTGGTCAAGCGTGGCATATGTATTCCTGTTTGATTACCAAATCTACGAGGAGTTCGTTGGCGTTCACCGGTCAATCTTGTTTGATGTTCTGCACGCGCTTCAAGTTGTATGGTGATCTCTCGTCTCAAATAATCTTCTGCAAGAAGGTTATCCAAATCCTCTTGTGACTGAATCAACATAGAACATGCATAGTTAGGATCTTGATATTTAGCTATTAATTGTTCAAATGCAATTGGACAATTTTGAAGGGAGACATCAACATCGAAACAAGTTGCACTTTCGAAGTTTGTCCAAAGTCCTCCTCCAGTAAGGTTGTTTGAGCCTACAGCCATCCACTTTTCTCCAGAATCATTGGATAACATATAGACCTTTGAATGGAACGTGGTAGCTCCACTTTCAGAATGAACAATATATAACTCATCGCATATCTCAAACAAATTTAGAACTGCTTCGTAAGATGTACCATGTGCATCAACTCCGATAAAGGCTGATATATGTCCACCGTTAGCCTTGAATTGTTCCATCGCCGGTTTGAGACGAAGCACACCGCTATTCTTTGCAAACGCTGAAAAAACAACAAGTCGGTTATAATCTTGCTGCATTTTATCTATTAACAAATTTCCAAGTTGTCCGTTAAAAGGTTGATTCAACATTAACATATTATTATCTCCGTTGCTATTTTCAATCATGTTTTTAGTGTTTACGTTTTATCTAATATTAAGGTAAACTTAGGCAAATACAATATATCGGGATATTCAAATTTCACTTTTCAATAATAGGAAAACCATTTTATCGAAAAAACACAACGACTACTATTAACTACACATCGCGAATTATAGTCATTTACTATATCAAGTCCATTAATTTCGATTGTACGAAACTTTTTAATATAGCTTCTTGAAGATGTGTTTTTTCAAGCATTTATTAGCATTAAGTCAGGGGATAGTGGAAAGTAAATTTTTACATTTTTAAAATAACACCAATCACAGAAGTGTGTATATTATGAATGCGTCCTATGTATAAATTTTATTATATCACGAAATTCGTCAAATAGCAACAGCAAAAAGGCGGTTATTGGAAATTTATATATGTAGATTCGAACAAAAACAATGCTTATTTCCCAGTGTCAGAGCCTTAGAGCACAATCTCTGTTTGCTGTGCCTCATAACGCCCAAAATCCCGTTTTCCCACCCGGATTTGTCCCTTTTCTCGAGGCAGCATTGCCTCACCCCCTCGCAGAGCACAAAGACTTATGATAGCCTCGCTGTCAAAAGTATCTTTGCGTTACTTCTGGAAGAAGTAACAAGACCAGAGCAAGCTCATTCAGAAGGCAGAAATGCTCTAAAAAAGTGATTTACCTCCACCCCTATACTGCCGGAAAACCGAATATTTCAGATAGCTGTTTTTGTGTATATTGCACACGAACAGCTATTATCTTTTCCCGAAAAGAAGCTTCGATGAGTTTCTTTTTCGGGATTTTTTATGCAAACTGCAACAAAACACGAACGGGAAACACAGCATATTGCCAGTCGAATAATCCCTATTGCTAACAGCAATATACCCCCGGAAAATCGGCTTTTTCAGACCCGATATTTCTGGTATTTTGTCAATTGTACCGAACATACATTTCGTAGTATAATGGAAGTGCGAACAAAAAGAGTGCACTCGTTCGCAGCACCTTGAAAATTTAATATACCTCCCCCCGAATGTCCTTTACATATACGAAAAGTGTATGTCAGCTTTACGCTGTATCACATTTTAAAAGGAGGAATTCAATGAAGAATTCACATTGGGACATCTTCGGGGAAGTCAAAGAAACCGTCAGCGTTCCCTCTGCCGCAGAATATTACGGTATGAGCGTACGGGGCGGTATGACCACTTGCATTTTCCACGAGGACAGAACTCCGTCTATGAAGTTGTACGACGACCATTTTTACTGCTTTGGCTGTACCGAATACGGCGATGTTGTAAAGCTTACCGCAAGGCTGTTCGGCTTAACGCAGTATGAAGCGGCGAAAAAGCTCTGCTCTGACTTCGGTATTATCCATTCAAGAGATAAACCGATTATCAGACAGAAAATATGCGTACAAAGCCAGAGAGAAAAGGAGCAAAGAGTATTTCGCATTCTTTCCGATTACTGCTCATTACTACGCAGATTTCGGACTGAATACGCTCCCAAAAGCGACAGCGAAACTCTCCACCCTTTATTCACTGAGAGCCTGACACAGCTTGAAATGTATGAGCATTTCTGTGACGTTTTTATCTCAGGCACAACAGACGAAAGAAAAGACTTTATGGAAAACTGCAAGGAGGTAATCGATTATGCAGACAGAAGAAACAATGACTACAACACCAACACCCGTATCGCCTGCTGATGAAAATATTATCGGTTGGTTTGACGGAAAGAAAATTGACGAGCTTGCTTTCTGCGAGGAATTTGTAAAGCAGTACAACTTCAAATATTTTGAAGGCTGTTTCTACAATCTTGACGGAGTGCAGGAGGACGCTTATGTTGAAAGTCTTATCACAACAAAGCTGAAGGACGCAGGCGTTCGCTACGGACTTGCAAATAAAATCAAAAATCTGATGAACGCTCTCAGGCATATCTGCTTTACCGAAGATATGGAAACAGATTTAAACGAAATCCATATCCTTAATGGAACTTATCACATTGACGGGACATTCTCTCCCGAAAAGAAGCACTGCCGCAACAGAATCAACGTCAGCTATACGGAAGAAACAGTAAAGAAAGCAGTAGTGTGGGAAAGGTTTGTAAACGAACTTCTTGAGCCTGATGATGTAAAGACGTTGCAGGAATTTATTGGCTACTGCTTACTGAATACCACAAAGGCACAGGCTATGCTCTTTCTTGTAGGACGAGGCGGCGAAGGTAAAAGCCGTATCGGTGTTATCCTTGAAAAGCTGTTCGGAAAGGCTTGCTACTTTGACAGTATCGTAGCGCTCTCGAAAAACAAATTTCGTCAGGGCAACCTTGTAGGCAAGTGCGTTCTCGTTGACGATGATATGAGCTTCGAGGGAATTAAGGATACGTCATTCCTGAAAAGTCTTGTAACAGCAGAAACCTGTATTTCCGTAGAAAAGAAAAACGTTCAGGCTATTCAGGCAAAGCTCTGTGCGAGAGCGGTTGTATTCTCAAACAGCAATCCGAACTCTCTTTATGACAAAACGGACGGATGGCACAGGCGACTTATTGTTCTTGACACAAAGCCTGTTCCCCCTGACAGAAAGCCTGACCGCTATCTTTCGGAAAAGCTTATCGCAGAGCTTGACGGAATTTTCTTCTGGGCACTTGAAGGACTAAGGCGACTTATCGAAAATGATTTTATCTTCACAGTCAGCAACAAGACCAGAGAGATAATGGAGAACTTAAAGCAAGAAAACTGCAACGTCGCAGAATTTATGAACGACGCTCAGGCAGTTCAGCTTTCTCCCGAAAGTACAACTTGCTCCGTTGATATTTACAACGCTTATGTAAACTGGTGTCAGAGCAACGGCTTGCAGGAACTGAAACAGAAAAGCTTTTACGACTGGCTGTATCACAACTGTGAAAGCTATAATCTCTCACCTACGAACAAAGCTCACAACGGAAGAAATTACGTCAGAGGTTATGTTGGTATCAGCGTTTCTTACAGAAGTAAGGCAGCATAATTTTTTTCATTCCAAGTGAAAAGTGTATGTACGTACGTACCAAGTCAAGAGAAATCCGAAGCCTTATGGTACGTACGTACGCAGGGTTTTAAACTGAAATGAAAATTTTTTCTTTCGGAAAAACTATCAAGGCTGAATTTATTTTTACGTTGACAGCAAGCATAGCCTGTGTAAAGACACAGACACGTTTTTGCAAAAACTGTATGCCTGCTCTCTGATATTATCATTGAGAGCAAGCATATGATTTGTCTATACACTTCATCAATTTTGCGACCTGCTCTTTTTCAATTTCAGATGAGAGCAAGCATCGCCTGTGTATAGACACAATCAGTTTTTTGTAAACTATGCTTTCTGCAACTTCGTTGACAGCAAGCATAGCATTTGTGGCCACACTCCCTCTTTTTCAGAGAAAATCCGTGTGTCGACAAATACAAAAAACACTTGGGAGAACCCAAACCCCTTGATTGATTTTCTGAAAAAATTAATAAATCCGTGTCAGTCCATAAGGGACTTGACAAAAATATTCTATTCGTGTATAATCGCTTTAAAGTGTTAAAATCTTTGAATCTGGAGGATATAAAAATGACAAGAAATAATTATTTTGATATAAGCACACTCGACAGAAATCGTGAACGCACAGTTGTATTCTACGGACGAGTTTCAACCGAACACGAGGCTCAGCTCTCTGCTCTCGAAAATCAGATGCAGTGGTATTCCGACCAGGCGAAGTATCATTCCAACTGGAATGTAATCGACAAGTATATTGATGAAGGTATCACAGGAACTCAGGCGAAGAAAAGACCTTCTTTCCTCAGAATGATTGAGGACGCTAAGTCGGGAAAGTTCGATTTGATTGTAACCCGTGAGGTGTGCAGATTTGCGAGAAATACTGTTGATACGCTCAACTTTACTCGTGAACTCAAAAATATCGGCGTTGAAGTATTTTTCGTAGACGATAACATCTGGACAATGGACGGCGACGGAGAACTTCGACTTTCTCTTATGGCAACTCTTGCTCAGGAAGAAAGCCGTAAGGTTTCCGAAAGAGTAAAAGCGGGACAGCGTATCAGCCGAGAGAACGGAGTGCTTTATGGAAGCGGAAACATCTTAGGTTATGACAGAAAGCCGGGAGAAAGCTACACAATAAATCCCGAACAGGCTGAAACTGTGCGTATTATCTTTGAGCTTTACTCTCAGGGGTATGGTGAAAAGAAGGTTGCCGACGAACTCTTAAAGCTTCACAGAAAAGCTGCTGACGGAACTTATCGCTGGAATGCAGGCAAGGTCGGACGTATTCTGAAAAATGCCACATATATGGGATATAACTGTTATAACAAATCCCGTAGTAATAATTATCTTGAACAGAAGCGTATTAAAAATCTCGACAGCGACAGTTATGTTTATGTCAAGGGAGATTTCGAGCCGATTGTTTCAGAAGAACTCTGGCACAAATGTGATGAAATCCGCAAGAGCAAGGTAATCAAGAAAGAAAATAACGGAGTTATTACAACTTACGGAAAGAGAAACTCCACAGATATATGGCTTAAGAAAATGAAGTGCAGTTGCGGAGCGAACTTCCGTAAAAATAAGTGGAGAAAAAACAAGCGTGGTGATTCCGCTTATGGTTATCAGTGTTATAACCAGCTCAACTATGGTAGTAAATCCTTCCGTGAGAAGAACGGACTTGATACCGAAGGCTACTGCGACATCAGAATGGTGAGCGACTGGAAGCTTGACCTTATGGCAAAGACTGTTCTTTCTGAAATCTGGCAGAACAAGAAAGAGGATGTGCTCGACGCTTTCGAAATGGTGAAGAAGTATGCGACTGCAAGTAAGAGCGAAAATAAAACTTCCGACACAGAAGTTGATATCAAGATTGAAAAGCTCAGAAATCGTCTTGAAAACCTTGTTGAGATGAGAGCTGACGGAGAGATTACAAAGGAAAGCTTTGCCGCTTCTACTGCAAAGGCTGAAGCAGAGATTGCCGAGCTTGAAAAGATGAAAGCTGTTGCAACAACCGAATCCGAGCCTTTACCTGAAATCAACCTTGATGTTATAAAAAGTAAACTCGACACAATAATTGATTTCTCCGAGCCAACAATAACAGAAGATATAATTGACTTATGTATTTCCGGTGTCAAGCCTGTTTCCGACAACCGCTTTGAATGGACGGTTAAGCTTTCGAACGAAAAGGAAAGCAATGTTATTTGCAGCGTCAGCGGAAGAAAGACTAATCCTACCGCTGAAATCGAGGGTGAAAGCCCTCTTACATATCAGATTTGCTTCATAAATTTCGGAGCAATAAAAAACACTGCACAAGGTGGGGCGCTGCACAGGCTGCAATCAACAACAAGTAATTCGGACAAGCTGTCTGAAATGCAGATTGCATAATACAAAATCAACCTCCTCATTCCGAAAGGAATGGGGAGGTTTTTT
Source organism: Oscillospiraceae bacterium (assembly GCA_045545795.1). Taxonomy (GTDB): domain Bacteria; phylum Bacillota; class Clostridia; order Oscillospirales; family Ruminococcaceae; genus RGIG8773. The sequence goes on from JAZQBN010000043.1 coordinate 79,744, forward strand.
GTTTGTATGTGGTTTAGTTTCTGCGTGAAGCCTTAGCACTTGCGGACGGTTTAGTGCCAAACTCAATCTCACCGTACTTTTCCTCAAATTTTTCTATACATCTGCGAATAAGCACAAGTATCTGACTGTTTGCAGAACGACCCTCGTACTCAGCTACATAGTGCAGCTTATCAAGCATTTCTTCATCAATTCTTATAGATAAGCTCTTAACAGCCATATAAACACTCCTTTATGTATCTATTATGGCTTTATTTTAGCAACATTATGTGTTATAATTAAATTATAAGGCACATTGTGTGTTCATTGTAATTCAAAGGAGTATTTTATGAAAGTAGCAGTAATAGGCTCAAGAAGCTTAACCGTATCAAATCTGGGAGACTATCTTCCGCAGGACACTACAGAAATCATTTCGGGAGGTGCAAAGGGTGTTGATGCTTGTGCAAAGGAATATGCCCTGTCCCACGGCATAAAAATAAAGGAGTTTCTGCCCGAATACGAGAAATACGGCAGAGCGGCTCCGCTCAAACGGAATATAGCCATAATTCAGAACGCTGACCTTGTGCTTGCGTTCTGGGACGGGAAGTCTAAAGGTACAAAATTTGTGATTGACAACTGCAAGAAGCTTGGGGTTGAGGTGAGGGTGATTGAGGACGAAAATGTCCTCTGTTAGAAATGGGGAGGGTTTACGTTTGCAAAAACACCTCATAAATCATAGCACCTGTGTAAAGTCTTTTGCTTTACACAGGTGCTTATCGTTTGCTGTAAATAGCAATTGTGGGATTATTATATTGAACTTGAATTTTATTGATGACTGTGATATAATTATTTGGAAATCTTAAATTCTAATCCCATTTAACTTGGAGGGTACAATGAAACGTGTATCAAATGCGGCTGCACTTAAAGATATAAAAGTAGTTGATTTATTTGCCGGTATAGGCGGATTTCATTTAGCGTTCAAAAGCTTTGGTGCCGATGTAATTTATGCAAGCGAATGGGACAAGGACGCAGCTGATGTATATTATAATAATTTTGGAATTATACCAACCGGCGATATAACTAAAATTTCCGCAAAGGATATTCCCGACCATGATGTTCTGTGTGCCGGATTTCCTTGTCAAGCTTTTTCAATCAGCGGAAATCAAAAAGGATTTGAAGACAGCCGCGGAACATTATTTTTCGATGTTGCTCGAATAGTTAAAGAAAAAAATCCCAGACTTGTCTTTATGGAAAATGTAAAAAATTTTGCTTCACACGATGAAGGACGTACCCTTGCGGTTGTCAGGAAAACAATGGAAGAATTAGGATATACCTTCTTTTGTGACATATTAAACGCAGCAGATTATGGAGTTCCTCAGAGCAGAAGCAGGCTTTATATGTTAGCTTTTCGCAACGACTTAGGGGTAAGTGAATTCTCTTTTCCCAAGCCCATTCCATTAAAGAAAAGAGTCAAGAATATACTTTTGGAAAATAAACTGACTGATAAATATGAGATAGTCCGTAATGATGTTGTAATGAAACAAATCAGCGAAAAAATCAGTACCGTTCCGCTGAGATTAGGAATTGTCAATAAAGGCGGTCAAGGCGAAAGAATTTACAGCACACTTGGAACTGCAATCACCCTATCGGCTTATGGGGGCGGAGTCGGTGCAAAAACTGGAATATACTTAGTTGATAATAAACTTCGACGCTTAGCACCGAGAGAATGTGCCAGACTTACCGGATTTCCTGATAAATTTAAAATTGCCCAAAATGACAATGTAGCATATAAACAGTTCGGAAACAGCGTTGTTGTCGATGTATTACAGTTTATCATAGAAGAAATCATAAATATCGGGGGTGTGTTTTAATGGCTATGACAGGTTCACAAATTGCCAAGGGCGGATTTGAAAATGAACAGGAGGTAGCAGACAAATTCAACAATTGGCGAACAGACACAGATGCACAGCAGTGGCTCAAAACGATGATGTATAACTTAGATGACATAGTTCTTGTTAAAGCTTCACGGATAGGCGAAAAAGGATATAAATCAGATATTAATATCACTATTGAAATAGAAATTACCAAGAAGAACAAGAAAGCAAATCTTGTTTCCGTTGAAAATATACAGGTGAAATTGGTTAGGGGTAAAAAAGGCTTTAATCAGGTCGAAAAACGCAAGGTAAATGCTTATGTGGATATGTGGCATATAGACGATAAAACCAAAGAATTGCTAATGCTTTTTGACGGCGAGCTGCCGCCAAGAGCAGCGGGACGCAATCCCAAGAGAATGTTTATTAACGAATTCACGGCAGACGAACAAGAGCACTTATACAATTTCTTTCAAAAAAATATTATAATGATAATAAGCGATGTTATAAGGGGACGAGGTCGTTTTGCCGCTGAATGGACATTAGTTATTCAAAAAACTGACAACGAATACAATTGGGTACTGATGGCGGTAAACGAAGCTATCAGCATTTATGCAGGTGATTGTAAGGTTAAATTTACTCCTTCCGGAAATGTACATTTGGGAAACATAACGCTGCAAAGAAAAGGCGGAGATAATGGAGCTGACACTGCAAATATGCTGCAATTCAAAGCAGACCCTACTATGTTGTTTGGCAAAAAATAAATTAAGTTTCCCCATCTCAACTAACACAAAACGCACAACGTTTCCGCTGTGCGTTTTCCTATTTTCTCTTTTCCCTTCCTGTGCTGATGTAGTAGCTGTTTTTATTTTCATACATCTTCATATCCGCCCTGTTGAAGGTATCGTTAAAGCTTTCGCACGGCAAATGCACCGCTGCACCCGATGAAACCGTACATTCAAACCCCAGCTTTTCGGAGGAAGCTTCAAGCTTTTTATTCACGTCGGCAACTATTCTTTCAAGCACTTCCTCGTTATCGGCTTTGACTATGGATACAAACTCGTCGCCGCCCACACGGTATGACGAGCCTTTCTTTCCTACCGCAGAAGCGATTGCAGAAGCAATTGTGCAGAGGAATTTATCGCCTGACTCGTGCCCCAAGGTGTCATTGATATTTTTCAGACCGTTTCCGTCAAAAAGGATAACGGCATACTTTTCGGCAGGCTTTATGCTGTTGACAAAGTTGTTGTAGTAGAGTCTGTTTCTCAGACCCGTCATCTTGTCGTATTTGCCGTACACCTCGATAATGAACGCATAATAAAGTGCCAAATCAAACGCACCGCCGATGTAAATTACCTTATAGGTTGAATTCAGACCTTGCAGGATTATTGCCGCAAGCTGAAAAACAAACACTTCCGACAGGTAGACCTTATCAATAAATTCGATGTATCTGAATTCACGGTAGGAGTACCACGCCCACACGATTACAAACAGAATTCCCAGAATTTCGTTGTACAGATACAGCGGTCCTCTTGAATAGACGACATCGTCCGATACAGTGAAAAACAGCTCTGTAAAGGGCGATGAAACCGCTATAATTATGCTTATCACTTCCAGCACGCCGCAGAAGCACAGCAGCTTGTCCGTTTTTTTCGTGCTTGCAAGAATAAGCCAGAACATTGTCAGCGGTGCACACAGGTAGATAAGAAGATTTGACCCCTGTGCAAGCAACATAACCTTATAGTGCTCAGACAAATCTCTGCCGACGTATCCGAGAAGCACCAGCATATCCGTATACGCCGCAAGTATAAAGAACAGGTTTTTTCGTTTTTCCAGATGACTGCTTCGCCTTACGATTGTCATAAGTGCGACCAGTGCTATGGAAGTCAGAATATATATGTATGTATAATCAAGCAAAAATAATTCCTCCATCAGTCAGATTTAGCTACACACAGTAATTATACACCGTCAAAGGCAAAATGTCAATTGCGGCTAATTTTTGGCAAAGTTAGACAAGAGGCATTTTTTTACTCTTTACTTTTTTGTAATAATAGTGTATAATTTACTCAAAATAACTTTGTTGGGAGGAATACAAATGAACATCACAAACGATATAATCTACGTCGGCGTCAACGACCATAACATCGACCTTTTCGAGGGTCAGTACGTTGTCCCCAACGGTATGGCATACAATTCCTACGTTATCCTTGATGACAAGGTTGCGGTTATGGACACGGTGGACGTCAACTTCACCCACCAGTGGCTTGACAACATCAAGAAGGCTCTTGCGGGACGTCAGCCTGATTTCCTTGTTGTTCAGCATATGGAGCCTGACCACTCCGCAAATATTATGAACTTTATCAAGACCTACCCATCGGCGAAAATTGTTTCCTCCGCAAAGGCTTTTGCTATGATGAAGCAGTTTTTCGGCACGGATTTCTCCGACGGCAGAATAGTTGTGGGGGAGGGGGACACCCTTAATCTCGGCAATCACGTCCTCAATTTTGTTACAGCTCCTATGGTGCACTGGCCTGAGGTTATCGTTACTTACGACAGCAAGGACAAGGTGCTTTTCTCTGCTGACGGCTTCGGCAAATTCGGTGCACTTGATGTTGAGGAGGACTGGGCTTGCGAGGCAAGACGCTACTACATCGGCATTGTGGGCAAGTACGGTGCACAGGTGCAGGCGTTGCTGAAAAAGGCGGCTGGACTGGATATTCAGGTTATCTGTCCTCTGCACGGTCCGGTGCTGAAAGAGAATTTGGGATACTATATTAATTTGTACAATATATGGTCAAGCTACGGGGTTGAGTCCGAGGGTATTGTGATTGCGTACACCTCTGTTTACGGCAACACAAAGAAGGCTGTTATGCAGCTTGCCGAAAAGCTCAAGGCAAAGGGCTGTCCGAATGTTATCGTGAACGATTTGGCACGCTGTGATATGGCTGAGGCTGTGGAGAACGCTTTCCGCTACGGCAAGCTTGTTCTTGCAACAACAACCTACAACGCTGAAATTTTCCCCTTTATGCACCAGTTCATAACCAACCTTACCGAGCGTAATTTCCAGAACAGAACAGTTGCATTCATCGAAAACGGAAGCTGGGCACCCCTTGCGGCAAAGGTTATGAAGGGTATGCTTGAAAAGAGCAAGAACATCAAGTTCTGCGAAAATACGGTAAAAATTCTGTCCGCACTGAACGAGGAAAGCTCCGCACAGCTTGAAGCACTTGCAGATGAGCTTTGTATGGAATACATTGCACAGCAGGACGCTACCGCAAACAAGAACGACCTTTCCGCACTGACAAACATCGGCTACGGACTTTATGTTGTAACCTCCAACGACGGCGAAAAGGACAACGGACTTATCGTGAATACCGTTACACAGCTTACCGACTCGCCCAACAGGGTTGCCGTGACAATCAACAAGGCAAACTATTCCTACCACGTTATCAATCAGACAAAGAAGATGAACGTGAACTGCCTGTCAACAGGTGCACCGTTCAGCGTGTTCGAAAAATTCGGCTTCCAGAGCGGACGCAACACCGACAAGTTTGAAGGCTGTGAGCCGCTCCGCTCCGACAACGGACTTGTTTTCCTGCCGAGATATATCAATTCCTTTATGTCTCTTGAGGTTGTACAGTACGTTGATTTGGATACACACGGAATGTTCATCTGCGAAATTACCGAAGCAAGAGTCATCAACGACGACCCGTCAATGACTTACGCTTACTACCACGAAAACGTGAAGCCGAAGCCTGAAACCGAGGGCAAGAAAGGCTTTGTCTGCACAATCTGCGGATTTATCTATGAGGGAGATACACTTCCTGAGGACTACATCTGTCCGCTCTGTAAGCACGGCGCAGCAGATTTTGAGCCGATACAATAAACGATAAATTATAATTTATCACAGTAATTGTTGTAGTGTTAGCGAAGCGATTTTAAAAGTTTCGTCCACCTTTTCAAAGGTGGTGGGTTTCCAAAGGGCAAAGCCCTTTGGTCGCCGCTCGCAAGCGGCGAAATTCCCCTTGCCTTCCAAAACGGAGCAAGGGGTGAGAAATGCGACAGCATTTCGAGGAGGGGCGAACAAGACCGCCCCTCCTTGTTGCAGTTACACAGCAAATTCATCTCTAAAACGTGCCAGTGGCTCGTTTTACACGTAACTTTACTTTATACGCTATACAAAAGCAGTGGCTTACGCCACTGTTAGGAAATCTCTCTCTTGCAGAGATTTCCTCTTTTGAAGCTAACGCTTCAAAATTCACCTTTCAGATGCGCTTCTCAGGCAGCGCCTGCGGGCGCAAGAAACCAAACGCAAGCGTTTGGTTAGGGAATTTCGCCCTCCTGCTCAAAACAAACAAGTTTGTTTGCGACTCAGGGGCTTCGTCCCCAAGACCCCCACCACCTAAACAAACGCTTGCGTTTGTTTTGAAGAGGTGGACGAAACTTTTAATGCCGCTATCGCTGACGCTGATAGTTTGTGTTGCACTAAATTATAATTTTCCCCTTAAATACAAAAACAGATTGGGAAACTCGTTCTCAATCTGTTTTTTTATTCGATATATTCAATTATAAATGTCAGAATTCTGTACTGCCCGTAAAAATCCGTCCAGCTGAGCTTGATGTTACGTCCGTATTCAAGATTTGCTTTTTCAATAATTCTGTTGAACAGCTCCTCGTTGGCAAGGTCCTTCATACAGGCTATCATAATATCTGTGGTTTCAAACTTCACCATTGCACTGGGCTCTCCGCTCTGCACGGCACTGAGAATTGCATTTTCGGAAATCGTCAGCAGCTCCTCCGTGGAGGAAATATCCGCTCCCTCTCTTGCAAAGTAATTTTCCGATGTGCCGAAAGCCTGAGGTGCGGCAACAGGTGCTTTATCAACGATATGGGTGTTGCGGATTACTGCGTCCGTTACCATAAAATACTGATACAGTATAACATCGGGGAAAAGCTCGTGCAGCTGGTCGTCGGGCTTATCCCAGGTAATATCAACGTGATACCAGTTGCCGCCCAGCTTTACCATATTCCACATATGGGGTACATAGGTTTCGCCCGTTACGATTGTGTTTTCAATCCCTGCAAGGTTGCAAAGATACGCAAAGGCTTTGGAGTAGCCCTCGCACAGTGCCTTTTTTTCAACCAGTGCACCGTAGGCTGTGTCCGCAAAGGCATAGCTTGTGTCCGTTTCGCAGTTCAGAATAAGGTAATCGTGGAAATATTTCAGCTTTTCGTAGTCGTCCATATCGGGAGTAAGCCCTGCAATGATTTTCTTTGCAGCCTTTTCCGCTGCCATATTCATACTGCTTATCTCATCGGCGGTCATTCTGTAGCTTATAGCAACATCAAATCCGCCGCCCTCATATTCCGACCAGTATTTTTTAACGTGCGGATATGCAATGTTTTCCACTCTTATTGTTCTGAGAATTTTTTCATAGACCGTTGCTTCCGTTTTCAGGGGAGTCTTGTCCTCAAGGCTGCCCAGAACGGACTGTATTTCGTCATAGATTTCCTTTTCGCTTTCGGTAAAATTCTCACTGTAGTAATAGTTAATCATTCCGTTCGGAATGTAGAAATCCGCAAAATCATATTTTTCGCTGTCGATTTCGGGAGTTTCATTGTGCTCAACGTAGGTTCCGTCCGAAAAGACCTTATAGCTGTCGTCCTTATGCTCATCTGAGCAGCCCGTCAGCAGCAGGCACAATGCCGCAGCCGCAGCGTATAAGCGTTTCTGCAAATTTCCATCACTCCTTTCGGACAGGTTAATGCAAAATGAATAGTTAACAGGTAAAAAGTCATTGCCGAAGGCAATTCCCTAATTATTCATTATTCAATATTCACTATTCATTGTCGAAAAGAATTTTTCGACAAACTGCAATAAGGGGCAGCTGCCCCTTATCATAGCTTATTCAATGTAGTCAAGGAACAGCTTCACAACCATAGAGGTCTTATCCTGACTGTAATTTACAGCTGTGCAGTCATACTTCTTTGCCGCAGAGGAAAGCCCCTCCTCAAAAATTTTGATAGCCTGCTTTTCCGTTACGGAAAACAGCTTGTTTACTGCCTCATCGTAAAGCTCCTTAGATGAACACTTCACCTGAATTACAAAATCGTCCGTCTTTGTAACCTCGGCAATCTGATTGAGAAGCATTGCCCTTACATCCTCCCAGCTGTCCGCAACAAGACCGTTTTTCACGAAATAGTTGCAGTCCTCAACGGTTGCCTTAGGGTAGGTGTAAATCTGCTTGTAAATGCTTCTTGTATCGGCAAGCATTTCATCGGTTACGCAGAAATAGTCGTATCTCACATACCTGCCAAGCTCGGAGTCGGTTACCGCATAGGTGATATCGATATTATACCACTGACCGTCGATTTTAACCATATTCCACATATGTGCCTCGCCGTCAGCGTCGCCCGTAACCGTGATTGTTTCAATTCCCACCTTGTCGCAAAGGTAGGAAAATGCCTTTGAGTAGCCGCCGCAGATAGCCTTTTTGTCAACGAAAACACCATAGATATCACGGCAGTTTTCCGCAGTTTCGTCGTACACAACATTTGAAGCAAGGTAATCGTGGAAATACTTTACAATGTCGTACTCCGTCATCTGAGGGGTAACGCCGTCAAGCACACGCTTTGCTTCTGTCTCGATAGCCTTCTGCATTTCGAGAATTCTTTCATCGCTGTACTTATAGTAAATAACCGCCGACGCAAGCTTCTTTGTGCTGTTGTTCATAGCGTACTGCATTTTCGTGTCGATATAGAACAATGCGTGCTCATCGTTGTAAATCTGCTGATAAACCTCACAGTATTCCTCAGCGGTAATGCCCATTATCGTTGACAGGGGCACGTCGGTTTTAAGCCTTTCCGCCGCCGTGATAACTGCGTCGTAGATATACATCTGCTTTTCGTTAAGCTGATTATAGCTGTAGGGACGCTGAATTTCGTCCTTGGAATAGCTGCTGCCTATGGTGTCGATTTCGGTAACGGCAGTTTCCGTGCCGCTGCCTGCTTCAACAACGCCCGTGCTCTCGTTTGATTTTGCGGAGCTTGCGTTTGCAGAGCTGCTTTCAGACGACGGAGCGGTTTCCTCAGAGGGTTGAGGCTGTGTTGTCGGGTCGGCAGCCGTTGAGCTTGTATACTCCATAAGCGGCACGTTGGGAATATCTGTCGGGACAGTCGGTGCGGTTGACAGTGAAGTCTGCGGAGTCTGAGTTGTCGGCTGAGCCGTTTCCTCCGCTTCGGTCAGGGTCGGAGCTGTTGTTGTGGCAAGCTCGGGAGTAGACTCCGTAGCTGCCGTACGCTTTGTTTTTTCGGTAGTTATAATTGTCGGCTCGGGTGTAGTGGTAGTTGTTTCCTCTGTTTCGCATACAACTGTCGGGACGGTCGTTTCCGAGGCTGTAGAGGGGAGAGTATCCTCCCAGTCGGGCACGTTTTCGTCACGGCAGCCGCACATAATAACAGCGGAAAGAATTGCCGCAAATATTAATACAGACCTTTTATTTTTTTTCATTGGACAGTTCCTCTCCGCAAAATGATACGGTTAACCCGTTTTATTCTTCATCGCCCTCATAAATCAGCGAAATATGAATTATGCAAAGCTCCTCGTTGTTATGCTTGTAGGCGGAACGGATTTTTGTGCCGTACCGCTCGTTTGTATCCTCAATAATATCCTTCATCTCGCCGCTGTCAAAAAGCCTTGCCATTGCCGCATAGAAGGTGTCTTTATCGGAAAATCTTATTTCCACCTCACGCTCGCCCTCGAAGCCCTTTTCCCTCAGCTGACGTTCAAGCTCGCCGACTCCATCCTCCACGGCGGAAAAGGTAAGACCCCTGCCGTTGAAGTAGTTGAGCCTGTCAGCCACGCAGCTTGTGTGCCCCTTGTAAAGCTCATCGGTAAAGTGGGTTATTCCCTCGATTTCGCTGTCCTTAACCAGCAGGTAATCGTGACGGACGAAATCGGGGTCGTTACGTTTTATAATGGGGTCGTCCCAGGTGCAGTCCACATTGTACCACTCGCCGTCAAGACGGATTTTGTTCCAGGCGTGGGTGCTGCCCTCGGTATTTTTTCCGCAGACGATATAGTTCGGTATTCCTGCCTTATCGCAAAGCAGCGACATTGCTGCCGCATAGCCCTCGCACTGACCGTAGCCCGTCACAAGTACGCCATAGGCGGAATTGACGTGCAGCTTATCGGTGGAAAAGCTACATTTTTTTACGATTTTGTCGTGGAAATAGACGACCTTTTCGAAATCGCTTGCCCCCTCGGAAATTTCTCCGAGTACGGTTGAAGCGGCAAAATCCAACTCGGCACGCTTGATTTCAGCGTCCTCACGCTCATAGAGATAATTTATCCTGAGCATAGAAACCTCGCTGTCGGGTGCGTAGAAAATATTACTCAGCCAGAAATATTTTCTTTCCTGAGAATACACAAGGCTGTATATTTTTCTTGCTGTTTCACGGGTAACGGGCGGGTCGAACTTAACGAATTCCTCAAAGCCCAGCACGGCGTCCCTGACCTGCTCGTAAAGCGCCCTTTCCTCCTCGGGAAGCGCCTCATAAACAGGTGAAACGAACACACCTTCACCCGAAACGGCAGGGGCAATCTCGGTTTCCGCCGCAGGAAGCCCCTCATCGACCCTTGCACAGCCCGAAAGCAGCACCGCTGCCGCAAGAGCAAAAACGGCAAACGGTCTGCCCGATATTTTTTTCATAGCCTTACTTATTGATAACGTCAAATTCAATCAGAAGCATAGCTTCGTTACATTCGTCGCTTACGCCCTTTATGCCGTCAAAGCCCTTTGCAAAGGTGTTGTAATCCATTCTTACGTCATAAATCTGATTGTAAAGCTCCTTGGAAGCAACGGTAATCTGAGCTGTTCTGGAGCCGTCCTTTGCAGCTCTTTCGATTTCAGCCCTGAGAGCAGCGTCAGCGGAAGCAAAGTCGCTGTAAACGAGGTTGTTCTTCACGAAATAGTTCTGAGCGGTTGAAGTGCATGCAGGCGGGTCGAAAAGCTTGATATAATCGCCGCCTGAGGTTTTCTTTTCGCTTCTGTGGAAGTGTGTGATATCCTCCATATAGCTGTCGGGAACAAGGAAGTAATTGTAGCGGATATTCTTGTAGTTCGGAGTGTTGAGAAGCGGGTCGTCCCAGGTAACGTCGAAGTTATACCATTCGCCGTCAACGTCAACGATGTTCCAAGCGTGAGTCTGACCCGACTCGGTTTCACCTGTTACGACCATACAAGCGATATCAGCCTTGTCGCAGAGGTACTGAACAGCCTTTGCGTAGCCTACGCACTGGATGTTGCCCTGAGCCTCGCCGCTGCCGAGAGCGTTATAGATAGAAGCGTTGTAGTTTGCGGTTGTCTTGTCCTCCTTGAGCTCGAAGCTGGAGTTGAGCACGAGGTAATCGTGGAAAACCTTGAGCTTTTCGAAGGTAGTGGACTTGCCGTTTGCCTCAGCAACAAGCTTATCCGCAACAGCGTCGATATCCTTCTGCATCTGGTTGATAGCCTCTGTATCCTTTGTCAGATAGAAAAGCTTGCCCACCTTAATCTTAGGACCCATATAGAAAAGACGTGCCTCCTGATTGTAAACAAGGCTGTAAATCTTAATCCATTCCTCAACAGTGTATTCGTCCTCCTCGCAGATAATGAAGCTGAGGTTTTCGATGCCGTCAACGATTTTGTCGTAAAGCTCCTTTTCTCTGTCGCTGAGGGTGTTATATGCGTAACGCACGCTGCCCCTCTGGCTTACGGACGGCTTTTCAAGTGGTGCGGTTGTACCTGTCAGCTGAGCAAGAATTTCCTCATCGCTGAGAGTTTCGTAGGATGGGGGAGCGGTTGTTTCCGCAGGCTCGGTAAGCACGTCACCGTTTACGCCTGTAACCGTTTCGCCTGCTTCATCCGTTACAACAACAGGTGCTTCTGTTTCGGCAGCACCGCTGTTTTCTGTTGCTTCGGCATTATCAGCCGAATTATCGTTGCCGATAACATTTATGGAAAGTGATGTTTCCTCAGCAGAAGTGCTGTCCTCGCTGCTGCAGCCCGAAGCAAGCATTGAAGCCGCAAGAAGAACTGCAAGAACAGCGTATTTTTTACGAGTATTCTTCATAATAATTTTCCTTTCAGGTAGTCAAATAGGTATAGGGGCAGAGTAAGTTTTTTCCCCGCCCCCGATTTGTTTTTACTTATAAATAATGTTGAACTGAACTACAAGGACGTCTTCTGTATACTGTGTAACCTTTGAAACGGAATCAACATCATCGTCAAGAGACCTTGCGTAATCCTGATACTTCTTCCAGTAGTCCTTGCTTCTCATTGTTTCCCACAGGTCATAGCTTGTAACCTTGATGTGAGCAACGTTCTTGTGTGCCTTTACAGCAGTCTTGATTTCAGCCTTCATAGCCTCGAAAGCGTCATCCTCGTTGTCATAAACCTTGTCATAAGCGTTGAAGTAGTAGCAAGCGGACTTTGTACAAGCAGGAGCGTCGTAAAGGTAAATCTTTTCACCGCTCTTTCTCATAGGATTACCGGGGTTGAGGTGAGTATTTTCAATCATCTCATCGTTTGCAAGGAAGAACAGGTAACGTACATAGTCCCTTTCGTAGTCCTCGCTGTATGGGTCACCCCATGTTGTATCGATTATGTAGTAGCCGTTATCGCAGTAAACAACGTTCCATGCGTGTGTGCTGCCCTCGGTGTTGTTGCCGCATACAACCATAGATTCAAGTCCCGCAACGTCACAGAGATACTGGAAGGTCTTAGCGTAGCCCTGACACTGGAGCTGACCGCCGCCTGTAAGGCTGTCGTAAACACCGCAGGTCTGATAGTCGCCCTGGAGGGAGAAGGTGTTGTTTATAATTACCCAGTCATAGATAGCCTTGTATCTGCTGATTGTGCTTGAGTAGCCTGCAACTACAGACATAACATCGGAAACGGTTGCGTCGATTTCCTTCTGAACAGCTTCGGCAGTATCACGGTCAATAGCGTAATTCATATGAAGTGTTCCGCCCAGAGGAATAGGAATTGAAGTATTGAGCCAGAAAAGCTGAGGCTCGTTGTTGAAAAGGATTGTATAAACCTTGTCAACATCATCTCTCTTAAGACCGTCAGGAACAACTACTTCTGTTTCGAAGTTTTCAGCCGCCTCAACGATAGCCGCATAAAGCTTCTGCTCGCTGGAGGAAAGCTGCTGATAAGGATATCTGTCCTCATAATTTACCTTATAGGAGGAGCTGATTGGCTTGGAAGGCTTGGAAGGCTTTTCCTCTGTAACAGCAGGCTTTTCTTCGGTAGTCGGCTTCTTTGTTGCCGCAGCTGTTGTTGCAGCAGGCTTCTGGTCGCTTACATAGTCGGAGTGAATGAAGGTGCCGTCAGCAAGCTTGTAGTAGCCTGTGTCTGTAGCGGCAACGATGTTGATTTCGGTTCCTGCCTTGTACTGCTTAACGGACTCCGAACCAACGATAGCCTTCTTTCTTGAATAGCAGTTTGAAACAACATAGAGTGTTTCGCTGATTTCCGTTTCATTCCATTCGGCAGCAGCCTTTGTGGTAGCAGTTGTTTCCTCTGCCTTTGTTGTTTCGGAAACGGTTGTTGTTTCAGCTTCTGTTTCACTTTCGGAAACAGTTGTGGTTTCAGCCTCTGTTTCGCTTTCGGAAGCTGTTGTTTCTTCTGCTGTTGTAACCTCGGGAACGGTTGGCTCCTCGGTTTCGGCAACAGTCATCTGAGTAAGCTCAGACATAGCAGTTGTTGTTTCAACCTCAGGGAGTCCCTCTGTTCCCTCATCTGTTTTCTTACAGCCTGCAAGCATTGTTGCAACCATAAGAAAAGCAAGAATAAGACTAATTTTCTTCTTCATTTTTCAAGCTCTCCTTTTTTGATTTTTCATTATTGCTGTTTTTGTTTTCAGGCAGCTGCTCCTTATCGTTAAGGATTTGTGCCTTGATTTTCGTAATACATTTTTCCTCTGTCAGAAGTGCCGTAAATCTGATACCGCCGTATTCAACGACAGGGTTTTCGTCCTCCTCGGGGATACGTCCCAGCAGCTCTACAATAAAGCCGCTCATTGTGTCGAACTTATCCTCCTCAGGAAGCTCAGCACCAAGCTTACCCATAATTTCCCCCGGGTCAGCCGTGCCGTCAATGGTATATGTGTCATCGGAAATCTGAATGATTTCCTCCGCCTCGTCATCGTATTCGTCCTGAATATTGCCCACAATTGTTTCGACAATATCCTCCATCGTCACAAGTCCCGCAGTGCCGCCGTACTCATCGATTACAACAGCCATCTGCATTTTTTCGGCAGTAAGTCTCTTGAAAGCCTCACCGCAGGGGACAGACCCGGGAAGGTAGATTATATCCCTGACAAAGCTCTTTATGTCAGCACCCTCAGCAGCCTCCGACCCGACCAGACAAAGCAGGTCCTTCACGCAGATAATTCCCACGATATGGTCAATGGTGTCCTCATACACGGGAATTCGTGAAAAGCCGCTGCCGATTGAAGCGTTGACAACCTCGGAAACCGATGCCGTATCCTCAACCGCAACCACATCCGTGCGGTGGGTCATAACGTCCGAAAGAATAAGGTCATCAAACTCGAATACGTTGTTAATCATCTCACGCTGTGCTTCCTCGATAACGCCCGTCTCGTTGCCTGCGTCAACCATAAGGAGAATTTCCTCCTCGGTAACGACCTCACGCTCAGGAATTCCGCCCACGCCGAAAATCGGGGATACAATCCTGATAAGCAGCGATGAAAGTGCAGTCATCGGCGTAAGAACAATAACCAGATATTTTACAAAGCCGCTGCATAAATAAGCAAGCCTGTCGCCGCCCTTTACCGCAATTTTCTTCGGTATGCCCTCGCAGAAAACCGTAATCACGATAACGCTTGCCAGCAGTATAATCAGATACACGGCTATGATATAATCCGCCGAACTTATCCGACCACCGCCAAGGTCATATATTGCCGTTGTAAGAGCGTCATCGAAGCAAATCAGAGCAAGCCACGAAATAGCAATCGCCGTCGTGACCCTGTTTACCGCAAACGCAGTAACAAGCCGTGAAGGCTTTTCCAGCAGCTTAAGCAGTGTAGCCTTTCCCCTGATTTTGTCGGTGGAATTTTTCACCTTTCTGTCATCGATTTCGGTAACCGCCGTTTCGCAGACCGTGCAGAAAGCCTTGTAAAGAATAAGCACCAGAATAAGAATAATTCCGGTAAGCCCGTCAGAGTCCATAATCAACTTCCTTCCGAAAAATAGTAATGTCGATGTATATATGCCGGCTAAAAAACACATAAGCTGACATATTAAAAATTATACAACATATTCACAAAAAAGTCAAGGAAAAGCGACACACCAATTATTATGAAAAAAGCAATTGTCAACCGCTGATTTTTGGTTTATCTGCGATATTTGCGGTTTTTTGTAACCGTAATTTCCGCAAAATGTAAACGGATTGTAATAATTTGAGTGAGGAGTGTGGAGAGTGAAGTGTGGAGTTTGGAGTGTGGAATTGTTGTGTAAACTATGGTTCTCTTTAACTCCACACTCCACTCTCCTAACTCCTAACTCAACGATAAATTATCATTTATCCTTGAATTATCGTTCAAAAACCCGTCAATACTGTGAAAAAACAGAAAGGTTGATTTTATGGAAAAATCTGCGTTGATACTTACAGGCGGCGAGGGAAAACGTATGCGTCCCGCTGCCGACAGCACTCCGAAGGCATTGCTGAAAATCTGCGGCAAGCCCCTCATCGACTACACCCTCGATACCCTCCGAAAACAAGACTACAAAACAATTTCCGTTGCCGCTGACCGCCGCTCCGACCTTGTTGCCGAGCACCTTGCCGATATGCCCGATACAGACCTGATTTTCAGCTCCCTTCCCTGCGGAAGCTGTCTGCCTCTTGCCCGTGCAGCAAAAAACTGCGACGGCTTCCTGACCGTGATTTTCGGGGACGTCCTTTTCGATTTTGACCTGTCCGCCGCCGAAAAATTCCACGCCGCAACAGGTGCGGATGTGACGGTCGTGACACACGTCGTTGACTGTCCCTCTCAGCACGCTGTTGCCGCTGCCGATGAAAATAACCGCATTACCGCCGTTATCGCTGACCCCGCCCGTGAAAGCTGTCAGTCCGATTTGGCACTGACGGGTATTTTCATCTTTGAAAAGTCCGTTGCCGAAAAAGCTGAAAATTACAACAGCCTGCTGTCGGATTTCCTTCCCGAAATTGCCCACACTGACAAGGTTATGAACTTTACAGCAGACGGCACTTTTTATGATTTGAACACCCCCGACGACCTTTTTTCCGCAACCAAGCACGTTCTTGACAGGCTTTCCTTATCGACTATCATCGCAAACTCCGCACAGCTTGCAGGCGGCGTGAAAATCACTTCGGGGACGGTAATCGGCGAAAATGTAACCGTCTGTCGAGGTGCGGAAATTGACGGTGCAATCATTTCGGACGGTGCATACATCGGCGAGCGTGCAAGGGTAAGCGGCTTTGTGGGACGAGGTGCAAGACTTCTGTCGGGTGCGGAAATCCAAAGCGGTGCAGCTGTCGGTGAGGGTGCGGTAATAGGCGAGCAGACGGTTGTTCACAGCGGTGTGAAAATCCGAAGCGGAGCACGGCTTGAAGCGTATTCCGATGCAAAATCAGACACGGGCGGAAGCGTCCTGCCGCTGAAAATCAGCGATGACGGCATCTGCGGCGAAACGGGAAGCGTCATTACCCCTCAGACCGCCGCACTTGTGGGAAGTGCCCTTGCTTCACTCGGAGAAAAAATCGGAGTTGCCTTTTCCGAAAATGCCGCATCCGAGTGCCTTGCCCTTGCCCTTTGCACGGGAATTTCCGCCGCAGGGGGAGAAGCGTGGTTTTTCGGTGCTTCAAGCGAGCCTGCCCTTTGCTTCTGCACGGAAAAATCGGGGCTTTCCGCCTGCTGCTTTGTCGACAGCGGGGTAACAACGAAAATCCGTCTTTTTTCGGGGGACGGTCTGCCCCTTTCCCGCCGTGAGGAAAAGCTTGCGGAGCAGGGCTTGCAGGGCAGCTTCCGTGCCGCCGCCTTTAACCGCTTCGGCAGGGTCAGGGACGTTTCCTCAATGAAGGAAATGTATGCAAACGCACTGGAAAAGGCTGCCCCGAAAAGGCTGGCGGAAAACCGTGCCGTGCTGAGCACATCGGGAAAAGCCGTGTCGGAGGTGTGTGAAAAAATTCTCACTGAAATCAACAACAGGGACGGTGCACCGATAGTTTTCCACATCAATTCAAACGGCAGGGGAGTTTCCGCCTACACCGAAGAAACGGGGTATGTTTTTGAGGATAAGCTGGTGCTTATCTGCTGTAAAAAGCTTTTTGAGCAGGGTATGGATATCGCCCTGCCGCAGGATTTCCCCTCAGCGGCGGAAAGGCTTGCCGAAAGCTGCGGCAGAAAGGTGCACCGCTACAGCCTTTGTCCCTCTGACAAAAGCGATTTTACGGCACGCCGCCTTGCCCTTGAAGCACCCTTTGTCCGTGACGGGGCAATGCTGATGCTCACGGTTCTGGCGGTGCTTGAAGGCAGGGGAATAAGCCTTGCGGAAGCGGTGAAGGAAATTCCCGAAAGTGCGGTGTGCACAAGGTTTGTGCCTGTCAGCAAGCACCCGATAAAGCTGTTCGGAAGCAGCGAAAACAAGCGTGCTTCGGGGGACGGAATAACCCTTGAAAGCGAAAAGGGACAGGTGCATATCCGACCTGTGAAAACGGAGAAGGGGATACTGATGCAGGCGGAGAGTTTTTCCATTGAAGCGGCATCGGAGCTGTGCGACTTTTATCAGGACATTATAATGCGTAATTCGTAATTCGCAATGCGTAATGGTTGGGAAATTGTAATTTATCGCACGGTTTGTTGTAGTAATAGCAACCCAGCATTAAAAGTTTCGTCCACCTTTTCAAAGGTGGTGGGTTTCCAAAGGGCAAAGCCCTTTGGTCGCCCTCCGCAGAGGGCGAAATACCCCTTGCCTTCAAAAACGGAGCAGGAGGTGAGGAAACCGACAGGTTTCCGAGGAGGGGCGAACAAGACCGCCCCTCCTTGTTGCAGTCACACAGTAAATTAATCTCTAAAACGTGCCAGTGGCACGTTTTAGACGTAACTTTACTTTGAACACTAAAGAATGGCAGTAGCTTCGCTACTGTTAGGAAATTTCTCTCTTGCAGAAATTTCCTCTTTTGAAGCTATCGCTTCAAAATTCACCTTTTAGAAGCGCTTGAAGCACGCCTGCGGGCGAAGCAGGAATTTCGCTCGTTGCGACGAGCGACTCAGGGGCGTTGCCCCCAAGACCCCCACCAAAGGGAGCAAGCTCCCTTTGCAAACCCATATCTGAACGTGAACGCTTTGCGTTCAGTTTCGCTTCGCTAACACTGCAACAAACCGTGCACTAAATTATATTTTACTATTTTCCATAAATTAGAAATTTATTTTCCTAAACAATTGACATCTGCTTAAAAATGCTGTATAATATAATGTGATTTATTATGTTCGGAATTGGATATTTTATCCTGTAATTCAAAAGACAGAGTATCCCATCATTTTTTCTTTGCTGTGCTCTGCCCGAAATCGTAAAATCGTTACATATTTACTATCGAAAGGTTGGTATCAAATTGGCTAAAAATGAAAAGAACACCGTGGAAGCTAACGCTTACGGTGAGAAAATTGCCCCTAAGAAAAATAACAAGCAGGCTGCCAAAAAAACTGCTCCGAAAAAAAATGAACAGAAAAAACCCGAGCAGAAATCCGATGTGAAAAGCTTCTTCAAAAAGCCTGCTCAGAAAAAAATTCAGCCTAAGCAGAACAAGGCTAAACAGAACAAGAACAACGCTCCCGAAATTCACCCCGAAACAGGGCTGCCCCTTCACGCTACAAACCACAAATCCGTGAAGAAAACTCCGCTTCGTATTATCCCTCTCGGCGGTCTTAACGAAATCGGCAAGAATATGACCCTTTTCGAGTGTGCTAACGATATGTTCATCGTGGACTGCGGTCTTGCTTTCCCTGACAGCGATATGCCCGGCGTTGACATCGTGCTCCCTGATTTTACTTACGTTGAGCAGAATGCCGACAAAATCCGCGGCATTGTTATCACTCACGGTCACGAGGACCACATCGGCGGTCTTGCGTACCTGCTGAAAAAGGTGAACGTGCCCGTTTACGCAACACGTCTTACCATCGGTCTTATCGAGGGCAAATTAAAGGAGCACGGCATACTGAACTCCGCAAAGCTTAACGTTGTTACTCCACGTCAGACCGTGAAAATGGGCTGTATGGCGGTTGAATTTATCCGTGTAAACCACTCTATCCCCGACGCTGTGGCACTTGCTATCCACACGCCTGCGGGTATTGTCGTGCACACGGGCGACTTCAAGGTTGACTATACTCCAATCGAAAGCGAAATCATTGATTTGGCACGCTTCGGCGAGCTTGGCAACCGCGGCGTACTTGCACTTATGGCTGACTCCACAAACGCTGAAAGACGTGGTCACACCGCCAGCGAACGAACCGTGGGACAAAGCTTTGAGCGTCTTTTCGACACCGCCGAGGGCAAGCGTATCATCATTGCTACATTCTCGTCAAATATTCACCGTGTTCAGCAGATTGTCAACAACGCTGTACGCTGCGGACGTAAAATCGCCGTTTTCGGCAGAAGTATGCTGAACGTAATCAGCACCGCTATGGAGCTTGGCTACCTGAAAGTGCCTGAGGGACTTTTCATCGATATGAACGAGATTAACCGCTTCCCTGCGGAGAAAATCGTGCTCATTACAACAGGAAGTCAGGGAGAGCCTATGTCGGCACTGTCAAGAATGGCAATGAACGAGCACAGAAGCGTTACAATAACCCCGATGGATTTCATCATCATCAGTGCAACACCAATCCCCGGCAACGAAAAGCTTGTTACAAAGGTTGTCAACGAGCTTATGAAGTCGGGTGCTGAGGTTATCTACGAGTCGATGTACGACGTGCACGTTTCGGGTCACGCTTGTCAGGAGGAACTCAAGCTTATGCTCTCCCTCACAAAGCCACGCTTCTTTATTCCTGTGCACGGCGAATACAAGCATCTCAAAAAGCACGCAGGTCTTGCGTACAGCCTCGGCTTCGAGCAGGACAGCGTCATCATCGGCAACATCGGCAACGTTATCGAAACGGACGGCACAAAAATGGCTATCACAGGTCAGGTTCCCGCAGGACGTGTATTCGTTGACGGACTCGGCGTGGGTGACGTCGGCTCAATCGTGCTCCGTGACAGAAAGCACCTTTCCGAGGACGGTCTTATCATCGCTGTTGCAACAATCGAGTCGGAAAGCGGAGCAATTCTCGCAGGTCCCGACATTGTATCCCGTGGCTTCGTGTATGTAAGGGAGTCCGAGGAGCTTATCGAGTCTTCAAAGGCTCTGCTTATGAAAACATTGCAGGGCTGTCTCGACAGCAATATGCGTGACTGGAACTCTATCAAGGGCAAGATGAAGGACGCACTGGGCGACTACATTTATATGAAAACAAAACGCAGACCGATGATTCTGCCAATCATTATGGAAATTTAAGAGTTAGGAGTGAGGAGTGAGGAGAGTGGAGTGACCGAACGCAAGCGTTCGGTTATATGTCAGTCAATAGTTTACTGTTTTTAACCAAACCAAAGCTATCATACCAGTAAAGTGTTAATTTTAAAATTCGTCCGACGAAGTCGGACACCTTAACTCCACACTCCACACTCCTCACTCCACACTCCAAACTTAACGAAAGGATATTTTTATGACAGGAAAACGCTGGACAGCCTTTAAAATGGTATCACTCCTTTTAGTAGTGATTTCCCTTGCGTGTGCGTTCTCGGTTTACGAGGTGAACGAGTTCCGCTTCTGGACTCTGCTGTGCATTACATGCCTTGCGGCAATTGCGTACCTTACGCTTTTTGCTGCCGCACAGAAAAACCTGCACCGCTTTGTTACCGAAATGGAATCACAGCTGAACCTTACCGAAAGGGATTCGCTTTATAAATTCCCTGCACCTGCTATAATCATCGACAGCGAGGGAATTATTATATGGTATAACCTTGCCTTTACCGAACAGGTCTACGGCAATGACGCTTTCGGCGTGCACATAAATACCATCATCGACATTGATTTGCAGAAAACCTTTGAAAACAAGAACACAACCGTAAGCTACGAAACGGGGCACTTCCGCATTTCAGCCGTGACAACCGAAAAGCGTGACTCCGACTCGGAGCTTATCTCCGACCTTACTCTGCTGTACTTCGACGATATCAGCGACTATATCACCCTCGAAAGCCGCTTCAATGATATCCGTCCTTCTGTAATCCTTATTTCCATCGACAACTACGAGGATATCCTCTCGGGCGAAAAGGACAGCGAAAAGGCTCACATTATGATTCAGATTGACAAGCTTCTTGAAGAATATTTCGACGAGCACAGCGGCGTACTCCGTAAGCTGGGCAACGACAAGTTCATCGTTGTTGCCGAGGAGCGTGACGTTAAGGATATGGTTGCCGACAAGTTCAAAATCCTCGATAACGTGCGTAACATCAACATTTCCGAAAAGTCGCAGGTAACCCTCTCAATCGGTATCGGTATGGGGTACGCAAGTATCACCGAAACCGAGTTTGAAGCAAAGCAAGCTCTCGAAATGGCTCAGGGACGAGGCGGCGACCAGACCGCTCTGAAAACCGAAAACGGCTACGAATTCTTCGGCGGCGTTACAAAGGGTATCGAAAAAACCACCAAGGTCAAGACCCGTTACGTTGCCACCGCTCTTGCCGAGCTTATCAATTCTTCCTCAAATGTAATCCTTATGGGTCACCGCTACGGCGATATGGACTCCATAGGTGCGGGTGCGGGTATGGTAGGAGCAATCCGCCGTATGAACCCCGAGCTTGAAGTATTTATGGCGGTTGACCTTGAAAAGAACCTTGCAAAGCCGATTATCCACCGCCTTAACGACAACCTTACCGATGAGCCGCCGATTTTCTTTTCGGTTGAGGACGCATTGGAAAGAATGAATGACGGCACGCTTCTTGTTATCGTTGACACCCACAACAAGGAAATCATCGAAAGCACCGAGCTTTACGAGCGTGCAAAACAGATTGCGGTTATCGACCACCACCGTCAGACCGTAAATTACATCGACAACGCAGTTATTTTCCACCACGAGCCTTACTCATCCTCAGCAAGTGAAATGACCGCAGAGCTTATCCAGTATTTCACGGGCATTGACAAGCTGCCAAGCTACTACGCAGACGCAATGCTTGCAGGTATCACCCTCGACACGAAGAATTTCGTTATGCGTACGGGCGTGAGAACCTTCGAAGCGGCGGCATTCCTGAGAAAGCTGGGTGCAGATATGGTTGCGGTAAAGGGACTTTTCGACAACGACTTTGAGTGCATCAAACACAGAAGCGAGCTTATCGCATCCACGGAAATCTACAACCGCTGTGCAATCGCATCCGACGATACAAGCGTGCCTAACGCAAGAATAAGCTCCGCACAGGCGGCGGACGAAATGCTCGGCATTGAAAATGTTGACGCAAGCTTTGTAATTTTCAGCACTCCCGACGGCGGCGTAAGTATTTCCGCACGCTCACTGGGACTTATGAACGTGCAGATTATAATGGAAAAGCTGGGCGGCGGCGGACATCAGACGATGGCGGCGGCACAGTTCACAGGCATAACCGTTTCCGAAGCAAGAGCAAAGCTTATCGGAGCGATTGACGAACACATTGCAAGTATAAGCTGAACGTAAACGTTCAGCTTAGTTAGGAGTTTGGAGAGTGGAGTGTGGAGTTGTTGTATAAACTTCAATTCATAATAACTCCTAACTCCACTCTCCACACTAAACACTAAAATATAAAGGAGTAATAAAAATGAAAGTAATTTTCTTAAAAGACGTAAAAGGTACAGCAAAGCAGGGCGAGGTAAAGGAAGTATCCGACGGCTACGCAAGAAACTTCCTCCTCGGTAAGGGTCTCGCAGTCGAAGCAACAGCAAAGAACCTCTCCGACCTTGCAGGAAAAAAATCCTCCGAACAGCACAAGGCTGACGTTGCAAAGCAGGAAGCTCTCGAAAACGCTGCTAAAATCAAGGACAAGAAGGTTATCTGCAAGTCCAAGGCAGGTCAGGGCGGCAAGCTTTTCGGTGCTGTTACTGCTGCAAACATTGCAGACCTTATCTCCGAACAGCTGGGCGTAAAGGTTGACAAGAAAAAGGTTTCCCTCTCCTCCGAAATCAAGTCCTTCGGTACATACACCGCTGAGGTAAAATTCCTCGCAGGCGTTTCCGAAAAGATTACCGTCGAAGTTATCGAGGGATAAATGAAAGTTTGGAGTGTGGAGTTTGGATAGTGAAGTTTATGTGTAAATCATAGTTTCTCTTAACTCCACACTCCACACTTCACACTCTATAAGAAAGGAGCGAAAACCGATGGACTTCAATCTTGAAAGTATGGAGCTGCCGTACAACCTTGAGGCGGAGCAGACCGTGCTGGGTGCACTGCTTATCGACCCTGAGTCGCTGTCGATTGCTATGAATTACATAAAGCCCGAAAGCTTCTATGTTTCAAAGCACCGTGACCTTTTCGCAATTATCGTCAGACTTTTCTCTTTGGGCGTAAATGCGGATATCATCACCGTTATCAACGAGGCTGTCCGTGACGGAATTTTCGAAACCACGGGCGCAGGCAAGGAGTACCTCGCTTCCATTATGGAAAGCGTGCCGACCACGAAAAATATCGAAAGCTACTGCAAAATCGTTGAGGAAAAATACTACGTCCGCAGCCTTATTACCGCCGCAAAGGACATCATTGAGGCGTCCACCACAGGTCAGGAGGACGCTATGCACCTGCTTGACTATGCCGAGCAGAAAATTTACGATATCCGTCAGGGAAAAAGCTCCGATGGTCTGGTTAAAATCGACCAGGTCGTGCTGGACGCTTATGATGAGCTGGGACGAAAATCGGGTCCCGACCGTGAAAAATATCTCGGTGCAAAGTCAGGCTTCAACGATTTGGACAACGTTATCACAGGTCTGAACAAGTCCGACCTGCTTATCGTTGCGGCACGTCCTGCAATGGGTAAAACCTCTTTCGTGCTTAACATTGCTTCAAATGTTGCACGCTTCAACAAGGACATCGAAATCGTAATTTTCTCTCTGGAAATGTCAAAGGAGCAGCTTGTTACCCGAATGCTTTCTTCGGAAAGCTTTGTCGAAAGCGAGTATCTTATGAAGGGCAACATCTCGGGCGACCAGTGGGAAAAGCTTGCAGAGGGTGCTGAAAGGCTTTCGGGAATGAATATGTACCTTGACGACACCGCAGGCATAACCGTGCCGCAGATGAAGGCAAAGCTCCGCAGACTGAAAAATCCGGGACTGGTAATCATCGACTATTTGCAGCTGATGAATTCCAGCCGACGTATCGACAACCGTGTAAACGAAATTTCCGAAATCACACGTCAGCTTAAGCTGATGGCAAAGGAACTGAACGTGCCTGTTATAACCCTTTCACAGCTTTCCCGTAGCGTTGAGTCAAGAACGGACAAGCGTCCGATACTTTCCGACCTGCGTGAGTCGGGTTCTATCGAGCAGGACGCAGATATCGTAATGTTTCTGTACCGTGACGGGTACTATAATAAAGAGAACCCCGACCAGACACTGGCGGAGTGTATCGTGGCAAAGAACCGACACGGCGAAACGGGCACAGTAAACCTCCGCTGGAACGGACAGTATACGTTGTTTATGGGTGCGGAAAGGTTTAACAATCAGAACGCACCGGCGAAGTAAATTTAAATTATAGTTTAGTGCACAGATTGCTGCAATGTTAGCAAAGTAAAACCGAACGCTTGCGTTCGGCTATAAAAGTTTCGTCCACCTTTTCAAAGGTGGCAGGTTTCCAAAGGGCAGAGCCCTTTGCTCGCCCTCCGCAGAGGGCGAAATACCCCTTGCCTTCAAAAACGGAGCAGGAGGTGAGGAATGCGACAGCATTCCGAGTGAGGGGAAAAGTTCCGCAAAGCGGAACTTTCAGACAATGCTTTGCATTTTCTTGAACAATGACCGCCCCTCCTTGTTGAAGTTACAAGAGAATTTTTCCTCCAAAACCTGCCAGTGGCACGTTTTGGACGCAACTTTACTTTAACCACTATACGAAAGCAGCAACTTCGTTGCTGTTAGGAAATTTCTCTCTTGCAGAAATTTCCTCTTTTGAAGCTGTCGCTTCAAAATTCACCTTTTAGAAGCGCTTGAAGCACGCCTGCGGGCGAAGCAGGTATTTCGCCCGTTGCGACGGGCGATTTAGGGGCGTTGCCCCTAAAAACCCCACCAAAGGGAACAAGTTCCCTTTGGAAACCCGAAGCCGCTTCGCTAACTATGATAGTTTATGTTGCACTATAATTATTATTGCCAAAAAGGAAACTAAAATGATTTCAACCGTAAAGCTCACTATCCAAAAGCATAATATGCTTCACGCAGGGGATTGCGTTTGCGTCGCTCTTTCGGGCGGTGCGGACAGCGTTGCCCTGCTTCTTGTGCTTTATGAGCTTTCCTCGGAACTGAATTTCTCCCTTTCGGCGGTGCACGTCAACCACCTTCTCCGCGGTGATGAAAGCGACCGTGATGAGCATTTCTGCTGTGATTTATGTGCACGGCTGAACGTGCCCTTACAGGTTTTCCGTGAGGACGCTGCCGCTTTTTCACACTCCATAGGCGAGTCTGTGGAAACAGGTGCGAGAGAACTCCGTTACAGAATTTTCGACAGCCTTGACGCTGACAAAATCGCTACTGCACACAATCTCAACGACAATGCTGAAACCCTTTTGTTCCGCCTTGCACGGGGCACGGGTCTGCACGGTCTTTCGGGAATTCCTCCCGTCCGTGGGAAAATTATCCGTCCGCTGATTGAGTGTACCCGTGACGGGATTGAGGCGTACCTTGCCGAAAAAAATCAGACCTTTGTAACCGACAGCACCAACCTTTCCGACGATTACGCAAGAAATAAAATCCGTCACCGAATTGTTCCCGAAATGCAGGCGGTGCACGGTGCTTTTCCGTCCTGCGTGACACGAATGGTTCAAAGCTTTGCCGAGGACGAGGACTTTTTAACAGCTGAAGCGGGAAAATGTGAAAAAGAAAGTCTTTTCACCCTTCACCCCGCAATCCGAAAAAGAGTTATCATAAATCAGCTGAAATCGCATAACCTTAAAGTATCTACCGAAAAAATCGAGGAAATCGAGTCGGCTTTACTGCTTCACAAGAGCAGGGTATCGCTCGGAAACGGCTTCTTTGCGGCGTTTGACAAGGGTGTGATGCGTGTTTACAGGGAACATCAGGAGGACGTCCCCGATGCTGTTATAGCCGATTTTGACACGGAGTATCCGTTCAACGGTGACAGAATTGTGAAAATCTCGGTACAATCAGGCGAAATCCTTCCCGAAACGGATATTGTTAATAAAAATTCCACAATTTACTACGCAGATTATGATACAATACAAGGTGATATTGTTTTGAGAAACAGACTCAGAAACGATGTCATCAAAACCGTGAATTCCGCTTGTACAAAGGAATTGCGGAAAATTCTACAGCAGAAGCTTCCCCCCGAAAAAAGAAAAATTTCCGCCGTGCTGGAAGACAAAAACGGCATTATCTGGGCTGAGCACGCAGGAGTCGCTCAAAGGGCTGCTCCCAACGAAAATACGGAAAATTACCTCAGAATAGAGATAATATATACTGACAAAGCTGACATCAAATATTGAAAGGATTGATACAATGAACAAAAAAAGCAGCGGCAAGGGCATAATAGCTTACGCTCTTGTGATTATTGCACTGGTTTCTCTGGCAGTTGTCCTGCTGAAACAGTCAACCAAACCCGAAGCGGAGTACAGCTACTCCGACATTATGCAGTATTTCGACAACTATCAGGTAAGCGAAATGAATTTCGACCTGGGCACGGGTGAGCTGGAAATGGTTATCGAGGGGCAGGAAAAGCCTATCGTTTACACCGTACCGAATGTAAGCGTGTTCCTTAACGAAATTCAGACAGGCTCGGAAAATTACCGCCGTGAATACAACGCACTTCACCCCGATGCACCTCTTGCACAGGAATACTACAAAATTCAGGATACCTCCTGGCTTTACAACCTTCTGCCGTCACTCCTTATAATCGGTCTGATGCTGTTCCTGTTCTTCTTTATGATGAAGCAGGCAGGCGGCGGCGGAAAGATGAACAATTTCGGCAAGGCTAACGTAAAGAATGCTTCGGGCAAGAAGCACACCTTCGATGATGTTGCAGGTGCAGATGAAGAAAAGGAAGAGCTTGAAGAAATCGTTGACTTCCTGAAAAATCCTAAGAAATATACCCTGATGGGTGCAAGAATTCCTAAGGGCGTTCTGCTGATGGGCCCTCCGGGTACAGGTAAAACCCTGCTTGCAAAGGCTGTTGCAGGTGAAGCGGGTGTTCCGTTCTTCTCAATCTCAGGTTCGGACTTTGTTGAAATGTTCGTAGGTGTCGGTGCATCCCGTGTCCGTGACCTTTTCGAAACAGCAAAGAAAAATTCTCCGTCCATCATCTTCATCGACGAAATCGACGCCGTGGGCAGACGCCGCGGTGCAGGTCTCGGCGGCGGTCACGATGAACGTGAACAGACTCTCAACCAGCTGCTTGTTGAAATGGACGGCTTTGAGGGCAACGAGGGTATTATCGTTATGGCTGCCACAAACCGTAAGGATATCCTTGACCCCGCACTTCTCCGTCCGGGACGTTTCGACCGTCAGATTACCGTTAACTACCCTGACATCAAGGGCAGAGAGGAAATCCTCAAGGTACACACAAAGAACAAGCCGCTTGCTCCTGACGTAAGCCTCAAGACTATTTCCCAGTCCACAGCAGGCTTTACAGGTGCAGAGCTTGAAAACCTCGCAAACGAAGCGGCACTTCTTGCTGCAAGAAAGAACCGCAAGGCTATTACAAAGGAAGACATCGAGGAAGCCACAATCAAGGTTATCGCAGGTCCTGAGAAAAAGAGCCACGTTGTTACAGACGAGCAGAAGCGTATTGTTGCGTACCACGAAGCAGGTCACGCTGTTGTTACCTACTTTATGGAAACTCAGGATAAGGTTCATCAGGTTACAATTATCCCACGAGGTTCAGCAGGCGGTATGACAATTCACCTCCCTGAGCACGAGCCTTCCTTCCTTAACGTTACAATGAGAAAGCTTAAGGAAGAAATCGCCGTTTGTATGGGCGGACGTGTTGCCGAACAGCTTATTATCGGCGAATATACAGCAGGTGCAATCAGCGACCTCCAGCGTTCAACAAAGCTTGCAAAGGCTATGATTACCCAGTACGGCTTCTCCGAAAAGCTTGGTCCTGTCGTTTACGGCAGCGATAACGACGAGCCGTTCGTTGGTATGAGCTACGGTCAGAGCAAGGACCACTCCGAAAAGGTGCAGGCGGAAATCGACGCGGAAGTCCGTGCAATCATCGATGAGTGCTACGAACTGACAGTTACAACCCTCAAGGAGCACCTCGATAAACTCCACGAGGTTGCACAGTACCTCCTCAAGCACGAAAAAATCAACGGCATTGACTTTGAAAAGCTGATGAAGGGCGAGCTTGTTGATAAGGAAGAAACTTCTGACGAAGAAATCGTAATCGAAAAGAAGGAAGAAACAACAGAAGAAGCTGTTGAGGTTACAGACGAACTTCCCGAAACAGAGGAAGCAGAAACAACAGCTGAAGAACCTTCCGAAGAAAACGCACCAGAGGAAACAGATACAGACGACACAACCGACACAGAAAATTCTGATGAAGAATAAAAATAACGGGTTTCCAAAGGGTGTGCGCACCCTTTGGCAGGGTTCTTAGGGACGGAGTCCCTGAGTCGCCGCTCGCAAGCGGCGAAACACCCCATCCTCCCAAAACGGAGAGCGGGGTGAGAAATGCGACAGCATTTCGAGGGGAGGCGAACAAGACCGCCTCCCCTTTGTTGTAATTACAAATAAAATTCCCCTCAAAAACAGTCCAGTGGACTGTTTTTGACACAACAAACCCAACACAACAAACCCAACACAACAAATCCAAAAACACAAACCCAACACACCAAACCATAAAAGGAGTACCCAAATGAAACTACTATTCCTCGGCGACGTTGTCGGAGATATCGGCAGCAAGTTCGTCGGTTCAAAACTTCGCTCACTGAAACAATTCTACGGTGCAGACATAGTCGTAATCAACGGCGAAAACAGTGCCAACGGCAACGGAATTACCCCCCAATCCGCAAAATACCTGTTCCAAATCGGTGCAGACGTAATCACCACGGGCAACCACTGCTACCGCCGAAAGGAAATCCTCGATATGTTCGACAGCGAGGAGTTTTTAATCCGTCCCGCAAATTTCCCCGAAGGCAACGCGGGACACGGCTGCTGCGTGCTGGATATGGGCAGCACCCGTGTCGCAGTTGTAAACCTTATGGGCACGGTCTATATGGAAGCCCTCGACAACCCCTTTTCCACAATTGACCGCCTGCTCGGTGAAATTGACACCCCCAACATCATCGTGGATTTTCACGCCGAAGCAACCAGCGAGAAAAAGGCAATGGGGCAATACCTTGCAGGAAAAGTCACCGCCGTTTTCGGTACGCATACCCACGTCCAGACCGCTGACGAGTGCATACTTTCGGGTCACACCGCCTACATCACCGACGCAGGAATGTGCGGACCTGAGCTTTCTGTCCTCGGCGTAAAAAGCGAAATTGCAATCGAAAAACAGCGTTTTCATTCCCCCGTGAAATTCGTCGAGTCGGATAATCCGCCGTTCATCAACGGTGTTGTAATTGAGTTTGACTGCAAAAATGGTAAATGTAACAATATTGAAAGGCTGATTATTAGGTAAAATACCGAAAATGTGAAAAAACTATTGCAAAAAGAAAACAATCGCAGTATAATTTTATTAGTTTAAAGTAGTAACTTTGTTAAGTAATACCACAACATAAAACGGGGGTTTTATAATGGAAGTTCTCAAGGTTTCGGCACGTTCATTTCCCAATTCTGTGGCAGGAGCAATCGCAAGCGTAATGCGTGAAAACGGCGAGGTAGAGGTTCAGGCAGTAGGTGCAGGTGCAGTAAATCAGGCGATTAAATCAATCACAATCGCAAGGGGATACCTTGCACCCGTGGGAATGGATTTGGTGTGTTACCCTGCATTTGCAAACGTTGATATCGACGGAGAAACAAAGACAGCGATAAGACTCATCTGCGAAAAAAGATAAAATTCCAAGATAAACTTTTTCATAATAAAAATGTCCTGCAAGGCTTGTGCTTTGCAGGATTTTTTTGATAAATTATAATTTGATGAAGCATTGTGGAAATCTATTGAGGGAGACCCTTTTGAAAAAGGGTCATCCCTCAAACTCCCTCCCTAAAACTTCTAATGTAAAATACCCATATAGGGCAAATGCCCTATATGGGTATTTTAGACTGAA
The DNA here is from genome assembly GCA_045545795.1 of Oscillospiraceae bacterium. Classification (GTDB taxonomy): domain Bacteria; phylum Bacillota; class Clostridia; order Oscillospirales; family Ruminococcaceae; genus RGIG8773. The sequence continues at coordinate 110,101 of JAZQBN010000043.1, forward strand.
AGTCTTTGGAAAGGGGTCTGGGGAATAACCTTTCCTCAGAAAGGTTTTCCCCAGTGGGTCTCCATAATCTCTCCGTCAAATTACAATTCACAAAAAAACAGCACGGATAACCCGTGCTGTTTTGGTTTATTACTTGAGGATTTCAACGTCGCCGATAACAGGAAGCGGCTTGATTGTGCCCTTGAATGCACCTATCATCTGATAGATTGTAAGAACAAGAATTGCAACATCAATAAGCCAGAAAACAATTCCTGCGAGGAAACCGATGATTGGAATAATACCGATTACCTTTGCAACAACGGAAATGATAATTCCGAGGATTGTAAAAATAAGACCCTGATTAGCACAGTATCTTACATATGCAGAATCCTTGCCTGCGATAAAATAGATAAGGAACAGAATAGGGAAAACCGAAATGGTTGCCACAACCTTCTTATCTTCTTCAAACTGTGGTGCTGCCATTATACACAACTCCTTTTTATAATTATTCCCGAACAAGGCTGCTCGGGAATAGTATTTTTTTACTTGATAACTCTGATTTTGATTACGCTGTCAACAGCTGCAAGCTTTGCTGTGATATCGTCGTTTACGTCAGCAACGTCAAGCATTGTGTAAGCGTAGTCCCTCTTGGACTTGCTAACCATATTGTTGATGTTGATGTTAGCGTCGCCGAGTACGGAAGTAAGCTTGGAGATTACATCAGGAACATTCTTGTGCATTACGCAAACCTTTACGCCTGTTGCGTTCATTTCAGCGTCAGGGTAGTTTACGGAATTCTTGATGTTGCCGTTTTCGATGTATTCGATAAGTTCTAGAGCAGCCATCATTGCACAGTTGTCCTCGGACTCAGGTGTGGAAGCACCGAGGTGAGGAATTGCAACAACATTCTTAACGCCGAGAACTTCGTCAGATGGGAAGTCTACAACGTATGAAGCAACCTTACCGCTTTCAAGTGCAGCAACGATTGCAGCAGCGTCAACGAGTTCGCCTCTTGCGAAGTTGAGGATGCGTACGCCGTCCTTCATAAGAGCGATTGTATCGTTGTTGATAGTGCCCTTTGTTTCAGCGTTGTAAGGCATATGAATTGTGATGTAATCGGAAACAGCATAGATATCCTTGACATCATTAACAACCTTTACAGCAGGGTTAAGACCGAGAGCAGCCTTTACAGAGAGGAATGGGTCGTAACCAACAACCTTCATACCGAGAGCTGTTGCAGCGTTTGCAACGAGTACGCCGATAGCACCGAGACCGATGATACCGAGAGTCTTGCCCATAATTTCAGGACCTGCAAACTGACCCTTGCCCTTTTCAACCATCTTGCCGACCTCAGCACCGTTGCCCTTGAGAGTCTGAGCCCAGATCATAGCGTCGGAAACCTTACGGGAAGCAAGGAGAAGACCTGCGATAACGAGCTCCTTAACAGCATTAGCGTTAGCACCGGGTGTGTTGAAAACAACGATACCCTGCTCAGCACACTTGTCAACAGGAATATTGTTTACGCCTGCACCTGCTCTTGCGATAGCAAGAAGGTTAGGAGCAAATTCCATTTCGTGCATAGAAGCGGAACGAACCATAATAGCGTCAGGGTTAGCAATTTCGTCAACAATGTTATACTTTGCAGTATCGAAATTATCGGTACCGTACTTGGAAATCTTATTCAGAGTCTGAATATTGAACATTTCAATTACCTCCATTTATAATAAATGCGCAATTCGTAATGCGCAATTCGCAATTATTTTTCAAACTGCAAATTACACATTATATTTAACTATTATCCGATGTTTCAAAATTGAAACTTATTTTACTGACAAACCACGGCGTTTTGCGGAGCAAAACCCGTAGACAAAATCTCTGATTTTGTTTTTATTGCGCATTGCGAATTGAGAATTGCGAATTAATTAAGCGTTTTCAGCTTCGAACTTCTTCATAAATTCTACAAGCTTTTCAACGCCTTCGATTGGCATAGCGTTGTAGATGGAAGCTCTCATACCGCCAACGCTTCTGTGACCCTTGAGGTTTTCAAAGCCAGCAGCCTTAGCTTCCTTAACGAACTTAGCGTCGAGTTCTTCGTTGCCTGTTACGAATGGAACGTTCATAAGGGAACGGTCCTTCTTTTCAACTGTACCCTTGAAAAGCTTGGAGCTGTCAAGGAAATCATAAAGGATAGCAGCCTTCTTTTCGTTGTGAGCCTTCATAGCCCCAAGACCGCCCATCTTCTTGATCCACTTGAATACCTTACCGCAGATGTAGATACCGTAGCAAGGAGGTGTGTTGTAAAGGCTGTCGTTGTCAGCCTGTGTCTTCCACTTGAGCATTGTAGGTGTGCCTGCGAGAACGTCATCTCTGATGAGGTCTTCACGGATAATAGCGATTACAACACCTGCAGGGCCAACGTTCTTCTGTACGCCGCCGTAGATTACGCCGTACTTTGTAACGTCAACAGGTTCGGAAAGGAAGCAGGAGGAAACGTCGGAAACGAGGTCCTTGCCCTTTGTGTTAGGGAGCTCCCAGAACTTTGTGCCGTAGATTGTGTTGTTTTCGCAGATATAAACGTAGTCAGCGTCCTCAGGGATAGCGAGGTCGGAGCAGTCAGGAATATAGGAGAAGGTCTTGTCAGCGGAGGAAGCAACCTCAACAGCTTCACCGTACATCTTAGCTTCCTGGTAAGCCTTCTTAGCCCACTGACCTGTAACTATGTAAGCAGCCTTCTTGTTCTTCATAAGGTTCATAGGTACAGCAGCAAACTGCTGGGAAGCACCGCCCTGAAGGAAGAGCACCTTGTAGTTGTCAGGAATGTTCATAAGGTCACGGAGATCCTTTTCCGCATCCTTGATGATTTCGTCGTACACCTTGGAACGGTGGGACATTTCCATAACGGACATACCTGAACCCTTGTAATCGAGCATTTCTTCTGCTGCTTCTCTGAGAACTTCCTCAGGGAGAACAGCGGGGCCTGCGCTGAAATTATAAACTCTGGACATTTTAATGACCTCCAATAAAAAATTTTCAATAAAAGTAAAAATAATACTACATACTAACAATTATAAACCTTTGTGAACAAATTGTCAAGGCAGTAAAGCGATGAACTGCCCCGAAAATAAAAAATAATCTGTACAATTATTTTTAAACATAAATGTGCAGATTTAACAAAAGGGGATTAAATTCATTTATTTGCAGTTTGCTTGACAGCAAGGGAAAAATGCGTTATTATATCAATTGGGCATACCACAAACGGTAAGCGGTCAATTTCTTCCCCTCATCTCATTTTAATGCAGAATGGGGGTGAAGCTTTATGAGTTGGATGGAATTCTTGACACTCGTAAATGTTGTTTGCAATATTCTGTCATTGTTTCAACGCAGCAACAAAAAGAAATAACCGCCCCACATCGCCAAATGTAAGCGGTTATTCTTTTTAACCAATTATTATGAGGGGTGACCGTCTACTGGTATGCCCCTTTAATATTATTATACAGCTTACTGCCTTTTATGTCAAGATAAATACGACATTTAAAGGCTTGTTTTATTTTTCTTCGTATACTTGCGTTAAAACAGAAAATATGCTATAATTCCACAAGAGTATGCTATACATAACGGCAAAGCGGTTACTCCCTTTCTATCTGAAAGGGGGATTGATAATAATGGTTACATACAGCGAATTATTTGAATTCATCATTATGCTCACCGGCATTATCTCCCTTATTTTTACTATTATCAACAGTAGCAAGAAGAAATAAGGCAGAAAAATAACCGCCCCTGCTTCCAACATCGGCGGTTATTTTTATAATAACGTCAGAAAGGGAGTAAACCGTTTTGTCGGCATACTCTTTTTTCATTGATATTATACACCGAAAATGCTTTTTTGTCAAGATAAATACGACATTTAAAGGCTTGTTTTATTATTAAAATAAATTCTGCTTTACTTGACAAATAAATTTTTATCGGATATAATATAAATAAGGAGAGTACACCACAAACGGTTTACCCCTTTGAAGTTTTTGTTATAAAAATAACCGTCACTTTGTCAGGGTGGGCGGTTATTTTTTCCTTACTTTTTCTTTCCGTTATGAAAAATCGTATAAGTAAGGGTGATAATTGCTGTTATCATAGTAACAAACATAAATAAGTCTGAATATGTAACCATAATTATCTACCCCCTTTCGTAAAAGGGGAAAACCGCCTGCGTTTAGTGTACTCTCAGCGTTATTTTATTACAATTTTTTATACTTGTCAATTAACGGTTTTTTGCTTGGGCAAAAGCCGTTTATTTTATTCCAAAATACTTGCAATCAAGTGAGAAATATGCTATAATATAATAGTATATTGGAGTAATGTTTTATTAAGAACAAAAGAAGGCAAAGGCTTACAGAAATTGCCTTTGCGAAAGGAGTCTTTTTACTATGAAATCCTTTGACGAGGTCTTTCAGAAGGTGCAGGAATACTGCCTTGCAAAAATTAAAAACGGTGAGCTTACGGACACGGCTTACCGCCTTTGGATTAACACTCTCCAGCCATTGAAGCTGGACGAAAATGTTGCCTGCTTTACTGTACCGTCCGAATTTCAGGCTACTGTCATAAGAAAAAATTACAGCAAGATTATCAGGGACGCTCTCGAAAGCGTGCTTGGCTTTGAGGTTGATATAGATATTTCCGTGCAGGAGGAAAATATGGACTACGATGAGGATACCGACCCAAATCAGCTTAAAAAAGAGCTTGAAGAGTCCTTTACAAATGCTGAGTACGGCTACACCTTCGACACGTTCATCGTGGGACGCTCCAACGAGTTTGCCTACGCTGCCTGCACCTCTGTTGCAAAAGAACCCGGCAGCACATACAATCCGCTGTTTATTCACGGTCCGTCGGGGCTTGGCAAGACTCACCTTATGACCGCTATCAGCAACGAGATAAAACGCCGTAACCCAAAGACAAACATCATTTATGTTACGGGCGAAACCTTTGCAAACGAGCTTATCAATGCCATTCAGCAGAAAAAGGACACAAGCCAGTTCCATCAGAAATACAGAAGTGCTGACGTGCTGCTTATAGATGACGTCCAGTTTATCGCAGGCAAGGAGTCCACACAGGAAGAATTCTTCCATACCTTCAACGAGCTTCACAAGGTCGGCAAGCAGATTGTTCTTACATCTGACCGTCCGCCTAAGGATATCAAGACTCTTGAGGACAGAATCCGTACACGCTTTGAGTGGGGTCTTATTGCTGACATTTCTACCCCTGACTTTGAAACAAGAGTTGCAATTATCCGCCGCAAGGCTGAAATGCTGAGCCTTATTATTCCCGATGACGTTTCGGAATACATAGCAAACAAGCTCAAGGGCAATATCCGTCAGCTTGAAGGCTGTGTTAAAAAGCTTAAAGCCAGCAAGCACCTTGTTGGCACGCCGCCGTCTATGGCACAGGCACAGAACGCTATCAGGGAAATTCTTTCCGATGAGCAGCCTGCACCGATTACCATTGAGCGAATTCTCAACGAAGTGGGCAACGTTTACGGAGTAAGTGCCGAGGATATCATCTCCAAAAAGAGAAGTGCACAGATTTCCATAGCACGAAAGGTAAGCTGCTATGTACTTAAAGAGGTTACGGATATGTCGTACAAATCAATAGGAATGGAGCTTGGCGCACGAGACCACAGTACAATTATTTACTACTGCGGCGATATCGAGAAGCTTGTGGCAAAGGACTCACACGCTAAGGAAATGATTGAGGACATTATCAATAATATTCGTAATGCGTAATGCGTAATGCGCAATTCGCAATTAAAACGAACGCAAGCGTTCGTTTCCGAGTTTTCCTGCGGAAAACATCGTAGTTAATAAGTAACCCAAAATAATGGGTTTCCAAAGGGGACTGTGTCCCCTTTGGCAGGGTTCTTAGGGACGGAGTCCCTGAGTCGCTCTCCGCAGAGAGCGAAACACTCAACTTCGCCCGCAGGCGTCCTGAGAAGCGCTCTGCAAGGGTGAATTTTGAAGCGTCAGCTTCAAAAGAGGGACGCTCTGCAAAACAAAACTTGTTTTGTTTTAGAGAGCGTCCTTGACAGTAGCGAAGCTACTGTTAATTAGCGATGTCTATATTGCGGGATGGGAAACCCGTCTCCTACAATACAATTTGCCCTATGTTGAAAACCACCCTTTACACAAAAAATCCCCCTAAAATTCCTGTAAAGAAAAAAATACAATCAGTTGTAAATCAAAGTTTTCAACAGGGTGTGGAAAACAATGTGGAAAATTAAATCTGACGGTTTTATGCCGTGTAACTCCGTTACATTACAGATTGTATAACCCGACTTTCAACATTTTGTGATGTTCCAGAAAACGGAACGGATTTTCCACCAATCTTTCAAGATTTTTTCCACTTTCCACTAACACCTTCCACCATAATTCAACACCTCAGAAAATGTTTCCACTTTTCCACATTTCATCAACATCAGCAGGGTGAAAAAGCAAAGCTTGTCCCTGAAACGGTTTGAGTGCTGTTTCAACAGTTTGGACACCCCCTACTGCTGCTACTGTTTATAATTATCATATTATATTTATTTTTTTCGCTTTGCGAAAATTTTCTGACAAAAAAAGAAAATTTTTCTCTAACAATAAATGAGTGTTACGATACAGTCAGGGTTATCAAAAACTCCACACTCCACTCTTAACACTCCACTCTAAAATTAGGAGGAACGTGACATATGAAATTTACCTGTAAACAAGCCGAAATAAATGAAGCACTTGCAAACGTGTCAAGAGCAGTACCGCAGAAGTCTCCGCTGCCTGCACTGGAGGGCGTAAAGCTGTACCTGAACAGAAATACCCTTGAACTGACAGGCTACGACCTTGAACTGGGTATTCAGACAAAGATTGATGTTACCTCAGACGATATCGGCGAGTGCATACTCAACAGCAAGCTTTTCGGCGAAATCATCAGAAAGATGCCGTCCGAAACAATCGAAATCGAAATTGATGACGGTCTTACTACCACAATCAGGGGCTTTAATGCTGAGTACAAAATTCTCGCAATGCCTGCTGACGAGTACCCCTCAATTCCTGACTACGACACAGGCGATAACTTTACAATTCCTCAGCCTATGCTGAAAAATATGATTAATCAGACGATTTTCGCCGTTGCAGTTGTTGACAACAAGCCTATCCTTATGGGTGAGCTGTTCGATATTCTCGACTACAACTTCAACCTTGTTGCAATCGACGGCTACCGTCTTGCGGTAAGAAGCGAGAAAATCGAGTCGGACAACCACTACCACTTTGTTGTAAAGGCTAAGGCACTTTCCGAGGTTTCAAAGCTTTTAAAGGACGACGACAAGGAAACAGTTACAATGCACGTTTCAAAGAAGCATATCACCTTTGAAATCGGCAAGTATATGCTGTTCTCACGTCTGCTGGAGGGCGATTTCCATAACTATAAGGGCTCTATCCCGGCAAACCATAACAGCGAGGTTATCCTCAATACAAGAGAGTTTATTTCAGCACTTGAAAGATGTATGCTGCTTATCAACGAAAAGGCAAAAGCACCTGTAAAGTGCGTGTTCCGTGACGGAAAGGTAAAGATTTCCTGTTCGACAGCACTGGGTAAGCTTGTTGACGAAATGGACGCAGATACAGCAGGACCTTCCGTAGAAATTGGGTTCAATTGCAGATATCTGCTGGACGCATTGAAGGCAACCGAGTCTGATAAGGTAAAATTACAGCTTAACGGCGGATTGTCACCGATGAAGATAGTTCCGTTGCAGGGTAATGCGTATACATTCCTTGTATTGCCGATGAGATTAAAAGCGGAATAATTATTAATTCGCAATTCGTAATGCGTAATGCGTAATTAAAACAAATCGCTTGCGATTTGTTTACGGGTTTTGCTCCGCAAAACACCGTAGCTTGTGAAACACTTAAAATATTGAAGTAACCCAAAAGACGAAAAGTTTCGTCCACCTTTTCAAAACAAACGCAAGCGTTTGTTTCCGAGTTTTCCTGCGGAAAACATCGGCAGATAATGGGTTTCCAAAGGGTGTGCGCACCCTTTGGCAGGGTTCTTAGGGACGGAGTCCCTGAGTCGCCGTCCGCAGACGGCGAAATCTCCAACTTCGCCCGCAGGCGTGCTTCAAGCGCATCTAAAGGGTGAATTTTGAAGCGGTAGCTTCAAAAGAGGGATTTTCTTCAAGAGAGAAAATCCCTAACAGCAACGAAGTTGCTGCCATTCTGTAGCGATAAAAGTAAAGTTACGTCTAAAACGTTCCACCGGAACGTTTTAGAGATTGCCTTGTTGCGTAACTGCAACAAGGAGGGACGGTCTTGTCCGTCCCTCCTCGGAAACCTGTCGGTTTCCTCACCTCCCTCTCCGTTTTTGAACGATAGGGGAGTTTCGCCCTCTGCGGAGGGCGAAAATGGGGCGTTGCCCCCTTGACCCCTACCAAAGGGAATAAGTTCCCTTTGGAAACCCGAAGTCGCTTCGCTAACACTGGAAGTTTGTGTTGCTCTATTACTAAATTTATTGTCAAAGGATTTATTATGGATAACAAAGTTAAAATTACTACTGAATTTATCAAGCTTGACCAGCTTCTGAAATTTTCGGGTGCTGTTGCTATCGGTTCGGAAGCCAAGGAGCTTATCCTTGACGGTCAGGTCAAGGTTAACGGTGATGTATGTACCATGCGTGGCAAGAAAATCCGCTCGGGTGATACTGTTACTGTTAACGGACAGGATATTTCTATAGAATAATTACAAATAGTAAAGGAGTTTTCCGTGGTCATTAACCGCATTAATGCTGACGGCTACAAAAATCTGGAAAACGTCAGCCTCGAACTTGACCCAAAAATGAATATTATTTGCGGCGAAAATGCTCAGGGCAAAACTAACCTTATCGAAGCAATCTGGCTTTGCAGCGGATGCCGTTCGTTCCGTGGCACCCGTGACAAGGATTTCATCGGCTTCACGAAAGACTCGGCTCAGGTTGAGCTGACCTTCACCGACTCGTTCCGTCAGCAGGATATCCGTTTCGCTGTAAAAAAAGGTGCAATCAAAGACAAGCTTGTCACTCTTAACGGGGTAAAGCTTCCCCTGTTGTCGAAGCTGTTCGGCAGCTTCCGTTGTGTGGTGTTCACCCCTGAGGATTTGAACCTGACAAAGGGTGCACCTGACAACCGCCGAAGCTTTATAGATATGTCAATTGCTCAGATTAAAAATTCCTACATCAGTGCACTTAATAAGTATAACAACATTCTTTTCCAGCGAAATGCGTTGCTGAAAACCCTTTCTATGGGGTACGGCGATGATGCTGCCCTCGAAATATGGGACGAACAGCTGGCGAAAACAGGTGCGTATATATCGGTTTTGCGTTATACTTTTTGTATTACTTTAAATAAATATACCAGTGAGTTATATAATAAAATTACAAACGGTAAAGAAAATTTAGATTTATACTATCAGTCAACAGTGTTTGACAGCCTTCAAGGTCGTACCGACTACGATGGAGAGCTTGCTGAGGAGTACCTTGCAAAGCTTCGGAGCACGGTTGCAAATGATATCCGTGCAGGGTATACAACCGTCGGCGTGCACCGTGACGACGTGGGTGCATACATCAACGGGCTTTCCGTCCGTGAGTTTGGCTCACAGGGTCAGGCACGTTCTGTTGCACTGTCGATGAAGCTTGCCCACGCAAAAATTTTAAAAGCGGAGCAAGGGGAGTACCCCGTGATGCTGCTTGACGACGTGCTGTCGGAGCTTGACCCTCACAGACAGCAGTTCATACTGAACAACATTGACGATATGCAGGTAATAATTACCTGCTGTGACAGCAAGCCTATAACCGCTATGAAGCAGGGCAAGGTCATTACAATGAAAAACGGAAAAGCAGGTGATTGAGTGTATATTCATCTCAATTCTCAATTCGCAATGCGTAATTCGCAATTAAAACGAAAGCAAGTGTTCATTTTAAAATTTCACTATTTAAAGCACGCAAATGCTAATCTATCCTTATAAAATAAATTTTGAAAAAACAATTGTGTATCAGTAATTAATAATTGAGCATTACGAATTACGCATTGGAAAAGCAGGTGATTGAGTGTATATTCATCTTGGCGAGGAAACAACCGTGAGAGGGAGCGATGTTATCGGAATTTTCGATATCGAGAATACCTCAATCAGTAAGCATACAAAGGAATTCTTCACAAAAGCGGAGAAGAATAAATGGGTTGAGTACGTCAATTTCGAAATGCCGAAAAGCTTTGTGGTGTGCGAAAACGACGGCGAGGACAAGGTTTATATCTCTCCCATTTCAGCGGCAACACTGAGGAAGAGAATTCGCAATTCGCAATTCGTAATTCGCAATTAAAACAAATGCTTATGTATTTGTTTACGGGTTTTGCTTCGCAAAACGCTGTAGTTGCAGCAACACTAAAAATTTTCAGTAACCTAAAAACAATTGCGCATTACGCATTGAGAATTGCGCATTAAATATGGAGGTAAGGTAATGTCAGAAAACCTGAACACACAAAATCAGAACTATGACGAAAATCAAATTCAGGTCCTTGAAGGACTTGAAGCGGTAAGAAAACGTCCCGGTATGTATATCGGCTCAACAGGTCCTAAGGGTCTGCACCATCTTGTTTACGAAATCGTGGACAACGCTATCGACGAAGCCCTCGCAGGCTATTGCTCGCAGATTACTGTCGATATCCTTGAAGGGGACGTAATCCGTGTATCCGACAACGGACGTGGTATCCCTACAGGTATCCACCCGACCGAAAAAATCTCCGCCGCAACGGTTGTTTATACAATCCTCCACGCAGGCGGTAAATTCGGCGGCGGCGGCTATAAGGTTGCAGGCGGTCTGCACGGCGTTGGTGCGTCTGTTGTAAATGCACTTTCCGAGTGGCTGGAATTAACCGTCAAGGACGGCAAAAACGTGCACTTCCAGCGTTTCCACAACGGCGGTCACTACGATGAGCAGATGAAGATTATCGGCGAAACTACCGAAACAGGTACAACCGTTATGTTCAAGGCTGACCCGACAATTTTCGAGGAAACAACTGTCTACGAGTATGAAGTGCTCCTGCGCAGACTCCGTGAGCAGGCTTTCCTTAACGCTGGCGTGAAAATCGTGTTCTCCGACCTGAGAAACAAGGACGAAATCGTGTCCGAAACTCTCCACTATGAGGGCGGTATCAGACAGTTTGTCGAGCACCTCCACAACACAAGAGAGCTTACTCCGCTTGCGGAAGAGGTTATCTATGTAAGCGGTGTGCAGGGCGACTCTACAGCTGAGGTTGCCCTTATGTACAACGACAGCTACAACGAGTTAATCCTCTCGTTTGCTAATAATATCCATACAACCGACGGCGGTACTCACGAAACAGGCTTCAAGAATGCCCTTACAAAGGTTATCAATGAGTACGGCAAGAAGTTCAACCTTTTGAAGGACGGCGAAAAGCTTCTGGGCGATGACGTCCGTGAGGGTCTTACCGCAATTGTTTCCGTCAAGCTTACCGACTGTGAGTTTGAGGGTCAGACAAAGGGACGTCTCGGCAACCCTGAGGTGCGTCCGTTTGTTGAAAATATGGTAATGGAAAAGCTGATGAATTACCTTGAAGAAAATCCTGCTGTTGCAAGAGAAATCTTCGATAAGTCACAGGCTGCTCAGCGTGCAAGAGAAGCCGCAAAGCGTGCAAGAGATACAGCACGACGCAAATCAGCAATGGAGTCCGCTTCCCTTCCGGGTAAGCTTGCGGACTGCTCCGAAAAGGATATCGAGCGTACCGAAATTTATATCGTCGAGGGTGACTCTGCGGGCGGCTCTGCAAAGCAGGGACGTGACAGACGTTATCAGGCAATTCTCCCTCTCTGGGGTAAGATGCTCAACGTCGAAAAGGCTCGTATCGACAAGGTTTACGGCAACGAAAAACTGATGCCTGTAGTAACTGCCCTCGGTACGTCAATCGGCGAGGACTTCGATATCAGCAAGCTTCGCTACGGCAAGGTCATTATTATGGCGGATGCCGACGTGGACGGTTCACATATCAGAACTCTGCTCCTGACATTCTTCTTCCGCTTTATGCGTCCGCTGATTACAAACGGCAACGTATATATCGCACAGCCTCCGCTTTATAAGGTAAGCCGAGGAAAGAGCGAGAAGAACGTGCGTTACGCATTTTCAGACGAGGAGCGTGACAAGTATATCGCCGAGCTTAAAGATAACAACGAGAACGTGAAAATTGACGTTCAGCGTTATAAGGGTCTTGGTGAAATGGACCCCGAACAGCTTTGGGAAACAACTATGGACCCCGAAAGAAGAACAATGGTGAGAATTACTCTCGAGGACGCTGTCAAGGCGGACGAAATCTTCACAATTCTTATGGGCGATAAGGTTATGCCGAGACGTGAGTTTATTGAAAAGAATGCGAAGTACGTTGGGGAGCTGGATATCTAATTCGCAATTCGTAATGCGCAATTCGCAATTAAAATGAAATCGAAGTTGCAACAACATTTAAAATGTTGCAGTAATCCAAAATAATGGGTTTCCAAAGGGTGTGCGCACCCTTTGGTGGGGTTTTTAGGGGCAACGCCACTAAATCGCTCTCCGCAGAGAGCGAAACACCCCAACCAAACGCTTGCGTTTGGTTTCTTGGCACCGCAGTGCCGCCTAAGAAGCGCTCCGCAAGGGTGAAATTCGCAACTGTGTTGCGAAAGAGGGGCGCCCTGCAAGAGAGGGCGTCCTTAACAGTGACGAAGTCACTGTTTACAGTGTGCAAAAACAAAATATAATTCCAACGAAGGAGCGACAAATGAAAAAAATTATTTCAATAATAGCTGTGCTTGCTGTTGCGATTAGTACGACAGCCTGTGATAATTCAGCAGATGAAAAAACTACTGAAATCACAGAATCAGTAACCATTTCCGAAACAGAAATCAGTTCTGCAACAGAAGAAACAACCACCACCGCTGAAATAATTGCCGAAGAAAAGCTTCTTAATGCACAGCTTAAAAAAGACGGTTACATCTATGACGAATATGAAACCTATATTGAAATTACAAAATATACGGGTAATGATACAGAGGTTGTAATTCCAAGTGAGATTGACGGGAAGGCTGTTGCTTCGATTGGTAAAGATGCTTTTCTGAGCGGTTCATATATTAAAAGTATAGAAATTCCAAGTAGTGTAACTTCAATCGGAGAAATGGCATTTTATTGTTGCGTAAGTCTTGAAAATTTAAAAATACCTGATAGTGTAACAAAAATCGGCGGAGGTGCATTTATGGGTTGTTCAAGCCTTGAAAGCATTGAACTTCCTGACAATATAACTTCAATTGATTATGGTACATTCAGTTTCTGTACAAGTCTTAAAAATATTAAAATACCTGAAAATGTAACAGAAATCGGAGAAAATGCTTTTTATAACTGCACAAACCTTGAGAGTATAGAAATTTCTGACAGCGTAATTTCAATTGGTGAAACAGCATTTGAAAAATGCGAAAATCTGAAAAATATAGATTTTTCGGAAAATTTAGAGTCAATAGGAGAAATGGCATTTCACGGTTGCACAAAGCTTGAAAGCATAGAACTACCTGAAAGTCTGATTGTAATAAGTAGTGGTGCTTTCTATGAATGTAAGGGTCTGAAAAATGTAAAAATTCCTGTTAATGTAAATTATATAGGAGAATATGCTTTCAGTTATTGTGAAAATATCAAAAGTGTAGAAATACCCGACATTACTCTTAAAATTGAAGATTGGGCATTTGCAGATTGTATGAGTCTTGAAGAAGTTAAAATTCCTGATTATTTAATGAGAGAAGAGATTTTCAATGACACACCATTTCTCGAAAATTATTTAGCAAAGGAGTAAAAAATGAGCATACTCAAAGAAATGTTCAGCGAGGGCGACGAAAACTTTTCCGCACCCGAGGGCGAGTTCCTTGCGAAAGGAAAGTATGAAAGCAACGCTGACCAAATCCTTAAAGGGTATAAGGTTTTTCAGAAAAAATATGTTGTGAAATCACTTATCCCGAAGCTGCTGCTTGCGGCACTTGCAATTGTCTCATCTGTAATGATGATTATGTCCGACCCGGGAGGAACTTTGCCTATACTCTGTCTGATGATTGCGGTAAGCGTGACAATCTATTTTATCAGTCAGCCGATTGTCAACAGCAAAAATCTCCGCAAGGGTCTTGACTCCATAAGCGGCACGGAGTACGAAGCTGAGTTCTTCACCGACAAAATCAAAATCTCAACCGTGAACTTTCAGAGCGATATTGTTGAGATTGAAAAGGTCGGGGAAACAGCCGAAACTGCCGAAAATACTGAACAGACCGAAGCCGATATCGCAATTTACGGCGAAAAGCCTGCCGAGGAAATTCCTGCGACAATTATTCATCTTGACCAGCCAATAGTTGACTTACTGGATAAAGATGATATGTTTATACTTGTAGTAAATAAATCCTACGTTTTCATTATCCCGAAATCCGCTTTCACAGAGGACGAAGTACAGAAAATCCGTGAAAAGCTGTCGGTAATTATGGGAATAAGATACAAAGTTTAATTCGCAATTCGCAATGCGTAATGCGTAATTAAAACGAACGGAAGCGTTCGTTTCCGAGTTTTTTTGTCTTGCAAAAAACGTCGGAGTTTGCTTGAAAAATCAAAGTTGATATTTAAATTGTTCTATGTGGAACAAAACTGAACGCAAGCGTTCAGCTCCAAGTTTTATCCTTGCGGATAAAACTTTTAAAGGTTTCTAAACCCTGAATTCAAATATAAAGGGAGTTGTTAAGTTTGTATAACGACGAAAACACAAAAATAATCAACGTCGATATCGAAAATGAGATGAAGAAATCCTTCCTCGAATATTCGATGTCGGTTATCGTTGCAAGAGCCTTGCCCGACGTCCGTGACGGCTTGAAGCCTGTTCACAGACGTATCATCTACACGATGAACGACGCAGGCAACACCGCTGACAAGCCTTACCGTAAGTGTGCGTATACCGTCGGTGAAGTGCTCGGTAAGTACCATCCGCACGGTGACGCATCCGTTTACGACGCTATGGTACGTCTTGCACAGAATTTCTCGCTCCGTTATCCTCTCGTTGACGGACACGGTAACTTCGGTTCTATGGACGGCGACCCGCCTGCTGCTTATCGTTACACAGAAGCAAGAATGGCGAAAATCTCTGCCGAAATGCTTGCTGATATCGGCAAGGACACTATTCCGTACACCTCCAACTATGACGATACTCTGAAAGAGCCTGAGGTTCTCCCTTCCCGTTTCCCGAATATTCTCGTGAACGGCTCTGTCGGTATCGCTGTTGGTATGGCTACAAATATTCCTCCCCACAACCTTAACGAGGTTATCAGTGCAATAAATGCAATGATTGCCAACGAGGATATCACCAACGAGGAGCTTATGGAGCACGTCAAAGGCCCTGACTTCCCGACAGGCGGTATCATTATGGGACGGGCAGGTATCCGTGCCGCTTATGCAACGGGTAAGGGCAAGCTGACTCTCCGTGCAAGGACTTCCATTGAAGAAATCAAGGGCAGAACCTGCATTGTTGTTACCGAAATTCCTTATATGGTCAACAAGGCACGTCTCGTCGAAAGCATTGCACAGCTTGCAAAGGAAAAGCGTGTGGACGGTATTCACTTTATCCGTGACGAGTCCGACAAGGAGCACGCTGTCCGTATCGTTATCGAGCTTAAAAAGGACGCAATTCCGCAGATTGTCCTCAACAAGCTTTTCAGCTACACACAGTTGCAGGATACAGTCGGCGTAAACCTTCTCGCACTTGTAAGAGGCGAGCCTAAGGTGCTTTCACTCCGTCAGATTATCCGTGAGTATATCGACTTCCAGGTTGACGTTATCCGCCGCCGTACCGAGTACGATTTGAAAAAGGCGAGAGAGCGTGCACACATCTTGGAAGGCTTGATGGTTGCTGTTGACAACATTGACGAGGTAGTAAAAATTTGCCGCAGCAGCCGTGACGCTGCCGAAATCAAGGCAAGACTCATCGAGCGTTTCGGTATTACCGAAATTCAGGCGGACGCTATCGCTCAGATGCGTCTCGTTCAGCTGTCAGGTCTGGAAAGAATGAAGCTTGAAGAAGAACTTGCTTCCCTCCACGCTAAGATTGAGGAGTTCGTTGCAATTCTCGCAAGCAAGGAAAAGATGATGGCTATCGTTTCCGAGGAGCTTGAAGTTATCAAGAAGAAGTTCGGCGACGAAAGAAGAACTTCCATCGAAACAATTTCCGGCGAGGTTGATATCGAGGACCTTATCCCTGAGGAAAACTGCGTTGTAACTTATACAAACATCGGCTACATCAAGCGTCAGCCTGTAAGTATGTATAAGACCCAGAACCGCGGCGGCAAGGGAGTTTCGGGTATGAAGCAGCGTGAGGAGGATTTCGTTGAGGAAATGTTCATCAGCTCTACCCACGACAACGTGCTGTTCATCACCAACAAGGGCATTATGTACAAGCTTAAATGCTACGAAATCCCTGAGGGCTCAAAGCAGTCGAGAGGTCTTAACATTGTAAATATCCTGCCGCTTACAGAGGGCGAAAAGGTTGCCGCAATGATTAAAACCGAGGATTTTGACGAGGGCAAGTACATCATTATGGTTACCAAGAACGGCAAAATCAAGCGTACCCCTCTCAGTGCGTACAAGAACGTGCGTAAAAACGGTCTTATCGCAATCGGTCTTGACGAGGGCGACGAAATCGCAGGTGTACGTCTCACCAACGGCGATGCACAGGTTATCGTTGCAACAAGAATGGGTTACGCAATCCGTATTGATGAGCAGAATATCCGTGCTATGTCACGTTCTGCACACGGCGTAAGAGCAATCAAGCTTCGTGAGGACGACTTCGTTGTTTCTATGGCACGAGTAAGAGAGGGAGCAACCGTGCTCACCGTAACCGATAAGGGCAACGGCAGACGCGTTGAGCTTGACTCCTACCGTATCCAGAACAGAGGCGGTAAGGGTATGCTGAACTATAAGGTTTCCGAGGAGAAGGGCTACGTCTGCGGTATCAAGGTTGTCGACGCTGAGGACGACATCATTATGATTTCCAACGACGGCGTAATTATCCGAATTCGTGCAAATGATATCCGTGTAATGGGACGTTACGCAACAGGTGTGCGTCTTATGAGAGTTCAGGACGACGTAAAGGTTGTTTCCTTCACAAGAGCCGAACACGACGAAGAAGCCGAAACCGAAAAGATAGAAGAACCGTCCGCAGAGGAACTTGAGGCAGAAATGAAAGCCGCAGCCGAAGCGGAAGCAACAGAAGTTGTCACCGAGGAAGAAGTTCCCGACGACGATAATGAGGAATAATAAAAAAAACGCTGAACTTTCGGGTTCAGCGTTTTTGCGTAAAGTAAATTATAATTTAGTGCACTAACTATAGCGTTTAAATAATGGGTTTCCAAAGGGTGTGCGCACCCTTTGGCAGGGGTCAAGGGGGCAGCGCCCCTTTGTCGCCGCTCGCAAGCGGCGAAAACTTTCTTGGCACCGCAGTGCCGCCTGTGAAGCGCTCCGCAAGGGTGAATTTTGCAACTGTGTTGCAAAAGAGGGACGCCCTGCAAGAGAGGGCGTCCCTAAGAGTAGCGAAGCTGCAGCCATTCTTTATCGCTCAAAGTAAAGTTACGTCTAAAACGTGCCACTGGCACGTTTTAGAGATGAATTTGCTGTGTAAATGCAACAAGGAGGGGCGGTCATTGTTCAAGACAATGCAAAGCATTGTCTGAAAGTTCCGCTTTGCGGAACTTTTTCCCTCCTCGAAATGCTGTCGCATTTCTCACCTCCCTCTCCGTTTTGGGAGGCAAGGGGAGTTTCGTTGCTTGCGAGCGACGAAAATGGGGCGTTGCCCCCTTGACCCCCACCACCTTTGAAAAGGTGGACGAAACTTTTGATTTTGGTTATTAAACTTTGGTGAGTGATGTGGAATATAACTCCAAACTTCACACTTCACTCTCCACACTAATAAATAAAGGAGAATTATTATGATTAAGCTCACACTGAAAGACGGCTCAATCCGTGAAATCGAAAATGCGATGTCTGCGGCTGAGGTTGTCAAGGGAATCGGAATGGGACTTTACAAGTCCGCTTGCTGCGTGAAAATTGACGGAAATGTATGCGACCTGCGTACAACTATTGACAAGGACTGCACTTTCGAGGTTATGACTTTCGACAGCGAGGAAGGCAAGAAGACTTTCTGGCACACAGCTTCACACATTCTTGCTCAGGCTGTTAAACGTCTTTACCCTGACACAAAGCTTGCTATCGGTCCTGCTATTGACAATGGTTTCTACTATGATTTTGATACAGAAAAGGCTTTCACAGCTGACGACCTTACAGCTATCGAGGCTGAGATGAAGAAGATTGTCAAGGAAGGTATTGACCTTGAACAGTTCAGCCTGCCTGTTGATGAGGCAATCGCTATGCTGGAAAAGATGGGCGAGCCTTACAAGGTTGAGCTTTGCAGGGAGCACGCTGACAAGGGCGAGGCTATCAGCTTCTACAAGCAGGGCGAATTCACTGACCTTTGTGCAGGTCCGCACCTTATGAATGTTGCTGTGGTAAAGGCGTTCAAGCTTACTGCCTGCACAGGTGCTTACTGGAGAGGCGATGCTAAGGGCAAGCAGCTTTCCCGTATCTACGGTACAGCTTTCCCTAAGGCAAGCGAACTTGAAGCACACCTTGCTGCTGTTGAAGAAGCAAGAAAGCGTGACCACAACAAGATTGGACGTGAACTTGAATACTTCACAACTGTTGACTGCATCGGTCAGGGTCTCCCTATCCTGCTTCCTAAGGGTGCAAGAACAATTCAGCTGCTCCAGAGATGGATTGAAGACGAGGAGCAGAAGAGAGGCTACCTGCTGACAAAGACTCCGCTTATGGCTAAGCGTGACCTTTACAAGATTTCGGGACACTGGGATCACTACCGTGACGGTATGTTCATTCTCGGCGACCCTGACGACGAGGAAAAGGAATGTTTCGCACTCCGTCCTATGACTTGTCCTTTCCAGTATCAGGTGTTCCTGAACAGAGCACGTTCCTATCGTGACCTGCCAATGCGTCTCGGTGAAACTTCCACACTTTTCCGTAACGAGGACAGCGGCGAAATGCACGGTCTTATCCGTGTACGTCAGTTCACAATCTCCGAGGGTCACCTTATTCTCCGTCCTGAACAGCTTGAAGAAGAATTCAAGGGCTGTCTTGAACTTGCTAAGTACGTTCTCGACACAGTTGGTATGCTTGAAAACTGTACTTTCCGTTTCTCTCAGTGGGACCCTGAAAATCCTAAGAACAAGTACGAAGGTACTCGTGAACAGTGGGAAGAAGCTCAGGCTGTTATGGGTAAAATCCTTGACAACCTCGGCGTAGAGTACACAATCGGTATTGATGAGGCTGCTTTCTACGGTCCTAAGCTTGATATTCAGTACAAGAATGTATTCGGCAAGGAAGACACAATCGTTACAATTCAGATTGATATGCTTCTTGCGGCTAAGTTCGGTATGGAATACACAGATGTTGACGGCAAGAAGAGAATGCCTTACATTATTCACAGAACTTCCCTCGGCTGCTACGAAAGAACTCTTGCTTACCTTATCGAAAGATTTGCAGGTGCACTTCCTCTGTGGATGTCACCTGAGCAGGTAAGAATTCTCCCTGTAACAGACCGTGCCGCTGAATACAGTGCAAAGGTTCTCGAAAAGCTTGAAAGACGCGGCATCCGTGCTACAATCGACTCCCGCAAGGAAGGCGTGGGCTACAAAATCCGTCAGGCTCAGCTTGAAAAAATTCCTTACTTCTTCATTGTTGGCGATAAGGAAGTTGAAGCTGAAACACTTTCTCTCCGCTCCCACAAGGAGGGTGACCTCGGTGTGATGGCTATGGAGGACGTGCTGAACAAGATTTTTGAGGAAAATGAGACAAAGGCTCGCTGATTATATATAGTATAAAAAACCCACTCCCAACCAAACGGCTGAGAGTGGGTTTGACTTTTTGTGACGTATATAGTATAATATGAATAGGGTATCAACTATGACAGGCGGTTTGCTCTCTTTCTTAGGAAAGGGGGTTGGTGACTATGGTTACATATTCGGATTTATTCTCATTCGTTATTATGCTTACCGGTGTTATCTCCCTTATTTATACTATTGCTAACAGCAAAAAGAAATAAGGATACAAAAATAACCGCCCTGCCTCCCAAGCGTGCGGTTATTTTTAATAACTAAAAGCTGAAAGGGGGCGACCGTCAGATTGCTGATACCCTTTCCTTATTTATATTATAATCCAAATCTGCGGCAAAGTCAAGTAGCTGTCGAAAATCTTTCTCTTGACAATCGTGTTAAGAGGGGTTATAATATTAATAGAAAAGGGTACACCGATGAACGGTTGCTCCCGTTATAATGGCTAAAAAATAACCGCTAAGCTGGGGAGCGTGGGCGGTTATTTTTTATGTATAATAAAAAATAGTTACTTCTTCTTATTTGAAACAAGAAAGCATAAGAAACAAGAAAGCATAACGTGATAATTTCTACAATGAGCATCATAAACTGAATTAACTCAGACAATGTTATCATGGCTTATCACCTCCCTTGCGGGAGCAACCGTACACCGTTTGGTGTACTCACACATATTATAATACGACTTGTCAGGTTTGTCAACAAAATCTTTCTCTTGACATATTCTGCATAGTATGCTATAATATTAATCGTTTTCGGGGCAATTTGTGAAAAACGGGCGAAATTGCCGTGACAGGTAAGCTACGGAAAAATTACAAAACCGTTACGATTATTGCGGAATGGTTACCGAAAATTTTTGACGTTTGGGTTCAAAGGTGCAAAAATCAGTGAAAAGTGTACACAATTTCTGAAAAGAATATCGAAAATTTGTTGTATGTGTACATTGACAGTTTGGGCTTGAAATGTTAGAATAATAGCGTGATATACAGAAAGCGTTTAAGTACGTCTGTATACATATATTCTATTTGATTTCCATTTTAACTGGAAATAAATAAAGAAAAAATTTAAAACAAAACAAGGAGGAATTTTTCATGAACATGAAAAAGACAATGGCTGCAATCGCAGCATGCGCAGTAGCTGTATCTGCAATGGCTACAACAGTTTCCGCAGTTGAAGATCAGACTCTCAACTATGACCTCAAGCTTTCTACAGATGTATATACAGCTGGTACAGCTGTACTTACAGCAACATTTGCTGGTGTTGATCCTTCTACTAACACTGCAATTGGTATCAAGAACATTCCATCCACTTACGAAGTTGTAGATGTAACAATTACTATCAAGGATACTTCCGGTGATGCTGGTTCTAAGGTTCTTAAGTATAGCAACGACTGGAATGCTGATTACTATTACTGGGATGCTGCAGATGGTATTGTAGTAGTAGACGGTAAGGCTGTTAATGGCATTACTGATGCTGATGTTACAGTTAATGTAAAGGTTAAGCATGACCTTACTGGTTGGGCAACACCTGGTGCACTTGCTCCAACACTTGATGCTGCAGGAACGATTGGTGCAATCGGCGTTTGGGATTGGGCAACTAACGCACTTGATGGCACTGAAACAACAAGCACAGTTCTTGCAAGCGGTGTAACACAGGCTACAAAGACAACTCTCCAGAGACCAATGGAAACAACACTTAACAATAACTACGATATTATTGATTACCTCACAGACAAGGGTTATGTAAACGTTGGTCCTGTTCTCAACGATGCTATTGAGAATTACGAAACAACAACATTTATCTTTAACTCCGCTAAGGACAGAGTACGTTTTGAAGCTGTAGTTGAAGATGCTGTTACTGATGAAGCAACTCTTACTGGTCTCAAGTCTGCTACTAAGGCTGGTGCATTTGAGAAGGTAAACACTGAAATTGCTAAGCTCAACAATGAACTTGGTAAGCTTGAGAAGGCACTTGAAGATGCTGAGGCTGCAGTAGCAGATCCTGAAAATCCAACTGATGACGAAACAGCAGCAATCGAGGCTGCACAGAAGGCAGTTGATGAAAAGGTTGCTGTACTTGAAAAGTGGGAAGCTGCTGATGTACTCTGGTACTACACAACAGAAACAGATGATTCCACAGACTACTCCAAGTTCACACAGCACCTCTACAATGGTCAGGTTTCCGATTACTTCTTCGCTAAGGATCCTTCCGGTTACCTCGGTCTTGACTGGGCTGGCTACAACCTCTTCCAGGGCGGCCTCGTAATCAACGAAGGTTGGACAATGTCCCTCGCTGATACAACAATGTTTGACTGGGGCGAATCCACAGTATCCTTCAACTGGGATGCAATCGCTGACGCTGCTCAGACAAGCAACGCTTACGCTCTCTACCTCCACACAATGGAACTTGCTACTTCCGTTGACTGGTACTGGGATAGCATGGATGTAGTTCTCACAGCTGGTGCTGTTGATGATGCTACATCTGACGCTGAAGCTGAAGCTGACGACGAAACTCTCGACGAAGAACCAATCGAAGAAGAAGAAATCGTTGAGGAAGAAATCGTAGAAGAAGAAATCGTTGAGGAAGAAGAAGTTGTTGAAGAAGAAGTTGTTGAAGAAGAGGAAGTTGAAGTTTCCAACCCAACAACAGGTAACGCTTCTGTTGCTCTCGCTGTAATTCCTGTAGCTCTCGCTGCTGCTGCTGTAGTTGCTAAGAAGAGAAGCTAATTGTGCGCTGGGATTACCCAGCTTCATGAAAGATAACAACGGTTACATTTTGTAATTAAAGTTAATCTAACATCATTGAGTGCTGTCCGTATGCAGAACGGACAGCACTTTTCTTTTTATCCCCCGAATTCAGATTTCGGGGGATTTTTATACATATAGTTTACTTAAACGTTTTTGATAATTTTATCTGTAAATTTTAATCTCTTTTTGAACAAAATTAATAAGAAAAGCTTGACAACCATTAGTCAAATTGATATAATAATTATACAACTCTATATATTTTTATTAGTGGATAACATAATTTTTGTGTAATTATCACTAAAGTTACACATTGAACTTGTATGGTTTGCACTGTTTTTGCGTTGTTTAAACTACCGATTTCCACACATTGGTAATGTAAATGGCGTTTCAGTGCGTTTTTTGCGTGCTTAAAAGTGTAAACTATCGGTTTTGAGTTAGGTTATATGAAAGGTGGTCTATCTGTTGTCAAGGAAAACTAATTTTAAAAGGACTTTGTCTGCGGCACTTGCAGTTCTCCTTTGTGTTTCTGTAGTTTCCTGCTTCCCTGCTTCCGCAGAGGATGAGCCCGCTTCAACTGCTGCTGCTCAGTACAGCGAGGCGGCTCTCGAATTCGTCAAGCAGAAAACTTACAGCGAATACTTCGACGAGAATGCAAATGTCAAGCACCCCAATGCGGAGGCTTTGCTTACTTACTCAGGTAAGAATGAGCTTGCCGATGCCGAAGTGACAACCTTCGAGGGCAGGGATAATGTTTTGGTATGGTCCAATGAGGAGGGTCGTGTTGATTACACGGTTGACGTTCCCGAAACAGGTGCATATCAGCTGGAGGTAAGCTACTATCCGCTCGACGACGGTGCAAGCACTACTGAGCTTTCTGTTCTGTTGGACGGTGTTTCTCCTTATGATACGGCTACCCGTGCTACTCTCCCTCATATCTGGACAAGTGAATATCCCATAACTACTGACTCCAAGGATAACGAAGTCCGTCCTCCTCAGGTTCAGGCTTCAAGATGGGTTACTACTATGGTTTACGATGTGGACGGTCTGTTCAACGAGCCGCTCTATTTCGTGCTTGAAGAGGGTACTCATACTATTTCCTTTGAGTCTGAACGTGCGTCTGTTGCGATTGAGTACATCAAGCTTTGCAACAACAAGGGTGCTGAGGCTTATACAAAGCCTTCCGATGCTGAGCTTTCCAAGAACAGCGGTGCTGCTCCTATCAGACTTCAGGGTGAACAGTATGCTTACACAAACTCTCAGACCCTGTTCCCTACATATGACAGAGGTTCTTATCTTACTGAACCTTCTCATCCTTCCAAACAGCGTTACAATACTGTCGGTGACGGTACTTGGGATACTGCGGGTCAGGCTATTACCTGGGAAATGAATGTTGAAACCGCAGGCTATTATAAGGTTGGTATCAAGGCTCGTCAGAACGAGCTCCGCGGTCTTTACACAAACCGTAGACTCCTTATCGACGGCAAGGTGCCTAATGACGCTTTTGAACAGATTAAGTTCCAGTACGATGATGACTGGATTATGGTTGTTCCTGAGGACGGCAATGGTGATGCTGCTTATGTTTACCTCGATAAGGGTACTCACGAGCTCAGCCTTGAGGTTATCCCGGGCGAAATCGGTGAGTCTATGAGAAGACTTGATGAGATTGTGTATACTGCTAACCAGTATTATATGCAAATTCTTATGATTACAGGTCCTGCTCCTGATAAGTACACCGATTACTATATCCATAAGGAAATCCCTGAAATTCAGGACGTTTTTACAAATCTTGCGGCACAGCTTGTTGCCGAAAAGACAAATATTGAAAATCTTGCGGGTCAGAAGGGTACAGAAGCTGCTGCTCTTGAAAGACTTGCTGATGTTCTCGAAAAGTGTGCTGAAAAGCCGAACAAAATCCCTGATATGATTTCCAACAACTCTATCAAGGATAATGTTAACTCCGTTTCTTCCTGGATGCGTCAGTACCGTGAACAGCCTCTCGAAATTGACTTCATTGAGCTTGTTCCTGCTGATGGTGAATTTACTTCTGTGAAGTCCAATATCTTCAAGAGCTTCGCCTTCGGCTTCAAGGGCTTTATCAACTCCTTCTTTGAAGACTATACTCAGCTTTCCGATATTGAGGGTGAGTCCATTAACGTATGGGTTTCCCTCGGTCGTGACCAGGCTAACGTTATCAAGCAGATGGTTGACGCTGACTACAACCCTGACGCTGATGTAAAGGTTGCTATCAACCTTGTACAGGGTGCTATTATGGAAGCTGTTCTTGCAGGTAAGGGTCCTGACGTTGCTCTGTTTGTCGGCGGCGAATTCCCCGTAAACCTTGCACTTCGTGACCTTGTTGTTCCTATGAACGATATGGAAGGCTTTGACGAGGTTATGGGAAGATTCCAGAGAAATGCTGCTGTTCAGTACACCTATGACGGCGATGTTTACGCTGTTCCTATCAACCAGAGCTTCCCGATGATGTTCTATCGTAAGGATATGCTCGCTCAGGTTGGTATCAGTGAGCCTCCTGAGACCTGGGACGAACTCATTGATATGCTCCCTGCTATCCAGAGAAAATATATGCAGCCGGGTCTTATTCTCCCGGGCGTTGTAAACGGTGTTTCCGTTTCTCCTGCAACTGAAGCAGGTCACACATTTGCATTGCTTATGCTTCAGTCGGGTACTAACTATTACAATGACGAGCAGACTGCCACAAACTTTGACTCACAGGCTGCTGTTGACGCATTTGCTAAGTGGACAGACTTCTATAATGTATATAAGTTTGACCAGACTTATGACGCATTTACACGTTTCAGAACAGGTGAATCTCCTATCGTTATCCAGAACTACTGTACCTTCTACAACCAGCTGAACGTTGCTGCCCCTGAAATCAAGGGTCTGTGGGACTTCTGTGCTGTACCTGGTACAAAGCAGGCTGACGGTACTGTTTCCCACGCTTCCAACTCCAACGGTTCGGGTGCTATAATCCTTTCCGCTTGTGACAACAAGGAAGCTGCATGGGATTTCATCAAGTGGTTTACCGATACAGACACAATGGTTGAATATGCACAGAATGTTGAAGGCGTAATGGGTCCTCTCGGACGTGTTGACGTTGCAAACGTTGAGGCACTTCAGGAGCTTAACTGGTCCAACAAGGATCTTGAAAAGATTATGTTCCAGATGGATCAGCTTGAGGAAATTCCGATTGTTCCTTCCGCTTACGTTGTAACACGAAGCATTATGAACGCATTCCGTTCCGTTGTTAACGACAAGGAAAATGCAAGAGAAACACTTCGCTGGTACAACATCGATATCAACCGCGAAATCACAAGAAAACGAGAAAATCTCGGACTTGATGAAAAAGAAGAATAACTTGATTGGAGGGGAAACCTTTGGCTGCTGAAACTCAGAAGAAGGAAATTTTGCTGCCTAATGAACGCAAGATGTCCTTTAAAGAAAGATGGAGTTATACCCTGCACGAGATGAACAGAAATAAAATGTGCTATATTATGCTGGCACCGTTTATGCTTTTCTTCCTTGTGTTCACAATAATTCCTGTATGTATGTCACTGCCTATCGGCTTCACGGATTTCGATATGGCACACTTCCCGCCGAAGTTTGTCGGATTCCAGAACTATTACACAATGTTCCTTGAGGACGACGTGTTCATCGGCGCTATCAGAACAACACTTATTTTCGCTATCTTTACAGGTCCGCTCAGCTATGTGCTCAGCTTCTTCCTTGCTTGGCTCATCAACGAGCTTCACCCTGTACTTAAGACCGTTTTCACACTTATTTTCTATGCACCGTCTATGGCAGGTAACATCTACTTCGTATGGCAGCTCATCTTCTCGGGCGATACATACGGTTACCTCAACGCTGCACTTACTTCCCTTGGCATTACAACATCAGCTATTCAGTGGCTCACTGACGCAAATTACGTTCTTATCTGCGTAATCATTGTTCAGCTGTGGGTATCTATGGGTGCCGGCTTCCTTGCTATGCGTGCAGGCTTCCAGGGTATCGACAAGGCGATGTATGAGGCAGGTGCTATCGAAGGTATCAGCAACAGATGGCAGGAGCTTATCTTCATTACAATCCCTTCTATGGGTCCGCAGCTTATGTTCGCAGCTGTAATGCAGATTGTATCCGCATTTACTGTTGATATTGTAGGACGCAGCCTCGCAGGCTTCCCGTCCACAGACTATAAGGTACATACCATTATGACTCACGCTTTCGACTATGGTTGGATTCGTTACGAAATGGGTTATTCTTCCGCTATTTGCTTTGTCCTGTTCCTTGCTATGCTGATTTGTAACAATCTCATAGGCAAGCTGCTCGGCAAGTATATGAACTGAGAAACGAGGTGAGGAATACATAATGGCTAAAAAAGAACTTAAGCCATCTCAGATTGCTGCTCAGATTGAGGCTGAAAACGCCGCTGCTCTTGAGGCTCTGAGAAAAAGGCGTGAAAAAGAACATCGCAAGATGGAAAAATCCAAGGGTACTAACAAGCAGGTTGGTAAGAGCTGGAAAAACGATATCGGTATTTTCATTTTCCTTACACTCCTCGGTTTGTTTATGCTTCTGCCGATTTATATTGCAGTTGTAACCTCCATCAAGCCGGTAAATGAAATCTTCATTATGCCGCCTCGTCTTTATGCGATGGACCCTACTTTTGACAACTTCAAGGACCTTTTCGTTGTTGCCAACAACTCGTGGGTACCTTTCTCAAGAAACGTGTTCAACAGTATTTTCGTTACTGTTGCCGCAACCGTTCTTCATGTGCTCTTTGCTTGTACAGCAGGTTTCGTGCTTGCAAAGTGCCGCTTCCCGGGTGCAAAGATTATCAACAAGATTGTTGTTATCGCCCTCCTTTTCAACAGCCAGGTTACATATATCATGCAGTATATCGTAATGGCTAAGCTGGGTATGATTAACACATACTCCGCTCTTATCCTCCCGCTTATCGCTTCCTCTATGGGTCTTTACCTTATGATTCAGAGCGTTAGTACAATTCCTGACGCTATGATTGAAGCGGCTAAGGTGGACGGTGCAGGTCTTATGCGTATCTGCTGGGGTATCGTAATGCCGAACTCCAAACCTGCTGTAATGACAATTATCATCTTCCAGTTCCAGGCGGCTTGGAACTCCAACGGTGGTTCACTCGTATACGATGAAGCACTCAAGACTATTCCGACTGTTGTTCAGCAGATTGCTGCAGCAGGTATCGCTCGTCAGGGTGCGATTGCGGCTTCCGCAGTTGTACTTATGATTCCGCCGCTTGCTATCTTCATCGCTGCCCAGAGTAACGTTATGGAAACTATGGCGCACGCCGGAATGAAAGACTAAAAAAATTCTTCGGATTTTTTTAGTCTCCGAGTTTTCCGCTTTGCTGACGCAAAACGAAAAACATCGCGGTTTGTGTAACGAATAAAGTATTATTTGGAACTGATTTAAATTTGATTTATGGAGGGATAATATGTCAGGCTTGAAAAAGCTTACTTCGCTTATTTCAGCGGCGGCACTCAGTATTTCCGTGCTTGCGGTAAATACCTCCGCGCTGGAAACATATGACCCTTACAGCTATGACAGATGGGGTGACGCTGTTGCTTCTCAGGCAGGCTACACCGCTGAAAAATATGTGGATGGCAACACCATCGGCTGCGGTCCGTTAAATGAACCTGCCGACCTGTTCATTTCACACGATGAGCTTATGTACATAGCAGATAAGGGTAACAACAGAATTGTTATTACTGACCTTGATTTCAATTTCAAGAAGGAAATGAAGGAATTCAAGTACAGTGACTCAATGGTTACTGAGGTTACTGTAGACGCTGACGCACTCAGCTATATGGCTGAGAAAGAAGAACCTCTCGCAGCAGGCGATTATGTGCTCGGCTACGATAAGTCTTCTTCAAAGTTTAAGATTTACACCACATCAGGTGTGGATACAAAGTTTGATGTTGAGGAAAAGGCTGTAAAGGTTTCCGGTACAATCGGAATTACCGGCGGTGACAGAATTGCTGTAAATTATGACGGCACTTCCGTTACTGTTACAGGAAATCTTGTTGCTACTCTTGCAAAGCCTACAGGCGTTTATGTTGACCAGTACACAGGCTTTGTGTATATCTGTGACACTGAAAATGACCGTGTAATTAAGTGCGACACAGAGGGCAACATTGACAGACTTTTCGGCAAGCCTACAGACGCACTTTACGACCAGGAGCTTACTTACAACCCAAGCAAGGTGCTTGTTGACAAGGCAGGCAATGTTTACGTTGTTGTAAAGTCTCAGACAAAGGGTGCGGTAATGTTCAACTCTCAGGGCGAATTCCTCGGCTTCTACGGCGCTAACCGCGTTGAACAGACTGCTGAAGTTCTCGCAAATGCTTTCTGGGACCTCATTTCTACTGCTGAACAGAGAGACCGTTCCACAAAGCAGACTCCTATCGGCTTCTCCAACTTCGATATCGACGATGACGGATTTATCTTCACCGTTACAGATTCGCAGGAAACTACAACCGACCTCGTTAAGAAGCTTAATCCAAGAGGCGACAACATTCTCGACTCTCTCGGTGCGGCTGATATGACCTTCGGTGATATTCCTCCTGCTTACTACTCAATCTATTCCAAGAATTCCAGCCTTACCGATATTGACCTCGGTCCTAACGGCGAGCTGAATATTCTTGACTTCCAGCACGGTCGTGTTTTCCAGTACGACAAGGAATGCTGGCTGCTGTTCATTGTAGGCGGCAAGGGCAATCAGCTTGGTCTGTTCGAGTCCGCTACAGCAATCGAAAGCTTTGACAATCACCTTTATGTTGTTGACTCAATCAAGGATAACATCACAATCTTTACAAGAACGGTTTTCGGTGAAATTGTTACAAATGCCGCTAACCTTTACAACGACGGTCTTTATGAGGAGTCCCTCGAGCCGTGGAAGAACGTGCTGAAGTATGACGGTAATTACCGCCGTGCTTATATCGGTATCGGTAACGCACTCTACAACAAGTATGAGTACGAGGAGGCTATGGAGTATTTCGAAATTTCCATCAGCCGTGACCGCTACAACAGAGCGTTTGAGGGCTACAGAGATTTGTGGCTCAAGGCTAATTATATGAAGTGTATAATTGTTATTGTTATACTTGTAATTCTTGGTTTCGTCTATAAGCATTTCCGCAAGAAGGGCAAGATTGTTTACCCTTGGGAAAGAAGACGCAGAAAGGGTGGTGTGTAATATGCTGGATTTGACAAAGGGACAATTCGTTAAACACGTTGTTACTCACCCTTTTGAGGGCTTTGAGGACCTGCGCTGGAAAAAGGGCGGTTCTATGAGAATTGCGTTCTTTATCGTATGCCTGCTCTTTATTCAGCAGGTTGCTTACAGCAGACTTTACGGTTTTCAGTATTACTCTGATTACGACAAAATCTTCAACATCGTGCCGTACATCTTCAAGAGCTTTATTATCTTCGGCACTTGGGTAGTTGCAAACTGGGCAATGTGTACGCTTTTTGACGGCGAGGGTACAATGAAGAATATCTTCATCAACTCCGCTTATGCACTTGTTCCGTACATTTCAGGCTACCTTATCGGTACGGTAATGTCACATTTCCTTATTAAGGATGAGTATGTATTTATCCAGTCTGTCGAAATTATCGGCACTTGCTGGTCCTTCGTTCTCCTTATTTCGGGAATAAAGGCTGTACATCAGTTCTCATTCGGAAAGACAATTGCACTTATGCTGCTGACAATTGCGGCAATGGTTGCTATCCTGTTCCTGCTTGTACTTCTTCTTACACTGTTCCAGCAGGTTATCATCTTTATTCTTTCCATTTACACAGAGCTGTCCTACAGGTTCAGAGTTTAAAATACTAAAAAACGAAAAGTGGTGAAATATAGAATGCAGAAAAGGTTTAAAAAGCTGCTTGCCTGCCTGTGCTGTGTGGCAATGATGGTGCCTCTGTGTGCAATACCCGTAAGCTCGGAGGATGCTGCTGCCGATACAGCTTCGGACGCTTCTTCGGAAGAAGACAGCAGCTCCTATGCTATGAGCACTGAGGAGCCGCTGATTACCGATGACCAGGCTTTGGCTGAAATGGAGCTTGCTGCCGAAAACGGCAAAATGGCTTTATATTACGAAAAGGGCGGCGATATCGCTCTTGTTGACAAGACAACAGGCGAGGTATGGTGGTCAAGTCCTATCAACGTAAATGCTGCGGCAGGTAAGGCTGCTCAGAAGACAAAGCTGAAATCCTCTATGACTATGACCTTTGCTCAGCCTTCAAAGAGAAGCACTACCTCACAGAACAGTGCTGACCAGAAGGTTAAGTGCAAGGTTTCCGCAAAGAAGGTTTCCAACGGTCTTGAACTTACATACAAATACGGAAACGCTTCAATTACTGTTCCGGTAAAGTACACTCTTCACGATGATTACCTCGGTGTAAGCATCGATACAACTCAGATTGTTGAAGAGGACGGCGACAAGATTGTTACAAATCTTGTTCTTATGGGTGCTTTCGGTGCCGCTGAGCCTACTGAAAAGGGTTATTATGTTGTTCCTGACGGAAGCGGTGCAATAATCAATTTCAACAACGGCAAGATGAACTACAAGTCCTATAAGGGCACAGTTTATGGCAGAAACATTACTCCTGTCGAAACAACAAAGCCTGCTGTAACTCAGAACGTTTACCTTCCTATGTACGGTATCGTTAAGGGCAACAGCGGTATGATGGTTGTTGCTGACAAGGGTGATACCTGTGCTACAATCAATGCATACGTTACAGGTCAGGAAAAGACCAGCTACAACGCTTGCTACTTCGATTTTGAAATCAGAACAGATGACGAATACCTTATGGGCGGCGACGCTAACCCGCTTGCTGTTTATGAAAAGAGAGGTATTCTTGTTCCTGAAATTGAGGTAAGATACTATCCTGTATCAAAGGCTGACAAATCCGATATCGATTATGTTGATATTGCTGACAGCTACAGAAATTACCTTACAAAGGACCAGGGCGTTACAAAGTCCGCTGCTGCTGACAAGTCCGCTCTGTATATCGACCTTTACGGTGCGGTTATGAAGCAGGAAACCGTTCTCGGCTTCCCTGTAATGATGCAGCACGAAACTACTTCCTTCGAGGAAGCTAAGACAATCCTTGAAAAGCTCAAGGAGCTCGGCGTTGACAATATGGTTGTTAATTACAATCAGTGGACAACTGCTGACATCAAGGAAAAGGTTGCCGATGAAGCAAAGCCTGCTTCCAAGCTCGGCGGCAAGAAGGATTTCAAGGCTCTTAAGGAATATGCTGAGGAAAACGGCATTGCTCTTTATCCGGGTGTTGATAACCTTACATTTGAGTCAGGCAACGGCTACTTCACAATGACTGATACGGCAATCAGAGTTTCCAACGCTTACTCCAGACAGATTGAATACGACCTTGCTCACGGCGTTGAAAACCAGTTCTATGACGCTATCTCACTTCTCAGCCCAAGAAAGTATGAGAAGATGTTTGACAGCCTTGCAAAGAGCTACAGCAAGGCAGGCATTGACAACATTTCCCTCGGCAGTGCTACAACCGTAATCTACGGCGACTACGGCAGAAAGTCCGTTTCAAGAGAAATGTTCAAGTACAATCTCCAGACTTACCTTGAGGAGCTTAAGGGCTCTGTAGGTTCAATCCTTGCAGACGGTGCAAATGCTTACGTTCTCAAGTATGTTGACCACGTTTCCAATGTTCCGCTCAACTCCAGTAAGTTTGATGTGTTCGACCAGGAAATTCCATTCTATCAGATTGTTATGAGCGGTCTTAAGCCTGTTTCCACAACAGCTGTAAACGGTGATGCTCAGGTTGCTGACCTTGTGCTCCGTGCACTTGCAGTAGGTACAAACCTCAGATTTGACTTTGTTGCTGAAACTGCTGACGAGCTTAAGGATACACGCTACGACAAATACTACTATGCTAACTACGAATACTGGATTGAAGACGCTGCTGCTTGCTACAAGTTTGCGGATGAAATTCTTGCAAAGACAGCAGGCTCAACAATCACAGAGTACAATGTTCTTTCTGACACAAAGATTGAAACAGTGTATGAAAACGGCACAAAGACTGTTGTTGACCTTGAAGCAAGAACCGTTGAGGTCAACGGCAAAACAACCAGCATTTACGACTACATCGGAAAGGAGGTAATCGGCTGATGGCAAGTCTTAAGAATATGTCCTATGAAAAGAAAAAAGGTCTTTACGGCTACGGATTTATCGCACTGTGGTTTGTCGGTGCACTGATGTTCTTCATCATTCCGCTTTTCCAGTCGTTTTACTACTCTTTCCATACGGTAACACCTGAAACAGGTTACCTCGATATCAAGCCGCTCGTTGAGAGAGTCGGCGGTGAGGAAAAGGCAAATATTTTCCTCAACTATAAGAACGCTTTTATGACCGACCCTAACTACAGACAGTATCTTGTAGAGGTTCTCGGTGATATGGCTCTTAACCTTCCGATTATCGTAATTTTCTCTCTGTTTGTTGCGATTATCATCAATCAGAAGTTCAGAGGAAGAACTTTTGCAAGAGCTGTATTCTTCCTTCCTGTTATCATTGCTACAGGTCCTGTGTACGCTATCATCACAGGCGACCTTGATACAGGCGGTAACAGCGATGCTGCACAGTTCTCAACAATGTTCGAGGCGGATATGGTTGACCAGCTGCTTGAATTTATCGGTATTTACGGCTTTGGTACAAAATTTACCGAGCTGCTTACAACTATCACATCCGATATCCTCAACCTGGTTTGGAAGTGCGGTATTCAGATTCTTATTTTCCTTTCAGCACTTCAGGGTATTCCGTCTTCCGCTAAGGAAGCTGCCGCTATTGAGGGTGCAACATCCTGGGAATTCTTCTGGAAGATTACTCTTCCGTACATTTCCCCGATGATTCTTGTTAACATCGTTTATACAGTTGTTGACACATTTACTGACCCGACCAACCAGGTAATGGAACGTCTGCTCAGTGTACAGAGCGAATGGAAATACGGTTACTCCGCTGCTATGGCGTGGAGCTACTTCGGTATTGTTCTTGTAGTTCTGGGTATTATTTTCGCTGTAATGAACAGGCTCGTTTGGTACGACGATTAAGGAGGGGAGAAATTTATGGCGTCTACAATGGCAAAAAAGGGTTTCTCTCCCTTTAAGAAAAAAGAGAAGGACCCTACTCTCAGCGAGGTTAAGCTGACCCGTAGGGAAAAGAGAGAGCGTTTCAAGAAAAGACTTGAATGCCTTACTCCTGAGGAGCAGAAGTATCTTAAGCGTAAGCAGTTTATGGATGCTGTATGGCCTGTTTTCAGAGCCGTAATCGTGTTCGGTCTTTGCTTTATCATTCTTTATCCTCTTATCTTTATGATTTCCACAGCATTCCGTACAAGAGCGGATATGAACGACCCTACAGTAATGTGGATTCCGAAGCATGTAACATTTTCCAATGTTACCGATGTTGTTAAGGCTATCAACTTCTGGAAAATCCTTACCAACACACTGGTGCTCAACATCGGCTGTTCGGTTATTCAGGTTATCACCTGTGCAATAACAGGCTATGGTTTTGCACGTTACGAATTCAAGGGCAAGAAAATTCTGTTCTTCATCGTAATTATGATGATTCTTGTTCCGCCGCAGATTATCCTTATTCCGCAGTATATGTTCTTCCGTTACTTCAACCCATTGGGTATCTGGAAGCTTATTACGGGAACAACAATCAGCCTTATCGATACACCGCTTACGATGTATCTTCCTGCGCTGACTGCGAACGGTCTGCGTGCAGGTCTGTTCATCTTCCTGTTCAGACAGTCCTTCAAGGGCTTGCCTAAGGAGCTTGAGGACGCTGCTGCACTTGACGGCTGTAAGCCGCTGGAAACATTCGTTAAGGTAATGATTCCTAACGCAGGTTCAACATTCCTTACAGTATTCCTGTTCTCAATCGTTTGGTACTGGAATGACTACTATGTTTCCACATCGTTCTTCGTAAACAACAAGACTATCGCTCTTGAGCTGAAAAACCTGGATGCTAACCTTAAGGTACTCCTTTTCGGTGACGCAAACGCACAGGTTAACATCCGTGAGCTTATCGTGTGGATGGAATCTGCTTGTCTTATCTCCATTCTGCCTATCCTCGTGCTGTATGTCTGCCTGCAGAAATACTTCACAGAAGGTATCGCACGTTCGGGTCTTACAGGTATGTAAAACTTTTCCCAATAATAAATCAAGAATCGGAAAGATTAGCTTTCCGATTCTTTTTTTGAAAATTATAATTTGACAGAGAGATTATGGAGACCCACTGGGGAAAACCTTTCTGAGGAAAGGTTATTCCCCAGACCCCTTTCCAAAGACTTTTAGTCTAATTTTCCATATAGGGCTATAGCCCTATATGGAAAATTACGTTGAAAGTTTTAGGGAGGGAGTTTGAGGGATGACCCT
>JAZQBN010000044.1:0-5926 GCA_045545795.1 Oscillospiraceae bacterium
ATTTTCTTTTCTGTATCTGTGGGATTTTTATTTTCTAATGTTATCATTCGCATCTCATTTGGTTTCACTTGAATCCTCCGTTCTTAAGTTGTCATTAGTGACAACTTGTACTTCATTGAAAAAGAAAAATCTTTAATCAGAATGAACTATTATTGAAGTGGTGTGGTAATCCAGTATCGATATTGAACTTTAGTTCCTCCGCAACCATATTTTCTCACTCTCAATTATATTTCAGGTTTCTTCACAAGTGTCATAATATGCACAACAATTATAACAACTGAAAAACGCTCTACATTCATTCGATATTAATTTTTCGTTATATTCGTGCCTGCAATGTTCATCGAAAGTGCCTGTTGTTCCGAACGGCTCTTTTGTATAATCACAAGGTTGATTATCCACATTGCAATTTCCTTGATTATTATGCTTGCATTTCCCTCTGTAACAGTTCATTTTGAATTTTCCTTTCTGTGCTATAATAGCACAATTTACATTTGGAAAAGAAAAAAGCTCCTGTTATTTTCAGAAGCATCTCTTATTTATCAAACCAGAATATTTCATCAAGGGTTTTGTTCAGCGTTTTGCAGATTGAGATACATACGTTGAGTGTTGGATTTTCTTTTCCTATCTCAATAGCGTTTATGTGCTGCCGTGAAACACCAACTTTTTCAGCCAACTCCTGCTGTGACATATCCATTGCTGCACGTGCAGATTTGAGCTTTAGATTTTTTTCCACACTATCACTCCTTGAAATTATTTCTTGGTGACTTACCGTTTTATAGTATTTCCTATTTGCAATACTTTTTTGATATTATCATCATCTTTCTTTTCATAAGCAATATTATAAAGTGACTTATCATCAGAATTAGTAAAGTAAGCAAATGTTACTCCCGATGCGGTAAGAGTATCGAGTTGTTCTTTGGTAAGCTTCGTTCTGAACGACAGCTTTTCTCCATTAAGAGCTGCTTGTTTTTTCAACTGTGCGTAAATACGATTGTTTTTCTGCTGCGGAGTTTCTATAGATTTTTTCTTTTCCGCAGGATAAATAAGTTTCTTTATCAGTTCAGTCTTTTCTGGAAGAAAAGCTATGTTCAGCTTATCACCTTTTTCAAAATATGCAAACTGAATGTAATTCTCTTTAAGTATCTTCATCTGTTCAGCTGTGACGAGCAAATAGTTAAGCTTTGTATTGCTTTGTTCAGCAATTTCTTTAAGCTCATTATAGGTTTTCCTGTTCTCTATTTTCTCACTCTGTTCATCGAGTTGAGCTTGTTTGCTTTGCAGATTAAGAATTTCACCGAGAAAATTTTTATCCTTTGCTTTTACAGTAATCGTAACGCTGTTGTTGTTCTTGTCAATCCGTCCAGAGAAAAGTATCGGCTGATTTACAAGAAGCAGCAGTTTATCAAGTGTAACCTTAACAGAGTAATTTTGTCCTGCTGCTGTTGTCAGCTCATTGTATCTGATGTTACCAAAGTTGATGTATTCATATGTTTGCTGCTTCGGAACTGTCTGAACTTTTTTATAATAGACTTGCTTACGCTTTTTGTAGTTTCTATTATAATTTTTTCTTTTCCGAATGGATAAAAGAAGTATCAGGCATCGGATAACAAAATCGAAAATGTTTCTTGAATACAAAAGCGACTTTGCTGAAACACGACTGCATTTTACTGCACGTTGGTCACGAACTACACGAGCAGGAGCAGAGGGAAGATAATTATTACGCTTGAATATCTGTTGTTCGTAATACTCCCAATTGCTTTTTACTTCTGGAGAAGTCTTTTTCTTTTTCACAGGAGCTGATGTGTTAAGCTCTGATTGAGGTTTTATTTCAGCCTTTCTGAAATATCCCATTTTCTTTTCAAGATTTTCTTTCGTAAACTTGTCACCGAAAGTTTTTGCAAGAGTATCAACTCTTATACCTTTTTTCTCTCCGTTTTTTGTCAGCGTTATGTGACTATCAGTATAGCGAACGGTATAATCTTTTTTCTCCATAAAGGAAATAAATTCTTCTTTACTCTTGCAGCACTCTACAGCTTTTTCAAGGTCACGGACAAGATTTATTTTCCAGGACTTTCCTTTTAGTCCGAGCTGATAAGTCGTGCGGTCAATGCCCTTGAACTTTGATTCTTTTGTTATAACTCCAAGACCATTTGCAAGACAAAGCTTGTCACTTTCTTTTCGGATTTCCGCAAGTGATTTTTTATTGCTGTGCCACTTCTGCCCTGTAACAATATTGCAGGAATTAACAATAATGTGATTGTGCAGATGTTCACGGTCAATATGAGTTGATACAACCACTTGAAAATTTGGAAACATTTTCTTCGCAAGCTCCACACCAATCTTGTGTGCTTGTTTTGGAGTAACATTATCGTCCTTTTGAAACGATTGGTAATAATGATGTGCTATTACTCCTTTGTCCTGGTCAAATGCTCTACGCATATTTTCAAAATCTTTGTAAGTATTCTTTGAACTGCAATTCAGGTATGTTGCTTTTTCACCGACAGAGGAATTTACATCGCTTAAATGATTCAAGCGATTGTCGAGATGTTTTTTCATTTCTTCAAGTGAAAGTGCCTTTTCCTCTTTGGTGATATACTTAATTGCATTGTCCATATGTGTATCACATCTGATTGAAGTTTGTCCTATGTATGCCATTATACTTCAATCTCATCTTTTGAGTTTTTTATCACATCAATCAGATTGCCGAGAAGATTCTGAATATCAGAAAGCTGATTTTCAACTGTTTCAATTTGTTTGGCAGAAACTGATTTATGAGTATTTGCCACCATTGCTATCTGATTGACATTTGTGCCGATTTTGATAATCTGTCTGACGAGTTCAGGAAGTTCATCAACGACAATTATCTTTTTTTGTTCCGACAGAGCCAGAAGATATTGTGACATACTCATTCTTGCTTCTGCTGATTTTTCTAATAATTTTTCTTTCTCCGAATGTGAAAACCTTAATGATACACGTTCGGTTTTTAATCGTGTCATTTGTAACCGCCTTTCAAGAAATCTTATGAAACTTATTCTTTTTCCATAGGATTTTTGACCTGTGGAATTTACTTGAAAATCACGTAGTGGCAAGCATAGAATGTGTACGCCCACGGACGTACACATTCGCTTGTTAGGGGAGTTCCCCTAATACCCCCTGAATGATGTTTTGGTCAACATCAATTTCAGAAATCACTACGCTCAATTTGCCGTCAGGGGACGGAATATTTTTACAAATTCTGTGAAGCAGAATTTACATCTGGAGAAGAAACATTGTCTGTTTCAGCTATGCTGTTATTGGCATTAAGCTGATTAAGTGTACTCATCAAGTCAGCCTGTGAAAGTCCTTTGGACTTCATAAGTTTAAGCAGCTCATTTGCAAAGGACTGTTCTTTTTCAGCTTTTGCAGTTTTAAGTTCAGCTTTATATTTTTTGATTTTCGCTTTGCTTTCCTCAATTATAAGTTCCTCTTTTGCAATAACATCTTCAAGCTTTGCTATTTTCTGGTCGTGTGAAATTTTACTCATTTTGAATTAACCTCCAAATATGCTTTTTAATAATTTTCGTTGACATATACATTGTCGGCATCGTTTTTATCAAGTTCTGATAAAGCAAATCTTACTCCGTTTAAAAGAAGTTTAATTTGCTCATTGCTGAAATCTGCCTTTTTAGCTGCTGAAATCAGATATCCTTTAATGGTGTTGTTGTACCAACCGCCATCACAAAGATATGCTATCTGTTCCTTACTGAGTGATATTGCCCAATTCATAAGTTCCATTTCATTTTTAGCAGATTCGGAAATGTATTTTTCTTCTTCGGCATCGTTCTTATTTAAACTATCCGATTCATCATCAGAAAAAATATCAGTATCGTTTTTTCCCTCTAAATAATCTTCATCGGCAATTTCCATAAGAAGAATATCATCGTCGGTAACAATCTTTTCTTCTGATTTTTTCTCTGTCTTTTTCTTGGCTTTCTCCTTGTGTTCCTTGACAGCTTTGGTTGTAATTTCCTCCACAGGAGTTTCAGCAATAATTTCCTCCTGTTCCTGTTCTGGAAGTTTAGCAATGCTGTCCGCAGTTGCTATTGTCATATCTCCGCTTTCAACAGCATCGATAATTTTGGGAACTGCATTGTGCTTTATATTCTCAATTTTTCCGACCTGTGCAGGAGAAACATTAAGCATTTCAGCAACTTTTTCTCTTAGCCGTCCTTTAATTTTTATTCCTTCGTGTTTGAGATTTTCAAGAGTTTCTTTCAGATTTTCATACTGTTTGAAAAGTTCTGAATCCGTCATAACTCTTGTCGTTGCATTAAGCATAATTAAATCAAGAACTGTTTCACTCTTTGATTTTAGTCCGTCCACAAAACAGGGAATGTATTTAGAGTTGTATCTATTTTCATTTACTAAACGCTGAATAGCGGTGAATCTTCTGTGACCGCTTTTGATGAAATACGTTCCACGGTTTTCGCTGTCCTCAACAACAACAATGTTGTGCTTAAGTCCCTGTCTTTCAATATCATCTGCAAGAATTTCTATATCACTTAAAGAATAAAAATTATCCATACTCGGCTTGATTTTTTCAAGCTCTATCATTCGAATACTATCCTTAAAGCTATCAGAAGCGGCAGACTTTATATCTGCCGCAATTGATGTATCTATTGTAAACTTCTTCGCCATACTTAACCAACCTTTCTGATAATTTCTTCTGTGAGTTCCACAAATTTCTTTGCAGGATTCAACCAGTGCATATATTCATAAGCTGTAAGCTTATAGTTCATACTGTTGCGGATTATATTTGAATAAGGGATAGCAGTATTGAAAATTTTATCACCGAGATTATTTTCAAGAAGCTTTTTCAATTCTTCATCCGCTTTATTTTTCCTGTCATACTTTGTAATAACACAACCGATAAAAGCTGTGTTAAGTTTTGTTATTGTATCTGTAACTTTTGCAATTCCCTGGATAGCGAATGTGCCAAGTTCTACAGGAACTATAACACCGTCTGTAATGCTAATGATTGCTTCTGTAAGACTGTTCAAAGCAGGAGGTAAGTCGAGCAGAACGTAATCATATTTTTCTTCCCAGAAGCGTATAATCTTTGTGAGATTATTTATAATTTCCGTATCGTCAAGCTGTTGGAATTTTTCTGTACAGCGATTCATTTCGGGAGTAGATGTAAGTACGTTTATGTTATCGTATCTTGTTTCTGATAAAGCCGATTCGGGAGAAATAGTGTAATCAGTAAGTACACTTTCCAATCCGATTTCGCTTATATTATCAGCAAGAAAACGTGAAGCGTTCTGCTGTCCGTCACAATCAACTACAAGTACTTTTCGCTTGTAAACCTGACCGAGAATGTAAGCAACATTCAACGCTGTTGTTGTTTTAGAAACTCCGCCTTTGTTGTTGAAAAAAGCTATTGATTTCATTTTATTTGCCCTCTTTCTGCACTTTTCTGTGCGTTATGATTTCCACTTTTATTTATGAGCATAGAAAAAAGGACGGGAGTGGGCAACCGTCCTTATTATGTTTGCAACCATATTCTATGCTGTTATTAATCCTTTGGAGGAAGAATAACCGAGATTATACTGCTCATTGCATTTGATTTTGTATCATCCAATACATGAGCATAACAATTCATTGTAACGGATATATCAGAGTGACCGAGAAGAATACTGAGAGTCTTAAAATCAACACCTGCTTCTAATGCTCTTGTAGCAAATGTATGACGCAGCGAATGGAAGTTTGCTTCATTAATACAAGCATCGGCAAGCGTTTTTTTGAAATATTTCTGTATGGTTTTAGGTTCTGTAGGATGTCCTAATCGATGAGTTATTATATATTCAGACGAATTTACAATTGCACTTCCGTAATGTTTTATCATGTTTTCTCGGTGCATTTGAAGAACTTTTATAATATCGTGAAT
>JAZQBN010000045.1:0-34708 GCA_045545795.1 Oscillospiraceae bacterium
GCAAGAAAAGTTAATCATCTTTCCACCTCTTTCTAAATTTCAAAACATTATACCATAAATCGCAGGCAAATACAAGTGGTTACAAAAATTTAACAAATCACTTATAATACAATCATATAACTTTACTCATTCCTTACTGACCGTAAAATTCAAATTTGTCTTT
Organism: Oscillospiraceae bacterium; assembly: GCA_045545795.1. Taxonomy (GTDB): domain Bacteria; phylum Bacillota; class Clostridia; order Oscillospirales; family Ruminococcaceae; genus RGIG8773. Next base: position 164 of record JAZQBN010000045.1, read on the forward strand.
CTCTTAATTTCCTATTATACACCAAAATTATGAATATTTCTACCCGCCGTCTATTGACCTCAATTACGAGGGAAATAGGCGGCTTTTTTGTTTCTAAAAAAATATTTTCAAGAAATTTTTGAAAAAGGGGTGATTTTGGGTGTGCATTTTGACCCCCTTTGTCCAAATGAGTGAAGGGGTTAATTCCGAACCACGAAAAGGTCAGCCCATTCACTTGTTTTTTGACAACTGAATAAATCATTCACTAAGACTTTAATTCTGATGATTTTAGCCACCTTATCGGGTACGCCGTGACTTCTGCATTGCAGAACAGCGAGAACTCCCGGTATAAGTAACAGGTTGCCCCTGTTACGGCGATGACAGTCAGAAGGATAATGATACTTCTCTACGGAGCTGGCGGAGTACCCGGCAGAGGTGAAATTCCTATGATACAGATTAGCAGTCTGTTCCTTAGTGACTTCCCGTGAGCTTATTGCTCGGCAAGGGGTGTTGAGAACAAATATTGCCCGACCGGTTAGGAAATGAGCCGGTCAAGTACATAGCCATACTGCGATGGCTATGAATTTTACGAAAGGAGGACGCACAAAGTGTCGAACTGCAAAACGATTGCGATATGCAATCAAAAAGGCGGAGTTGGAAAGACGACCACTACGGTAAACCTCGGCGTCGGTCTTGCAATGCAAGGAAAGAAAGTGTTGCTCATAGACGCAGACCCACAGGGCGACTTAACCACCTGTCTCGGTTGGAAGGATACGGATAACTTGGGTATCACGCTTGCAACGAAACTCACAGATGTCATAAACGAAACGATGAATGACCCTACGGTCGGTATTCTGCACCACGATGAAGGTGTTGACCTTGTTCCGGCAAACCTTGAGCTTTCAGCAATGGAGTTTAACCTTGTCAACGCAATGAGCAGAGAGACGGCATTGAGAAACTATCTCAGCGAAGTGAAGGACAAATACGACTATATCTTAATAGATTGTATGCCTTCCCTCGGAATGGTAACAATCAATGCTCTATCTGCGGCAGACAGCGTAATAATTCCTGTTCAGGCTCAGTATTTACCGGCAAAAGGTATGACGCAGCTCGTGGGGACTATTTCACGAGTTAAGAAGCGTATCAATCCGGGCTTAAAGATTGACGGTATGCTTCTCACTTTGGTGGATAGCCGTACCAACCTCGCCAAAAGCACGGTAGAAGCTCTGAGAGAGAACTTTGGTAGTCAAATCAAGATGTATCGAACATATATCCCGATTGCCGTAAAAGCCGCAGAGACTTCTTCCAAAGGCAAGAGCATTTTTGCCTACGAACCGGGCAGCACGGTGTCAAAAGCGTACACCGAATTTACAAAGGAGGTGTTAGCCGATGGCAGGAAGAAAGAGCGACTTCACTCTCACGAAGCTCGATGACTTATTCTCGACGCAGGAACAGAGAGATGAAGAAAAACTTTCAAAAATCCGAGATATTCCCTTGACTGAGATTGACGATTTCCCCGACCACCCTTTTAAGGTGCGTGATGACGAGGATATGGCACAGCTCATTGAGAGTATTAAGGAACGAGGGGTAATCACTCCGGCGACGGTAAGGCAGAAAGAGGACGGCAGATACGAACTCATATCGGGACACAGACGAAAGCGAGCCTGTGAGCTTGCCGGGTTTGATACTCTCCGTTGTGAGGTCGTTGAACTGAACCGAGACGAAGCCACGATTTTAATGGTTGAGAGCAACTACCAAAGGTCGCAGATACTTCCCTCGGAAAAAGCCTATGCCTACAAAATGCGTTTGGAAGCATTGAGCAGACAAGGCAAAAGAACAGACCTAACTTCCGACCCAGTGGGTTGGAAGTCAAGCGGAAAAGAAACAGCACAACTAATTGGAGAGCAGTCGGGTGACAGTCAAACCCAAGTTCGCAGATATATTCGCCTTACAAACCTTGTTCCCGAACTTTTGGAATATGTTGATGAGGGGCGAATTAAAATGCGACCGGCGGTTGAACTGTCTTTTCTCGATGAGGACAGTCAGCGTGATGTGGTTGACGAAATTGACCTGAACGACGCAACCCCATCCCACGACCAAACAATCCGTATGCGAAAGTTCTTTGAGGAGGGCAAGCTCACAACCGAAGCAATCCAAGCGATTATGTCGGAGGAAAAGCCAAACCAAAGGGAGAAAATTGTTTTGAGGGGCGACAGAGTTCGACAGCTTATCCCGAAGAACATTCCCATAAGCCAAACGGAGGATTTTGTGTGCAAGGCATTGGAGCATTACAACAAGTTTCTGCGAAGCAGAGCCGACCGTGACAGCCGATAGCCTTCCCTCTTTCTCACACTCTAACCCCTATATATACCGGCTATTAACCTGCTGAAAAAATATACTCTATCTCCCTTGAGTATATCTATCTCTAATAACATATAGCTGTCTATAAAAGGGTTCGCACATTTGGAGCAAAAGCAAAATGTCTGCTACAATAAAAAGTTCAGCCAATCGCACCTTTGATGTTTTGACCGGTTTTGATTACGATTAAAGCAGAAAGGAGCGATGGATATGAAAAACAGGCTGATACCTTGTGTTCTTGCCTGCCTGATGATTTTCCTCGTAGGTTGTAACGGTAACACAGCCAAAGAAGCTGCACAGGAGATAACGAAAACGGAGACTTCTTTTCCGGCTGGTAATACCGAAACAAATTCTCAGGAAGATACGGCAGAAGAACCGGAAAGCACGGCAGTTCAGGAGGAAACACCGATTACGGCAGAAGAAAGCAAATCAACCGCTGAAAGTCAGACGGTTACGACGGTACAGACAAAACCGGCGGAAGAAAAAACGGCTGATACTCCTGCAACCGAAAAGCCAAAGGCAGAGCCACCGAAGCAGACAACCACGCAGGCTGAACCCGAAAAACAACCGGAACAGCCGAAAGAACAGACAACTGCCGAACAAAAGCCGGTTGAAAAGCCGACTGAAAAGCCGGCAGAACCGAAACCGACAGAGCCGCCCAAGCAGACATTCGATGTCAGCCCTTATGTTAGTTACGCAAAAGAGTATGCGGTAAGCATAGGGCTTTCTCTTGACAGCACGGCGACAGAATGTTGGGACAACCCCATATCCGCAAATCCTAACCGAAGCGGTATCAAGTCTGATATTGAAAGCAGACTGAACCGATACAAGAACAGCGAGGGTTTTACCGCTGTGTGGATATGGACAGAAAAGCTATCCGATACGGAGTACAACATCTATATCGGCTACTGCTAAAACAAAATAATTTTAAGCGGACGCACTGAGTAAAATCGGTGCGTTTTTGCATTTCAAGGAGGAAAACGCAATGGTTAAAACAAAATTCAAGAAAGCCGTCTCGCTTATGTTGGCGGCGGTTATGAGCCTTACTGCTTTTATGGGCATTGGGGCAACGACAGCCTTTGCAGCCGTAGGCGAAAAAGCCGATGTGTACCTCGTCGATTATCCCCGAAGCGGAGATACCAATAACAACGGCGAATGGGGACACGGCAATCTCAACTATATGAACGGTTGGAAAGGCTTGTCCACGAAATATACGGGACTTCGTGCAATGGGTTCGTATTCGGGCAATATCGCCTACTGTATCGAGCCGGGTACAGGTCAGCGGACTGGAGATACTCTCACCGAAAAGGACGAGAACTTCTTCAACAACATCAGTCCGAACGGTACGATTTCCAGCGATGATATTCGCCTGCTTATCGGTCGTATCTTGCAGTACGGCTACCGTGGAGGAATTTCGACAAGCTGGAAGTCGCAGAATGAAAGCGACGCCAACTGTATCGCCCACGCTTATGCCACTCAGATTTTGATTTGGGAAACGATTGTCGGCGAAAGAGACGCAGGCTTCAATCACGTTTCTACCGGAGGGTGCAATGCCGTGCTTGAATGTGTAAGCTCTGCACACCCTCTCCGCAGTAAAATCCTGTCTTACTACAACAGTATGGTAACAAGTGTTCAGAATCACACCAAAGTACCGAGCTTCTGCACAAGGTCAAGCGGTTCTGCCAAGGTAAACGAGCTTGAATGGAACGGAAGCAAGTATGTTGCAACTCTCACCGATACAAACGGTGTGCTTGGCAATTACAATTTCTCGGCAAATATTGACGGCGTTTCGTTCTCTGTCAGCGGAAACAAATTGACTGTTTCGATGGAGAAAGCTCCGAGCAAGGAATTTACCATCACAGCCGCAAAGAAAAACGGCGTCCGCAGAGGTGTTGTCGTATGGTCTGACGGTATCCATCAGAATGGCAACGGCATTCAGGATGTGGTCACTTATGCTCAGGAGGTCAGCGACCCTGTCAGCGGATTTGTCAAAATGAAGGTAAGCTACGGCTCTTGTCAGATTGTAAAGACAAGTGAGGACGGAAAGGTTGACGGTATTCAGTTTACCATCAGCGGTAACGGTGTCAATCAGACTGTAACAACCGCAAACGGCGGCAAATTCCAACTGGATAACCTTATGCCCGGTGTTTACACGGTAACAGAGCAGTCTATCGACAAATATGTACCGCAGGAGGTTCACAGAGTTACTGTTGTTGCCGGTCAGGTGGCAAAGGTCAACTTCAATAATGTTCTCAAGAGAGGTAATCTTCAGGTTATCAAATCTTCGGAGGATAATCTGGTCGAGGGTGTAACTTTCCACCTTTACGGAACTTCGCTTGCCGGTATTGAGGTCGATGAGTATGCCGTAACAGACAAAAACGGTGTTGCTTCTTTTGATGATGTGCTTATCAGCGGCACTACCCCATACACCATTGAGGAAGTGGATACCGCAATTCGTTATGTTGTGCCTGCAAATCAGACCGCACCGATTAACTGGAAAGAAGTAACCACAAGAAACTTCACGAACATTCTCAAAAAGTTCAGCGTAACCGTAACAAAGAGCGACCGAGAGGAAGGCACACCGCAGGGCGACGCTACCCTTGCCGGAGCAGTTTACGGTATCTATAAAGGTGAAACCCTTGTGGATAAGTATGTTACGGATAAGAACGGGCAGTTTACCACAAAGGAATATATCTGTGATGATGACTGGACAATCCGTGAAATCACGCCGTCCGAGGGCTATCTGCTTGATACCGCAATCCATAAGGTCGGTGCTGAACCGCAGCTTTACACGGTGGAACACAATCAGACAGCAAATGATGTTACCGAACAGGTTATGAAAGGCAATATCGCCATCATCAAGCATACCGATAACGGAGAAACTCAGATTGAGACACCCGAAAACGGTGCTATCTTTGAAATCTATCTCAAATCTTCCGGCAGTTTTGACGCAGCAGAAGAAGATGAAAGAGATGTCATTGTCTGTGATGAAAACGGCTTCGGTCAGACAAAGGATATGCCTTACGGTGTATATACCGTTCATCAGACCGCAGGCTGGGAAGGTCGTGAGCTGATGAAAGACTTTGATGTTTTCATTGCTCAGGACGGTCAGACCTACCGCTATCTTATCAACAACGCAAACTTTGAAAGCTATATCAAGGTTGTCAAAGTGGACGCAGAAAGCGGCAAAAACATTCCGTATGCCGGTGCAGGCTTCAAAATCTTTGACCCTGACGGCAATCAGGTAACAATGACCTTCACTTATCCTACTCCGACAACGATTGATACTTTCTACACCGACGCAAACGGACAGCTTGTTACACCGGAAAAGCTGGAATACGGCAAGGGATATTCTCTTGTTGAGGTTCAGGCTCCTTACGGATATGTGCTTGACAGCACACCGGTGTACTTTGATGTGGCAGAGGAACATTCTTCCGATGAGGGTGGTATTACCGTGATTAAGGTCGATAAGCCTAATATGGCACAGAAAGGTACTGTCAGCATTGAAAAGACCGGCGAGGTATTCTCAGGGGTAAATATCTCCGGAGAGGAAAATGCCGATGTGATTTATCAGCCTGTCTATGAAGTGAAAGGTCTTGCAGGTGCGGTTTATGAGATTACCGCAGCAGAAGATATTATCACTCCTGACGGAACACTCCGTTATGCAAAGGGCGAGGTCGTAGATACTGTTACCACAGATGAAAACGGACTTGCAAAGAGTAAGGAGCTTTACCTCGGCAGATATACGGTAGTTGAAATTACCGCACCGGAGGGTATGGTTATCAACAAGGAAGCACACGAGGTCGAGCTTACCTACGCAGGTCAGGAAGTCGCCGTGACCGAAACGGCAACCAGCTTCGTAAACGAGAGACAAAAGGTAACGGTAAGTCTTGAAAAAGCTATCGAGAAGAACGACATCTTCAATATCGGCAACGGCGATGAAGTGAAGAACATCAGCTTCGGACTTTTCGCCGCAGAGGAACTTGTATCTGCAAGCGGTACTTCTATTCCGGCAGACGGTATGATTGAGATTATCTCTCTTTCCGAAAACGGCAAGGCTGTTCTCAAGACCGACCTTCCTTTCGGAAGCTACTATGTAAAGGAGCTTGCAACCGATGAGCATTATATCCTTTCCGACAGCAAGTATCCGTTCACTTTCAGCTATGCGGGACAGGATACCGAAACAGTTGAGATTGCAGTCAATGAGGGCAAGCCGATTGAAAACAAGCTCATTTACGGTTCTGTCTCCGGTAAGAAGATTACCGAAAACGGCGAAGAACTCGGCGGTGCAGTTATCGGTCTGTTTAAGGCTGATGAAACCGTATTTACAAAAGAAAATGCTTTGATGACTGCTACCTCTGAAAATGACGGTAGCTTTTCTTTTGACAAAGTACCGTATGGAAACTGGATTGTAAGAGAAATCGAACAGCCTGCCGGTTTCGTGCTTGACGATACTTCCTATGAGGTTATCGTGTCCGAGGACGGTCAAGTTATCGAGGTTGAAATTGTCAACGAGTATGTTCACGGCAATATCAAGTTGACTAAGGTCGATGAAGATTACCCGGACAACAAACTGACGGGTGCAACCTTTGAGGTTTACAAAGATGTAAACGGAGACGGCAAACTGGACGACAGCGACGAGCTTATCGGTACGCTTACCGAAACCTCTACCGGTATTTACGAGATGAAGGAGCTTCTTTACGGAAAATACCTTGTAAGAGAAACTAAAGCACCGGAAGGCTTTGAACTTGATAAGGGCGTGTACTCTGTTTTCATTGAAAAAGATGAAACCACCTACGAGGTAGAAAACAAAGCCGGTGTCGGTTTTATTAACACGGCAATGAAAGGAAACCTGAAAATCGTAAAAACTTCCTCTGACGGTAAGGTCGAAGGCTTCACTTTCAGAGTAACAGGAGCAAACGGTTACGACCGCAGCTTCACGACCGATAAGAACGGTGAAATCATTATCGAGGGACTTCGTATCGGAGATTACACCATTTCCGAGGTTCAGGATAGTGTTTCTGCTTCCTATGTGCTTCCTGCGGATAAGATTGCAACCGTAAAGGTCGGCTCTACTACCGTTGTGGAAATGCACAATGAACTGAGAGACACACCAAAGACCGGAGATAACAGCAATGTTGGCTTGTGGACTGCACTTGCGGGACTTTCTGCCCTCGGTATTGTCGGCACAGCCGTTGTTGCGTACAGAAAAAAGAAGAAGGAGGACAATGAGTAATGGACGCTAAGACAATCGTAGCAGTTGTATTGGTCGCCTTTATTATCGGCGGCTTTATCTTCTTGCAGATTAAGAACAGAAAGAAATAAGGAACACCAAAGTGGGCGGAGTGAAAACTTCGCCCACGGTTCTTTTACGGAGGTGCATTATGAATAAGCAAAAGACGGTTGACAGCAAGGTGCTTGCAATACTCAGAGAATGCCCCGAAACGAGGTATGACGATATGCAGCTTATCCTTTGCTATTACAACCGATACAGCTATATGAGAGTCGGCGATTTGCCGCTTGAAGATATAGTCAACAACTATAAAGGGTACGGCTTGCCGTGCTTTGAAACTATCCGCAGAGCAAGACAGAGGGTGCAATCTCTGTTTCCTGAACTGTCCAGACAGTGCAGCGGTTGCGACTGCGAAAACATCAGAATTGTGATTGAAGTAAGCTGAGGTGTGGATATGAACGAGGAAAAAAGAAAAATCGGTGAATACACCGTTCTCTGCTCGGTCAATGTAGGCGAAAAGGAAGTTATCTTGGCTTGTAATGAGCAAAGCACGAACGGCGATAAATTTCTGTGCGGCTTTGCAGAGAGAAACGACCTGTTTGAACTGTGTTCGGAATGTATGGTAAGCGATGACTATATCGAAATCGTACACCTTTTCGGTAGCCGTGTGGCAAATGAAGCGGAGCTTTTCAAAGAACAGGTCGAGAAACTGGATATTCCAATCACGCTCATAACGGAAGCCGACTGTATTCCCGACCATTATTCCAAAGACATCAACGGCAAAATCATTGCCATTGACCCCAAAGTATTAAAACCCGAATTTCAAAGAGCCGACAGACAGCTCTACTATGTTACGGGCGGTTTCGGTGCGTCGGCGAACAGCCGTGGAAGTGCCGTATTTTGTACCAATCTTCATACCGGCAAATCCACCCGATATGAAAGAATGGATGTTATGGGCGAGGTAAAGCCTGAGTGTCTGCCTGAATGGGCAAAGGGAAAGGTACAGGAGCTTTCGCACAAGAAGCGAAACAAAGATAAAGAACGATAAGGAGGACAAAGCAATGAAGGAGAAATTCACTTTTCAGCAAAAGACAAAGCTTCTGACAAAGCTGTTTGACGCAGGCTGCAACACGGAAAAGAAATTGCAGCAGCTTGATATGGAGAGCATTTTGAAAATTCCCGGTATCACTATTCCGGATATGAGCCTGATTATCGAGCTTCAGAAGCAGACCAAAGCAAATAAGCTGTTCTCTTATTTGGGAGGTGGCACTGATGAGCAGGCAGGAACAGAATGACCGTCACATCATTTGGAGCGACCTTAACCTTGACCTTGATGATTGGCGAGAGTCGTTAGAGGAACTGTACCCTGACTACCCGGAAGATGAACTGTACGACATTATGGTAAAATCCAATGCCGAAAACCTATATGATGAACGAGTAAATCTTGATATTCAGCTTTCACAGCCGATTATCGTTATCGGCGACCTCGGCAGATGGAACGGCAGAGTGTCGGGCTACAAGATGATTGATTCCGGTAACATTAAGGACTGCCTTTACTCCGATACCGATTACACCGAATGGTATGTGGACAAGTACGGCGACCTTCGAGCCGACGCCGTTCATCACGACGGCACAAACCATTATCTATACCGTGTATTCAAAGACGGCGTTACCGATACGCAGATTGAAAATCTGCAAGATAAAATCTACAACGGAAAAGCCACAAGAGCCGACATCACACGAGTTACCAAAAGACTCGGCGATGATATTGCCGGCGTATATGGTTTTTCTATTCCAAAGCAAAGACAACCAAACGAACAAGCGAGGTGATGAAAATGGATTACAGAGTATTGACCGAAGCAGAGCGAAAATATACCTTCAGCCAAAGTCAGCAACTCTCAATGCAGACCGGTCTTATCGGGTATTTGAGGGCAGATTTCGGCAGTACGGGCAAAGAGTTCTATTCCACTTGGAACGATTTCAGAAAGGACTTAAAGACCGACGATTTCAAAAAGGAATTTGACTTGGTGATAAACTCCTACCGTTTCGGGGACGGCGAGTTTTTAAGCGGCAGAAGCACTATGTCAAAATTCTGCTATGAACACCCCGAAAGCAGCTACGAAGATGACCGCAATCAATACGGCGTCCGTGTTGATACCGAGCGATATTCCTACCTTATGCGTTTAAATCCCAACCGTGGAGAGTACAATCTGTACTGCTATTGCTATCAGAAAGAGTGGCTGAACAACCACTTGAAAAATGCCGAGCGTGGTATCCGATTTATCGACCCGCACTATCAGGAGCAGTTTCGCATTGCGGACGGAGAGAAAATTTCAATCAAGCTCGGCGACGGAAAAACAATGGAGAGGACTTGCAGATATATTGACGACTACCATTTGGAGGTCGGCACTAATCTCTACCACATCTGCGAATTTGCCGAGCTTTGCGAGAGAAACGGTCATACCGTAGAACCAGCCGCAAAAGAAAACACAAAACCTGCAAAGGACAAAGAAAAATCACGATAAGGAGGTGCAGACGAGGTGGCAAGAAAATTTGACCTGATTTCAGAGCTGTATGAAAGAACCTGTTTTGCAGTTACAGACAATCCGGTAAACTGGCAATCGTTTCTGAAAACAGCAGGCAGAAATTTCAGGCTCCGATTTGATGAACAGCTTCTCATTTATGCCCAAAGACCCGACGCAACAGCCGTGCTTGAAATCGAACGATGGAACAGCACTTTCGGTCGCTGGGTAAACCGAGGAGCAAAAGGTATTGCCGTATTTGAGGACGCAGACAGAAGCCGTCAAAGGCTGATTCACTACTTTGATATATCGGACACCCACGAAAGCCGATATTCCCGCCCTGTTCCGATTTGGGAGATGAGACCCGAATATGAAGCAGAGGTTATTGAAACGCTTGAAAACACTTTCGGGGCGGTAAACGATACAACGAGTATTGAAAATGTCGTCAAAGAGAGCATTTTCAATGCCGTCGAGGACAACATCGCAGACTATATCTCCGACTTTATGAGCTTGGGTGCAGGCAGCGATATTGAGTATTTGTCTGCCGACGAAGCAAATGCCTTGTATTTGGAGCTTGTCAGAAACAGCGTGTCATATATGGTTATGGCTCGATTGGGACTGGACGCAGACAAGGTTTATTCTCCCAATGACTTTGCCGGTATTTCAAGCTTTAATTCACAGGAAGTTCTCAATGCGGTGGGTATTGCTACAAGCGACATTGCAGAAATGGCATTGCTTCCAGTCAGCAGAACAATCAGCACGCTCAGCAAGGAAAATCGCATAATTGATGAACAGGAGCAATCCGAATACAATAAAGACATCAAAGACGAAAGGAGTCAAAGCGATGAGCGAAATCACATACACGATGGTGGGAGATTACAATCTTCCGAACCTGAAGCTGCCGGAGCAGACGGAAGTGACTCTCGGCAGATGGTCGCAGATGAGGAGAACTTATCTGAAGGAACATCACAAAATTTTGTACTACAATCTTCTGACGAAAGGGATTCTGAACAGTCACTTGGCGGAGGTTCAGCAGAGAGCGAGCGAACTGGAGGAAACTCTCGTGAAGCAGATGGCACAGAAAGCCGGGCTGACGGAGCAGATGAAAGCGGAAGATATGATGAAGTGGGTTCGCCTGATGAACAACATCAGGAACTCGGCACAGGAAATCGTGAAGAATCAGGTAATATTCGCTTAGAGTATTACGACAGAAACCACGAGGACAAGAGCCTGCCGTTTTTCGGTGGCGATGATACTATCCGAGAGATACTCGGTACTACCCCGCATTTGTCCGCTTCAAAGGAAGAAATCAAAGATTTCTATGAGAGAAATACGGACAATACGACCCATACCGAATATATCAAGGGTATATTCAATAACGACTACACACAGCTTACTTTAAGCGACGGCAGGCTTGTGGGCTACAAAACATTTCAGAATGTCCTCCACTTGTGGGAGGGCGAATATGAAAACAGAACAGCTCAGAGCTTCTACGACTGGGGCGTTATCGCACAGCATTTTGAAGCAATGAGACTTTTGGGAGAATTGACCGATACAATGAAGCCGCTTCCGTCTATGGACGGTCAGTTGACTCTCATTATGGGCAATCAGGCGGAGGAACAAAAAACCTCTGCCTTTACTTTTTCTCAGGAAATCATAGACGCTGTACTGACCCGTGGAAGCGGAGTTTCCGAGGGCAAAATGCGTATCTATGAGCAGTTTGAAAAGAGCCTTTCCGCAAAAGAGAACGCCGACTTCTTGAAAAACGAATACGGCTGGGGCGGCTCTTACCCTGTCATCATCGGTGCAGGCATAGATGAAAGCCACGACGGAAAAGGTATCACAATCTCAAAAGGTATCGGAAGCGACAAGCCGCACATTACACTTTCTTGGTCTCAGGTGGAAAAGCGTATCGGCGACCTTATCCGTATGGACAGATACTTAAATCCAAAGGAAAAAGAAAAGTACCCTGAATGGCTTGAAAAGCAGGAAGAACGGCGAGCCGAGCTTGCAGAGCAGAGAAAAAACCGAGAGATACTCTCTACCGCACCGCCTGAGCCTGAAAGCAAAGAGGACGAGCCGGAAGCACAGTATGAATATCACCTCGGCGACAGCGTATATATCGGGGCTTCTCAGTATGAGATTTTGTCCTTTGACGAAAACCGTGTAATGCTCTATGACTTTGATATGCCCCTTTTCAACAAGGAGCTTTCAAGGGAAGAATTTGACCGCAAAGTGCGTGAAAATCCGATGAACGACCACTTGAAGGTCAGTGTATTACCGGCGGAAGAAAAGCCCGTTACAGGCGAAAATGAAGCTCAAAACGATACCGAAACCGTACAGGATTTCAGACCGAAAACCGGTTATGACGACGCCTTCTTTATCGACCGGGACAATGAAAGTGTAACTTGGATGTACTACAACCCCGACAGCAATGCCGGAGGTCAGTATGTTACAAATACGCTTTCTTTTGACGAGATACAGCAAGCCGCACGGGAGTATGACTCGGCTGAGGATTTCTTTGATTACCTCGGCAGTATTGCAAATCAGGAGCTTGCCGATGTTGGTACGGAATGGTTTGAGGACGCAGAGCGAGAGTTTCACAGGACACCGGATTTGACCGACTGTACCTCTGCTACAATGGAAACACTCATTGAAAACGCTGAAAGAGCTGATATGGTGGCAACGAACAACGGAAATGTACCGATTGAGGATTACAGAGAAATCGTTGCCACTCAAAACGGTTTTGACAGTTATGAGGAAATGTATAACGAGGGTGTCCGTATCGGCAACGGTTACGACAAAGAGCCTGAACCGATTGTTCCCGCTTGGGAACAAAAGAAAAAGTCAAAGGTAAAGAGCTTTGACCTCCACCCGGATATTCCGATGTCCGAGCGACACAACTTTGACCTTGCCAATAATCAGGTTGAGGAAGTGAACAAAAAAGAGCGTTTTCACAGGAACTATGCGGCGATTAAGGTCTTGAAAGATTGTCAAAGCGAAAACCGTTTTGCGACACCCGATGAGCAGAAAATCTTGTCGAGATATGTCGGTTGGGGCGGTATCCCCGAAGCCTTTGACGAACGAGCAGGAGCTTGGCATACCGAGTATGCAATGCTGAAAAATATCCTGACGCCGGAGGAATATGCGTCGGCAAGAGAAAGCACCCTGACTGCCTTTTATACTCCGCCCGAAGTATCAACTGCCATTTATAAGGTGTTGGAACAGATGGGATTTCAGGAGGGCAACCTGCTTGAGCCTTCCTGCGGTATCGGTAACTTCATCGGTATGCTGCCTAAGTCAATGGAAAACGCAAAGGTTTACGGCGTGGAGCTTGATACCGTTTCAGCCGGTATTGCTCAGCAGCTTTATCAGAAATCTTCCATTGCGGCACAGGGCTTTGAGGAAGTAAATGTCCCCGACAGCTTCTTTGACGGTGTTATCGGCAATGTGCCTTTCGGAGATTTCAAAGTCTCCGACAAACGATACGACAAGTACAACTTCTTAATCCACGATTATTTCTTTGCAAAATCGCTTGATAAATTACGCCCCGGCGGTGTGATGGCTCTTGTGACAAGCAAAGGAACTATGGACAAGGAAAACTCCAATGTGCGTAAATATATCGCACAGAGGGCGGAACTTCTCGGAGCAATAAGACTTCCGAACGACACCTTCAAAGGCAATGCCGGTACAGAGGTCGTATCCGATATTCTGTTCTTGCAAAAGCGAGACAGGCTATTAGATATTGAGCCTGACTGGGTTCATCTTGACACCGACGAAAACGGTATAAGGATGAACTCATATTTTGTTCAGCACCCGGAAATGATACTCGGTGAAATGAAAATGGTAAGCGGTCGCTTCGGACCGGAAGCAACCTGTGAGCCGTTTGAAAACGCCGACCTTTCGGAGCTTTTGAACGAAGCAGTCTCGAACATTCACGGAGAAATCTCCGAATACGAAGTAGCCGATGAGCTGGAGGAAGAAGATAATTCTATCCCGGCAGACCCTACGGTAAGGAACTTCTCCTACACGGTTTTGGACGATAAAATCTATTTCCGTGAGAACTCCCGTATGTCCCCGGTAGAGGTATCGGCAACCGCAGAGAACCGTATCAAGGGTATGATTGGAATAAGGGATTGCGTCCGCAACTTGATTGAACTGCAAACCGAGGATTACCCGGACAGCGAAATCAAACAGGCACAGGAAAAGCTGAACACTCTGTATGACAGCTTTACAAAGAAGTACGGACTGATTAACAGCCGTGCCAATACTTCTGCCTTTTCCGACGACAGCTCCTATGCTTTGCTGTCTGCTCTTGAAGTCATCAACGAAGATGGCGAACTGGAACGCAAGGCGGATATGTTCTTCAAAAGGACGATAAAACCGCATAAGCCGGTAACGGAGGTTGACACCGCAGACGAAGCTCTCGCTGTCTCTATGGGCGAAAAAGCAGCCATTGATATGGAATATATGATGGAGCTTTCCGGCAAAAGCGAGGAGGAATTATTCGCTGACCTAAAGGGTGTAATCTTCTTAAATCCTCTTTATGAGTACGGCAATTCTTATGAGCCGAAGTATCTGATGGCAGACGAATATCTGTCGGGAAATGTTCGTGAGAAGCTGGCGACAGCCAAAAGGTCTGCGACATTGTATCCCGAAGATTATACCGTCAATGTGCAGGCACTTGAAAAGGTGCAGCCAAAGGATTTGACAGCAAGCGAGATTTCCGTAAGGCTCGGTGCTACTTGGATACCGCCCGAAATTTTCCAACAGTTTATGTTTGAGTTTCTCGACACCCCACGCTATGCACAGTGGAACATCAAGGTTCACTACTCTCAGTTTACCGGTGAATGGAACATTGAGGGAAAGAGCTATGACCGTTCCAATGTTAAAGCATACAGCACCTACGGTACTTCCCGTATCAACGCATACAAGATAATTGAGGAAACGCTGAACCTGAAAGATGTCCGTATCTTTGACTATATCGAAGATGACGAGGGCAAAAAGAAAGCCGTTCTCAATAAAAAGGAAACGGCAATCGCACAGGCAAAGCAGGAACTCATAAAGCAGGGCTTTCAGGACTGGATATGGGATGACCCTACTCGCCGAGAAAAACTCACGAAGATGTATAACGAAAAGTTCAATAGCATAAGACCCCGTGAGTACGACGGAAGCCACATCGTTTTCAACGGTATGAACCCAGAAATCGAACTCCGTGAACATCAGAAAAATGCGGTTGCACACATTCTGTACGGCGGCAATACGTTGTTGGCACACGCAGTCGGTGCGGGCAAGACTTTTGAAATGGTGGCGGCTGCTATGGAATCCAAACGACTCGGACTTTGCAATAAGTCTCTGTTCGTAGTCCCGAATCACTTAACCGAACAATGGGCGGCGGAGTTTTTGCAGCTCTATCCGGCGGCGAATATTCTTGTGGCGACAAAGCGAGATTTCGAGACAAAGAACCGTAAAAAGTTCTGCGGGCGAATTGCTACGGGAGATTATGACGCAGTAATCATCGGTCATTCTCAGTTTGAAAAAATACCGATGTCCATCGAAAGACAGAGGGCAATTCTTGAGCAACAGCTTGAAGAACTGACAGACGGTATTATGGATTTGAAGCGAAACCGTGGAGAAAACTTCTCCATTAAACAGCTTGAAAAGTCCAAAAAATCCGTAAAGCAAAAGCTGGAAAAGCTCAACGACCAAAGCCGCAAGGACGATGTTGTTACCTTTGAAGAACTCGGTGTGGACAGGCTCTTTATTGACGAAAGCCATTATTACAAGAACCTTTATCTTTACACCAAAATGCGTAATGTGGGCGGTATCGCTCAGACGGAAGCACAGAAATCCTCCGACCTTTTTATGAAGTGCCGATACCTTGACGAGCTTACAGGCGGTCGAGGAACGGTATTTGCAACCGGCACTCCTATCTCAAACAGTATGGTGGAACTCTATACCATTCAGCGATACTTGCAGTACAACACGCTTGTCAAAAACAACTTGCAGCACTTCGACTCGTGGGCAAGTACCTTTGGAGAGACGGTAACAGCCGTTGAGCTTACCCCGGAGGGAACGGGTTACAGAGCGAAAACCCGCTTTGCAAAATTCTACAACCTACCGGAGCTTATGGCGATGTTTAAGGAGGTCGCCGACATCAAGACGGCGGATATGCTGGAGCTGCCTGTGCCGGAAGCACACTTCCACAATGTAGCGGTCAAGCCGTCGGAAATGCAGAAAGAAATGGTTGCTTCCCTTGCGGAGCGAGCCGAGAAAGTCCGTGGCGGCGGTGTGGATTCGAGTGTAGATAATATGCACAAAATCACAAACGACGGCAGAAAGTTAGCTCTTGACCAGCGTATGCTAAACGATATGCTGCCTGATTTTGAGGGCAGTAAAATAAATGCCTGCGTCGATAATATCTACCGCATTTGGGAGGAAACAGCCGATAAAAAATCGGCACAGCTTGTGTTCTGCGACCTCTCAACGCCAAAGAATGACGGCACATTCTCGGTGTATAACGACATCAGAAAGAAGCTCATAGAGCGTGGTGTCCCCGAAAGCGAAGTCCGCTTTATCCACGAAGCAGATACCGATGTGAAGAAAAAAGAGTTGTTCCAAAAGACCCGTAAAGGCGAGGTCAGAGTGCTTCTCGGTTCTACGCAAAAGATGGGAGCCGGCACGAATGTTCAGGACAGACTTATCGCACTTCACGATGTGGATTGCCCGTGGAGACCGTCAGACTTGGAGCAGCGTTCCGGTCGAATTATCCGTCAGGGTAACTCAAACCCCGATGTTGATATTTACCGCTATGTAACGGAGCAGACCTTTGACGCATATCTCTATCAGCTTGTAGAGGGAAAGCAAAAGTTCGCCAGTCAGATTATGACGAGCAAATCCCCGGTGCGTTCTGCCGAGGATATTGACGAAACCGCTCTGTCCTATGCAGAAATTAAAATGCTTGCCACCGGCAATCCGTATATTAAGGAAAAGATGGATTTGGACATTCAAGTCCAAAAGCTGAAGCTCTTAAAATCCAACTTTCTCTCTGAAAGATACGCTTTGGAAGATAAGATAATCAAATATTATCCGCAGAGAATTACTGCTTTGGAAAACCGCATTGAAGGCTTGAAGCAAGATGTAGAAACTGCGAAACAGCACCCGAAACCAACGGACGACCGCTTTGTCGGTATGGAGGTTAAGGGTGTTTTTTATTCCGAAAAAGCCGACGCCGGTAAAGCAATCATTGAAGCCTGCAAGCAGATGAACAGCCCCGAACCTATTCCTCTCGGTAAGTACAGAGGGTTTGAAACGGAGCTGCTTTTTAATACCGCAGAGCGAAATTATGAGATTCGACTGAAAGGTGCGACAAGCAGAAATGTTCCTCTCGGCGATGACGCACACGGCAATATTATCCGTCTTGATAACGGTATTGACAGATTTGCCGAGAGCTTATCGCTTGCGGAAAACGACCTTGAGAACACCAAAAATCAGTTGGAAACCGCAAAGAAAGAAGTCCAAAAACCGTTTATCCAAGAGGAAGAATTAAGAACAAAACTTGCCCGCTTGGACGAGCTGAATATCTTGCTCAATATGGATAAGCGAGATAACGAAATTGTCGGCGGCGAACCCGATGAGGGCGAAGTGCCGAACACACGAAAGGAGAAAACCTATGAAAGATAATAAGAAAGAAACAGATTTTAAGGCAAATTTCTTTTTTGCCAATGAAGAAATCGAACCGTTTGATGCACCGCAGATGTGCGTTGTCCGTAGATTGAGCAATGCGTATCACGAATTAAAAAGAAGCACACCACCCGCAAGGGAAACAGAATTTTCACTTAAAATTGCAAAGCTCAATTTCTATAAAGAACTTATTGACAGGAGTATTCAGACGGCTTTCACGCCTGAAGAAATCGTTGCTCTTTATGAGGAAAAAGACCTTGCAGAAGTCGCTTGGCTTTTCTGGAACGACATAAAGTGTTCTGTTGACGATGTTCTGTTATTGCTTGCAAGACTCGCTTGTTGCGATGAAATAAGTGATGAGGAACTTGATTGCCTTGTGTAAAGCGAGGTGGTTTATATGCCGTATATTGCACCGGAAGTCATAACCGAAGCCAAACGAATGGACTTATTAACCTATCTCAGAGAGTATGAACCGGGCGAGCTTGTTAAGTTTTCAAGCAACACCTACACCACAAGAACCCACGACAGCTTGAAGATTTCCAACGGAAAATGGATGTGGTGGTCAAGAGGTATCGGGGGCAAATCCGCCCTTGATTACCTTATCAAAGTTCGTGGAATGGATTTTGTGGAAGCCGTTCAGACCATTATGGGAAACGGTTCAGTCAGCTTTCCGACTTGCGAAAACATCAAAAGCTATGAGGAACAGCCTTTGCTTCTGCCCGAAAAAAGTCCTACGACCGATGTGGTATTTGATTACCTTTTCGGGCGAGGGATTGATTATGAAATCATCAACTACTGCTTGGAACAGGAACTAATTATTGAGTCGCTCCCATATCACAATGCTGTTTTTATCGGCTATAACGAGAACAAAGAACCTAAATACGCCGCATACAGAGCAACAAATCAATCAAGGATTATGGGCGACTGCACCGGTAGTAAAAAGCAATATTCTTTCCGCCTGACTGCCGAAAACACCGGAGAGGTTCATCTTTTTGAGTGTGCCATTGACCTGCTTTCCTATGCAACTTTGATGAAGCTGGAGGGCAAAGACTGGCGACAGTTTAACCTTGTTTCTCTTGCGGGAGTGTACTCCCCAAAGCAGAAAATTGAGGACTCGAAAGTGCCTGTTACACTCGGCAGGCTGCTCGAAAAGGACAAAACAATCAGGCGAATTGTTCTTCATTTGGACAATGATATTGCCGGAAGAAAAGCGACCAAAGCGTTGCAGACGATTCTTTCAGATAAGTATGAAGTCGTTGACGACCCTCCCCAATACGGGAAAGATGTCAACGACTTTCTTTGTAAACGCTTAGGGATAAAAGATAAAACCGAAAGGAGTTTTGCACGATGAAACTAAAAGAAATCAGAGAAATGTACCCGGAGGGTACGCAGATTGTACTCACTGAAATGGCTGGCGAAAGTCAAATGCCCTACGGTCTGAAAGGAACGGTTAAGTTCGTTGACGACGCTGGACAAATTCATATGCGTTGGGAAAACGGAAGCTCTCTCGCTTTGAATATTCACGAGGATACCTTTGAAAAGGTCGAAGCACCTGAGAAGATTTCCGTCATTCTCGTTGAGCCGGGCAGGTATCCGAAGCTCATTGAAATCGAGGATACCCTTGAAGCAATGCAGTCTCTTGTGGAGGGAGATATTGAAGAATATATGCCCTTTGAGGACGAGGTTGCCATCATCTGCAACGAGGAAGGAAAGATGAATGGGTTGCCGCTGAACAGGGCAGTTTATTCCGAGCCTGAGAATGTTGAGATGAGTTATCCGCAGTTGAAAGCTCATTTCCGGCAGGCAGAAAAAGAAAGAAACCACACGACCGGATATATTGTTTTTACGACTGACAGCTTTGACAAGCCTTACACAGAAGAACAAAGAACCTATGTTGTCAGCAGTAACAATAAGGCTTTCATTGAGGGTATGGGCGGATATTCTATCTATGCTTCTTCCCTTGACGGCTCGGATAAATGTGTGCGACTGGAAGCGTATATGGCTGATGAACACGGCGGCAAGGACGGTTGGAAGATTGAAAAATGTTATGTGAAAGACGACAGCAACCGTGAAATGCTTGACATTATTGCCGGCAAGTTCTTCATTGCATACGCACCGATTGAGTCGGAAAAGTTTCTCAGTATGCCGAAAGAACTGGCTCGTAAGTACGAGGAAAAGTTCAAATACCCGGAGAGATTTTACAAGTCTTTGGACGGTATTGAAGCAAAGCCGTACAAGCCTGTCTCAAAGGATATGGAAAGATAAAAGTCAATCTATGGGGCAACCCTGAGTGTCTGCATAATCTTAGCGAGCAGACCATTTATGGACAGGAATGTCCAAAACGGTACACTCGTTAGGGGTTGCCCCTAATACCCCAAGCAAGAAAGGAGCATAAGCAATGCGGGAGATAGTATTGGTCGCCGCCGGGTTAATCATAGGCGGCTTTTTCGGAGTAACAACAATGTGCCTGTTTCAGATAAACCGTGACAGGCACTATATTTACAGAAAGGACAGCGATAAAAATGAGCAAGAGAAACATTGAAAAGCACATTCTGATGAACAAGGCAGAAGCTCAGGATTTGCAGAAAAAAGCAAAACGGGCGTGTCTTTCCGAAGGCGGTCTTATCCGTTTGCTTCTCAAAGGATACGAGCCAAGAGAAAAGCCCGACGAAAGATTTTACGATGTTATGCGTGAGCTTTCCGCAATCGGCAACAACATCAATCAGCTTGCGGCAAAAGCAAACACCCTCGGATTTGTGGACGCACCGCAGCTCAAAAAGGAAGCCGAGCGTTGGCATAAGTTTCAGGCTGATGTGGAGCGTACTTTTTTAAGACCCGATAAGAGCGATATGAAATGGCAGTAAGTAAATTGTGGTCTGTCACATCAAGGCTCGGTCAGGTAATCAACTATGCCGCCAATCCCGAAAAGACAGCGGCAGACATTTACTCCGAGGAACAGTATCAGGCTCTCCGTGATGTTCTCAGCTATGCAAAGGACGAAGAAAAAACCGAGCGTGAGTTTTTCGTCGAGGGTATCAACTGCAATCCGGCTACCGCAAGAGACCAGTTCATATCTGTGAAAAAAGCATACGGCAAAGACGACGGCATTCAAGCCTATCACGGCTACCTGAGCTTTAAGGAACAGGACATATCCCCGGAGCTTGCACAGAAAATCGGAATGGAATTTGCAAACGAGGTGTGGGGCAAAAGATTTCAGGTGGTGGTTACTACTCATCTGAACACGAAGCACCTGCACTGCCACTATGTAATCAACTCCGTTTCCTTTGTGGACGGCAAGCGGTTATGGGGCGATGAAAAAGCGTGGTTCAAGTTCCGCTTGGTTGCCGACCGACTGTGCGAGAAGTACGGACTGTATTACAATCCAAACCCGAACCGCAGTAAGCAATCCTCTTATTACTACAAGCAGGAGCAAGCCGGTATGCCGAGCCGATACTCCATTACCCGTGACGCCATTGATGAAGCGATTGCACACAGCACCAACTTAAAGACCTTTGATTATATCCTCACGCAGATGGGCTATGAGCATTGTCTCAGCGACAGTCGAAAGTATTGGACGATTGTTCCGAAAGGATACAAGAAGCCGATACGACTTAAATCACTCGGAGAGAATTATACCGAGGACGCAATCAAGCGTAGGCTGACGGAAAATCAAAAGGTTCTCATCGTTCCTTTTGCAAAGGAAACGGTAAGAGTCAGACAATACCGATTGCCCACAAGAGAACACAAAATCAAAAAGGTCGGCGGATTGTATGGGCTGTATCTGCATTACTGCTATAAGCTGGGTTATCTGCCGAAGTACAAAAAACAGAATACCGCAAGGCTTCACTATCTTTTGAAAGAAGATTTGCTGAAGCTCGATAAAATCACTCAGGAGACAAGGCTGCTTGGACGGGAGAACATTTCTACCGACGAGCAGCTTTTCTCATATAAAGAGTCCGTGTTGTCGCAAATCAAATCCTTGACTGACGATAGAACGCACCTGCGAAAACAGTTAAGAAGAAATTTGAGTGACGATGAGCTATCAAATGTCAAAGAGCAGGTTGCAGCAATCACGAGCAAGCTGTGGACTCTCCGCAAAGAGGTCGGTCTTTGTGATGACATAGCCGAAAGGTCAAAGGTCATTGAAGCCAACCTTGAAACGGTTAGAGTTTACGAAGAAAAACAAGAAAGAAAGGAGCAGAACCGTAATGACAAACGGAGGTGATGCGGCAGAACAGGTCGTCAGGCTATCGCTTGAGGGCTTTGAAGTAGCCGCAAAATTAAGCGGAGCGGCAGCAAAGAATATTGCCGTTCTTTTAGTCTCTGTTCTCAAACAGGAACAGAAAACAAAAGGCAAGGCTCGACTTACCAATATGATTAAGTCGGGCAAGGAGCTGAAGGTGTTTTCTATCCCCAACAAGGACTTGAAGAAGTTTACCGAGCAGGCAAAACGCTACGGCGTTCTATACTGCGTACTCAGGGATAAAAACACGAAGGGCGATAATTTACCGATTGATATTATTGCCCGTGCAGAGGACGCTTCCAAAATTCAGAGAATCGTTGAGAGATTTGAACTCGGCAAGGTTGATAAGGCTGCGATTGTTACCGAGTCTCAGAAGTCTGTCGAAAAGCGTGAAGCTTTGGAAAAAGACAAGCCGACAAAAACAAAAAACGAAATCATCACAGAAGAAGCCGTCAGAAAGCCTATTCAGAAAGAGGGGTACTCCCAATCAAACCCCACAGTCGCCAAAACGGACAAAAACCCTCCGTCAAGGCAAAACTCAGAGCCGGTAGATATGCAAACTGATAAGGGTACTGTCAGCGACAGACAGAGAAAGCCGTCGGTAAAAGCAAAGCTCGACCGATACAAGGCACAGTCCAAGCGGCAGAAAGAAGCAGAACGCAAAGAGCCGGAGGTATCAAAGCCGGAGGCTAAAAACGCTCCGGCACAGACCGTACACCAGCAGCCGAAACCTAAAAGCAAAAATGCGAAAGAGAGGTAATCACAATGACAAACAATTTTACCCCTGCTAAGGCAGGACAGCAGAGAAACAGACTTTCCAAAGAGGAATATGCCGAGAAGATGAAGGCTGAAAAGGAAGCCGTATATCAGATGGCGGACGACACCGCAAAGGCTATCGTTTCCGACCCGGAAAAGTTCAAAGCCTTCCTTGATACGCAGAGCCGTCTTGACCGATACTCTGCGGTCAATGCACTTCTGATTTTTAAGCAGCTTCCCGAAGCAAGCCAGCTCAAAAACTTTGATGACTGGAGCAAGGATAATGTGAAAATTCAGAAAGGTGCGAAAAGCATTTCCATTCTTGAGCCTGTCGAGTATGCAAAGAGAGACGGTACAACCGGCATTTCCTATAATGTGAAAAAGGTCTTTGATGTTTCTCAGACCAACGGCAAGAGACCGCCTGCTCCGACTGTCAACCGTGACCCGAAAGCACTCATTACCGTTATGCTGGATTCTTCCCCGGTTGAAGTGGAAGCGACAAATGAGCTTCCGTATCCCAATATGGCGGCATTTTACAACAACGAGGAACAGACCTTGTATGTAAAGCGTGATGTGGGGGACAGCGTAGCGGTCGCTCAGTGCGTAGCACAGGAGCTTGGCCACGCACAGCTCTCCATCAACAGCGACAGTTACAGCAGAGCGGATATGGGCTTTCAGGCGGTGTGTATCGGCTATATGCTTTGCAAAAAGTACGGCGTCGATACACAGAATTTTGCTATCAACCGTATCCCTGAAAAGCTTGCCGGCAAAGAGCCGAAGGACATTCGCTATGAGCTTTCCAAAACGAGAAATGCAATGGCGGATATTCACACCCGTGTTTCCGATGAGCTTTACAAGAAGAAGCAGGAACGAAGCAAAGACTACGAAAGATAAGGTGAGACTATGGCGAAGGAAGAAATGTATCATATCGCATTGGACGATTATGAACACGGCATTATTATCCGTTCTCTCAACGACGAGAAAACAGATTTGATGAACGAGGGCAAATCTACCGATGCGGTGGACGACCTTATCATCAAGGTCGGAACTGCCCCAAAGAAAAAGTTTAGAGTTATCGAAAAGGAACGCTCCTGTGAATCGAGATAACGAAAGGCAGTCTGCGATTATTCTTTCCGTTATCGGTATTATCCCGGTCGTATGGCTGGCACTTCTGATTGCACCCTCTGTAAAAGGAGGATTGCCGGAAATACTGCCGAGCCTATTAACAGCGTTCAACAACCCATTCCATATTGAGCTATGCGAGGACAGCCTAAAAACTGTCCTCGTTTTGCTTCTCTGCTATGCAATGGGTATCGGGATTTACTTCTCAACACAGAAAAATTACCGAAGGCGTGAAGAACACGGCTCTGCAAAATGGGGCAACGCAAGAGCCGTAAACAAAAAATACAGACAGTCTCCGGCTTCTGCAAATAAGCTGATGACACAAAATGTCTGTATCGGACTAAATGCGAAGAAGCACCGAAGAAACTTAAACACCCTTGTGTGCGGCGGTTCGGGAGCCGGTAAGACAAGGTTTTACTGCAAGCCGAATCTTATGCAGTGCAACACATCATTTGTCATTCTTGACCCAAAGGGCGAAATTCTCCGAGATACCGGAAAGCTGCTTGAAAGCAAAGGCTATGAAGTCCGTGTTCTCGATTTGATTTCAATGGAGAAAAGCCATTGCTATAACCCGTTTGTCTATTTGCAGAACGACAACGATGTGCAAAAGCTCGTGACGAACCTTTTTAAGAGTACCACTCCGAAAGGAAGTCAATCACAAGACCCCTTTTGGGATACCTCGGCTTCAATGCTTCTGCTTGCACTAATATTTTATCTTCATTATGAAGCACCCGAAGATGAACAGAACTTTGCAATGGTAATGGAAATGCTCAGAGCGGGTTCGATTGAGGACGAGGAGGACACACGACCTTCTCCCCTTGATGAACTGTTTGCGGAATTGGAGATGTCAAATCCCGACCACATCGCTTTGAAGTATTACCGTTCCTATCATTCAGGTGCGGCGAAAACCTTAAAGTCCATACAGATAACCCTTGCGGCAAGACTGGAAAAGTTCAACCTTGAAAGTCTTGCTTCTTTAACCACCACAGACGAGCTTGACCTCCCATCACTCGGAGAGAAAAAGGTTGCTCTGTTTGCTTTGATACCGGATAACGATTCCAGCTTTAACTTCTTGGTATCTATCCTTTACACACAGCTTTTTCAGCAGTTGTTTTATGCTGCCGACCATATTCACGGCGGCTCACTTCCCGTTCCCGTTCATTTTCTGATGGACGAATTTGCGAATGTGAGCCTGTCCGATGACTTTGACAAGATACTGTCGGTTATGCGTTCTCGTGGAGTATCGGTAAGTATCATCTTGCAGAACTTGGCTCAGTTAAAAGCCTTGTTTGAAAAGCAATGGGAAAGTATTGTCGGCAACTGCGACGAGTTTTTGTATCTCGGCGGCAACGAGCAAAGCACCCACAAATATGTGTCCGAGCTTCTCGGCAAGGAAACCATTGATACCAACACTTTCGGAAAGAGTACCGGGCGAAGCGGTAACTACTCCACCAATTATCAGATTAGCGGTCGAGAGCTTCTTACCCCTGATGAGGTTCGTATGCTTGATAACCAATATGCAATTCTGTTTATTCGTGGAGAACGACCCGTTATGGACTTCAAGTATGACATCTTGAAGCACCCGAATGTGGCACTTACAACCGATGGAAAGGCTTCTGCATATAAACACGGCGAAGTGACCATCAAGCACTCATCAATTTCCGTTCTTTCTATTGACCCGGAAGAACTTCCGGAGGAAAGCTACGGAGAAACCAATT
The DNA here is from genome assembly GCA_045545795.1 of Oscillospiraceae bacterium. Classification (GTDB taxonomy): domain Bacteria; phylum Bacillota; class Clostridia; order Oscillospirales; family Ruminococcaceae; genus RGIG8773. The sequence goes on from JAZQBN010000045.1 coordinate 25,778, forward strand.
ACGAGCTTCTGTCCGATGAGGATTTTGAAGTGAATAAAAACTTATTTTAACGGAGGAAAACACAATGAACATTTTTAAGAAGAACAACGAAAAGAAAACTACTCAGAAGCTGCCTATGACCGGAAGGGTTCAGAAAGGCTTCCGTGCTTACTGCGCCGTAATCGCAGCAGCAACTCTTGTCTGCGGCATGAGCGTTACCGCTTTTGCCGCCAGCGACCCGATTACCGTGGTCAACAATTTGTCCGATTTCATTTTCGGTCTTATCCGTGCCATCGGTCTTATCCTGCTTGGCTTCGGTATCGTTCAGGTCGGTCTCTCTTTGAAGTCTCACGACCCGTCTCAGAGAGCCAACGGTTTCCTGACTCTTGCGGGCGGTATCATCATTACCTTTGCAAAGGAAATCCTGACCCTTATTACCGGTTAAGAGAACACAGTTATCAAACGGGGCATACCTGGCATTTCAGGTATGTCCCTAATCTTAAAGGAGGTGCAAACAGATGAGTGATAACTGGGTAGTTCAGAACCTCGAAAATGCCCTTGAAACTTGGAACAGCAAGCTATCGGAAATATGGCAGTTGCTAACCACTTCGCCGCAGGAGTTCAAAGGCGGCAGTATTTGGTCGGTAATGGTGAATATCAACGGAGCAGTTCAGGCTATCGGTCTTGCTTTGCTTGTTTTGTTTTTTGTTGTCGGTGTGGTTCGCACCTGCGGAAGTTTTACCGATGTAAAGAAACCGGAACACGCATTAAAGCTGTTTATCCGCTTTGCCATTGCCAAAGGTGTGATTACCTACGGGCTGGAGCTTATGCTTGCCCTGTTCGACATCGTACAAGGTACGATTTCAACCATTATGACATCTGCGGGATTCGGTACACCCAATCAAACAACCTTACCTGCTGAAATGGTAACAACCATTGAAAGCTGCGGTTTTTTTGAAAGCATCCCATTGTGGGCGGTTACTCTTATCGGCGGACTGTTTATCACGGTCTTGTCGTTCATTATGATAATGACGGTGTACGGACGATTTTTCAAGCTGTATATGTACACGGCTCTCGCTCCGATACCGCTTTCCACTTTTGCCGGAGAACCGTCGCAGAATGTGGGTAAGAGCTTTATAAAGAGCTACTGTGCCGTTTTGCTTGAGGGAGCAGTAATTGTACTTGCTTGTATCATCTTTTCCCTATTTGCTTCTACGCCGCCGGTAGTGAACCCTGACGCAGCAGCCGTTACTCAGGTATGGGCATATATCGGCGAACTGGTATTCAATATGCTTGTGCTTGTCGGTGCGGTTAAGATGAGCGACCGAATTATCCGTGAAATGATGGGCTTATAACGGGAGGTTCTCTGATGAAGAAAAACAAGAAAAATAACGATAGATGGCAGGGGTATATGCCTGCCGACTGCGATTGCAAATATTGTGTGTACTACGGAGGAAAGAAAAACGGCAATGTAATTTGCCTTGCGGACACCTGCGTCTGCTCTGATGAAATCCGTCACGCAAAGCAGGCATATCGCAGAGAAAGGAAAAACAAATGAAAACCATACAGATATATAACTTACACCTCGTTAATGGCGAGGTCATTCAAGCGGCTGAGGATTACGAACTCAAAGGAAAGAAAACCATTGTCAGCCTTTTTCAAAAAGCAGATGATGAGGATATTTTTGTTATAACCGATTTGCTTTTAGGTTCTTGCTATGTTCCTAAAAAGAATATCGTTTGTATCACAACCGGAGATGTTCGAGTCGACGCAGAACCCGACAGATTTGAAACGAATATTAACTTGCTAAGGAGGGTGAAAAACTGTGGAAGTCAAAATTAACCGAGAGATACGAAATTACACAGAGTCAATGTTTTTTGGACTGTCGCTCAGACAGTTCATTTTTTCTGTTCTTGCCTGTGCGGTAGCGGTAGGACTTTACTTCCTCCTAAAACCGTACCTCGGAACAGAAACCGTATCGTGGGTGTGCATTTTGGGAGCTGCCCCTTTTGCGGCTCTCGGCTTTGTGAAATACAACGGAATGACGGCTGAGAAATTTATATGGGCGTGGATAAAGTCCGAGTTCCTTATGCCGAAAAAGCTGGTCTTTTATTCCACCAACACCTATTACGAATTGATGAAACCGAAAATCGAACAAAAACAGAAGGAGGCTTATAAGAACAATGATTAAAACCCTTACAAACCTGTTAAAGCAGGACAAAGAAAAGTTTGTAGTACCAAAGGGCGTACAGGATTGTATTCCCATCACCGCTATTTATGACGACGGCATTTTCCGTGTGGGCAACGACAAGTATTCCAAGAGCTTCAAGTTCACGGATATTAACTTTGCCGTAGCAAGCCGTGAGGACAAGGAAGCAATGTTCCTTGAATACTCCGAGCTTCTCAACTCTCTCGACAGCGGAGCTACTACAAAGCTGACTATCAACAACAGACGGCTTAACCGTCTTGACTTTGAGAAAACCATTCTTATCCCCGAAACCGGCGATGAGCTTGATATTTACCGAGAGGAATATAACAAAATGCTTCTCGACAAGGCGACCGGTGCAAATGCAATCGTTCAGGATAAGTATGTTACTATCTCGATTAACAAAAAGAGCGTGGAGGACGCAAGAACATATTTTGCCCGTGTCGGTGCTGACCTGATTGCCCACTTTGCAAGACTCGGAAGCAAATGTGTGGAGCTTGAAACCGATGAGAGGCTGAGAATTGTCCACGATTTCTTCCGTGTCGGGGAGGAAACCGCCTACCACTTCAATATTAAGGAAACGAGAAAAAAGGGACACGATTTCAAGGATTATGTTTGCCCGGATACAATGGAGTTTGAAAAGGACTACTTCAAAATGGGAAACCGTTACGGGAGAGTCCTTTTTCTTCGTGAGTACGCTTCCTATATCAAGGACAGTATGGTAGCCGAGCTTACCGACCTGAACCGCAACCTGATGATGTCTATTGACATTGTACCCGTTCCAACCGATGAAGCGGTGCGAGAAGCAGAGAGCAGACTGCTTGGGGTTGAGACGAACATTACCAACTGGCAGAGAAAGCAGAATCAGAACAATAACTTTTCCGCTACCGTTCCGTATGATATGGAACAGCAGAAAAAGGAAATGAAGGAGTTCCTTGATGACCTTACCACTCGTGATCAGCGAATGATGTTCGCTGTACTCACTATGGTTCATACTGCGGACTCCAAAGAACAGCTTGATAACGACACCGAAGCTCTGCTTACTACGGCAAGAAAGCATTTGTGCCAGTTTGCCGTTCTCAAGTATCAGCAGATGGACGGACTGAATACCGCAATGCCTTTTGGAACACGCAAGATTGACGCATTCAGAACCCTTACCACAGAAAGCCTTGCGGTCTTTATCCCGTTCAGGGTTCAGGACATTTACCACGAAAACGGCATTTACTACGGTCAGAATGTCATCAGCAAAAATATGATTATCGCCGACCGCAGACAGCTACTCAACGGTAACTCCTTTATTCTCGGCGTATCCGGCGGCGGTAAATCCTTTGCAGCTAAGGGAGAGATTGAAAACATCATTCTTTCCTCCAACGCAGATGTTATTATCATCGACCCTGAGCGAGAGTATTCGCAGCTTGTAAAGGCTCTCGGCGGTGAAATTATCAATATCTCTGCCACTTCTCCGAGCCATATCAATGCGATGGATATGAATAAGGAATACGGCGACGGTGCAAACCCGGTTATCCTGAAATCCGAGTTTATTATGTCTCTTTGTGAACAGCTTATCGGCGGTACAAACCTCGGAGCAAAGCAGAAGTCTATCATTGACCGTTGCACGGCGAGCGTTTACCGAGACTATCAGCAGAGAGGATATACCGGTACTGTTCCTACCTTGCAGGATTTCCGTGCGGAGCTTCTGAAACAGGACGAGCCGGAAGCAAAGGAAATCGCCCTTGCTATTGAGTTGTTTACACACGGCTCTTTGAATACCTTCGCAAAGCCGACCAATGTTGATACGGATAACCGCCTTATCTGTTATGACATTCTTGACCTCGGTAAGCAGCTTATGCCTATCGGTATGCTTGTCGTTCTCGACTCTATCCTAAACCGTATCACACAGAACCGTGCTAAGGGTAAGCAGACATTCATCTTCATTGATGAAATCTATCTTCTGTTCCAGCATGAATACTCCGCAAACTTCCTGTTTACTCTTTGGAAGCGTGTAAGAAAGTACGGAGCTTATGCCACCGGCATTACGCAGAATGTGGACGACCTTTTGCAGAGCCATACGGCAAGAACTATGCTTGCAAACAGCGAGTTTTTGATTATGCTCAATCAGGCGTCAACCGACAGAATTGAGCTTGCCAAGCTCCTTAACATTTCCGACCTCCAGCTTTCATATATCACGAATGTTGACGCAGGACACGGACTGATTAAGGTCGGCAGTTCGCTTGTGCCGTTTGCAAATAAGTTCCCGAAGAATACGAAGCTGTATAAGCTGATGACAACCAAACCGGGCGAGGGTGTATAACCCTTGCCCTATTCTGTAAATGAGAAAGGAAACACCTATGAAAAACAAAATCTATATTGCCATAATCTGTGCTTTCAGCATTGTATTTGCCGTCAGTTCAGGTTTTCTCATCAAGCACTATTGCGACTCTGCAAAGCAGGCTGAGATGTACGACAATCTGATTGAGGTTGTGGAGACCGAGCCTGAAGAAACCACAGAGCCGATGAACTACTCCGAAGAAAAGACCTTTATCCCGGAGTATCAGGAGCTTTATCTGCAAAATAACGATATGGTCGGCTGGATTAAGGTTGAGGACACAAAAATCAATTATCCCGTTATGCAGTCAAAGGATAACCCGAACTTCTATCTGAAGCACGGCTTTGATAAGGCATACACCGACTACGGCTGTCCTTATGTTCAGGAAAACTGCGATATGGAGCTTCCAAGCGACAATATCATTATCTATGGTCATCACATGAACGACGGCTCTATGTTCGCCGGTCTTATGAAATTCAAGGACAAGAGCTTTTGGGAAAAGCACAAAACAATATCCTTTGATACGCTGACCGACAGACAGACCTATGAAGTAATTGCCGTGTTCAAAACCGTGGTTTATACGGACAGTCCTGAAAGCTTCAAATACTATCAGTTCATCAATGCGGAAACCGACGATGATTTCACAGCCTATGTTGAGAAGTGCAAGGAACTGTCGCTTTACGATACCGGTGTAACCGCCGAATACGGCGACAAGCTCCTGACCCTTTCCACCTGTGAGTATTCTCAGACAAACGGCAGACTTGTTGTAGTGGCAAAGCTAATAAACGAATAATGCAACAGATATGGTTCAGCCTGCATAGGAAGGAGGGATTGTATGGCTGATATTAAAACGAAAGACAATGCAAAAGGTACAATACGAACCATAGATAAGGCTGCCGTTGCAACCCAACGAATGAAGCAGGCGTATATCGCAACAAAAGAAAAGGCAGAAAGGTCGGTAAATGCCAACAGCAGCTCTGCCGAGGAATACGCTTCTGATAAGCTGGAAAGCGGTATTGACGAGGTGGTTCACGATGGTGCTTATGCGTTTGACAAGGTGGGACGAAAAGGATTTGAAACCACAAAAGAGAATATCCGCACCGCAAAGGACGGTATTCAGCGTTTCAAGCAGCAGCGAGCCGAACAGTCTTTACGAAAACAGGCTTCGCATAACACAAGCTCTGCGATTAAGACTGTCGATAAGGCGGAAAAGACCATTAAGCAGTCGGCTACTTCCTCCGGAAAGAAAACCATTAAGTTTGCCGGGAAAGAAGCAACCAAAACCGCACAGAAATCAGTTAAGACGGCTGAACAGACTGCAAAGACAGCGATAAAAACCAGTCAGCAAGCGGCGAAAGCGGCACAGAAAACAGCTCAGACGACGGTTAAGGCTTCGCAGAAAGCGGCACAGGCGGCAAAAGCCACAGCCAAAGCAACAGCCGCTACGATTAAAGCCGCAGCCAAAGCCACCGTTGCCGCAGTAAAAGCAATCATAGCGGCGGTAAAAGGTCTTGTTGCCGCTATTGCTGCCGGCGGCTGGGTTGCGGTGGTAGTTATTATTGTTCTATGCCTTGTAGCTCTGATTGCGGGTTCTGTGTTCGGTATCTTCTTTTCGGGAGAGGATTCCGGCACGGGAATGTCAATGCAGACAGTCGTTCAGGAAATCAATCAGGAATATGATGACCGATTGGAGCAGGAAAAGAACTCCGTAAGCTATGATGTGCTTGAAATGAGCGGAAGCCGAGCTGTGTGGAAAGAAGTTCTTGCGGTCTATTCCGTTAAAGTAAATACCGACCCCGATAATCCGATGGAGGTTGCTACGGTTGATGAAACCAAGAAGCAGCTACTGTCGGATATTTTTTGGGAGATGAACGATATTTCTTCCCGAACTGAAACGAAAACCCATACCGAAATCGAAGAAAGCGACGACGGACACGGCAACATCGTACAGACCGAAACCACAGTTACCGAAACTTTCCTGTATATCACGGTATCGCACAAGACCGTAGATGAAATGGCGGCTATGTACGGCTTTAATCAGGAGCAGAAAGATTATCTTGCCGAGCTGTTGCAGGGCGAAAACAATCAGCTATGGTCACAGGTGCTTTACGGTATTGGATACAGCGACGACCAAATCGTAACGGTTGCTCTGTCTCAGGTAGGTAATGTAGGCGGTCAGCCTTACTGGTCTTGGTACGGATTTGACTCCCGTGTAGAATGGTGTGCCTGCTTTGTTTCTTGGTGTGCAAACGAGTGTGGATATATCGACGCCGGTATTATTCCGAAGTATGCCGGTTGCGTAAACGGCGTTCAATGGTTCAGAGACCGAGGACAATGGGCAGACGGCTCGTATGAGCCTTCGCCCGGTACAATCATCTTCTTTGACTGGGAGAGCGACGGTGTGACAGACCACACCGGAATCGTTCAGAAATGCGAAAACAGTACAGTCTATACCGTTGAGGGCAACTCCGGAGACACTTGCAGAACCAAAACATATCCGGTTGGAAGTTCAGTTATCTACGGATACGGCATTCCGGCATATTAAAAAAGATGGCTGCTCGTTTGAGTAGCCATCAAGTACATTATAGTTGAGAAATTCTATTTTCGATTTCTTTGATTACTTCAATAAACACTTCATCACTTTGTCCTGTTGGGTCTTGCAGTCCCCAATTATCATCGAAGGCTCTACCAATATACGGACACCCAACATCACAGCCCATTGAGATTGCAATATCCGGAGCAGGAATTTTATCAAAGGTTTTGCTATACTGCGTTTCTTTCATATCTATCCCATAAATTTGTTTCATCATCCTTACAGCATCTTGATTTATCTGCGGTTTAGTTTCCGTTCCGGCAGAGTAAAAATCAAATTCTTCACCTCGTAGATGCTTTCCGAGTGCCTCGGCAATCTGACTGCGGCAGGAATTGTGTACGCAGATAAACGCAACCTTTTTCTTAGTCATTCTTAAACCACCCTTTCGTGCTGTTCGCTACTTTCACAAGAAATAACATTACAGGAACCTCGGTCAGCACACCAACCGTTGTAGCAAGTGCCGCAGGAGATGTCGTGCCGAACAAAGCAACAGCTACGGCAACAGCCAATTCAAAAAAGTTAGACGCACCTATCATTCCCGCAGGAGCGGCTATTTTGTGCGGCAGCTTCAAAAGCTTGCAAGCAGCATAGGCAATGGCAAAGATTAAGAAGGTCTGCAAAATCAGCGGCACAGCAATTAAAACAATATGCAGCGGGTTTTCCAAAATAACATTTCCCTGAAACGAGAAAATCATTATCAGCGTCAGCAAAAGCCCTATGGTTGTGATACCGTCAAATTTCTTTACAAAGGTGTTCTCAAAATAGTCCTTACCTTTTTTCTTTGTTACAAGGTATCGAGTCAGCATACCTCCGGCAAGCGGAATAACAACAAACAATATCACAGATAAAATCAAAGTATCCCACGGTACGGTAACATTGGAAACTCCGAGCAGAAACTTAACAATCGGTATAAAAGCAACGAGGATAATTAAGTCATTGGTCGCTACTTGTACTACGGTGTAAGCCGGGTCACCTTTTGTCAGACTGCTCCACACGAAAACCATTGCCGTACAGGGAGCCGCACCAAGTAATACCGCACCTGCCAAATACTCTGTTGCAAGGTCGGGTGTAATAAATGCTTTGAAAATCACAAAGAAGAACAGACTTGCGATAGCGTACATCGTAAAAGGCTTGATAAGCCAGTTCGTTATCCAAGTTACAAATAGACCTTTTGGATTTTTACCGACATTTTTAATGCTTTGAAAATCGACTTTCATCATCATCGGATATATCATTAACCAAATGAGGATTGCCATAGGAATGGATACTTTTGCATATTCAAAGCGGTTCAAAAAGTCAGGTATCTGCGGAAGAAACTTTCCAATCAGAATGCCTATAACCATACACATAATAACCCAAACGGTCAAATATCTCTGAAAGACACTGATAGCGCTTTTCTCTTTGCTCATAGATATACGCCCCTTTTAGAAGCCTAATTTGTGCAGCAGCTTTTCAACATCAGCAGCTTTAAGTACCTTACCCATTGCAACTACTTTTTCATTAACGACGAGGGCGGGCATACTCATTGCACCGTACCCCACGACCTTTTGCAAATCAGTTATATACTCCACTTCTACATCAAGTCCCATGCTTTTAACCGCCGCCTTTGCCTGTTCGTATTGTTCATGGCAGGAAGCGCAACCCACGCCAAGAACTTTGACGCTCATTGCCCCATCCTCAATTTTTACCTTGTTTGCGTCCTCTTCTGTCGCTTCAAAAGTCGCACAATCACTTTGACAAGCGCAAGCGGGAATGTTTTTTTCTTCGTCTTAGGTCAGTTTACAAGGAACTACACGCAGACCGTGAAACGGGCTGCTGACAACAAAC
>JAZQBN010000046.1:0-5497 GCA_045545795.1 Oscillospiraceae bacterium
TGTGATAAAGCTTCCGCATGTAATGCTTGATTTGCTTAAGGAATACAAATCGGAACAGCACGACCAGAGTGTTGAAATTGGCTCAAAATGGGTTGAAACGGACAGACTTTTTACAACTTGGGACGGCAAGCCTATCAACGGAACAGTTCCTTACAACTGGCTGAAAAGATTTTGCAAGAATAACAATATGCGTTTTTGCAACATTCATTCTCTGCGTCACTTTCATACTTCCGTGCTTATTTCGTCTGGCGTAGATGTTACAACTGTATCAAATCAGCTTGGACATAGCAATTCCAACACGACTTTAGGAATTTACAGCCATATGTTTGCAGAGGCAAGGACTAAAACCTGTGACGTAATCACCAACGCCCTTGATTTCAATAAAAAAGAGTCCAAGAACAGAAAAGACTCATAATGGACAAATAATGGACAAAGCGATTTTTGAAAAAAGAAAAACTCACAAACCACGTATTTTCGTGATTTGTGAGTTTACTTTTTGGTGCGGCAAATGGGACTTGAACCCATACGTCGAAGACACACGCCCCTCAAACGTGCCTGTCTGCCTATTCCAGCACTGCCGCTTGTTCAATTCAGCTTTATCATTATAGCACGTTCAAAATGATTTGTCAAGCTTTTTTTAAACATTTTTTCAGAAAATCTCTGATGTATTTTCTCGACTGATTTCGCATACAATTCTACAAAAAGGAGTTGTGCGTATGGGATTGAAAATTCAGCTTAAAACAATCAGTTTTCTTTACAGACTTTTTAAGGGTGATACAAAATATTGCCGCTCTCAATCTGAAAAGCCTTTGTTTGCTCCTGTTGATGCTTCGGGGACTTTTCGGGAGGCTTTGCCCGAGCAGGAGGGGGTGCGGTCGGAGGGACTGCTGAAAATGTTTGCGGAAATTTCGGATGACCGACGTGTAAATCCTCATTCTGCGTTGGTTCTTCGTCACGGAAAGCTTATTGCCAAAGCTGATTGGGACCCCTTTTCTGCTGAATATCCTCACGTTTCTCACTCACTTGCCAAAAGCGTAACCTCAATGGCGGCAGGAATTGCCGTAAAAGAAAAATATATCGGAATTGATGAAACGCTTGCTGATGTTTTCGGGCACTCAGACAAACCGCTGCGTGAAGCGACAATCCGCAATCTGCTTACAATGTCTACGGGAGCAAAATTCAACGAGGCAGGCTCTTTTCTAAGTGAAAACTGGGTTGAAAGCTTTCTTTCGTCGGAAACGCTTTTTAAGCCCGGGACGGATTTCCGCTACAACAGTATGAATACTTATATGCTTTCTGCGGCAATCTGCAAGCGTACGGGTCTGAGTCTTTCGGAGTACCTTTCAAGAAGATTATTCTCGCCGATGGGCATAAATAATTTTTATTGGGAAAAATGTCCGATGGGAATTGAAAAGGGCGGCTGGGGACTTTATATGAGCATTTACGACTATGCAAGAATGGGACAGCTATGGCTTGATAACGGTATATGGAATGGTGTACAGCTTGTTCCGTATGATTGGATAAGTGCAGCTTCGGCAAAGCAGATTTCTCATAGGGAATTTTGCAGCGATGGATATGGCTTTCAGGTGTGGAACGGAAAACACGGAACTGTTTTCAGCGGAATGTTCGGTCAGCTGGTGTATATTGTTCCTCGGCTTGATATGGTGCTTGCTCTTACGGCGGGAAGCGAAAATCTTTTTCCCTGCGGCGGTGCACTGAGATATATTGATGATTTTCTCGGTAACAGCCGCAATTTCAGCAGCAAAGCCATAACACGCTTTCATTATGCGGAAACGGCAAAGCTTCGCAAAGCACTTGCTTCCGCTCATTTTGGTGTACCTCTTGAAATTGGGGCAAGAAAGAATATTTTCAGCCGTTTGAAGGAACTTTTCAACCGAAACGAAGCTGCTCCCGAAAGCGTGCTGAATGGAGTGGAAATTTCTTTCGGCAGTAATCGTGCGGATGTTGTTCCGCTTCTTGTTCAGATTATGGACGGGTGCTTCGGACGTGGAATTGACAGGGTGAAATTTGTTCTTTCCGAAGAAAAGCTGTTTTTGAAAATAAATATGGGAGAGCTTCATATAGCTGTTCCTATCAGCTTTGGCGGTGCAGTAAATTTCAGCCTTGGCAGTTACAATGTTGCCTCAACAGCAGCTTTTACTGCCGATGAGGACGGTTACCCCGTGGTGAAAATTCAGCTTTGCTACCTTGAAACCTCTTGTACAAAGGTGCTTAAATTTATTTTTAACGAAATGGGAGTAACCTTGAAAATAAGAGAAACTCCGAAGCTGTACCGTGCACTGGACGAGATTTCCGCATTTACCGTCAATGATATAGGCGAGGGTATACGAAGGACTTTGGAAAATATTCTTGAAAGCGATGCCGCTGAATATAGGATTAAAAGCTTTATCGAACCTACGCTGGACGGAAAATATATATTGTAAACCGAATTTTTAATTCGGGTTGACAATCTGCCTTGAAATTGATATAATTGAATGAAAAACAAAATCAAGGCGGTTGCTATGAAAAACAAATCAATAGTCCTATGCGGACTTTTTGCGGCGGTAATTTCGGCTTGCTCGTGGATTACGATACCTATGGCGGTGCCGTTTACAATGCAGACCTTCGGAATTTTTTCCGCACTTCTTATGCTTGGCGGGAAGCTTGGGACTGTGTCAATTTCGGTTTATATTCTTGCAGGTGCGGCAGGACTTCCCGTATTTGCCGGATTTCAGGGTGGAATTGGAGTAATTCTGTCACCGCTTGGCGGTTATATTCTCGGCTTTGCGGCAATGGGACTTGTGTATATGCTTGTTACTGAATTATTGGGAGAAAAAATTTCCGTGAAGGTCATTGGACTTGCGGCAGGTCTTGCAGTCTGCTATTTTATAGGAACTCTGTGGTATATGCTGTTTGGCAAGGGTACGGATTTCTGCACAGCGGTTTCGGTATGCGTTTTACCGTTTTTGCTTCCTGATATTGTGAAAATAATTCTTGCAGTAATGATATCAAAACGGGTTTCGTCATATGCTGCAAATATATAATAGTATGAAAAAAGCCTTCGCTTTACCGATTTGAAAGCGAAGGCTCATTTTATCTTACAAAAAATTTAATTGCTTCTGCGAACCATTCCGGGAATTGTTCGCCGTACATTTCATACAGCATTTCGTAGTCCTCGGGTGAATACTGCCTGAGGAAGTCAATCATTTCTTCCATACAGAAAATTACAAGAAGAACACAGAGCACATATATGAGCAAGGTAAGCACAATACTGACAATCGAGGTTACAATTCCTGCTGTGGAAAGACCTTTTCCGACAGGCAGGTGCTTGCTTTTATGAAGTGCACCCAGCACAATTCCGATAATTGGAACAATGAACAGAACAGGGAACATTGCTGTAAAAAAAGCAAACAGTATTGAAATAATACCGATAACAAGTGATGCAATTGCCATTCCCTGGCTTGGCTGCTGAGGATAAGGGGTATACTGCTGATAACCGTATCCGCCGTGCTGAGGCGGGATATATCCTTGCTGGTTGATATCCTGCTGATTATAGTTGTAGTTTGTTTGGTACGGCTGCTGGTATTGCTGCTGATTTTGGGGCTGCTGTGGCTTTTCCTCGTTAAACGGGTCTTTGTTGAATTCGTCCATAATTTTACTCCTTTTGTTATTATAGTTTACATTTCGTAGGTTTTCAGAATATCCTGAGCAACCTCAGCCTGAGTAAGCCGCATATCCATAGCACGCTTCTGCAGCTGACGGTGGGCTTCCGCTTCCGAAATACGCAGATATTGTACAAGCACACACTTGGCACGGTCAATAAGCTTCATATCACGGAGCTTTTCTTCAAGCTTTTCCTTTTCATCCTTCAACACGTTGCTGTTGCTTTTTGAAAGCATTACATAACGCAGCACCTGAAGCAGGGTTATATTGTTGAATGGCTTGGGAAGAATAAAAATATCACGGCTTCCGATTTTTGCGGAAATATCAGCACAGACCTTCTGCGGTGCGGCAATGATTACTCCGCATCCGTACCCATAAGCGGTAACAGCAAGGTCAAGACCGAATTCCTTTTCAAGCGGTGCATTGACAATCACAAGCGATGGAATGTTTTTCAGCAGGTCAGACGAATTTGTGCCATCGGAAACGGTAATGCTTTCAAAGCCGTATTCGCCTGCGGCGAGGCAGAGTTTGTCAGCGGTATCGCTTTGCTGCGAAAAAATAACTGCGTTATTTCCGCTGTACATAACAGCCACTCCCTTCGCTTGCGGTTTCAATAATTATATCATATTTTTTCTCATTAGTAAAGAAGATATTTGTATTTTTTTACATAGGTATGATGTTGACAAATTTCGGCACAAGTGGTATATTTATTCTATACTATTATATTACAAACGGAGGGGATTTTTGTGAAGTGTCCCGAATGCGGAACAGAGCTTGATAATAATGAAGTGTTTTGCACAGCCTGCGGTGCTGAAATTATAGGCAATGAAGCTAAGGCTGCTGAAAAAAAGCCTGAAAAGTCTAAGAAAAAAATAAACCTGTTTAAAAAGAAAAAGGCAGGCGGTGAAGAAAAGCCTGAGGATAAAAGGAAAATGCTGAAGCTAGCGGGCATAATTGTGCTTGCTGTTATTGCGGTAATTGCAGTGATAATAATCGCAGTTAATATTGTTGCTTCGATAAAAGCAAACGAGGGCAGAAAGCTTCTCGAAAAAGTACCGTTGGGCAGAGATATTGAAATTATCGAAGCGGAAACGGAAATGAATTTTGATGATACTTCCGATTACGGTGCGGTCGGTCATATTGCTGACTTTGATTACATCTGTGAGTCTGAGGGCAGCATTGTTGTCGGCGGAATAAGCGTACCTGAGTGGGCAGTCGTACTGAAAAAAGCACCGAACGATGCAATCAGTGAGGCAACGCTGCTTAATTTCAACGCAATCGAGCATAATTGGATGGGTGAAAAAACGGCACTTGCAATAGAGCTTTCGGTAATTGAGTTCGGTACGTCTATAAAAAAAGCAGAGCGAACACTGGGACTTAAGCCGTATACTATTATAAAAAAGAGCGGGGATAATACCTCGGTTTATGTTTACAGATATCACTATATTGATGACGAAACCGAGAATACCATTGTAAAAAATCTTTATATCACAGTTGACGATACCGAGGGCGAGGTAGTTGATGCAAGCGAAAGCCAGGTCGATTATATGAAACTTATTCTTGGTGCAGAATAATAAAAAGCAGGTTGGGCACGTTCTGACCTGCTTTTTTACATTTAACGGAAATTATAATGTGCAATTTGTTGCAAAATGTGGAATTAAAGTTACTTTTAGTAGGAACAACGCCGAAAGTTAAAAAACCGCTTGACAAAAGGGGTCGAAAGATGTATACTAATAAAGCTGACTCACGAGGGGTAGTACGAAAGAGAACCGAACTGAAAGCTAACACTTGGACAGTGGCAAGCAGAGCGGAAAAAAGATTTTGAAAAAAATCG
>JAZQBN010000047.1:0-7464 GCA_045545795.1 Oscillospiraceae bacterium
ACAGGGTATCACATCCTGTTTGCAGTAAGAGCTGACGAGTTCCCCGAATGGAACACCGAACACTACAAGAAGAATCCGCACAATGAGCTTGAATGCTATGTTGCAGGAATGACGAACCGTTATTTTACTTACACAGGATTGGGGGGAGATTGCCCCATCCTTGACTGCACAGAGCAGCTTCACGCCTTTCTGCACTGCTATATGCGGAAATCAGACTTTGAGAAGCCTGTGGTTCGCCCAGAACCGAAAGCTCCTGCACCGCCCGTTCCTGTCGCTCCTGTTGTCCTCGATATTGCGGCAATGCTCGATATTGCCAGAAATGCAAAGAATGGAGCTGCATTCTCGGCACTCTATGACAAGGGCGATACTTCATCCCACAATGGTGATGATAGTGCAGCGGACTTGGCACTGTGCCAGAGCCTTGCATTTTATCTGCAAGGTGACTATGACAAAATTGATGCTGCGTTCCGTGGCTCGGCTCTGATGCGTGACAAGTGGGAGCGTGAGGACTACCGTGCATCCACCATCAACAAGGCAATCAATAGCTGCCGTAAGTTCTACACTCCACCAAAGGCGAAAGCTGCTGCATCTGCACCAGAACAGCCGACAGCGGATGAAGAATATCCGTTCATCCTGTCCGACAAGAAGCGGAGATGGCTTGACTGCATCATTCTTGCTGATTACATCCGTGAGAAGCTCCCCTATTTCTTTGTCCGCAGAGAGGGCAGCGAAAACTACCGCCGATATGTGTACCACAAGGGCGTTTACAGGCTGATTTCAGACACAGAGTTTCAAGGCTACATCAAAGCATTCATCTGCAAAGCAGACAAAACGCTGCTGAAAATGCGTGATGTGCGTGAAGTCTACTCGATGCTGATAACCGACCTTGACAAATGCAAAGTCCGTGAAGAACAGCTCAATGCCGATGAAACCATCATCAATTTCAGAAACGGCATTCTGCATCTGGACACAATGCAGCTCACACCACACTCCCCCTCGATACTGTCAACTATCCAGTTACCGATTACTTACACAGAGGGGATGGGGGCTGCAACTCCCCTGTTTGACAAATTTCTCGGCGAATTTACGAACGGAGACGGCGAAAAGCAACAAGCTCTCTTGGAGTTCATCGGAGCTTGTATCTCTAATGTCAACGGATGGCGGTTTAAGACGGCTCTGTTCTGCATTGGTGACGGTAACAGCGGTAAATCTGTACTGCGTGAGTTTGTCAACAAGCTGCTCGGTGCTAACAACATCTCTGGCGGCGGTCTGGACTACCTCGAAAGCCGATTTGGAAAGCTCTCCTTGTATGGCAAGAGAGTGTACGGCTCTCCCGATATTGGATATGTCACTCTGAATCAGCTCGAAGGCTTCAAAAACATAACCGGTGGTGATACAATCCCCATCGAAGCCAAAGGCAAGGACAGTTTTGAGTATCAGTACCGTGGAATGGTCTGGTTCGGCGGCAATGCAATGCCGAAGTTCGGCGGCGACCGTGGCGACTGGGTGTATGACCGTATGCTGCTGATTAAGTGTAACAATGTTGTACCGCCCGAAAAGCGTGACAAGTACCTCGTGGACAAGCTGCTGACCGAAGCTGACGGCATTGTTATCAAGGCTCTGACAGCTCTGAAACAGGCGATTGCAAGAGGGTACAAGTTTACCGTTCCTGCGGAATCGGAAAAGGAGCTTGCAAAATTCAAGGTCGAAAACAGTCCATATCTCCGTTTCTATCAAGAGTGCTGCGTTCCTCGTGAGCAGTGGAACGGTAAGTTTGACGGCGTAACAACGGCAGCACTGCACAAGGCTCTGAAAGCTTGGTGTGCCGACAACACAGGCGGTCTGTCTCCAAAGACACAGGACTTCCGCAAGGAGTTGGAGCAGTACCACATCAGCACAGAAATTGGAGTGTACAGCGGATGCAGATACTACAAAGGCTTCACACTCTCCAAAGAATACCGTGAAATCAACCACATCTACTATGAAGCATAACAGCTCGAAGTCCCCCTCGGTGATGCCGATGGGGGCTTTTTTGTGTCTTGGTGCAAATTTTGGTGCATTTGGTGCAAGCTTGGTGCAAGCGTTTTGACGATTTTGCACCAAAAAAAACCACGCAACTACGCCGATTAACTGTGATTTGGTGCATTTGGTGCAGGTTTTTTTAACTTCTTGGAGAAAAAATAAAGGGTACAAGAAAAAATAAAAAAATACAGTAGATATTTCATAAAGTAAATTCAATTTTTTTGCACCAATTGCACCAAAGCGGATTTTGTGGCTAAAATACGCCGTTTTCCTTTGGTGCAAAAAAAAAGTCGATTTGCACCAAATGCACCAAGAAAATGGTTTTATGGCTTAAATGCGTGATTTTCCCTTGGTGCAAAGTTGGTGAGGAAATGCACCAAAGCGGAACAGAGGAAAGCCCCCTCAATCCTGTGTAAGTATCAGCAGCGGCATCAGAGCTGCAAGCGGCTTGACAGATTTGCACGAAAAAGGTACAATGGAGATGTACACTATGGATGGCAGCGGCGATGCTGCGGAACGGAGAACGGTATGGAAATCACCATCAAGGAGCTTGCGGACGAACTGGGCGTATCGAAGCCCACGGTTAGCAAGGCAATAGATGCACTCGGAATACAAGGGGAGCTGCGTAAGGTCAGCAACCGTTTTATGCTTGATGAATCGCAAGCGGCGGCGGTAAAATCGCAAATACTGCAAAGTGGCGAAACGGAAACACCGCCAAAACCGCAAGAGGAAGCGGAAAGCGAACCGCAAAAGCCGCAAAGCGAAATGGAAAAGTCGCTAATATCGTTACTGGAATCGCAAATAACGATACTGCAAGAGCAGCTCTCTGCAAAGGATGCCCAGATAGCCACGCTCGGCAAATCCTTGCAGGACACAACAGCAGCTCTGACTGCCGCACAGGATGCTCTACAATCAACCACAGCAGCCTTGACAGCGGCACAAGCGTTACACGCTGGCACAATCCAACAGCAGCTTACAGACCGTTCTGGAAGCTCTGGGGAGCATTCAGAGGATGCAGCAGCAGAAGAACCGAAGCGGAACTTCTGGCAGCGGTTGTTCGGGAAGAAATAATAACAAGCCCTTGCTCTGGTAGCAGGGGCTTTTTTGTCGGGAAAGGGGGTATCTGATAGGGTACATCCCATCAGAGTCCTTAAAAGCTATTGCTTTGAAGTTATCAAAACCCTATTGACACATTGCATAATTTATGGTATAATGTAATTGACACGGTTTGAAAGGAGAGTGATACAATGGCTTTGATAGGATATGCAAGGGTATCTACCGAAGAACAGAACGAAGCTCGGCAGCTCAAAATGTTTGAGGACAAGGGCGTGGACAAGTATTTTCTTGACAAGCTCTCTGGCAAGGACACCAACCGTCCACAGCTCAAAGCGATGCTCGATTATGTCCGTGAGGGCGATACCGTGATGGTATCAGAATACAGCAGACTTGCAAGAAGCACATCAGACTTGCTTGCAATCGTCAAGCAGCTCACTGACAAGGGAGTGCAGCTCATATCCGACAAGGAGCATTTGGACACCACAACACCACAAGGCAAGCTAATGCTTACCGTCTTTGCAGCTCTGGCAGAGTTTGAGAGAGAGACAATCCTGCAAAGGCAGCGTGAGGGCATTGCAATTGCCAAAGAACAGGGTAAGTACAAAGGCAGACAACCGCTGCCATACGATGAAGCACAGTTTCGTCGAGAGTGTGCAAGGTGGCTGCGTGGGCAACAGTCCGCTGCGGCAACAATGCGACTTCTGGGAATGAAGCCGAACCGCTTTTATCGCATTGCACGGTCGCTCGGTTATGAGAAAGGAGAGGACGAAAAATGGCGATACAAACCCAAGAAGAACGCTACTATGACGGCGATGGAGCAGACAGAATCAGACTGACACCCTCTCCGAACGGTGAGGACTGTCTCGGTAATGGTCTCCACGATGGAATCGAAATCCGCTGCGATGAATGCAGCTTCTATCTGGAATGTTTCCCGACAACGAAAGGAGTTTAACAATGAGTGAAGAATGGATTCAGTTGCCGACAGAGGAACAGAAAGAGGAGTGGCGGCGTGACTTCGCCGAGAAGATGCAGTGGGCAAATTCTCTGACAGAAGAACAGAAAGCATTTCTCTGTGATGGTGGATGGTACAACAATGCAATCCGTGGCTATCTGATTGCAGCAGCACAGTATGCTGACTTCTCGGATGAACAGATTAAGAAGCTGCTCGGCGGTCTGCGTTGGGCGTTTTCGGAAAAGAACAAGCGTGATGCAGAAGAAATCAGCAACAGTTTTTGATGCAGAAAGGTGATGGAGCAAATGGAGCAGAAAGAATTTTTCGTATCGGATTCAGAGGGCTGCATTTACAAATCAGGCAGCAAAACCGACTGCGAAAATTTCCTGCAAGTGCCGTCCGAAGTCCGTGACAATCTACCGCCTATGAGTATATACTCTGCGGATGAATGGCACAGGATTTTCGGAACGGATGAAAGCTGACAAGCGTACAACAAGCAGACAGATCGCCGTGACTGTTCCCATTTTGGGAACGGTTGCGGAAGTCTGGATGCGATGGCAGCGGACGGCTTTTGAGGGGGAGATTTTCAAGAGAGGGAACGGCTCTTGAAGCTGTCGGCAGACGGGGGTTGAGGGGGAACACCCTCACAAGGGATACCGACCACACAAGCCGTAGGCGGTGGGGGCTGGTATAACTTGCTACACCACCCCTTGACTTTGAAACCGCCCTGTGTTATAATAGGGGTGCGTGTAGGGTAAGCGACAACGACCACAAGGCAGGCTCTTGCTCTGGATATGGGAGAGGTCGCTATTACAGAGCAGGCACAGCCTGCGAACGAAAAGGAGTGAGCTGTTATGGCAAATGCAACGAAGTACAAAGCGGCTGCGGTAGGACACCTGTTCGACCACTACGGCAGAGCGACAGGCGATAATGTGCAGCGTGGCAACGAGAAGATACAACCAGAGCTGACACATCTCAACTACGATTTGCATACAGGCGAAACGGCAGACGGCGAACGAGACAGAAGCCGCCAAAGGAAATTTTTGCAGAAAAGATTATCAGAAGTCAAGCACAGGGATTTGTCAAAGTACGATGATAATTTGATGGTGGATTGGGTTATCACGCTCCCCGAAGATGTACCCCCAGAGAAAGCGAAAGAGTTCTTCCAACATTGCTATGACTTCTGTGCGGAACGGTACGGAAAAGAGAATGTCATATCAGCTTGGGTGCATATGGATGAAACCACACCGCATATGCACTTCTCGTTCGTTCCTGTGGTGAAATCAGAGGACGGAACGGAACGGCTCTGTGCGAAAGAAAGAATCAGCAAATTTGAGCTGACAAAGTTTCATCCGACCTTGCAAAAGTATGTCGAAGAAAAGATGCAACAAGAAGTCGGCATACTCAACGGAGCAACAGCAGGCGGCAATCTGACAATCACGGAATTAAAGATGCGAACGGCTCTTGAAGCATTGGCAAAGGCACAAGCCGATGCACAAGTCGTCACTGACACGCAAAAGATTTTTGCAGAGCTGCAAGAAATGTTAGAACCCATCAGAGAGCAATTCCAACAGCTCGATAAGGCTCTAAAGTCAAAAAAGTTTTTCGGGGACGACGACAAGAAAAAAATGGGCGAGGTCGAAAAGCGACTGGATGCTCTGACGGAAGTTGTAACGCTCACAGGCTCGATGATGCAGGCTGTGGCAGATATGGCACAGCAGATTCCAGAGAGTGCAGGAGAACAGTTCAGAGGACTTGAAAAAACGCTGAAAGAGATGAATGCAAAAGCTGAAAGACGCTTGAAGCGTGAAGAAAAAAAGCTGCAACGATGGGCAGACCGTTTGCAGCAGCAGCAAGAAGATATTGACGGAGAAATCCAAAAGGGTGTGCGGGCAATTCTGAAAAAAGAACAGTCCAAAATCGAAGCGATGAAGCAGGAACAGCAGAGATTGCAAGAGGACATTCAGAAGAAGCAGCAGCAGCTTGCAGAGATGCAAACGGACTTCTGGATGCACTCTGAATTTACAAGACAAGCACAAGTAAGACAGCAGAATTTCCTTAACACAGTAGCGGAATGGAGTGGTAACAGTGCAGGCAAAAATGCAACATCAATCGTTCGATAAAAGGCAGGTAGGCGGCTTCTGGAACACGACATATATCACCGATATGTCAATGGAAGTCCCGACAGCGGATGCTTGGGACAAAATCGTGGGATTCGTCAAGAAACACATAGCCACCAAAGAAGCTATCCTGCCGAAACAGGAAAAGTCAATTACGATTGAGCGTAACGGTATGTTCGGACTGTGGCAGTTCTCGGTGATTACCAATGCGGAGATAATGCTCTGGGACATTAGCGATGTATCACCACAGGAGACAACGGAAAAGTGGCGTGAAACTGTGGAAAGATGGTTCTACAAAGAGGGCTTTAAGGACTATGACAAGCCGATGCAGATAGACAGCATCGAAGAAGTAGACGAAAAGACATTGAGGGTACATCTGATAGCGGATGATTACACGGACGGCGATACCGTGACATTAAAGCTCCAGTGAGTTTGTGCATATTGCCCTCTGTGCCGTCACGATCGGCAGAGCCAACGGCGGTGCAGCAGGGCAGATTGCACAAAAGTGTAAAAACAGCAAATCGGCTATGTATATCAAGATATACATTACCAATAATCAGTTCAAAAAATGCACAAAAAAGGACATTCCTCAATCGTTGTGATTGACAAATGTCCCAAGTTGTGCTATAATAAGCGAAGAAGAACCGTGTCGGCAAACACGATTCTTCAAGAACGAAAGAAGTTCGAGTTCAATTCGTTCCGTTTGTGTCTTAATTATATCACACTATTCGATGAATGTCAAGAGGGTATTGCCACCAAAGTGCGATATAATCAGTGTTATTTGACGGATTGACCTCTCCTTTCGTTCGTGAAAATCGAATGAAAAGGAGTTTTTTTATGCAAGTTTCAATCGAAGATTTGAAAAAACGCTCGGTATGGGTAAACTGGCGTTACCAAGAGCGTGACGGCAAGACAACAAAAATCCCTGTAAACCCCAAAACAGGCGGCAATGCAATGGCAAACAATCCCGAAACTTGGTGCAGCTACAGCGAAGCTGCTTGGAAAACCAAATCCAACAAGTGTGATGGTGTAGGCTTGATGTTCGGCAGTCTGGATGATGGCTATGTGCTTGCAGGCATTGACATTGACGGACACAGAGAGGGCGGCAATGCCCTTGCTGCGGAAGTAATGGAAATGTTCAAGGGTACATACATTGAGCCGTCTCCAAGCGGAACAGGGTATCACATCCTGTTTGCAGTAAGAGCTGACGAGTTCCCCGAATGGAACACCGAACACTACAAGAAGAATCCGCACAATGAGCTTGAATGCTATGTTGCAGGAATGACGAACCGTTATTTTACTTACACAGGATTG
>JAZQBN010000048.1:0-11091 GCA_045545795.1 Oscillospiraceae bacterium
TATAATTTCATAAAAACATAAACGGCAAGGTTACTCCCCTTGCCGTTTAAACTTAAACTTTTTATACATTCTTAACTTACAAAAAATTACGGATTATAATTCCTCTGGTTCTTTTTTTATTTTAAAAATAATTCTAAAAAAATTTGAAAGCATTTTAGGACTTTTAATAACTACTATTTTCATATGTAATACCTCCATAATCAGAATTATTACATTATATTCATAGTAAAAAAAAGCGTTCTTACATTTGTGAAAATATAACAAGCACTTGTCCGTCTTTTATTGTTAGTTTACATTCATTTTCAATGATTTCATTGCTCACACCTAATGGAAATTTATTTGATAAGCAATAATTATATAAATTATATTTAGTTCCTGTGGTTGTTATTGTTGCATTTTCACTGTATGCAAAAATTGAAAAATACATATTTTCAATTTTATTTATAAAATGTTCTCCTTCATTCAACAAATAAACTATGTCATTTTCTCCTATCATACAGCCACTTGCCCCAAACCTTGATATATATGCTAAGGTTTGTATATTTGCATAAGTATGGTCCAGACGTCCACCGATTGACGAAGCTAATGTAATGTCAGTGCAGCCTTTATCTAATGCTGTTTTTACAGCCAGCATTGTATCAGTATCGTCCTTTTCTGTTGGAGATGTAATAATTATGCAATCATCATTAATTTCATCATTAAGGCTGTCAAAATCACCTAATAAAATATCGGGTGTAATCCCCATTCTTTTTAAAACCGAATAACCGCTATCAGCAGCAATAATATATGCATTTTCAGGCGGACGCACTCTAAAATTTTCTGCAGGTGCACCACAGAAAATCCAACAGGACTTCATAACTAAACTCCTTTAATTTCGATTTTTTATTTCCCATTCTTTAATTTGCTTTGCTTCTTCATACATTTCAACATAGCTATTGTGACGAGAAGATGGAATTTCTCCAGAATTTACCGCTTCTATAACTGCACATCCCTTTTCTTTTATGTGTGCACAATCAGGAAAACGACATTTATCAGTATATTCATCAAATTCCGGAAAACATAATGCAAGTTTGTCTTTGAAAATGATGTCATACTTTTGAGTTTCAAAAGTTGAAAAACCAGGTGTATCCGCAATATATCCGCCATTATCCAGTTTATATAACTCAACATTTCTTGTTGTGTGGCGTCCACGTCCAAGCTTTTGACTAATCTCTCCTGTTTTTATATCCAAATCCTTAACAAAGTGATTAAGTAATGTTGACTTTCCTACCCCTGTATTTCCGGTAAAAGCTGTTACTTTTCCCGCAATCATATCATACAGCTTCATATACGAATTGGGCGTATCATAATCAACTTCAATAAATTCCGCACCTGAATTCATATATATTTCCATTAGTTCAGCATTTTTCTGCAAATCAAGCTTTGTTACAGCAATTATGCTTTTTATATCCTTATATCTGGCAATTGCAAGAAATTTATCAAGCAATGTAAGATTAGGTGCCGGTTCACAAGTTGAAGTAACAAATACTATATAATCAAGATTTGCAAGCGGTGGTCTTACAATACTGTTTTTTCTCGGAAGTATTTTATCAACAACACCCTTACTGCCTGTAATGTCTGTAACTATTACTTTATCACCTGCACAAGGAGAAATATTTTGTTTTCTGAAAATTCCTCTTGCTTTACATTCCAAAACACCCAAAGGGGTCTCTGCATAATAGAGACCCCCTATGGCTTTCAATAGCATACCTTCGACTGAATTTAAATTACTCATTAATATCCGAATACCTCATTCCAGAATGCTTCATCATCTTCATCAATAAAGATTTCCTCACTGGTAATACCTTCTGTTTCTGTATTCACATTTTCATCTTCATCGTCAACGAAAAGATTTTTTAATACTTTCTTTTCAAACTTGACTTCTGTAACAATTCCTTCAACAAAGTCTACAGAATATTCACCAATTGTATCACTATCCTTTGTGGCTTCATTAACTACCTCAAGAACAACCTTCTGCATTTCCGTACCCTTGATTTTAATAGAAACCGTAGACGCATATGCAAGATTATCAATAGTTGTTGTACCAATAATAGTACCGTTAACATAGCAGTTAAATGTTGCTTTACCTTTAATTCCGCTTGGTACACTGAATGTGATAACCTCCTCAGTTTCAGGCATAATACCCGTGCTGAGTGTAAGAATAATAGTTGTATTCAGCTTAACAATATTTGGCTGTCCTGATTCAGTAAGTGAAGGTATACTCTGTTCAACAACAGTTCCTTCAGGTTCAATTGAATCAACAGTCATTGTTTGAATTGTAAATTTATCACCGAGAAGAACTTTAGCGTCTTCAAACGTATAACCAACACATTCTGGAACCTTTACATCCTGTTCCTCAGGACCACGGCTTACATACATTCTTATTGTTGAACCATATGCAACCTTTTCGTTTCTTGGAGGATCAGTCATAATTACTTGATCCTTAGGTATAGTTTCGTCAAATACACTTGTAATAATTACATTAAATCCTTCATTATCCTTAAGTATATTCAAAGCTGTATTTGAATCAAGCTCATAAACATTAGGAATCGTAACCATTCTTGGTCCCTTGCTGACAACAACCTTTACAGTAGAGTTACCAATAATATAATCCTTACCCTCAGATGGTGTCTGCTTTATAATAGCACCTTCGGGAATTTCATTATGATATTCCTGTGTTTCAACGAGCAAATCAAAATAATCTGCGTAATAGGTTTCAACCTCCTTGTAACTGTACTGAACAAGATTAGGCATTTTTCCTATTTTGACATCATCATTTCCCGTATCTAGATATTTAATTATCATAATTGCAATAAATGCAACAACAATAATAATAATACCCGCTGCAATCGCTGTAAGAACAACAACAAAATATGAAGATTTAGACGGCTTATCATCCTCTTCGTAATCATCATAATCGTTGTAATTATTGGCTTTTTCTTTTACTTTGGTATGTGTACGCATTTTTTTTACTTCACTACCCTTTTCCGTTCTTGCATTTGATTCCGCAGCAGCTTTTGAAACAGCACTTGCATTAAAATATTGTGTTTTTTCAGAAAGGTACTTATATTCGAATACAATGCTCGGATTTTTCTTGAATTCCTCAATATCCTTAATCATTTCAGAAGCTGACTGATAACGCTTTGGTGCTTCTTTCTGCATTGCACGGATAACAATTTCCTCAAGTCCCTCAGGAACTGAATCATTTACTGCACGAAGAGGCTGAGCTTCATTCTGCATATGCATTAATGCAACAGAAACAGGATTATCACCATCAAACGGCTTTACACCACAAAGCATTTCATACATCATTACACCAACAGAGTAAATATCGCTCTTTTCGTCAGTAACATCACCGCGAGCTTGCTCAGGACTGATATAATGAACGCTGCCGATTGCCTTGTCGGAAATTGTTTTACCCTCTTCTCTTGCAAAACGAGCAATACCAAAATCCATGACCTTTATTGTTCCGTCAGAAAACAACATTATATTCTGCGGCTTTATATCACGATGAACAATTCCCCTATCATGTGCATGCTGAAGAGCACGGAGTATCTGAATAATAAAATGGACACAATCTTTCCACTTGATTACACCCTGCTGCTCCATAAATTCCTTGAGAGTTATTCCATCAATATACTCCATAACAATGAACTGAATTTTTTCAGTAAATCCAACATCAAATATTTTTACAATATTCGGGTGAGAAAGCACCGCAATAGCCTTTGATTCATTGCGAAATCTTCTCACAAATTCCTCATTGTCCGCAAACTCGGTTTTAAGAATCTTTACAGCAACAGTTTTTTCTTCAAGAATATCCGTTGCCTTATAAACATCCGCCATACCGCCAACACCAATGAGTTCGGTTATTTCATATCTTCCGTCAAGCTTTCTTCCAATGTTTTTATCCATCAAATTCACTCCTGTAAAAATACGATATATATTTTTATTTAATATAAGCTACTGTAATATTATCATTTCCGCCATTATCAAGTGCAAAATCAATCAAATGTTTCGGAACTTCCTCCGGTGTATGTTTTTTCACAATATTGAATATATCAGCTTCATCACAACAATTAGACAATCCATCTGTACATAATAAAATCGAGCTTTTTTCGCTAAGTTCAATTTCAAAGTAATCCGGCTCAACATTCATTGAAACGCCAACGGCTTTAGTAATATAATTTCGCTGAGGGTGATTTTTTAATTGCTCTTTAGTAATTTCACCATTTTCATACATACGCATAACAATTGTATGATCCTTTGTTACCTGACGTATTTCGTGATTTATAATATAAAGACGTGAATCACCAACATTAACCGCATAAAGAATATTATTAAAAACAAGTGCAACAACACAAGTTGTACCCATTCCAACCAATTCAGAACTTGAAAGAGCCATATCATATATTACGGAATTAGCAGTTGTTACCGAAGATATCAACAGATTGCGTATTGATTTACTATCAAAATCGGAGCGAAAAACTTTTGTAATTCGATCAAAAACAATTTGTGCAGCTTTACTGCTGGCTTCTCCGCCGGCATTCTGACCACCCATCCCATCACATACAACTGCCAGTACAGTATTTTCATTAATAACAGCAGTACATACTCTATCCTGGTTTTCAGTTCTGGAAAGCCCAATATTTGTTTCAGAAATTACTGTCATTTTTTCACTTCCTTTATACTCAGTATACTCAAAGCTCATATTCCCTGCGTAGTTGTCCGCATGCAGCATCAATATCAGAACCGAGAGTTCTTCTGATTGTTGCATTTAGTCCGCCTTTTTCCAAAGCAGCCTGAAATGCAAAAAGAGAATTTCTGTCAGAA
The DNA here is from genome assembly GCA_045545795.1 of Oscillospiraceae bacterium. Classification (GTDB taxonomy): domain Bacteria; phylum Bacillota; class Clostridia; order Oscillospirales; family Ruminococcaceae; genus RGIG8773. Next base: position 4,870 of record JAZQBN010000048.1, read on the forward strand.
CGATAATTACGTTCCTTAATTTTATTTACAGGAATAAGATTAATATGGCAGTTTATTCCTCTTAATAATTTTATCAGTTCATCAGCATCTGTAGCCGTATCATTTACACCATGAATAACCGCATACTCAAATGAAATACGACGCCCCGTCTTGCTAATGTAATCCTTACACGCTTTAAGCAGTGAAGAAATATCATATCGTTTATTGACAGGCATAATTTCACTTCTTTTTTCATCTGTTGTAGCATGAAGTGAAATAGAAAGTGTGAGTCCGAACTTATATTCAGCCAATTCATATATTTTATCCACCAGACCACAGGTTGACAATGATACGTGACGCAGACTAAGATTTTTACCGATCTCAAAAGAAATCATCTTGAGAAATTTTATAACATTATCAAAATTATCCAACGGCTCACCTATTCCCATAAGCACAATGCTGTCTATATGTTTCCCTGTATTCTTTTCAGCCTCGTAAACCTGAAGCAGCATTTCAGATGGTGTAAGGTGTCTTTTGAAACCAGCAATTGTTGATGCACAGAAATTACAGCCCATTTTACAACCAACCTGTGTTGAAATACATAAGCTGTTCCCATGCTTATATTCCATTACAACAGATTCTATATGGTTTCCATCAGACAATTCATAAAGATATTTTACAGTATTATCTATTGCAGATTCAAGCTTTCTTACAACATTTATACTATTTATACAATAATTCTCGTTCAGTTTTGTGCGTAAAGCCGATGAAATATTACTCATATCTTCAAATTTATGAACTCTTTTTATATGTAGCCATTCATAAATTTGTTTTCCTCTGAATTTTTTTTCACCGATTAACTCCATTTCAGAAGAAAGCTCGTTCAAATCCATAGATAAAATGTCTTTTTTCAAAACGATTAGTCAACCTTTCTTATTTTGCTGATAAAGAACCCCTCACAGCCAAAATGTTTAGGAAAAATAGTTGCCCTATGTCCATCAGAAATATCATCATACTCAGATAAAATTTCAACAGGTTCAAAATTACTATTTTCGCTAAGGAACTTATCAATTACATTATCATTTTCATCTCTGTTTATTGTGCAGGTAGAATATACAACCTCACCGCCGATTTTTAAATATTCTGCTGCGGTTTTCAATATTTCATACTGAATTTCAGGAAGCTTTTTTATAGTATCCAATTCAGTGTATTTCAGCTCAGGCTTTGAACGTATTACTCCAAAACCTGAACAAGGTACATCACATAAAATTTTATCGGCTAATGGGATTTTTGCATTAATTTTTTTTGCATCGTTCTGCATTGTTTCAATTATATCAATGCCAAGACGTTCAGCACCTTTTTTTATAAGATTAACACGTTTTTCGTGCAAATCTGCAGCAATTATACATCCCTGATTGTTCATCATTTCAGCTATAGTGAATGTTTTTCCTCCAGGAGCTGCACATAAATCAATTATCGATTCCCCTGCTCGAGGATTAAGTGCTTTACAACAAAACTGAGAAGACAAATCCTGTATATGGAAATTACCATTTAAAAACAACTCTGAATTTCCAACATCATTTATTTTGTCAATAATAAGACAATTATCAACAATGTCACATTTTTCAGCTTTTATACCGTACTTTGAAAAATCAGCAATTAATTTATCAGCATTTGTTTTTAAATTATTTACACGAATATATATTTTATGAGGAGTAACAGAAGATTTTAATAAATCCTCTGCAAGGTCATATGAATATTCATTACAAATTTTTTCAGTAAGCTTATAATTACAGGAATATTCAATACTTAACTTTTGAATAGGCTCGGAAGGAAACTTTATATTCTTACCATCTCTGATAAAACTACGCAAAATAGCATTTACAAAACCGGAAGCACTGCCCTTTTTAGCTTGTTTGGTTAAATTAACAGTTTCATTTACAGCAGCATTATCGGGAATTGCATCCATAAATTTCAGCTGATACAATCCTATTTTTAAAATATTGACTACAACAGTGTCCAACTTGTCCAAGGATTTAGAACTATATGAAGAAATTATATGTTCCAATGTTATTTTGCGTTCAATAATTCCATAAAAAAGATGGGAAATAAAATTCTTATCACGTTCTGAATAATTCATTGATTTGAACATTGAGTCAAGGACAAGATTTGAATATGCTCCCTTATCCATTTTATTTAGCAATTCAAGAACTGTAAAGCGTGTTGACTTAACACTCATATATTACCTTCTTCTTCCTCTGTTGGCAATCAATATAAGCCTTAATAAGCTCATAAGTGATGAGAACATAGCCGCAACATATGTCATCGCAGCTGCCGTGAGAACTTTTTTAGCCATTTTAATTTCACCGGGTTGTAAAATATTATGACTGTCAAGTGTATTTAATGCTCTGCTGCTTGCATTGAATTCAACAGGAAGTGTTACTGCCTGAAAGAATACAACACCTGTGTAAAGAAAAATTCCCACAGGAATAAGCCATTCAAAAGCACTGAATATCATTCCAATCAAAACAAGCGGTACAGCTAAATTAGAACCAATACGAGTCACAGGAATAATTGCCTGACGTATTTTTATCGGACTGTATCCCTGTGCGTGTTGTATAGCATGTCCAACTTCATGTGCTGCAACACCTATCGCTGCAACAGACGTGCTATTATATACTGTATCAGAAAGACGAATTACATTTGCTGATGGGTCATAATGGTCAGTCAGATTACCGCCGATATATTCAATCTGAACATTGTTAAGACCGTTTTCATCAAGAATTCGTCGTGCTACTTCACGGGCAGTATAGCCATATTCATTCTTTTCTTTACTGTATTTTTGAAATGTTGATTTAACCATTAATTGTGCAATCAATGCAAAAATAATGGCAGGTAAAACAATCAGATATGTCGAGTCAAAGTACAACATAGTTGTAATCCTCCTGAATTATTTTAAAACAGTACCCTTTTCAATTGATTTTCCTCTGAGATAATCAGCAGTATTCATTCGCTTACTGCCTTCAGCTTGCACTTCAATAAATTTCACACATTTCCCATCGCCACAGATAACTGTAAAGTCATCTGCATTTACAACAGTGCCGCAGGAAATATTATCAAATTCTTCATTTGTACAAACAGATTTGTATACTTTAAGTCTTTTTCCGTTTAACATAGTCATTGCCCCGGGGAATGAAGATAAACCGCGAATGTGATTATGAACCTCCTGTGCCGACTTGGAAAAATCTATCGCACACATATCCTTTGTAAGCATCGGAGCATAGCAAGAAAGCGAATCATCCTGCTTAACAGGTGTAAGTGTATTATTCTTTACAGCTTGAATAGTTTCCAACATAACTTCAGCACCCAACGCAGACAATCTGTCATGAAGTTCAGACGCAGTTTCGTTTTCTCCTATTTCAACGGACTTGCTTAAAAGCATATCACCTGTGTCAAGTCCCTCTGCCATAAGCATAGTTGTTACACCTGTAACCTTTTCACCGTTAAGAACACTCCACTGAATTGGTCCTGCACCTCTATACTTTGGGAGCAACGATGCGTGAACATTAATACAATACTTCGGTAAATCAAGTATTGCTTTAGGAAGAATTTTTCCGTATGCAACTACAATAATTAAGTCAGGAGAAAGTTCTTCCAGTATTTTTATTGTATTCTCTGCATCTTCACCATTTTTTAAACTTACAGGCTGATAAACAGGAATATTATGTGTCAAAGCCAATTCCTTTACAGGCGGTGGCGTAAGTTTATAGCCTCGTCCCTTAGGTTTATCAGGCTGAGTGAAAACTGCTTGAACATTTTCATTGCTGTCAATTAATGCTTTCAGACACGGAACAGCAAAATCAGGAGTTCCCATAAATACTATATTCATTACAGAAAATTCCTTTCTTAGTCTTTTAAATCTTTTGGGTCTACCATTTCATCAGCAATATCAATGAAAAGCTTTCCGTCAAGATGATCAAGTTCGTGACAAACTGCTCGTGCAAAAAATTCTTTAAGTTTAAGCTGGAAATGCTTGCCTGTACGGTCCTGACCCTTTACAATAACCTCGTTAGGTCGTACAACATATCCCCATTCATTGGGACACGAAAGGCATCCTTCCACGTCTCTCTGAGTACCTTTAACTTTTACAATTTCGGGGTTAATTAATTCAAGTAAACCTTCACCAACATCGACAACAGCAATTCGTCTTAAAACTCCCACCTGAGGTCCTGCAAGACCAACACCATTTGCATTGTACATAGTTTCTGCCATATCATCAAGAAGTATACCAAGCTTTTCGTCAAATTTCTCTACCGGTTTACATTTTTTTCTGAGAACATCATCATTTTTCAATACTATTTTGCGCAAAGCCATATTATTTCAGCCCTTTCATTATTACAGACCTATATCTCCATTTATATCGAGCGTAGTCTGTACATTAGCAAATTCTTTAAGTTTAAATGCTGCTTTATATATTTTACCAATGTAATCGCGAAACATTTGATTATTATTACATTTTATTATAATTCGGTATCTGTATTTACCGTTTATTTTTTCATACACACATTTTGATGGACCTAAAACACGCAATGGAACGTTAATTTGTCCGGAGGTAATTGAATTACTGATTAATTCAAGAAATTTTTTTGAAGCTATATCGGCACACTTCTCAATAACCGATGAAAATTCAATTACACAAATATCGCAATAAGGCGGATAAACCAAAGCTTTTCTTGCTGCTATTTCCTGATTATAAAATGCTTTATAATTTTGCTCCGCAGCAAGATTAAGAACATAATGTTCAGGTACAAAAGTCTGTATAATTGCTCGCCCTTGCTTATCTCCTCGTCCACAGCGTCCTACAACCTGAGTTACAAGCGAGAATGTACGTTCATAACTTCTGAAATCACCCGCAAACAAAGCTTTATCAATTGATAATACTCCAACCAAGGTTACATCAGGAAAATCCAGTCCTTTTGCAATCATCTGCGTACCAAGCATTATATCATATTCCTTGTTTTCAAAAGCCTTGAAATTTTTTTCATAAGAATGTCTTGAATAAGTTGTATCCGCATCCATTCGAAGTATTCTTGCATTTGGAAAAAGAGCTGCAACCTCATCCTCTGCTTTTTGCGTACCAATACCTGTCAATCTTAGATGTTCAGATGAGCATCTTGGACATTCACTAACCATTTCGGTACTGTAGTCGCAATAATGACAGATTAACCTTTTGTTGATTTTATGATAAGTAAGAGGAATACTGCAATTAGGACAAACCAATGGCTCCTTACAATCGGAACAGCTTATATATGTATGATATCCTCGTCTGTTAAGAAGTAAAATTACCTGTTCGTTTTTTTCAAGATTATAATTAATTTCTTCAACTAATCTCTCAGAAAATACTGTTGAATTACCGTAAAAGCCTTCTGTGGCAAGGTCAACCATTTCAACAGCCGGCAAATTATTCTGTGAATATCTTTTTTCTATCTCAAAAAGCTTGTATCTGCCGCTTTTAGCATAATAATAGCTTTCTATCGATGGAGTTGCAGAAGCCATTAAAACTACTGCATTATGAGTAAGGCATCTCTTTTTTGCAACTTCTTTTGCATTATAACGCGGAGAGGACTCCGATTTATATGTTCTTTCGCCTTCTTCATCAATAATAAACAGTCCGATATTTTCCATTGGAGCAAAAACGGCACTTCTTGTACCAACAACAATTCTTGCCTGACCGTTTTTTACTCGTTTATATTCATTGAGTCTTTGTGTTAATGACAAATTGCTATGCATAATAGCAACCAAATCGCCAAATAATGACTGAAATTTACTTACAACCTGCGGTGTAAGCGATATTTCGGGAATAAGCATTATTACATTTCTGTCCATATCAAGTGTATGCTGTATTAATTTTACAAATACCGAAGTTTTTCCACTTCCGGTAACACCGTAAAGCAATGCGGCATCAGGTGTTTTTTTATCAATCAATTCCGCTATACCATTAAAAACCCGCTGTTGTTCTTCATTTAAAATTATGTCATCTGCACTATATTCAGCTTCGATTTCAGGAGTATGAATTACTTCATATTCATATGTTTCCAAAACATTTTTCTGAATAAGATTTTTTACGACCGAAGAAGTCACACCGCATATATATGTTATTTCTTTCAAAGAAGCCGTTGTACTTTCTTCAATCAATGAAACAACATCTTGCTGTTTTGGAGAAAGGTTAATGGTTACTTTACC
>JAZQBN010000049.1:0-11969 GCA_045545795.1 Oscillospiraceae bacterium
TGATTTCTACAACAATCAACGTATTCAACTTAAAACAAAACTGACTCCGTCTGAATTACGAAGCCAGTATGTTGCTTAAAATTTTATTTTATATCATAGATAGCTGTTTTTGTGCTGTCCGTACAATTTGGGGCGGTGCAACGTGATAATTATCATCGGAACGGTGAACATAATTACAGTTATAAAATTTATGGGTTTTAAAATTCCTGCGATGCCGCCTGGTCCTATTATCATATACACAATAATTATTATTTCATATACAACAAACCTCATCAACGGACGCTCACGCAGAATGTGAAGTGCAAGAATAATCAGTATGCCCGTAATTGACCATTCCGTAAAAAATCCTGCACCGCAGCAGAGTGCAGTCAACAGCAATCTTACAGCCAGCGGAAGCTTGCTCTCCCACACAATGAGAGCCATAAGCCCCAGAAACAGCGTCATTATCACGTTCCATTCCGTGAAAAACACACGCACATCAAAGCGCATTTCGTGACAAAGCACATAGGCAAACTGCGTTGCTACCGCAAATCCAAGAAGCCGCATTGCGTATTTCTTTTTTGATTTTGTGTAACGGAAACCCTCTGCTATAAAGAAAAAGAATATGGGTGGTGCCATATGTGCAAACAGAACGAGCCAAGTTCCGACAGGTCTGAGCCTTACGGTGAGATGAAGCTCAGGCGTTGTGTACAGAATGAAATGCCCGATAAACATTACCGCAACAGCAAAATATTTCAGCATATCGCGGTTGATGAATTTAAGCTTTGTTTTGTCCATAATTATGTCTCCTTTAATGTCTTACTGTTCTTCGTCAAGTTTTTCCGCAAACCCGCGGATTTTCTCCGCTATAAAATCAGGTTCTTCAACGTGAACACAATGTCCACATTCAAGCAGGATATTTTCAACCTCTTTGCCTGTATAACGTTCTGCAAGCGTCAGATATTTTTCAGGGTCACTCGGAAACATTACTGCCGCCATCTGCTTTGACGTAAAGAACAGCATCGGCACATCAGGCACAGCGTTGCCCGAAATTGTTTCCATATTTTCCTTGCACCATTCCGCTTCGTGTATCATCGTTTCAGAACCTCTGCGTGCAAACAGAAGTGCCTTGAACTGTGCCTTTTCTTCATCAGTAAGGTCATCAGTGTTGTATGCGTACGGTTGAGTTTCAGCAGGCATCAGACGTCCTAACCCCGAATTCATAACAATCTGCATAAGTTCATCCAGAAATATAGAGTCGCCTGCTTCCTCGTGATACCCTGGCATTGCCGCATCAAGAAATGCAATCCCCTCAATTTCATCGGGATATTTCTGTGCCCAGTAAATTGCTTCTATTCCCGACGCAGAGTGCGGACAGAGAATGAATTCCCCTTCGATATCTGCTCCTGCAATCGCCTTACGGGTCTGCTCAAGCATTGTATCTATGTCACGGGACATATCCGTTTCGTCGCTGAAACCGTAGCCGAATTTTTCAACCACAACAATGCGGAAATCGTCGCTTAATCTGTTGTAAAGCGGCTTGAAATCAAGAATAGGAGAAGGCGTGCCATAGCCCGACATGAACACAATCGTATGTCCACCCTCGCCCTCAGTATAGACACACATTTCCCCGCCGTCAACCTCAACCATCGTTCCAAGCGGCTCGGCAATCAGCGGCTTTTCCTTGTTCAGCATCACCCTGTGAAAAATGAATACCCCAAGGAAGAAAACCGCAAGTATAATCAGTATAACCAGCAGGACCCTGCCGATTTTTTTAAGTATCTTTTTCATTTCAGTCACCCCATCAGTTGAATGTTTTCTTTATTATAATGAAAACCCGCTCAAAAGTCAACTTTTAGGGCAACGAAAATAACCTGCAAAGATTGTTCTTTGCAGGTTAGCACAAACTAATACAATTTCACATTCACAAATCAAACACCGAAGCGATACTCTTTTTCATCTTTCTCATTCGGTACAAGTCCGAATTTCTCAATAATTATATCAGCAACAATATCAGGCTCAAGATTTGTGTTGTTAATTTTAATATGATTTTCAAACCATACTTCACTGTCATCTGAATTAAGTCTGTGTCTTTCCGCATCTCTCAGCATATTGCCCTTGCTCCATTCAATATCCCTTTTTGAAGCCTTCATTTCCAATCTGTGCGGTGTTGCGTTTCTTTCAAGTCTTGTTTCAAGGTCAGCACTTAATTCGACAAAATAAAAAGCTCCGGCGTTTGCTTCAAACAAATCAGCTAATCCCGTCAGATACTCTTTTTCTTTTGGCACATCAAAGGCACAAACATATGTAAAAATCATATCAACGTTATGCCTTACAGCTATTTCAAATGCCTTTTCACGAAAAACAGCATTGAACTCCTTTTGTGCAGGTGTAGCAAAACCAAATATCTTATCTGACATTTCAATGCTGTCGTGGTTCATCATAAAATTATATTTTAACTTATCTCTTAATTTTTCTGCAACCGTCATTTTGCCCACAGCTTGCGGTCCGCATATTACTACCAAGTTTGCCATATCGTCTATTACCGTCCTCATTCATATTCTACTGCAAAACTCTATAATTTCAGCCTTTTTAGGCTCTAAATCTTCCTTGTATTCTATTGAACATAAACCCAATCTGTCACAGCACTCAATTCCCATATGTCCGTAAAAATGCTCAATGCTTTCAATAATACGGTTGCATTCTCTCATACTCGGACCTGTTCTCAAGGCTATTGAATATCCTTTTTTACCTTTGCTTATTTCAGCGTGCGGCTCGTGTGTGTTACACCATGGTGTACACCTGTCAATGAACGCTTTGAATTGCCCAGGAATATCTGCCCAGTATGACGATGCTACCGAAATTATTATATCTGCCCATTCGTACTGTTCAATAATTTTGTCAACATCATCGTGCTGAACACATTTTGCCGTACGGTGACAAGAGCGACAGCCTTTACAGAAATTAAAGCTGTAATCGTCAATACAAATATTTCTGACATCATACTTTTCTCTCAAGCAATCAGAAGCTATTTTTACTATTTCCGCTGTTGCACCGTTTTTAACCGGACTGCAATTCATTATCAGAGCATTCATTTCCTTGTCCTCCTTAAATTCCGTTTTTTTATTTTATTTATTATAATGAAAACCCGCTCAAAAGTCAACATTCCGTATAACGAAACTAACCTGCAAAGATTTCTCCTTACAGGTTATCCGCTGACAAACAGTCATTGTCAGCCTACAAAAATATTCATTACCATTTCTGAAACAGTGCTGTCAATTTCAATATCCGAAGAAACTATATACGGCTCTCTTTCGGGGTCAACATAAAATTTGTAGTTGTTGTATAAAAAGTCATAGTTTACAACAAAGGATTTACCCGTATCAAGTTCCTCATATTCAACCCATACGGAATATACCCATAATCCCTTTACATCATCAAAGCGGTTAATTCCGTACATAACCTCCTTAGGTATTACATTGCCCTTGTACATTTCCGTGACGCGTTCCTTGAGGCTGTCTTTATAGTCAGTATTGTCACCGCCGTAAATGCCATTTACGAACATATGCCAGCCGTTTGCTATGTTTGTTTCTTTCTCATCAACAGCAATTTCTTGATATTTTCTTCTGACCGATGACCTCATTATAAGCTCTATAATAATTTCATCAGACGGAAGTACGTTGCCCACAAAGGAAATCTCCTCATTGTTCATATCTGAGCTGTACTCGTAAGCTTCGAATTTTCCGTGGCCAAGCTTTCTGAATTCCATGGTATGGATAACATTGTCCCCCTCACAGAATTCAAAGGAAATATACAGCGGGAAAGAATCATAATAAAGCCATGCCTCTCCCCCGTAATCATAATTGTCATACCACATTTCCGACATTCTTACATCAATATCCCTGCCTGAAAACAACTTTTCGTAGGTATTGTCTGCCTGAGCCTTGATAAAGGCTCTGTACTCATTCGGATTTTTAAAATTGCTCAGGGTCGGTGCCAGATAATAGTGTTCGGAGTCAAGGGCAAGTATTTCCACAAGCGGCTCCGTGTCACCCTCGGCAAGGCTTTCAGTAACACTCTTCAGTCTGAAATAATCGGATATCATCGAAAAGCTTACACATCTGTATGTCATCTCACCATAGCTCAACACACAGATACAACCGAAGATTATCACAAGAACAACAGCAAGTATTATTGCAGCAACACGGTTCCTTTTCAGCTTTTTCGCCGCCTTCTTCATAGGCTTCAGCTTTGACGGCTCTTCGGAAATATTCTTTTCAGTGCTTATTTCCGCCTGATAATGCTCCAGTGTTTTTTTGCAGTCGGCACACTCCTCCAGATGCTTTTCAAGCTCAGCAGAGGTGTCCCCTGAACAAAGCCCTTCCGCATACAGCGAAACAAGGTCTTTAGCTATATTGCATTTCATACTATCACTCACCCTTCGTCATTTTCAATCAATTTAAGTAACATATCCTTGCTCCTTAGAAATGTGACACGTCCCCACACCTCGGATTTTCCGAAAGTAACCGCTATTTCCTTAAAGGAAAGCTCCGCATATATCCTCAGCATGAAAACCTCCTTGTATGGCTCAGGAAGCTTATGTACAGCCAGTCGCATTTCCCTCGCGCTTTCGTCCTTCATAAGCTTGTCTTCGAAGCAAGGCACCGACGGCTCGGTCTGTTCGTCCTCAAGAAAGGCTGACGGACGGCGTTTGAGCTTCCGCAGGTAGTCAAGATATGTGTTCTTCGCTATATGACAAAGCCAGGAGGTCAGCCTGCAACGATTATCGAAGGTATCGATCTTTTCTATGGCTTTAAGAAAAGTATCCTGCAGCAGATCCTCTGCCAGATGCGAATTGCCGCACATTTTCAGAAGAAATCTGTAGACATCTTCCGCATTCTGTTCGTATATTTCGTCAAGCTCTGTATCTGCCATCCTTATTCCCCCTTTCATTTTATCAGACGTCATATTTTTTGAAACGTTACAAATTTTCTGAAAATTTTTTCGACAACAGCATACTGCCTATACCAAATGGGTACAGGCAGTATTTGTTTACTTATTTGCAGATTGTGACAAAAGGTTTTCCTTTGCATTTATAATATGCTCAGCGGTAAGCTTCTCAGCAAGCTCGGCATCGTGATTTCTGATTGCTTCAAGAATTGCTCTGTGCTCGGCAACTGTCTTTTCGGCTCTGCCCTGAGCCTGCACCGAAATATCCCTTGCGTGCCTTATATAGTTATGAAAAGTCGTCAGCATAAACCGCAGAGGACGGCTTCTTGAAGCGTCATAGATAATCTTATGGAAATCTCCGTCAAGCTTCAAGAGCTGTTCCATATCGTTTTTCATAAGGTAAAATTCCTGCAAGTCGGCGATTTTTTCAAGTGCCTTCAATTCCTCATCGGTAATCTTCTGGGTGCAGAGCTTTGCAGCAAGCCCCTCTATGCTTATTCTGATTGCGTAGATGTCTTCGATATCCTGCTCAGATACTCCCACAACGACAGCACCCTTGTTGGGAATGTTTTTCACAAGCCCTTCCAGCTCAAGCTGCATAAGTGCTTCTCTTACAGGTGTTCGGCTTACTCCCAGCTCGTTTGAAATTTTAAGCTCGCTGAGGCTCTCTCCGTCCTTGTATTCGCCGTTCAGAATGGCATTTTCGATTGCATTGAAAACTCTTATTCTCAAAGAGCTGTTATCACTTTCAAGAATCATAATTTACTTCCCTGCCTTTTCAAGAATTTCCTTGCCGTAAAGCCTCATCAATGCGCAAAGCTCATCATCGCTGATAACAGTAACTCTGCCGCCCTCGTATTCTGCGTCTACCCATTCCTTGATTTTTGCAACGCAGGGGTGCTTTTTGTCAACAGCACAGTTTCCGTCAAGATTGTAAAAGCTGTTTATCCAGTGTGCAATTCCCGCAAGTCCCGAAACAGAACTTACAGCAACAACAGGTGCGCGATTAAGAAATTTCTTTGTGTCAAAGATGTTGTAAATCTCCTCGTCCTTGAGAAGTCCGTCTGCGTGTATACCTGCTCTTGTGAGGTTGAAGTTTCGTCCCACAAACGGAGTCATCGGCGGCAGGTCATAGCCTGTTTCGTTTACAATATAATCAGCAAGCTCAGTGATAACAGTTGTATCCATACCATCAAGCGTGCCTCTGAGTGATGCGTACTCAAACACCATAGCTTCAAGAGGAACATTGCCCGTTCTTTCACCTATTCCGAGGAGTGAGCAGTTTACTGCACCTGCACCGTAAAGCCACGCAGTTGTAGCATTTACGACACCCTTGTAAAAGTCGTTGTGTCCGTGCCATTCAAGCATATCACTTGAAAAGCCTGCATAATGCTGGAGTCCGTAGATAATTCCCGACACGCTTCTCGGCAATGCTGCACCTGCATACGGAATACCGTAACCCATTGTATCGCAGGCACGGATTTTTATCGGCACGCCGCTTTCCTCAGAAAGCTTGCGGAGTGCGATTGCAAAAGGCACTACAAAGCCGTAGAAGTCAGCTCTTGTTATATCCTCAAAGTGACATCTCGGGTGAAGTCCTGCCTCGATACATTCCTTGACAATACCTAAATACTTGTCAAGTGCCTGACGTCTTGTGAGTCCCATTTTGTTGAAGATATGATAGTCGGAACAGGACACAAGCACACCCGTTTCCTTGATTCCTATATTCTTCACAAGCTCAAAGTCGCTTTTTGCGGCTCTTATCCACGTTGTGATTTCGGGAAACTCGTAGCCGAGAGCCATACATCTTTCCAAAGCTTCCCTGTCGCTTTTCGAGTACACAAAAAATTCGGTCTGACGGATAATCCCCTTTTCACCGCCGAGTCTGTGAAGCATTTTATATATCTCAACAATCTGCTCTGCGGTATATGGCGTTCTTGACTGCTGTCCGTCACGGAAGCTGGTATCTGTGATATAGATATTCTCAGGCATATTCATAGGAACATGTCTGTGATTATATGCAATTTTAGGTATTTCGCTGTACGGGTACATCTCCCTGAAAAGCTCAGGACTCTGCACATCATGCAAGTCGTACTCATAAGGGTCAAACTCAAGAAGGTTTGATTTTGCGGAAGGTCTTATTTCTGTCATATAGGGTCATTCCTTTCTTGTATATTTGTATAGCTGTATGATTGTATACAATTATACAATATCAAACAGATGTTGTCAAGAGAAAAATAAAAAGGTCCGACATAATCGGACTTTTTAATAATCAGGTATGCTATTACTGACGGATATCCATATAAACTGTACATAAACCTTTTGCTTTGCAGCGCAGTTATCCAAAGGGCATGTCAACAAGCTACAAAGAGGATTTCCAACAAAATCGGCAAAATCAAGCCTGATATAAAGGACAAAAGGACTTTTCTCAATTATGGCTATGATGCAAAAAACGGCTTCAACCCTGCTGACGTTGATTACTGGAAAGCCAAAGGCTGGACGAGCTGAAAACGGCCTTGGAAGAATTAATACACACGACCTGCTCATTACGAATGAGCTGTACAGGATGCACTCAGATAAACAAGGAGTTCTTGAAAAATCCAACAGCAACTACCTCCTCATTCCGAAAGGAATGGGGAGGTTTTTGTGCGTAAAAAGGTCGCACTCATTAGTACGACCTTTAAGTTCTAATTTCCTTTAAGAGCATTCTTGATTCTGCTTAATGATTCAGGTTTAATTCCGAGATAAGTAGCAATATATTGTTGCGAAACACGCTCCGATAACTGTGGGTATCTTTTTCTGAAAGTGAGATATCTTTCAGTTGCATTCTGTATAAGGAACCCGTTTTCTCTGTAAATTTTATACCGCATCGCACCTTCAAGAAGCTCTATCCACAATGTTTTCAGCTGTTCATTACCAAGAATAAGCTCCTTCATACGCTTTACTTCAAAGAGCATAACGGTAGATTCTTCTATTGCCTCCCACGTAGCGATAACTTCGTCATATCCCATCATTCCCTCGTCCATACAAAGATTTCCCTCGCAAGAGAAAAACTTTGTTATATCATTTCCGTCGCCGTCAACATAATAACTGCGGACAACACCATTCATTACAATTCCTGCGTATGAAGCGTCATCGCCGCTGCAAGCAAGAAGCTCGCCTTTTGAATACACCTTGAATTTTGAAAATCCTACAACCTCGTTGAGTATCTCCTCGCCTATATCAAGACCCGTTTTTCTGGCAAGATTGGCAAGTTGATTTACAATGTATTCCTTATCCAAGTCATATTCCCCCGTTTACAATCAAATTATAAAATATACCTATAAAGTTTATACCACCGTGTGCAATCATCGGTGCAAGAAGATGTCCCGTCCTTTTATACGCCCATATCCACACCAGACCAATTACAAATGAATAACCAAGATTGTGCCAATCGAGTACTGCAAACATCAGATTAAACAGCAGAAGTGCTGTCATCTCCCCCATAACAGGACCGCAGAACTTTTTTGCAAGTCCTCTGAAAAATATCTCCTTGCAAAAGCCGCTTACAAGAGTGAGCGCAACAAACTCCATAACCATTATTCCAGTTGTGGTTTCGCCGCCTTGAAACGCAAGCTCTGTTCTTCCCGAATACAGAAAAGTTGACACTATACCAAGTATACCCGTAACAGGCAAGGTTACAAGTCCGTAGAAAATATCCTTTTTCAGAGTTTTTCTGTCGTAGATTTCATCCTTAAGACTTATGTCGTTTTCCTTATAAAGTAGTACTGCACCCGAAATCATAGTAAGATTACACACAATAAGCATCAGACAGTAAAAAAGTCTGTTTGCTGTAACATAGCTTGTAATATCAAGTAAATTCATTCCCGGCTTATAATTTGAATAAGCCATAAGGATTTCAAATCCTGCCACAATCAGCGTGAGTGTTGTTGTGATGGTCAATGCTCTGCGTGAATTCAGTTTTGTATCGTTCATAATATCTACCTCCTGATAATATGATACAAGAACAACAGACTTTCCGCATTGACCTATGTTAATTTTGATATAGAAATTTTAGCATATTTTTTCTGAAAAAGCAATCTCCCCGACTCGGTTGAGTTGGGGAGAGTTTGCATATCGAAATATAAGATAAATTGGAATTCTTGTTTCTTTTCTCACTGAAAAACACAAAACAAAACGCAGCCTTCGTTTCCCAACAAAGCCTGCGTTTTTCACTATCAATTTCTTACTGCCACCTTGATTACCCCATCAAGCCTTTTCTCAAAAATCTCATACGCTTTTTCAATCTCCGCAAGCGGATATGTATGGGTAATAAGCGGCGTCGTGTCAATCTTACCCTGCTCGATAAGCTTCAGAATTTCGCCGCAGTCACAGCCGTCAACTCCGCCTGTCTTGAAGATAAGATTTTTGCCGTACATATCGGGCAACGGCAAAATTTGCGGTTTGTCATAAAGTGCAACAACCGTCACGATTGCGTTCGGTCTTGCGCACTCCCACGCCATTCGGAAAGTATCATCCGTGCCTGCAACCTCAAGCACTACATCTGCGCCACCGTGGTCGCTGTTTTCCTGCACGAAATCCACCACGTTATCTGGAGTTGTCACAAGCACATCGGGGTAATGCTTCTTCACAAATTCAATTCGTTCAGGGTCGCATTCGCATACAATAATACGCTTCGGATTTTTCAGCATTGCACACAGAAGCGTGCATATTCCCGTGGGCCCTGCTCCAATTATCAAAACCGTATCATCGGGAGTAATCTCGGAAATTTTCGCCGCCCAGTAGCCTGTTGCGAGAATGTCACCTGTGAACAAAGCCTGCTCGTCCGTTACGGTTTCGGGGATAATATCAAGCCCGTTGTCAGCAAGCGGAACACGGACATATTCAGTCTGTCCGCCGTCGATACGGCAACCAAGCGCCCATCCGCCGTTCTTATCGGTGCAGTTGTTCACAAAGCCTTTCTTGCAGAAAAAGCACTCTCCGCAGTAGGTTTCAACGTTTACTGTAACACGGTCGCCGACCTTTACGGTGCTGACATCCGAGCCGATTTCTTCAACAACTCCCACCATCTCGTGCCCCACGGTTATGCCCTTTACAGCACGGGGAACAGAGCCGTGCTTGATGTGCAAATCGCTTGTGCAGATGCTCGACAGCGTTACACGCACGATTGCGTCTGTCGGCTCGATTATGGTTGGTTTCGGCTTCTCGGTAAGTGCGAATTTGCCTTTTTCTATGTAGGTGTAGGTTAGCATAAGTTTCACCTTTCTTTGTTAATCTTCAATCTCGGAAATAAAAAATTCGTTCACCATATCCCAGCCGCAATTATTCTCCTGCGGCAGATTTTTCATTAACTCGTCAAACCTTGCAATGCCTTCCTTCAGGAAAATATCAATATCCGCTACCGGCTTGATTTCAGCTTTTTCAGGGGAATTAAGCTTGATATCAAGAAGATAATCGACAGCCGAACGCAGCGAGTCAGGAAGCATTGCTTCTGCAAGAGTATCAAACAGAACGGGCGGCGGTGTTTTGTTTTCCATTACCCAATGGCAAGCGAGAAGCGGACGGAGTGCATAAAAATATTTTTTCGGTTTTACTACTTCGCCAAGCAAATAATTTTTCATATTGCTTTTTGCTGTATTCAGATAATGGTACATCGTATTTTTTACTGAAAAATATTCATTCATAAGAGGTTTAATCTTGTCACAGAAATCTGTTCTGCAATAGCAAATCGGAGAGTTAAGCCACTCGTAAAGCGTCGGATTTGACTTGTACAGCAAACGCAGAGTTTTGTCCAAATCCCAGCCGTTTACGTCCCATATATCATCAACGGGAATTTCAATTACATCGCGCGGCTGATTAAGCTTCAGATATTCGTTGCGTGGCCGTTTATATATAAAACGCACGTCAAAATCGCTGTCGGGTGAAGCAAATCCCCATGCCCTGCTGCCCGACTCAACTGCCAGCAACACTTTTACGTTATATTTATTTTCAATTTCCCGAAGCTTTTCGGGAACAAGTATATTCATTTCCTGCTGTGTCATAGTTTACTCCTTTATTTAATGGGAATTTTATTTCAATGCGTTATTCTCGGAATAAGGTTGTCGTTTTAATACTTTTTTGTCTGATCTATCATTTTCTGCAATACGGACACCCGTCATCATCACCTGCTAAAAAATACACTTTACCACAGCTGCCACATTCTTTTCTCTCCGCTAATGCCCTCCATGAGTGGTATTCCTTAAAGGCAGGGTCATTCTGAAGTTCCTGCTGTGTTCCTGTGTATGGAACCAATGCATAAGTTTCACCACTATATCTGCTTGAAACAAGGCAGTAGAAACCGTGGAACAGAGTTATTTCTTCATTGTCAATCAGACGATTGTATGTATCGATAATATCTTGACCGCAATCAACATACATTTCTCTTGTTACTCCGCCGTACTCGCCGCACAATTTCAGAAATTTGTACTTACCCATTTTATCAGCCTCACATTAAAATCTTTCAGATTTATTATATCACAAATGTTCCAGCAAAACAATAACGATGTCATCATTGCATTTGGTGAGGAAAAGCTTTATTATCAGGACAGATATGCAAATGTCGGGTTAAGTGATAAGAACGTTCAAAAAATTAAAGGATTGGTATGTTATGTACCAATCCTTTTTATCCAAACCATCGTTAAACACGTTTAACAATCTGCGTATTATGTACGGTTGCGACTATAATCGTTACACTGTGAACAATTTACATATTATTCTGCATATTTTATCAAACATGTTTAATTTTATTATTTTCGCTGGTTTTTGTCTAAAACAACCCCTTCTACCCTTTATGTACCCTCTCCCCGAACCCGAACATTCCAAAGCAGAATTGCTCCCAGGGTGTCAATGTTGTCTGTGACGGGTCACCCTCACGAATACGCATAGTGCGTCTGATTTCCTTTGGGATTACCACACGACCCAGGTCGTCAATTCTTCTGACAATACCCGTAGCTTTCATTTGTATATTCCTCCGTTTTTTAACTTTAATTTTGTTGCCCTAA
>JAZQBN010000050.1:0-27114 GCA_045545795.1 Oscillospiraceae bacterium
GTTGACACTTTCTAACACGAACGCTTGGTTCTAAGCGAGGTTCGTCAATCCATTACCTTCTTATTATATCAAAATAAGCATAGCCTGTCACCACTGTAGGTCAGCAGTTTGGACTATGCTAATATTATACCAAAGCGAGGTAGTTGAATATGACACAGTCTATGATTAAAAACACCAGAATAAATATAATTACCTCGGTGGGTTTGAAGCAGCTTTGCGTATAAGTTTTTGCAGGGCATTGCTGTAATTTTGTATAACGTAAGGATACCGAGCGTGGCTTGGTATCCTTTTTTATTTTTAACAGGAGTTGATACAGATGAAAGAAACAAGTATTTTTTTAAGCCTTATTTTAAGGCACAAGCCCTCTGCGGCTGGCATTACGCTTGACGGGCACGGCTGGGCGAATGTTGATGAACTGATTGACGGTGTAAATGCAACAGGCAGATACACTCTGGATATGGCAAAGCTTGAAGAAATTGTCCGCACTGACAACAAACAGCGTTACAGCTTCAACGAGGACAAGACGCTTATCCGTGCAAATCAGGGGCATTCCGTCCCTGTTGATGTTGAACTGAAAAAGTGCGAGCCGCCCGAGATTCTTTATCACGGCACGGCGGATCGTTTTGTTGACTCGATTATGGCGGAGGGGCTGAAACCGAAAAGCCGTCTTTATGTGCATTTGTCGAAAGACCTTGAAACTGCTGTGACCGTTGGCAAAAGACACGGCAAGCCTTTTGTGTTCAAGGTGAAGTCGGGTGAAATGCATCAGAACGGATTTGAATTTTTCCTATCGGAGAACGGGGTATGGCTGACTAAGGCTGTACCTGCGAAATTTCTTGAAGTGCTTGATAATTGAATAAAAGCGGGGGTAATTATGAATTACAGAAATGAAAAAATAATAAATGCGGTTATTGAAAAGGCAGAAAAAATATGCCCTGATTCTTTAGCACTTATAGGAATTTACGGTTCAGTTGCAACGGGTGATGATTATGAAAAATCAGACCTTGATTTGCTTATACTTATTCAGGATGATAACGGCTGGAAGCTGGGAACAGGCTTTATTCTGGATGACGTCGGGGTTGGTTATGATATCTACTGTACGAACTGGGATGGGTTAAGATATGATTCAGCCTGTCATCACGCACACCTTTCAAAGCTGATGGACTCTGAAATTGTATACATTAAAAATCAGGAAGCCTACGAAGATTTATGCCGATTAAGAGAGCAGACAAAAGCATTTTTATGTTCAGAGGAACGCTTCGACAGAGTAAATGAACTGATAGAAAAGGCAAAGGTGTCCTTTGCAAACGCTTGTCTGCACGAAAAAATCGGACAGGTACGAATGGACGTCTGCGAAACCTTGCTGTCACTTCTTGATGCAATAATGCTTTATTACGGGACATATTTCAGGCGTGGCGTAAAACGTACTTTTGAAGAGCTTGCTCAATTTCCTCTTGACGGGAATTTCTCCGAAGACATAAGAAAAATATCGGAAAGCAAGGATGTTACAGAATTGCGTTCCCTTGCAAAATCGCTGATTCTGTATGCTGAAAATTACACATCAAAGGTAAAGGAAAAAGCGATTCCGACAAAGGAATCACTTTCGGGAACATACGAAGAAATGTATTCAAACTGGCGAAACAAGGTAGAGGAAGCGGCGGTCAATAATGATACCTACTCATCATTTGTAAATATGTGCTGTCTGCAATATATGATTTCAGATGTTTCAGCGGATGTGAACATTGGAACTTATGATATTATGGAAGCTTATAACCCTGATTGTCCTGAAGACAATGTCAGGATTTATGATGAGTTTTTGGCAGACTACGAAAGATTATATAAGGAAGCAGGAATAGCTGTCAATCGCTTTTCTGATGTGGATAAATTTTATGGGGCTTATGTCGGGGGAGATGATTTGTAAAAGTAAGCATTTCTGTTTTATGAAGTATAAATTGAGGTGAAGACAAAATGATTGACATAATTTTATTCCCATCAAGCTATTTTTCGGCAAAGCAGGTTGATGAAGCTTTGCAGTATGAATATGATGCGGCACTGGCAACAAGCTTGTTTGAGATTGCCCTGTTTGACTACGATAAATTTATCAGCGAGGGTAAACTTATCCTCAACAAGATACCGTCAGAAAAATGCACTGCTGTTATGCGTGGCTGGATGATGAAGCCTGAACAGTACAAACTTTTTTATGGGGAGTTGCTGAAAAACAATATTCAGCTTATCACATCTCCCGAAGAATATGAGCTTATGCATATTTTCCCTAACGTTTATGAGCGTTTTGGTACAGACACGGCAAAAATGAAGCTGTATCAACTACACACGCAAATTGATGTTGAGGAAGTGAAGAAATCCTTTGACCGACTTATGATTAAGGATTTCGTCAAGTCGGTAAAGGGCACCGAATTTCCACGCTTTTTTGACTCTTCCGTTACACAGGAACAGTTTGACAAGTGGATGGATGTGTTCTACAAGTATCGTGGTGACCTGCTCACAGGCGGTATCTGCGTAAAGGAATTCCTTGATTTGAAATTTTACAACGGCAGACCTAACGAATACAGAGTATTTTATGCTAACAACAATATTCTTACTGTCAACAGAAATTCAGGTCAGGGCAATTACACAAGTGAGCCGCCTATGGCATTGATTGAAAAATACAAGACCTTACCGAGCTGTTATTACACTGTTGATTATGCGGAACTTTCCGACGGAACGTGGCGTGTAATTGAATCAGGCGACGGAAGTGTTTCGGGGTTGTCCGATAATCAGGACGCTGAACAGTATTTCAGGAGTTTGTATTACGCATTATAATCTAAAAATGAGGTGAAGACAGAATGATTAAAAACAGAATGATTGAAACTGGAACAGTTGAAATCGGAACGATTTTTTACACCGCCGACCTTCATTTAGGTCACGAAAATGTTATAACCTACTCAAACCGTCCGTTCAGCAGTGCTGCTGAAATGCTGGAATGTATTATCCTTAACTGGAATTCCGTTGTGTCGGCTTCTGATGATGTTTACATAATCGGTGATATGTTTTTCAAGATAAGCTCCAAAGAACAGCTTGAAATTCTCCGCCGTTTGAAAGGCAGAAAGCATCTTATTCTCGGAAATCACGACAAGGGTTTCAACAGCAATATCCGTGACGAATTTGTGGAAATAACCGATTATCTGAAGATTGATGACAACGGCAGACGTGTTGTTCTGTCCCACTACCCCATACTTGAATGGGACGGCTATTTCAGGGGTGCATATCACGTTTATGGACACATTCACAACAATTTCGACACCCCTGCATATCAGATTATAAAGAACAATCCTGAGCATTTCAGAAATGCTTTTAATGCAGGTGTTGATGTTACCGGGTACACTCCGCGAACACTGAATGAACTTATAAGATTGAACAGTAATTAAAGTGTATCAATATGAACCACAAGGAGGTGAACACAGAATGATTGAAAATAAAACGACTGAAACCGAAACAGTTGAAATCGGAACAGTTGAAATCGGAACAGTTTTTTACACAGGCGATACCCACGGAAAGATACTTAAAATCACAAATGCGATCCGCAATGGTATTCTTACAACGAATGACACGATAGTAATTCTCGGTGACGCAGGGTTTAATTATTATGGCAACGATCTTGGCGACAAGCGGACAAAGTACAAGCTGAACGAGGTCGGCATTACTGTGTTCTGCATTCACGGCAACCACGAAATGCGTCCCGAAACGATACCGACCTACACCACTAAAGAGTGGCACGGCAGCAC
This sequence comes from Oscillospiraceae bacterium, assembly GCA_045545795.1. Taxonomy (GTDB): domain Bacteria; phylum Bacillota; class Clostridia; order Oscillospirales; family Ruminococcaceae; genus RGIG8773. Next base: position 3,783 of record JAZQBN010000050.1, read on the forward strand.
TGTTTATTACGAGGAAAAATATCCGAATATTCTCTTTGCCAAGGACGGCGAGATTTACGACCTTGACGGGCACAAGTCCATTGTTATCGGCGGTGCGTACTCCGTTGACAAGTTTTATCGTCTGCGGAACGGCTTTCACTGGTTTGAGGACGAACAGCCTTCGGCTGAAACCAAGGCACGGGTTGAAGCTGTACTTGATGGCTGTAACTGGGAGATTGACCAGGTGCTTACTCACACCTGCCCGTATAAATACATTCCTACGGAGGCATTCCTGCCTAGCATTGACCAGAGCACAGTTGACAACAGCACGGAAAAATGGCTTGACACCATTGAGGACAGGCTGAACTACAAACGTTGGCTTTGCGGACACTGGCATATTGACAAGCATATTGACGATTTGCGGTTTGTTATGGAGGATATTATTGAGTAGCTGTACTCACGTCTGAAAGGATCAGAAAATGTCACTTAACAAAGCAATAGAACACGGCAAGGAGCACCGCAGACCCTATCGTGGAAGTAAGGCGGTTGACTACACATGCCGAAATCACGGCGGTTGTGATTGGTGCAGAAATAACCGTATGTACAACGAAAAACGTGAACTTGAGAAAATGAAGTGCAGGCTTGATGAAAGTGCTGAAATAAGTCAGGAGTAACATAAATGAAAAACATTAAAATTATTGCGGTAACTGAGAATGATGCAGAATTTCTGCAAAAGCTTATGAATAATAAAGCTGTTATGGCTATTCTGAATGAAGTTCCGACAACTCTTTCTGTTTGGACTGATGCAATTAAAGAGTGGTTGCAGGATACTGACGAGAAAGATTATATTATCTTTGATGGCACTACACCTATAGGTTGGTTAGGTGTAAACGGACTATCATCAACTGATAAAAAGGCATATATAAAAATGATAGCACTGCTTCCTCAATATCAGAATTGCGGAATAGGCTCGTTTGTTATAAGGGAAACGATAGAAAGCCTTAAACTGCGTGGGTACAGTCCAATCGGACTTTACACAGACCAAAGCAACATTCAGGCACAGCAATGCTATTTAAAATGCGGTTTTGATGTCACAGCTGAAACTGAACAAAAAATGTCAAACGGTGTTGTTGTCAAGCGTTATGTAATGGAGTGTTCGCTTTGATAATTTAAGATTTGTTATGGAGGATATTATTGATTGAAGGAGTGATTATATATGAAGAAAATGCCTACTTTATTTGTAAGAGAATTTGAAGCCAATCATAAAATAATTATACACAACGAAGTTACTTCCGGTTGTGAATGGGTGCTTAACGGAGAAGGAATTGCAACCGAAAAAATTGATGGTGCTTGCTGTGCTATTTTTGACGGTAGACACTGGCGAAGATATGATGCAAAAAGAGGTAAGCCAATTCCTGAAAATGCTGTTTTATGTCAGCCTGAAGCTGATGCTGTAACAGAACATCTGCCTTGCTGGGTTCCTGTTACAACAAATTCTGCTGACAAATGGTATCTTGAGGCTTTGCAAAACAGCAATATTTCCTTGACGAATGACGGTACTTACGAGGCTGTCGGACCTCATTTCCAGAGCAATCCGTATAATCATGATAAAGATATAATTGTAAAACACGGTTCTATAATTTTAGATTTGCCCGATAGGAGCTTTGAAGGTATAAGAGGATTTCTGAATACCCATTATATTGAAGGAATTGTATTCCATCGCGGCAATGGAGAAATGTGCAAAATAAAGCGAAGTGATTTCGGATTTCCTTGGATGAATTCAAAAAGATAATAGCAAAATTATGATTTAGTGATTTATAATTTACTAAATCATAATTTACTAAAATATAAATAAGCGGGGTAATTAAGATGACACAATCAATGATTAAAACTGAAAACAGAATAAATATTACCTCGGTGTTATATTGCATTTAATATGCATACATTGTACTTTCATATGAAATATGGTATAATTGCAGAAAATCTGAAAAGGGTACTGACATAAAATGATAAAATAACTGAACGGAAGGTGAAAGAATGTTAACTTGTCCACAGCACGGCTGGTCAGAGTTCCGACTTGAAAATACATCAAGATACTCATTAAGCTATTTGGATGATATTGCATTTGAATGGCTTCAACAAGCTATACACGGCTTGGAAAATTTATATCCTTTTTGCGTGAAGGGCAACCTTGAACCTGACAGGTTTTTATGTGTTGTCAGTCATTGGCATTGTCACATAATTATAGAAAATGATGATAGGTGTCCTTTGGGCAAAGACGAAATTATCCACGAGTTTTCTGATACAAATATGCTTGATTTCTGCAGATATCTGTATGAGGATATAAGCAAAAATATAAATGAATGGGCTTCATTTGTTAGTTACAATAATGAAAATACAGAGGTAAAATTTCAGGAACTTACAAATCTGCTGGAGAAATTACGTCTTCTGATTATCTCTAAAGAAGAATATTTTGGGAAGGATCGCGGATTTACTTAAGACTGATTTTAATACAACCACACTCCAATAGAAGCAATAAAATTATGTATGCTTAATTTCAATTGCTAAAACCACTTCCCTATGCTATACTTATTACATACTACTGACAAGGGAGTGTTACAAATGCAGGAATCAGACACATTGGCACGAGCAAAAGATTTGCTTAACAACCAATTCCACATAGATGGCGAACTGTTTGACTTTCAGGAACAGTGCATTAAAAGAATCATAGATGAAAAGAAAAATGTATTCTGTATCCGTGAAACAGGCTCGGGTAAGTCACTTTGCTATCAGATTCCTGCTCTTATGCTGGACAAAGACCATTGTACTGTTGTAATCTCGCCCCTTATTGCACTGATTGACGACCAGGTCAGGTCGCTCAGGGAAAACGGCATAGATGCTGAAGCGTTTCACTCACAAAGCCACAGCAAAGATGAGAGAAAACGCATTGAAGAAGAAATTCTGCGTGGCGATAGAAAACCCGGACTCATTTACACCACTCCCGAAACCTTGCGTGCAAAGGCGGATTCCTTTTTCAGCAAGCTTAAAATCTCCCTGCTTGTAATTGATGAGGCACACTGTGTTTCTGTATGGAGCAACGATTTCCGTCCGTCGTACAGGTGTATTCAGAATTTTATTGAAAAGAAGCTTCGCACCGCTACTCCTCCCATAATTGCGGCGTTTACTGCAACTGTTGATGAGAAAATTTTTAAAGATGTTGCAACTAAGCTTAATATGGGGATTGAAAAAAGCGACTGCATAGGACAGCGTCCCAAAAAGGAATTTAAAATTGACAACAAATCGGGAAAGTATAAAATATCTCTTTCTAACGGAAGTCTCCAAAGAAACAACAACGTATGCAAATTCATTATAAAACACAGGAATGAAAAGCTTCTTGTTTTCTTCAGCAGCAAAAAGTTGATGAATATAGTGAGCAAGAGACTGGAAAGTATGAGTAGTGGCCTTAAATTTGCAAAGTATTTCGGCGGCACCAACACCGACAAGGCTGCCAGGGCTAAAGAGAACGCTTTCAGGCTTTTTTCAGAGGGCGAGGTCAATATTCTGCTGGCAACCTCTGCTTTCGGAATGGGCGTTGACATTTGTGATATACGGCATATTATTCATGTCGGCTTTCCGCTTACAATGCTTGATTATATTCAGCAATGCGGTCGGGGTGGGCGTGACGGAATGGGTTGTGAATACAAGCTGTACGCCTCACTCTCTGACATAAAGCGATGCGGCAGATTGATTTCCTCAAAGCAGCTTAAAATGTACCCCATGTCACGCTGTATAAAGATACAGCAAAAGGGTCGTGCAAAATTTGCAGAGGTAGTTGATTTCTGTCTTAATAATGCTTACGATGCAGACCATGAGCTTATTGAGCAGTTCCGTAATAAGCTTGAAATGTATATGAACAGTCCTGTTTTCGAGGAATATTGTCTCAACAAAAAGATTTATCAGCCGCTCATAAACACCTCTCCTGAGTTTGAGAAAGCAAGCTACTATGAAAATATCCTTGCAGACGGGATATACTCGCTGTGGTATAACGGTGCGAAAAGCTTTACTGCAAGAAAGCTGATTACCTGTGTTACAGGCAATGATAAAATCAGTCTGCACAATGAAAAGGCTGGCCATATAGAAGAGATTATAGACAAGTTGATCGTGAAGCATTACATTCCTGCAGAAAAACGACACACGGAAAACGGCAGGACAAAATATTGCTTTACTCCAAAGGCAAATGAATGTATGCCTGACACATTTGCTTTACAGGAAACAGCCTTGCAGAATGGGCATATGTGTAACATTCCGAACGGCGTACTCAAAGCAATGAGTGATTTTTCCGACAATTCACGGCGTAAGAAAAGGCTTGACGAGGACGCTGATGTTACGGTTGTGAAATACTATCTGCTTAAAGAATTCAACAGGATTTTTGACTACTCGAAAAAGCACGGTGCTGAAATAACCGACCCTGATTATGAAAAGGAAAAGTATTTTTATTATTGTGAGCGTCCCGAATCGTCGAATAAGATATTGTACAACCATTACGACATAAAGGCAGTTGGTGATAAATGCACGGGGATGTACAAGGCAACAGGCTTTTCTTTCAGCATCGGACAGATGCACAAAATCGTGTGTCTTATACTGGATAATCTTATAAGGCACGATTATTTATGCGATTACAAGGTGCTGTATCACAGCGAAAAGGAAGTCAGACAATTACAGAAAAGAGGCTGTGATCTGGGTGCTGAAACTCCGAATGGTTACATAAGGGGTATTGAGCTTATGTGGAGATGAAATTGAATATTGTATTTTTACACTTGAAAAAGTTAATCAGCAGTTATGAATAAAGCCGCCTGAGCTGTCGTGATAATTCACGGCAATTCGGGCGGCTGTTTTTATATATTTTTATTACGTTCCCTTAAAAAACGTTTGAGCATAAATGTAAGAAAATATGGGAATGTGTAAAATTTGCCATTGAAGCCGATATTTTTATTGCCAAGCTTTATTCCGTATTTTATATCAGAATATTTTTCGCTGTCAATAAGCTTGTTCAATGATATGGTTGCACCATCATTTGCTTTAACTTCAACGGGAACAAGAGAATCTGAATCACGCATAAAAAAGTCCATTTCAAGTGTACCGCGTTCGTTTTTGTAGAAATACAGCTGACAGCCTTGCTTTACGAGCATATCACCGACAATATTTTCATATATTGCACCCTTGTAGGTGTTGAAGTTTTTGTTGAAACGCAGATCTTCCTGTGCTTCGTCATCAAGAGAGCCTATCAGCAAGCCGCTGTCACGAAAGTATACTTTGAAATCCGCAGGGTTATAATTCCCCTTCAATGGAAGTTCAGGCTGTTCCATACAATAACATACGTTAATTATGCCTGCACTGTCAAGCCAATCAAGTGTACCTGCATATTCACGGCTTCGTGCACCCTTTTCAACCTTGGAAATCTGAAATTTCTTGTTTTCCTTTCCAAGAAAAGCAGGAATCTTTCTGTAAACATTAAGAACCTTTCCTTTATCAAGCCCTTCAGCATACTTGGTTATATCTTCCTCATAATCAAGGAGTATCTGACGCTGCATTTTGAGTATCCCGCTGAAATTCTTGTTTTCAATAAATGTTCTGACAATTGCAGGCATTCCGCCCAACACCAGATACTCACGGAAATTATCAAACATAACATCAAGCAGTACGTTTGAAAGCGGAGCAGCTGAAAGCATGCTCTGATACATCTCTTCAATCTGTTCGGGTTTGTAGCCTTTGGCCCAGAGAAATTCCTCAAAATCCATTGAGTGCATTTCATAATCTTCCTTAAAGCCCACACTGTTTGATTCAATTTCATGATAATTTATACCCATAAGCGAGCCTGAACATATTACATCATATCTTCCATCAAGCTTAAAAGCTTTCAGGCTTGTGGCACAGTTTGCACACGCTTGAAGCTCATCAAAGAAAATCAATGTATCGTTTGGAATAAACTCAAGGTCAGGGTTGATCAACGAAATATTCCTGATGATTTTGTCAACGTCAAAACCATCATCAAAGATACTTCTGAATTGTTTTTGCAAAGCAAAATTTATGGGTACAACACTTTTATAATGACTTTTTGCAAAATTTTCAATGGAAACGGTTTTACCAATTTGTCTTGCACCCTTAACAATAAGCGGCAGACGTTCAGGATTGCTTTTCCACTCAGACAGATAAGCATCGATTTTACGTTTCAACAATGCCATATTATCACCCTCCAATCATAGTATATCACAGAATTCCTGTAATATCAATAGCAAAAATCACAGAATTACATCGAAATACAAAATATAAATCACAGAATTACAACTGCTTTTGCCTTTATAATCACAAAATTACAGTAAATAATTGGTAAACTATAATTTATCTGTGCTGAACGGCGGTATTTACGCAGAACTGTTTGCGGCACAGGTGCAATATTACAAGGAATAAATATGATAACAGCCGCATTCGGAAAACTCCGTTTGCGGCTGTTATATCTATTGCTTTATTAATTTTGTATTATGCACTTTTCACGTCCAAAAATGTGCAACCTCAAAAATATAAATGACGTAGAATAGGGATTTGTTGCTATTAAATATGGTGTATTAAATAGTTACAGTAAATTAACTGTGTACATCAAGTAATTATCAGTTATTGATACTTATGCTTATGTTGACTGCGGTATAGGTTATATTCTTCGGGAATGACTTGCAATTGCGTAATTAGTCATAGTTTATGTTATTCCGACAGCTTTTTGTAAACAATACTTCTGATTGAATTGATATTCTCTTGATGAATTTCTTGCAGACGGTATACATCATGTTCTAAACAGGTTTAAGCTGGCGCTTAAACGGGGGTGTTTATAGGGGAATAAAAGAACAGAATTATTCTCTTATTCTCTTTTATAATTTTATGAAAGGAAGGTCAATGCATATGCTAATCTGTTTTGCTGTTATCAGAATTAATTCCTAGTCAGCTCTGATGACAGCTTAATATGACACAAAAATCTGACAACAAATAAGTTCTTGATTATTTATCAGGACTTATAGCAAACAAATATTTCAAACAAAAGGAGTAGGACAACTATGAATGCTAATACAACAAATGCTGAACTTATAATTTATACTATTGAGGATGTAATGCGTATTTTACGCATTAGCAGAAATCAAACGTATAAATTATTCAATTCCGATGGCTTTCCATCATTCAGGATCGGTAGTTCGCATCGAATTACAAAGTCTGCTTTTGAAAAGTGGGTTTATTCCACTGAAGGCAGAAAATTCTTAATCTAATAATACCATACCGCCGATTGAACGTCCTCGTGATGCTTCAATCGGCGGCTTTTTATGAGAAAGGAGTTTTTCATGGCACAGAAATTGCCTGAAATCAAAAAAAGAAAAGACGGCTATTATGAGATGAAAGTAACCGTCGCACCTTATGTCAGAAAATCAATATATGGTGATACGCCTGCCGAAGTACGTCGTAAGGCGAAAGAACTTCTCATAGAGGCTACCCGATTTGACATTTCGAATGTTAAGAAAATGACTGTTGCCACCTACATGACTTACTGGCTTATGGAAGTCAAAAAGCCTGAGGTCAAGCCTGGGTCATTTGACCGGATTGAACAGTCGCTCAACTATCAGATTTTCCCTGCAATCGGACATATACAGATTAACTCACTTACTGCGGGTGATGTACAGCATATGATCAACTCGATTGCTGCCGAAAAATCCTACTCCACAGCAAAGAAAGCGTATGATAATCTTAATGCTTGTATGAAGCTGGGTGTTCAGCGTGGTGAAATACTTAAAAATCCTGTCGAAGGTGTAAGGCTGCCGTCCTCGAAGAAAAAGGCAAAGAAAGATATTGCCGCCTACACACCTGAAGAGGTTGCGGCGATCGTTGAAGAAGCTAAACGTACATACAGCAACGGCACTCCCGTGTACAGATACGGTTACCTTATAATTCTTATCCTTAATACAGGGATGAGAGAGGGCGAGCCGCTTTATCTCAAATGGAAGGACGTAGACTTTGAAAAACGGCGTATTTATGTTTGCGGTGATGTGGCTGAGGTTAAAAATCGTGAGCCTAATGCTAAAAGCAAGTACATCTGCATTGAGCAGGACACGCCGAAAACCAACAGGTCTGTACGGTACATTCCGCTGAACAACAATGCTATTGACGCACTTGAACAGCTTCGTAAAATTATCAAGGATGATAAAAGAGTGATTGCGTCGAAAAATCACACAATTCCTTCCCCACGCAAGATTTACAGGACAATGGAAAGTATTCTCAGGAACTGCGGCATAACAGGCAAGACAAATCTCGTTCACGCACTTCGTCATACATTCGCTACAACGCTCATTCACAGCGGCGTTGACATCAAGGCTGTTTCGGAAATTCTTGGTCACGAAGATGTTTCGACGACTTTGAAAATTTATCATCACGTTATCGAGGAACATAAGCATTCCGCTGTTATGAAGCTTGATAATTTGTATTGAATGCAGAAATCCCAGCAAACGGCTTTTATGCTGTTTGGTGGGATATTTTTTCTATTGTCCCATGGCCTTTAGGAATGTAAGAGCCGATTTATTTGAATGTCAGTTTTTCATGCCTAATTATATTTATACCAAACCAACTTGCTATAATCCCAATAACGTGGTATAATAAAACAAAATTCAGTATGTAAAACGTAAAAACATAATCCGAAAAGGACGTGAGTACATATGCTTATCGGAAGAAAAAATTTTGATCTGTATTTTCCATCGGATAGATTTATAAATATACCACGAAAGGAAGTATTCTTTACTTTCTGTGTACACGGGGCAGTTATTTTTCTGGGGCAACTGCTTTTTTTTAACGTCCTGACAATAATCTCTATCTGGACATTTGCACTTGAAGCCTTTTACGGTCTTCCACTTACCAAGAAAATATGGTGCAGACTCGGTTATTCAAATATAACCTTTTGGATTTTGCTGGTGATATATTTAGTGATAGGTGCAATAGCGGCGGATATTTTACGCGACTATATTGCTATGAACATTCCCATATAGGAGGTCTGAAGATGAACAGTGATTTTATTTCCGAGCTGAGTCTCAACGCTCTTATCAGGATAAAAGAAAACTCATGGAACGGTAAGAATTATGTTGAACTTGAAAAGCTTTTAACCGATGATATCAATGTTATAAATTACCGCCTTGACGCTCTGACCGATCTTATTGAAAATGATGTTCTCTTTGAAGCTGTAAAAGATATTCTTCCCGAGCTTATGACGCTTATGGAAACCAAGGGAATACACAGCGGCGAAGCTGATGAAATAGACAGCCTTTATGCTGTAAGAGATCTTCAGATTTATGTTAATCTGATAGACTATCTGAATGAAAAAATCAACAGCGCAAATATTAAATCAAAACTGTTTACTGACCTGAAAAACGGTATAAATGAAATAACAATGGATGAAAGTTTTGCAAGGCTTAAGGAGGCTATTCCTGAAAATACACGTCTTGTTTCAGATGTGCAAAGCGTTACCCTCGGAATAAATCTTGACAGCGGATTACACCCTACTGAAGCAGGCATTGTAAGCATAAACAATCAAAAATTTGTTTCGGGAAGCATAATAGATAAAGTGCTGCGTCTTGATTCGGGCGTTAATCCATATCAATGCTCTTCTCCACTTTCATCACCACGGAATCTGCTTATGAACAGCGAAGAACGAAAAATTTTTGAATCTGTACTTAATACTGCACTGTATAAGCTTGTAAAAGCATCTATACGTTCATGGAAACCTGCTGTCAGAGCATATACAAATTCAAAGACAAATTTCATATTGGGCTTTTACAGCGACCTGCGCTTTTTGGCGGCAGGTGCAGAATTTTTCCGCAAGCTTAAGGCTATGCGTTATCCGATATGCCGTCCTAAGGTATGTGATAAAGCCGAGAAACAATGTATCTTAAAGGGTATGTATTTTCCTCAGCTGGTGCTTGACGGTGTTCATATGACAGAAAATGATTTTATATGTGACAACAAAGGTATGCTCTATATAATGAGCGGTGCAAACAGTGGCGGCAAAACAATTTACGGTAAAGCTATTGCAGTATGTCAGGCTCTTTTTCAACTTGGACTGTATGTTCCTGCTGAATATGCTGAATTAAGTCCTGTAAGTGAAATTCTTCTTCATTTTTCTGCCTCCGGAAAAAGTATAACACAAAGCCGATTTACAGAAGAATGTGAAAAAATGAGCAAGCTTATGAGTCTTGCAGATGAATATTCTTTAATAATATGTGATGAACCATTTTCAGGTACAAGCTCATATGAAGCCTCGGCTATTTCAGAGGAGGTTCTTAAAGCAATGAGTGCCAAGGGATGCAGAGGGGTATATATAACTCATATCCATGAGCTTGCCGAGCTTCCCGAAAAAATCAATAATTCAGATATTTGTAAATCTCCTTTGGATAATCTGACAGTAGAAATAAATAAAAATAATGGAAAACGCCTTTATACTGTACTGAGAAAAAAGACAACAGGTTCAAGCTATGCCAAGGATATTGCAGAAAAATACGGATTAAGTTTTGAAAAATTGATGACTCACACATAAATTTCAAATATATATATTTAAAATCAGCCTGAATCTATGAAATTACTCACACGCAATAATTCCCACAACCAGCTTTGTTATGCCTATATTTGAGCACGCTTATAAAACTTTAATATTGTCGGATTACCATATATAATATCGCATTTCGACGATATCGATAACAAAACGTCGAAAGTTTCTACGAAATTTTATCGAAACTTTCGACAACGACTTGTCGAGGTGCTGCAATTTATTGAAAAAGAGGTTTATCGCAGCAGGGTAAAGCTTGGACTTGATAATGTGGAATAAAATATTCTGCTATGGTGCAGTTGATTGCATCTATGACTAAAAAGTTCAGAAGGTTCAGACTTCCTTCTGCACTTTAATATTTTGTATATGACAATACTAACTCTGGAAAACACGTAAAATCGCACTTTTCAGCTGATTTTTATACGACGAAAATACGACACTTATACGACACTTCCCTGCGATTGTATACTGAATCAAGAAAAAACAAGTTAATATTAAAATATATAATAATAAATAACATTATACGACACTTAGTTCCCTGAAATGACGTAGCTACGTCGTTTGAAGAAATGTTTTATACGACATTTATACGACGAAAATACGACGAATAATATTTATTTTAATAAAATTTATTGAATAAATAGGGTACTAAATAGTAAAACACACATAATATCATTATTCGACAAAAAGCCCGCAAACCTCGGTATTACCGTAGTTTGCGGGCTTTAATGTGGCAGGGGCAGTAAGATTCGAACTCACGACACGCGGTTTTGGAGTTTTAAATTGTCCGTTTCACAATATGTTGTATCTTGGCGAAAATGGCTGTTTTGTGTGAATTTTCTTATTCAATGTTGTTGAGCTGTTTTGCATCGTTTTGGCTCTTTTTGAAGGTAAATTCACACAAAACTCACACAAAACGTGAGTTAGCCTAATTCACGGCATGCGGTATTCGCAACCGCTTTTTTACTCTATCGTGCAGCCTCATAATTTCGCTAAACTACTCACACAATTACTCACACAAACACTTTAGCTATATTTTATTCACACCAATTTCAAAGTCAACCTTTCAATAATAAATCCCATTAAACTGCTGTTCAATGGGATTTATACACTATTGCAGTGCGTTTTTTCTTTTTATCGGAAGAACCGATTGTATCATCTGAGCCGTTGCTGCATCCGCAGATGCTATTGCATGAGCATATATCCTGCTCGTTGTTGCTGACGTACTATGCCCTAATCTCTTTGCCGTAGTAGTAATCGGTACACCGTTAGAAATCATAATTGATGCACAAGTATGACGCAGTGAATGTACAGAAACTTCAGGCAGATTATTTTCTCTTACAAATTGATAAAACCAAGCTGACACCGTACCCGGATTGATTGGTTTCCCATTATTTGCAGTAAATACCTTGCCGCTTTCAATCCAACTGCCCTCCATCTTCGCCGCTTCACTTTCCTGCCACAGCTTGAAATCTTTAAGCATATCAATAACATCTTGTCCAACCTTAATTATCCTTCTTGAAGAATAAGTTTTTGTATCATTTTCAAATATGCCTTTTTCCGGGAGATAAAGCAGGGTACGGCAGATATTGATAGTACAGTTGTTAAAATCAATATCCTCCCAATTCAAGCCGCAAGCTTCTCCCCTTCTCATTCCTGTTAAAAGTATAAGCGGGATTATAACATCGAATGGGTGTGGAGCTTTTTCAAGTACAACATTCATAAGTTCTTCAGCTTGGTCATCTTCAAGATACTTTGCTTCTTTACGCTCTACTCTTGGTGCTTTAGTACGCTTACAAGGATTATCGTGTATAATTTCGTCATATACAGCAGACTGCATTATAGTTGATATAAGTCTATGATGATGAAGGATTGTACGGTCTGAAAGCATCACCTCTGTTGTATCAAAAAGTTTGCCTACCTCAGCATTAAAATATTCAGCAAATTTGCTCGCAGTTTCAATGCTTATACTCTTTCCTGCTCTTATGCAATCTATCGTGGTGGTTGATACACCCGTTTTTTCTGCAAGTTCAGGACGGGTTTCTTCCTTGCTCAACCTTATCGCTTCATTATTTGGTGTGCATTTTACATCTTCCCTTTTGGTTTCACGAAGGTTATCATAAAACGAATACAAATGAAAAGGTTGAATCTGTGCCATTTTCAAGTGTCCTAAAGCAGGAAGAATGCGTTTGAGCATCCCTTTATACCTTGTAAATGTAGTTGGCTTTATCTCGTTCTCAACTCTTGGCAACCATATGTTATTAACGTATTTTGCCATAATCATATTGTTATCGAGAACTAAACCTTTTAAACAAAGTTCTTCAAACTGCAAAGCTACCTTTTCCAGCTCTTTTTCAATCTGTTTCTCTGTCATTTTGCTATTGGGCTTCCAAGTCATATTTTTTATTACCCTTTTGCCTTGAATCGTTTCGCCGCAATAACAACGAATTGTGTAACTATCACCACGCTTTGATATTTGTGCCATAATATCACTATCCTTTCAAAACACTTGACGTTCCGAAAGAAAAATGCTAAAATTAACCTTGTCGATGTAATGTAACATTTCCTTTCGGACTTTCAGTTGCATTGCTCAACATTGCCTTTCGTGCTGCGAACACGGAGGGCAATTTCTTACATAATTAATTATACCATACCGTCAAGCATTTGTCAACGCTTTAAAGCGCTAAATCGTAATTTTGCAACAAACATTTCTTATTTCGTTGCAGTGTTTCCCAGCACAACCGATAACAAAGCTTCCTTTGACATAAGAATTTTGTTGCCCGACATAAAAATTGGAATTATCCCGTCTTTCACCATCTTGCGGATACGATATTCCGATAATCCGTCAATCATAGCTGCGGCTTCTCGTACTGTTAAAAGTCTAATTTTTTCTGTGTTTTCCATAAACATTCTCTCCTTATTTTACATTATTTACTGTTGACAGCCATTTTTCAAAGACACGCATACAACGCTACAGTTCCTCCGTTTCATTGTTTACCATTAACGGGTTATACAATAATGTATTATATCTCTTACGCTGTATGATTAAATTTTCAAGATGCTTTAAGGTACTATTTAATACTATTTGGTATTGTCTTGTATCCTTGCATATTATTCTATCACATATTATTTGTTTTGTGAACTGACACACCGTGTCCGCCATTGTCAAAATGCTCAAATGCTTTTATCACTGACAATTCCCCTGCATAATTATCTGCTCACACATATCAGATTATAAGTTTATAGCTATCAATAACATAAATATTGACACTTTGGGCGGACACAGCGTGTCCGCCCCACTGTCAAAATGCTGAGTAAAAAATTCAAAGAATAATTTGGTGCTTTTATACAAGAGGATTGTATCCATTCGATACAAGAATATCATTGCAATCCTTTACAGTAAGATTACTGCAATAAGCATTACATAAAAACAAAAAATATAAATTATGTTCGTATGTAGGTGTCAGTGATAAGCCTGCAAGATTTATAAGGTGTAAAGACCTTTTCAGACACAGCCCCAGTCCAACACAAAGAGCTACTATCGTTTTAATATCCTTGCCACGGTTTTCATTCCGATACCTTCTTATCGTTCTCTCAGTAACTCCACTTCGCATAGAAAGCTCTGATACACTCATACCAACATTTTCAATATAAAAAGAAAAGGCTGTTTTAAAATCCAACTCACTGACGTCCTTGCTTACCGCAAGTGACATATCCTCGGATTTAAAACAGCCGGCATTAATTATTATTTTTTTCGTATTCATAGCAAAAATCTCCTTATTTTTTATCAACGAACATCTGAAGGAGTTCACTATGGTCCGCTGATTGTAGCGAGATATTCTGCTATTGTCACATTATATACCCCCAATAAAAAACACCGAAGGCAACCTGAACACAATAAATTGTGAACAGATAGTCTTCGGTGTTCAAAATTACAGGTATGCTCACAATTCAATATATAACTAAATATGAGAAAAAACTTCTGTATTTTTCTTTCCCATATTCTATTGAATTTTCTTTAGTTCAACCGTTATAATTTAGTTCTCGATTCTATCATACAATACTTATGAATGCAAAAAAGCGTCAGCTGCCCAATCAAAATTTGGCAACGACGCTTAACTTTATTTTGTATATAACAATTTTATTTTTTACATTACCTTCTTCCTGAACCAACATAATCTGTTCCCTTTACAAGTTATTCTACTATTCTTCCGGTAATCCTTTGCCTGTTGTCAGATGTTTTTTCCACTGTCTTTATTTTTTACAAAATCAATCAGATAGGACATTTACACCTGCTTAGTCTCTCATAACCGAACTCCAAGGCAAGAAATATAAACAAAACAGGCAAAAGTGGTTTGTTGCGCACAAACATTTACCGTCTGGTGACAATGCTTGAGCACCTGTACAGGTTTTTTCTGTTATATCCTCCAAATTTAGAGTTGTGGAGCTATTGAGGAAACACTATTTATGTTAATTGCTATACAATTGTCAACACCTTCAAGAACCCCTCCGACTTATCTCGCATAATACGCAAGCCCTTATCAAGCCCAGCCATATCAAGCCTGTGAGAAATAATCTGTTCGGGGTGAATTTTCTCCTCCGCAAGCTTGCCAAGCACATAGTGCCAGTCGTCACTTTCCTCCTCGGTAAAGCTTGAGTTCCAGCTTCCTGTAACAGTAAGCTGATTACGGAGAATTTTCCAGTAAGTATTCTTATCAAATGCAACATCGCCGTAAGGATTGCCCACAAGCATAACCTTTCCGCCTGCCGCAGTATTATTAACAGCCTGGTTTATAGTTTCATTCTTACCAACGCACTCAAAGAATACGTCAGCACCATTCTTGTTTGTCTTTTCAGTAAGCCATTCATCAACATTTACAGCCCTCAAATAACAGAAATTATCCTCTGCAACTCCAAGCTTAACCGCCGTGTCACGCTGAAAATCCTTGTTGCCCACAACAAGAACATTCTTGACACCCATTTCAAGCAGAAACATAACAATCAGCATACCAATCGTGCCAAGTCCGCACACTACAACCGTGTCACTTGCTTTTGGCTCAACACGCCTTATTGCGTGTACCGCAACAGCCATAGGCTCAAGCATTGCCGCTTGCTCAAAGGTTACATTATCAGGCAATTCAAGCAGATTTCTTTCCGGCACAGCAACATATTCAGCAAATCCACCATTCTGACGCGATCCGAGATAACTGTATTTCTTACACATTTCAAACTGTTTGTTTTTACAAGGGATACACTCTCCGCAAGGAATAAGCGGAAAAATTCCAACACGTTTGCCAAGCCATTTGCTATCTGTATTTGCACCTAACGCTTCAACTTGTCCTGCAAACTCATGACCTGTAATTAGCGGATAAAAATATGCTCCGCTTGTATAAATTCTTGGAATATCTGAACCACATATTCCTGCTGCCTTAACCTTGACAATAACCTCATTTTCTTTTGCTTCGGGAATTGCCGTATCCTCAAAACGAATATCATTTATATTATGTAAAATCCACGCTTTCATATCTCTATAATCTCCTTGAATTTCTCCAAATCAGATTTTGTTGTTATCTTAAAATTTTTCTCATCGCCGTCAATCATTACGACATCAAGCCCTGCAATAATTGCAGGCTCTGTTGACCCATTTATCAATAATATTTTTTCAGGCAATAATGACTTATTTGCTGTAATGTATTTGCCAAGCCTAAATGCTTCAGGTGCTTGTCCTGCATAAATTTTGCTTCGTTCAACAAGTTCTGAAATACATTTGCCATCGTTGCTGAAATAAACGGTATCCTTCATAGGCAACACAGGCAACACCCCATCATGTTGCTTCAATTCTTTAAAACACTTTGTTATCATTTCTGCAGAAACAAGAGGTCTTGCTGCATCATGAATTATCACGCAATCATCATCGGATGAATATTCTTTTACATCACAAAGACCGTTATAAATCGATAGCTGACGAGTTGCGCCCGGTAATGAAAATCCTTTGAATTTATCAGAATTAATATACTTCAAAATATATTCGTGCCACATTTCATCTGCAACAATCTGAATTACATCAACTTTATCGTGATTGAAAAACATTTCAAAACAATATGCAATTATCGGCTTACCGCATACTTCTATATACTGTTTCGGAATATCACAACCAAGCCGTGTTCCTGTTCCGCCGGCAAGAATAATAGCTATGTTCATCAGAATTTCAACTCCATTCAAATTGTAAATATATGATGATTTTAATTTATTTATCAGTAAAATCAAATTCTTCGAAATCAGAATAAGATTCAAACAACTTTTCTGTATCCCGTTTCCAAGCTATTCTTTTTATTACTTTTCCGGGAATACCAACAATACAACTATTGTTAGGATATTCTTTTATCACCATTGAATGTGCTCCTACCATTGATCCGCTTCCTATAACTGCACCGCTCATAATAGTTGAAAACATACCTAACCAAACATGTTTTTTTATTTTAACATCTCTATTTGCTTTCAAGTTAATATTTTCTAATTTTTCAATATCAAATAAATTATGACCATTTCCGGATCTTATAGTTACAAACCTGCTGATCATACAATCATCTTCTATCGATATATTACTGTATGTTGCTACTATATATGTATGCTCTGCTCCCGAACAATTATTTCCTATTTCAATAATTGATGAATGTCCTGCATCTATTATGCATTGTCCGTAATTTATAAAATCGTGCCCAAAATTAATTGTGCTGCCATAATTAGATGAAATTGATGTATTGCTTTTTAAATCGCACCTATCACCTATAATTACTTTGCTGTTATTACTCGACTCAATTATACAATCATCAATTATTGCGTCGTTACCTATTATCACTTCCGATCCGTTGCACGCCTTGATTTCAGTCGAGTTACTAATACTGCAATTTTTACCGATAATGATTTTTGAACCATTTGACAAAATACCAATACAGGACCCCCCCGATTTCCATAAGTTACCATAAGCATCACTGTATGCACTGCAGTTATGTATTTTGCATTGTCTCGATGGATATAGAAATGTTTTAAACTCTTCATATCCATAGCTTTTCAGATACTCAATTATATCTTCATAAAAACCTTGAAGACCTATATAAACAAAATATTCATCATCACCAACTATATCTCTGTCGTAGCATGAGTAATTATTATACTCTTTTATCTTTTTTGCTTGTTTATCTATATATCCGGCAATTTGTATTTTATGTTTTTCAAGCATAGATAAAATGCCATCTGTTTTACAGCTCGCACCCCATATCAATACTTTTCGACCGCTTTGTTTTATAATAGACAACATTTGTTCGTTCAACTTTTATTTCCCCTTTTAATACATCTCAATCATTACAGCGCACTTATTTTAGACAATTTGTAAATCAGAATTTTGAGTTTCTTATATTTTGAAGTATTTCACCATACGGCTTTTCCTTGCCAAAAAGAAGAGTTGTACCAAGTACAAAACCGTCAACGCCCATTGGTGCAAATTCCTTAATTTTATCAGCACCGCAAGCACCGTCCCAATGCACCTCAAAGCCCATTTCCTCTTTAAGCTCAATAAGGCGCTTCACCTTTTCTCCGACATAAGGCAAATACATCTGACCTGCATTACCAGGATTTACAGCCATTACAAGCACTTTTTTTACAATACGAAGCATTTCGTACACCGTTTCAATGCTTGTACCGGGGTTGATTGCAATACCCGGTATCATTCCTGCGTCAATGATTTTTTGCAAGGTTGTGGAAGGGTGATACTCTGCTTCGGGGTGGATATACACCGTGTCACCCTTATTAAGACAATCCGTAAACAACTTAACGCTGTTGTTGGGATGCTCAATCATAAGATGAACGTCAAGAGGCTTGTATGTAAGTGAACGTATACAGCGCATATCGTTCAATGACATTGCAAAGTTCGGCACATATCTGCCGTCCATTATGTCAATGTGAAAGGAATCTATTCCGCCCGCTTCAAGCTCACGGACTTCCTTTTCAAGATTTCTGTAGTTTGCGCACATCATTGATGCGGTTAGTTCGAATGGCATATCATTTCCTCCTTCAAATATTAAATGCTTCACATATTCTCTTACAGTTATTACAATCACGATACTTAATCATTTCAGTTGAAATTTTATTCCTTTTTTCTCTTGATGAATCAACATCATATGCAATTTCACCAATAAATCTACACATATCGTTATAATCATAAATTTCCGTTCCCGGTAACCATTCTTTTATATTTTCAAATACAAATCCTCTGCTGTCTTCGTATTCTTCAACATCATCAAGAGTAAAAGCTATAGGTTTATTTGCATTTAAAAAATCAACAGTAGCCGATGAATAATCGCTAATCAAGGCATCTGCTGAAGCAAGCAATCTGTTGATAACCAAATCTTTTTTATATAATTCATAGTTATCAATTATTTTTATATTCGAGCAGTCTGACTTTTTTATAGATGATTTTTTTTGAAACGGGTGTAACTTAACAATAAGCACCATATCATTCTCAACAAGAATATTATTTAATTGTTTCATCTGATTTATATTCTCTATTATCGGTAATCCTGTTTCAGGATTAAGTTCATATTGTTTGATATGAGAAAATTTCTCATCTGTTGTTCTGTATGTCGGAAGCCAAAAAATATATTTTTTAGCTAACGGACAATCCAAAATAAGCGATAAGCTTTCATTATATGGTTTAAACAACCAGTCATGCTTCGCATATCCGGTAATTATAACCTGTTCGTCACGCAATCCATATATTTTTTTGTGGATATCTGCATATAATGGGCTGATAACTGTTGTATAATCATACTTGTCTTCACATCTTCCAAAATTCAGCCTTGTTTTAAAACCGCAGCCGTGCCATAATTGTATTCTTGCCTGATCTTTACGAGAGTTCAACGCAAAACCATATGTATCAGTGAAAAAAATATATTTGGCAAGACATAATGCACGATAATATTCTTCCTGCTGTGATGTTGATCCGCTGTCTTCCCAATCAAATGACAGGAATTTGACATTAGTATGTTTTTTGTACCGTGAAAATTCACAAGGATTTTTTACCAACCAAACAAGTTCGTATTTTTGATTATAGTTATTTTCAAGCATATATTCAAACAACGCTCTTGAATTGTCAAAAAAATCTGTACCTTCAATATATTGCGAACGCATTGGCCCGCTACGGAAAACAATTATATTTTCTAATGGATAATCTTTGTATTTGCTACGATATTTTTCCTCTATTATTTCCGCAGCTTTTTTTTCAACAACATTCTTCATAATATCCTCACTTATATTAATCCATCGGATTCAATATATTGTTCTTTCTGTTAAAAATACAACATTTTATTTTAAAACACTCAATTACAAAAGTTTTATCTTTATTTCTAATGATTTCAATTTTTTATAATATTACAAACGCCAATAAATATAATTACTATTCATCTTATTTTTGTCAAAAATCCCTTTGATATCAATTAATACACGTTCACAAGGTTTTGACTCCGATTTAAAAAACTGTGATACCTTAATTTCTGTATATTCCTTAAATTCATTATGTGCAACTGCAAAAATCACACAATCAGCGTTTTGTATTTCATCAATATTTTTTAGTTCAACACCATATTCCTTTCGGACCTCTTCTGCATCAGCCCAAGGATCAACAACTATAGGGAAAATTTCATATTCTTGTAATGTTTTAATAATATCATATACCTTGCTATTTCTGATATCAGGACAATTCTCTTTAAAAGTTATCCCCATAATTACAACATTTGCTTTCTTGGGTGCAAAATCAGCAAGAACCATCTTCTTAACAATCGTTTCGCCAATAAATTTACCCATTCCATCATTTACTTTTCTGCCCGACAAAATTATTTGGCTATGATATCCTAATTTTTCTGCTTCGTATGTAAAATAATACGGATCAACGCCTATACAATGCCCGCCAACAAGACCTGGTCTAAACCCCAATGCATTCCATTTTGTGTTCATACCATCAACAACTTCGTTGGTATCGATGCCCATTCTATCGAAAACCATTGCGAGTTCATTCATAAACGCAATATTTATATCTCGTTGACTATTTTCAACAACTTTTATTGCTTCAGCTGTTTTTATTGAGCTTACAGGATATGTGCCAATCTCGATAACTATATCATAAATGTTTTTTACTTCATCTAATGTTTCCTTATCCATGCCTGACACTATTTTTTTTATATTCTCAAGACGATGAATCTTGTCTCCGGGATTTATTCTTTCAGGAGAATAAGCCACTTTGAAATCAATTCCACATTTAAATCCGGATTCGTGTTCAAGTATAGGTATACAAATATCTTCTGTTACTCCTGGATATACTGTTGATTCAAAAACTACAATTGAACCTTTTGTTAGATTTCTTCCTACAATTTTAGATGCTTCTTCAACCGGCTTAAGATTAGGTGTGTGGTCTTGATTAATTGGTGTGGGAACTGCTACTATATGAAATTTTGCTTCGCGAAGTTTTGTCTCGTCAGATGTAAATTCAACAGTTGAATCTTTTATAACATCATTGCCTACTTCATTTGTAGGGTCTATTCCCGATTTATACATTTCAATCTTTGTCTTGTTAAGATCAAAACCGATAACATTTACTTTTTTTGCAAATGCTACTGCTATAGGCATACCTACATATCCAAGACCGACAAGAGAGATTTTTTCTTCTCTGTTCTTTATTTTTTCATATAGCGACATTTTACATTTCTCCTTCTTATATATCTTGAAATAATGAGCTTTTTTCAACAACATTTCCTAAATCAGTAATATTTTCTAAAAGGTTATCGTATCTGTCAATTGGTGCTCTATTGATAAAATCAACTATGTCCATATAAATATTTCTGTCTTTTTCATTCGAATACCAAATCGGATGAGTTAATATATGTAATCTATTGAATTGTGCAGATTCAATTATGTCAATAACGGGTTCTCTCCAATGCCTTCTTGAATCTGAAACATACTTCATATCTGACAAATACGTTTTTGAATATGTATTAACAAAACGATTATTTCTTATATCACTGACAATAATCCGAGTTGAAGGTCTATGCATAGATACAACATTTATATTAAATCCCACAACCGACGATAATATATCCATTTCTTCTATTATTTTATTTTCCAGCTCTTCGAGTGATGAGATTTCATATTGAGTTTCATCAAAATGTAATCCTATTTTTCCGCCATTATTCAAAATATTTTCAATATTCTTTTTAGAATTATATGAAAATATATTATACATATTAGTTGATAAAAGTAAATTATATACTGCACCGCCGCCAAAAAGTTCCTTCTCAAAAAGCGAAAACTCTGCAGCTTTACTTATATCAAAATCAACATCATGTCTAAAAATCACAGACTTTTCGCTTTCCTGCCAGTTGTTGTAATTTTTTATAGCATATCCATTATTCAAAACAGATGTTACAAGTTTCTCATACGCTTTAAAAGTAAAATCCATATTTTTATTCTTTCTTTTAATTTACATTATTTCTTTTGACATATGTATATATTAGTTTTCTTCTCTAAATACAAATTACTGATTTCTTCATCAGTACATAATTCAGACACATTGATTTTTTTTACATCAAATCCTGCATTTTCCATACGTTTTGAAAAATCGCGTCCATATAAACGAATTACAGAATGTATGCCTGATTTGATTTCAGAATCATACATTTCATTTTCAACGGTTTTATCAAGATTTTCATATTCTGTAACACAAATGAATAAAACACCTGTTGGCTTCAAAACTCGTTTTAATTCCGATAATGCTTTTTCTTCATCTTTAATACAATCAAGAACACAAAATGCAATTATTACATCAAATGATTCGTTTTCATAAGGTATGTCTATCATATCTACAGCACGAATAATACCTTTCTTTGAAGGATTATAATCAACAGGATAATATTCTATCTGTTCATTGTTTGTAAAGTATTCCCATATTCCTGATTCGGGGGCAAAATGCAAAACAGTATTTTTCCTGTTTACATCAAAATATTTATTATAATTTTCAATTAAATATTTAAAGAAAAATCTATGTCGTTCTGCTGTTCCGCACACAGGGCAAACTGCATTTGAACGAATATGCTCTGTATCTCCCGTGGGAAGATATAATCTGATTTCGTTATTGCATATCGGACAAACTTTTTTCTCCGGTATCATTTTATCATACATATCGCAAATCATTGATTCTAATATGCGAATTCTTCTTTCAAGTATATATCTTGATTTTTTTAACTCATATATTTCTTTTTCTATCATAATAATTTCCCTTTCATAATTGCATCTTTTAAATATATTCCGTATGTATGATTATGTTTTATTACATATATATATATTGGTTCTCTTATCTAAATATAAATCACTGATTTCTTCATCGGTACATAATTCAGACATATTAATTTTTTTAATATCAAATCCTGCATTTTCCATACGTTTGGGGAAATCACGTCCATATAAACGAAATGAGGTGTATGTGAATGTAAGTAGTTCAGGATTATATAACTGGTTATTTATTGTATGTTCAAGATTTGGATTATCACCAACACAAATGAATAAAACGCCTGTTGGCTTCAAAACTCGTTTTAATTCCGATAATGCTTTTTCTTCATCTTTAATACAATCAAGAACACAAAATGCAATTATTACATCAAATGATTCGTTTTCATAAGGTATGTCTAT
>JAZQBN010000051.1:0-26692 GCA_045545795.1 Oscillospiraceae bacterium
AAAGAACATAAAAAAGAATTATCTGAGTTACTTATCTCAAATGGAGTTCAATTTTTACACGGTAAAAACATTGAAATCAAAGTTATGCTTACGCAAGCAGGAAAAGATAATTATGATCATATGGTTTTTATGCGTCCTCAATATCACGAACTTACCAAGCTTGATAATGGTGACTATATTTATACATTTAATTGTACAGAACGTCAAGCAGAATATTATTTTCTTAAATTTGGTGCAGACGCCATAATTCTTGAACCAGAAAATTTAAGAAAGAAATTTGCTGATAAATATATGGAGGCATGCAAGAGATATATGTAAAGTAATTTTTATATTGACATTACATATATTATACCATAAACACTTGTCCAAAAGTATGTACAACAAACCAGCGATTTGACAATATTTGTAAAACGCAATAAAGAATAACGGCAAGGAACTACTCCTTGCCGTTATTCTTATCATCATTTACAATATGGGCACATATCACCATCACCTGCTGAAAAATACACTTTACCACAACTGTCACATTCTTTTCTCTCTGCCAGCACCCTCCAGGAGTGGTATTCCTTAAAGGCTGGGTCATTCTGTAGTTCCTGTTGCGTTCCCGTGTATGGAACCAATGCATAAGTTTCACCACTATATCTGCTTGAAACAAGACAATAAAAACCGTGGAACAGAGTTATTTCTTCATTGTCAATCAAACGGTTATATGTATCGATAATATCTTGCCCACAATCGACATACATTTCTCTTGTTACTCCACCGTAGTCGCCGCATAATTTCAGAAATTCGTACTTATCCATTCTATCAGCCTCACATTAAAATCATTCAGATTTATTATACCACCACACACATAAAAACACAATATCCCCCTTGACACCCGTCAAATTCCATGCCATAATTAGAAGTAACAGAAATAGTGGAGGGATAATATGAACATTGCAGCATACTGTCGAGTTTCTACAGACAAGGAAGACCAACTGAACAGCCTTGAGGCGCAGAAGAAGTTCTTTACGGAATACACGCAGAACAGCGGACACAATCTTGTTCGGCTTTATGCTGACGAGGGTATTTCCGGAACGAAAATTAAGAACCGTACTGAATTTTTGCGGCTGATGCGTGATGCGCGGAAGGGGCTTTTCGAGATGGTTGTTGTTAAGGACATTTCCCGTTTTGCCCGTAACACTGTTGACTTTCTTCAAAGTATTCGTCAGCTGAAGGCTTTGAACATTGAAACTGTTTTTCTCACGGCTAATCAGACTGTTCTCGGCAACTCTGAATTCATTCTCACTATTTTCGGTGCGCTTGCACAGGAGGAGTCCGCTAACACCTCAAAGCGTATCAAGTTCGGCAAGAAAATCAATGCTGAAAAGGGTCGTGTTCCGAATTTTGTTTTCGGATACGACAAGATTATCGGTGATTATTTCAATCTTGAAATCAATGTTGCTGAGGCGAAAATCGTGCGTGAAATTTTTGAATTGTACACGAAAGAAGAAATGGGTGCGGCGAAGATTGGCAACATTCTCAACGACCGTGGCATAAAGACGAAACGTGGCTACAACTGGACGCAGAATGCTATTGCACGTATTCTTACGAACAAGCTTTATATCGGTCAGGTTATTAACGGAAAGGAAGAAGTACAGGATTTCCTTACAAGCAAGCGTCAGAAGCGTGATGAGGAAGAATGGTACGTTGTTGAACGTCCTGAACTTCGAATTATTGATGATGAGCTTTTTGAACGTGCGCAGGCTGTTATGGAGAAGCGCAAGAACTGCTTCAAGAACAATCACGAACGCAGCAGCAACCGTCATCTTTTCAGCACACTTATCAAGTGCAAGGAATGTGGTTACTCTTTCCGCAGAACGATTTACAAGGGCAAGGGACGCTGGGTTTGCAGTGTGCGCAATGTGCAGGGTTCGGATATGTGTGCGAATGCTGTTGTACTGTATGAGGATGTGCTTGTGGACAAGCTTCGTGAATACTTTGCTGAACTTATGAAAAACAAGGATGCTATGGTGAAGAACATTGTTGCGGAGTTCAGCCGTGTTTACAAGAACCGTGATGACAATGAAAGTTACAACGCTGAACTCAATGAGCGCAAGACGAGCCTTGAAAAGAAACGTCAGAAGTATATGGATATGTACATCGACGAAATTATCAGCCGTGCTGAGCTGAATGAAAAAGTCAAGGTTATTGATGCTGAACTTGAAAAGATTAAGAATGAACTTACGATTACGGAGTACAATCTGAGCCGCAACGATATGCTTGAGGATATTCTCCGCAAGACCTTTGACGGCATTGGCAACACTACCGATGTTGCTTCGATGAGCAACGCACAGCTTAAGCAGATTATCAATCGTATTGAGGTTGACAAGGACGGAGAAATTGACATTTTCCTCAATCTTTTCGGGGAAATCGGGCTTGATGAAACGTTTCTAATTTGCGACAGCCATACATAAAGATATAACAGAAAAACTCCCCATAATCAATCCGCAGATGTATCCTGCTGTCAAGGAAATTCTTGAAATCAACAAGCAGGAGCGTCACATCCGCGGCGGTATGGCGACAAAACACAAGTATGAAGAAAAACACAGGGACAGATAAAATTATCGGCGCAACCGTTTTTACTGCGGTTACGCCGATTTTATATCTCCACGGACAAGCCTCCGTTTTCATTGAATTTATCGATAACGATATATCCTGCTTCTTCAAGCAACTCATCTGCACCGTCATTTATGTGCACCACAATAAACTCCTTATCAAGCTGTTCAATATCAAAAAGTCTTATACTGAATGCTTCCTTGATAATCTGCGGACAATTTTCCGTGAATACCGCTTCTCCGTCAACTGCTTTAATGTAATCCAGCACACTGAATTCTGTAACTTTTTCAGGCACTTTCCATTCCTTCGTGTCGTTTTTCAGCCACACCTCAGCACCTTTCAAATACCCTGACTTCTTGTAATATTCAAGCTTTACAACGGTTTCATATCTGCTGAATTTCTTCGCATTGTCATAATCAGCTTTCAGTGCTGAAAACTCGCTGTATGAAATCGGAAAATAACGTTCTGCCCTCCAATTGCTGAGAATTGCTGTGCCGCCGCTCATAGAAATTGACTGATATCTGTGCACGTCAAAGCCGCTCCACTCGGTTTGCTCTGTTTCGCCGTCGTCAAGGTCGGAAAGCACAAGTGCAAGCTGTCTGAATTCGTGCACCGAATATGCACCGTGCACGCTTTCACTTACCGAATATGTCAGCACGGCTGTATCGTTGCATATACAGATGCCGACTGCGGCTGAGATCATTATTATTGCCCACACGGCAGGTATTGTTTCTTCACGGTTTCGCCACTCCCTGCCCACATTTTTTAAAAGCCGGACAAGCTTGATTACAGCGGCTGCTGAAAAGCCGTACACAACCAAAGCAATCACGCATTGCCGTGCAAGATAAGCCGCCGCACATTTCAGACCTCTTTCCCCCATAAGTTCATTTGGAAACAGCCATTGCAGGACAAGAAAAGTCAACGAGCCAAGCAAAGCGATACTGCTGTACAACTGAAGCTTATCGACAATCGGTTTTGTTTCCTGACTGACATATATTTTTTTGCTCATTATTTCACCTCTTTACATTATTATAACATAGTGCCGCTATCAAATCAACAACAGATTGACATTTTTCGCCATTGTTGCTATAATAAACAAAAATAGTTTTGGAGAACAATATGAAATACCTATGCGATGATTTTACAGAATACAAAGCTGCACAAGGCAGCAAATGTACTGTCGGAAAATTCGGAAACTGCATTTTTGCGGTAAGATGTATTATTGCCGACGGTCATAACAGCTATCACAACGAATATTTTGAAATTACCGAAGCTGAATTTAACGCTTATCCTGAAAATGCAGAAATGCTTACTTATAAATATTACAATGGACACGCACCTTTTTATGTTCAGATTATATGGCAAAGGGGCTCAGGACTTATGAATTTGAAAAATAAAGTATGTGTTAAAATGCAAAGCTTCGAGCCTATAGAATACAAAAAAGAATTCGAATCGCTTCTGATTGAATTTTTGAAACAATGTCTGCCTGAGTCGGGACGTGCTCTTGATTTGCAGACACGACACGGCTTTTATCTTGACATCGAGCACAGCTTCAAGGCATTCTGGTGTATGTTTGACGGCGGCAAAATCATTGGTGCGGTTGGTGTTAAGGAGCTTGATAATGCAAGCTGTGAGCTGAAATCGCTGTATCTATTGGAAAGATATCACGGCAAGGGTTACGGCAAATGCTTGCTGGGTAAGGCTATTGATTACGCAAAGGAAGCGGGGTACGGAAAGATGTATCTTTACTCCCTTTCCACGAGCACAAAGGCAATTGGGCTGTACCGCAGATTTGGTTTTTCTGACACGGAGAGGTACAACGAAAACGAGCACTCGGACGTATTTATGGTGTTGGATTTGAAGAAGTGAGGGATTGAAATGCATAGAATAATGTTCGTATGCCACGGCAACATCTGCCGTTCACCGATGGCTGAATTTATACTGAAAGATATGGTTTCACGACTTGGAATTGCCGATGAATTCGTGATTGCATCAAGTGCAACAAGCACGGAAGAAATTTTCCGCAGTGTCGGTAATCCCGTATATCCTCCTGCCCGTGAGGAACTTGCAAAGCACGGCATATCCTGCGAGGGCAAGCGTGCGGTACAGTTACAGGCAAGCGATTACGGCAGGTATGACCTGTTCATCGGAATGGACAGTGCTAACATTCGAAATATGACCCGAATGCTTGGCGGCGACCCTGAGGGTAAAATCCGCAAGCTTATGGATTATGCGGGCGGCGGTGATGTTGCTGACCCGTGGTACAGCGGTAATTTTCAGGTTACTTATCGGGATATTTATGAGGGGTGTACGGCGTTGCTTGAAGCAATTCGCAATTCTTAATTCGCAACGCTTAATTATGTTTGGTGAGGAAATATGAAGCTGAAAGAACGTGCCCAAAAACTGAAAACGGATATTCCTGCGATATTTATTGCACTGAAAGACAAGGACACTCCGCTTATTGCGAAAATTTTTGCAGGCATTACGGTTGCGTATGCCTTGTCGCCTGTTGACCTTATTCCCGATTTTATACCTGTTCTGGGGTATCTTGACGATTTGATTTTACTGCCTGCACTTGCGGCACTGACGATAAGGCTTATTCCCGATGAAATTATGGAGCGTAGCAAACAGCTGTCGCAGGACTTATGGAAGGACGGCAAGCCGAAAAAGCTTCGTTATGCGATACCGATTATTCTGATTTGGGTATTGATTGCTTTGGCTGTTTTAAAGATAATATTTCAGTAAAAAGTTTAACCGCTGCAGTTTTGGCAACTGCGGCGGTTAATGTATTTATTGCTTTAAACAGGCAGGACAAATTTGTTAAATGCCTATCGCTAAACCCTACAGACTGATAAATGGTGAGGGTGTCCGCTTTGCTGACATTATTACCGAAGGCAATACCACAATTATCAGTTATTCACCCTTTCTGAACTGGGTAGGAGTCATTCCCTCGTATCTTCTGAACAGCTTGCAGAAGTAGCTTCCTGTACAGAAGCCTGTTTCTTCCGCAATTTCCTCAACTGATAAATCCGTATCGGTAAGCAGCTCCTTGGCAGCCTGAATACGGCGTTTTGCGGCATATTCCATCGGACGGGAATTGAGTGATGAACGGAACAATCTGCACAAATGCTGTTTCGACACATTTGCAGCATTGCAAAGCTGCTCCATAGTTATTTCTTCGGTATAATTCGCATTTATATAGTCAACTGCCTTTATAACCGCAGAATTGGCGGTTACCGCTGTTCCCGACTCTGTCACAAGACGGTGCAGTTCAATGAGAAAATCGTACAAGTAACCCGATGCACGGTAATTACCGTAAATTCTGTCGCCCATAAGTGCGTCGTGCATTTTTCTGAAATGATGCTCCAGCATTTTTACATTGTCAAGTTCAAAAAAGCTGAGAGAGTCAAAACCAAAATGTGAGAGCAGTCCGTCAAGTGCATAGCCTGATGGGACTACCCAATGAATATCCCAAATATCTTCATTGGGGTAATATTCGTGCGGACAGCCTGACGGAATAAAAATCGCAGTATACGGCGTGATTATACGCTTCTGGTTTTCATAAAGGAATGTGCCGCTCCCCTTGGTGCAGTATAGTATCTGGTGACAGCTGTAGCCTTCTTTTCTCACTGTATGCGGCTGGGTATCGTGCAGTCCCATATTCATAAGATAAATGGGAAGATTGCTTTCGGTACTGATAATGGGAAAATCGTAAAATTGCATATTTTTCTCCACATGTTCATATTGTTATATTTTAATAATATCATTTATTGACTTAAATGTCAAACAGAATTATAATTTAAAAAAAGCACAAAGGAGAATACAAATATGAACATCTCATCAATTTCCAGAAAAGGCTCGGCAAAAAGCAATATGATTTACCACGAAAGCCCCGAACAGCTTCATATCGGCACGCTCCCTCCGCACTGTTATTTTATTCCTTTCGGCAAGGAACAAAATCCGTTTGACGGCAGGGAAAAATCTGCGTACCTCGAACTGCTTAACGGCGACTGGAATTTCAGCTACTACGAAAGCATTATTGATATGGAAGATGACTTTGTTTCAATCAAGCCGAATACAACAATTCCTGTGCCGTCCAACTGGCAGCTGCACGGTTATGACAAACCGCAGTACACAAACGTATGCTACCCTATCCCGTATGAACCGCCTTATGTTCCCGATGATATTCCTGTGGGTGTATACAGCAGAAGCTACAGCCACACTCCTGACGGTATGCGTAAAATTCTGACCTTTGAAGGTGTTGACAGCTGTCTTTATCTTTACATCAACGGCAGCTTTGCGGGCTACTCTCAGGTTTCACATATGACCGCCGAATTTGACATAACCGATTTGCTCAGGGAGGGCGAAAACACTATTACTGCTGCGGTGCTGAAATGGTGTGACGGTACATACCTCGAAGACCAGGACAAGTTCAGACTTTCGGGAATTTTCCGTGATGTGTACGTTTTGTCACGTCCCGAAAAAAGGCTGGAAAATTACCGTGTCAGAACTATTCTTAACGGTAATAATTTCGCTGTTCTTGAACTTGAAGTTTACGGAACGGACGCTGAAATCACCCTTTCCGATGCGGACGGAAAAGCTGTTTTCTGTGGAAAGGCTGCTGACGGAAAAAAGCTGGAAATCAAGGTTGAAAAAGTGCATTTATGGTCTGCTGAAAAGCCTTATCTTTATAATCTTGTTATTGAAACCGCTACTGAAATTATCGGTGAAAAGGTGGGTTTCAGAAATATCAGCGTTGAAAACGGCGTTGTAAAAATCAACGGCAAAGCGGTTAAATTCCGTGGCGTAAACAGGCACGACAGCTACCCCGACACAGGCTATTATGCTTCTGTAAAACAGATGCGTACTGACCTTGAACTAATGAAAAAGCACAATATAAACGGTGTCAGAACCTCACACTACCCCAACTCCCCTGTTTTTTATCAGCTTTGCGACGAATACGGCTTCTATGTGATTGACGAGGCTGACCTTGAAATGCACGGCTGTGTTGAGGTTTACAATGACTTCAAGTGGAGCAGGGGCTATGACGGAATTGCTCTGCTTGCAAGCGATGAACGTTTCAAAAAAGCAATTGTTGACCGCTCTGAGCTGATGGTAAAGCGTGATGTAAATCGTCCCTGCATTGTATTCTGGTCTCTAGGCAACGAAAGCGGCTACGGTACAAATCTGCTTGCGGCGGCTGAATACATCAAAGCATTTGATAGCACACGCCTTGTTCACTACGAAAGCACTCACAAGCTTGATGACACCTCTGACGCTGTACTGGACGTTGTTTCACAGATGTACACATCAATCGAAGATATGAAGAAATTCCTTGAAGATGAAAACGAAAAGCGTCCGTTTATCCTTTGCGAATACTGTCACGCAATGGGCAACGGTCCCGGCGACCTTGAAGATTACCGCAATATGTTCCACTCAAATGAACGTTTCTGCGGCGGTTTTATATGGGAATGGTGCGACCACGGCTTCTCCCTTGGAAAAACCGCTGACGGCAAAGAGAAATTCGGCTACGGCGGCGACTTCGGTGAGCGTCACAATGACGGCAATTTCTGTATGGACGGACTCGTTTACCCTGACCGCCGTGTTCACACAGGTTTGCTTGAAGCGAAGCAGGTTTACCGTCCTGTGCGTGTTGAAAAAGGTGCCACGGCGGACAGCTTCGTGCTGAAAAATATGCTCTGCTTTGAAAATGCAGGTGACATTCTTGACGGACGATACGAAATAACCTACGACGGCGGAAAATATGCGGAGGGTACATTTGATTTCAGCGTTGAGCCGATGGGTACAATGATTGTAACAATTCCCGAAGCCGCTGAAAGCCGTGACAAAACCGCTTATATACGCTTCATTTTCACAATGAAGAATGATATGGGCTGGTGTGAAAAGGGTTATGAGGTCTGCTTTGACCAGCTTATGCTGAGTGAGGTCAGCAACGGCTGTGAAGAAGCTGTCTGCGGAAATATTGAATGCACAGAAAAGCCGCTTTCAGTTGAAATCCGTGCAAACGATACTGAATACATTTTCAACAGACGTACTGCAAGCTTTGACTCAATCAAGCACTGCGGCACTGAAATTCTCGACAAGCCGATACAGTTCAACTTTTTCCGTGCACCTACCGACAACGATGTTATGAAGCACGACTGGTACAGGGCACATCTGAATGATTACATCGTGAAGGTTTACAGCACTGAGGTGCACGCCTGTGAAAACAGCGTGGAAATCAAGGTCAAGCAGTCCTTTGGCTGGAGTATTCATCAGCCGTTTGCCTGTGCAGATGTTGTTTACACAATTGACGGCGGCGGTGAGCTGATTGTGAAATGCGAGGTTGAAATGTCAGAAAAGATTGATATACTGCCGCGTTTCGGATTGAGATTATTCGTGCCCAAAACCTTTGACACGGTCAATTATTTCGGTTACGGTCCATACGAAAGCTACATCGACAAGCATCAGGCTTCGTATGTGGGAAATTTCACTTCACCGATAAGTGCTATGCACGAGGACTACACAAGACCTCAGGAAAATTCTTCTCACTTTGGCTGTACGCATATGACGGTTACCGACGGCAATGTGAAGGTAAGATTTGAAGCAGGAAAAAGCTTTTCCTTCAACGCTTCCGAGTATACACAGGAGGAGCTTGCCGAAAAGCGTCACTGCTTTGAGCTTGAAAAATGTGAAAGCAATGTAATATGCGTTGATTACAAAATGGCAGGTGTAGGCTCAAACTCCTGCGGTCCTGCTCTTGCTGAGAAGTACCGCATTGAGCTTCCGATGCTTACAGCAG
This sequence comes from Oscillospiraceae bacterium, assembly GCA_045545795.1. Classification (GTDB taxonomy): domain Bacteria; phylum Bacillota; class Clostridia; order Oscillospirales; family Ruminococcaceae; genus RGIG8773. The sequence continues at coordinate 9,404 of JAZQBN010000051.1, forward strand.
AATTCAGAATAAAGGTATGCTAAAAACCAAAAGCAAATCAAAGCCGCCGCAGTTGCACAAAACTGCGGCGGCTCATTTTGCCGAAAACATCTTTTCGGCAATGAAATTAAAAACACCCGAATATTAATGCTATTTACATAAAATTTCCTCATCACCGTATATTCCGCCCCGTGTTCCTGTGGCAATATAAACCCTGCCTTCCTTCCGAAAATCTCCGTCCATTGAAACTATAGTGCCAAACATCTGTGAGGAGGTATTGATTTTTGCCCAGCTTTCTCCGCTGTCAAGGCTTTTCCAAAAGCCGTATTCGCCGAAAATTCTGCCGCAGATAAACAGTGCAGGTTCGTTTTCGCTGCTGCCGCACCCGAAGCCGACAGCTTTTACAAAATCGCCGTTTTCGGTAATTTTCTCGGCACTGACACAATCTTCGCCGAAACACAGCTTCCATAAGCCGTGTTCGCACAGTGCTGCATAGCAGACACCTTCACAGTTCGGAAGAAAGCGTATTTCCACGTTTTTATAGCCGTCAATTCCTGACATATTGCATAGAGGAAATTCTTTTGTGACAGAAAGCTGACGGAAACTTATGCCGCTGTCAGTGCTGATATAAAGCTGTCCGTTTTCACCGAAACCGTAGGCTTTATCCTTGTTTACACGGTCGGCAAAAATTTTTATATGCTGTTCACTTTCGGAAATGTTATTTCCCTGTAAATCATATATTTTTATTTTGCTGAAAAATTTTTCGTCAACACTGTATCTGACAGCACAGGAACAAGGCAGCTTCATATGTTCATAGGCAAGCGTCCAAAGGATAGTTTTTCCGTCGGAGGATATCGCCGCCCAACCGCTGTTTACATTAGGCTTATTCATTCGCTCGGAAGCTTCATCAAGTTTGTGGGAAATACCTGTCGGACAGCCGATGTGCGTAAAGCTCTCCCCGCCGTTTTCGGTACGAATTACACCGCCCTTTGTTTCACCTGTCCAGTTTCCTCTTGCTGTTGTAATAAAGGTATCGGGATTGTTTTGTACGAAATCTGCATTCAGACAGGTTATATAACGGTCACCGTTTTCGTTTGCGAAGGAATTTTCACAGGGCTTGTCAAGGTCGTCGAACACAAATCCGCCCAAATCGCCCACAAGGTCGATAACCTTGTTTTTTCCGGACGGCAAAGCGTATATGTTCATATGCACAGTTTCCTCCACGCCGCCGCAAAGGGTTGAAATGAAGCATTTTTCCGTCGTAAGCTCATTCAGTGCAAAAATTCCCGTGCCCGTGTTTATTACGGCAAAATCAGGGTTGAACGGGTCAATCCGCAGACAGCTCATCCAGTGAAGCGGAATACGCTTTCCGTTGTATTCGGGCTTAAGATACGGCACGTCAACACAAAAGCGTTCGATATCGGTACTTGTTATAGTTTCATAGCTTTTGCCGTTATCCCGTGAGATGAAAATGCTGTCACCGTGACCGCCCACAGAGCAGACAGCAATAACATTTCCCTGCACGTCAACTCCGCCCAGTCCAAAGGGAAGCCTTCTTTCGGCATTTGTATCCGTAAAACCGCTGAGTATCGGTGTTAAGTCCTTGTCAAAGCAAAGCTTTCCGTCTGAAAATGTGTATCGGTAAAGCCTTCCGTCGAAGCCGCCGCCATTGTCGCAGGCAAAATCATTCCAGCGTCCCCAGGGATTTTCACGGAAGGAATGGGTGAAGCTTATATAGATGTTATCCCCGTCATTAGCAATTGAGTAAGGCACAAATCCGTTATGCGAACAGCGTTCATCATCAAGCGGAGCAGGAATTTCAAGCCTTTCAAAGCTTTTACCGAAATCATAGCTTGCGTAAAGCGTGTGCCCACGGCTGTTTTCGGCAGCATTTGTTTCACCTGTGCAGGAAATTATCATAACATCCCGATTGTCGGGGAAATACACGAATACTATGTTTTCTTCGCAGAAGTCAAGCTTTGTCCAGCTTTCGCCGTTATCCGCAGACTGCCACAGACCCTCACCCTGACTGCCGAAGAAAAGGCTGCCGTTTTTGTATGCAAGCCTTTCGGCGGATGAGCGTGCGGGTGCGTTTCCGTTGCAGCAGAATGGCACGGCTTTTTCAATGAAGCTTTCTCCGTAATTATCTGAAATAAGCAAAGCGGCTTTTCCGTGAGGAAAGCCTTTTCTGTTGTTTCCGCACATTGCATACAGCATATTCGGCTTGTCCTCGTCAAGTGCAAGAGAAAGCGGCAGAGCAAGATAACGCTTGTATTCTGTTATCCAGTCTGCAAGAGAGCGCCAGCTGTGACTGTTAAAATCAAAGCGGTAAATTCCGCCGATGTCGGTGCGTGCGTACAGAATATTTTTTGTATTCGGATGAAAGACAAAGCCTGTTACAAAACCTCCCCCGGGTACGGAAAGGCTGTGATAGTTATATTTTATATCATTGAGTCTTTTCATTGTATCCTCCGTGTAAACAATTACATTTTATGATATTGTAGCATTTGTGTTAATATATGTCAATGCACAAGTTGACAATTTTTTGATGTGATATTATTGCAATTTGTTTGAATGTGTGTTACTATTAGAAAAATAATCTGCGGAGGTATTGCTATGAGCGTTTATGCTGAAAACAACCGACTTGTAATCAGAAACGGCAATTCACAGGTGTGGATTGAACCCTGGGGTGAAAATTCCCTTCGTGTACGAATGACTGCCGAGCCTGAAATGGACAAGCACGACTGGGCTTTGTGCGAGCCTGTGAAGGAGTGCAAAGCTGAAATCCGAAAGGAAACCGTTGACACGACTGACCCGTGGTACAAAAGCGAGGAGTACGCCCATTATCATCAGACGGGTGACAATTACTACATAACAAACGGAAAAATCACCGCAAAGGTTGACTATGAAGGGCAAATCAGCTACTATAATCAGCACGGCAAGCTTCTTACCGAGGAATACTGGCGAAACCGCAACCGCCTTAACAGGTATTGTACTTCTCTCAGACTTCCTGCAAGAGTGCTGAAATGCAGCAAGGGCGGTACTGATTATGAGCTTACCGCACGCTTTGAAGCTTATGACGACGAAAAGATTTTCGGTATGGGTCAGTATCAGGAAAAGCACCTTGACAAGAAGGGTGCATCATTGGAGCTTGCTCACCGTAATTCCCAGTCAAGCGTACCCTTTTTCCTTTCAAGCAGGGGCTACGGTTTTTTGTGGAATAATCCTGCTGTCGGCAATGTAACCTTCGGTACAAACAAAACCGAGTGGTACGCTAAATCCACACAAAAGCTGGACTATTTTATTACAGCAGGTGATACTCCTGCCGAAATTGAAAAGAATTACACCGCCGCTGTGGGCAGAGCACCGAGAATGCCCGAATACGGTCTTGGTTACTGGCAGTGCAAGCTTCGCTACAGAAATCAGGAGGAGCTTCTTGCTGTTGCAAGAGAGCATAAACGCAGAGGTCTTCCGATGGACGCAATTGTTGTGGACTTTTTCCACTGGACAAGACAGGGCGATTTCAAGTTTGAACCCCGCGATTGGCCTGACCCCGACGCTATGGTAAAGGAGCTTAAAGAGCTTGGAATTGAAACGGTTGTATCCGTATGGCCTACCATTGATGAGAAAAGCGAAAACTTCGGTGAAATGGCTGACAAGGGATATCTTGTTTCAACGGACAGAGCAAACGGTCTGCATATGACCTGGATGGGCAATACGGTTTTCTTTGACGCAACAAATCCGGGTGCACAGAAATTTGTATGGGAGAAATGCAGGGAGAATTACTACAAAAAGAGTATCCGCACATTCTGGCTTGACGAAGCTGAGCCTGAGTACGACTCATACGAATTTGATATTTACCGCTACTACGCTGGCACGGCTTTGCAGTGCACCAACATTTATCCGCTTATGTATGCAAAAGGCTTCTGGGACGGTCTGAAAGCGGAGGGCGAGCAGGACGTGCTCAGCCTTGTACGCTGTGCGTGGGTAGGCAGTCAGAAGTATGGTGTGCTTGCTTGGTCGGGAGATATTCATTCCTCCTTCCGTGCAATGCGTGAACAGCTTCAGGCTGGACTCAATATGGCTATCGCTGGTATCCCGTGGTGGACCTCCGACATCGGTGGCTTTATGGGCGGTGACATTTCCAACCCCAGCTTCCGAGAGCTGCTTGTACGATGGTTCCAGTGGGGTGCATTCAATCCTGTATTCCGTATGCACGGCGAAAGAAGTCCGTGGTATGAGCGTGAGCAGGAGTTCATCAATGGAGTCCGTCAGCTTACCTCGGGACAGGATAACGAGGTATGGAGCTTCGGCGAGGACAACTATGAAATACTGAAAAAATATCTGTTTATCCGTGAAAAGCTTCGTCCGTACATCAGAAATGCAATGGATGAGTGCAGTGAAAACGGTACGCCGATAATGCGTCCTGTTTTCTACGACTTCCATAATGATAAAACCGCTTGGAATGTTGAGGACGAGTATATGTTCGGCAGCGATATTCTTGTTGCACCGATTATGGAGGAAGGTGCAAGAGAACGCACCGTATATCTCCCTGAGGGTGAAAAGTGGACTGATGCGTACACAAAGAAAGTCTACGACGGCGGACAGTATGTAACCGTACCTGCACCTATTGACATTATACCTGTTTTCATCAGGGGCAATGCGGAAATTGATATCTATTGATAACGAAAACCCGTCACATTCTGCATAAAGCAGCTTGCGGCGGGTTTGCTTTTTATTCGGATGATTTTGTTCTGAAAAACTTCTCCCTGTACACCTTCGGGGTATAGCCCGTATTTTTTTTGAACACCTGTATGAAGTGGCTTTCCGAACTGAAGCAGAGATATTCCGAAATTTCAAGGCAGGAATATTCCGAAAATTTCAGCATATTCTCGGCAGCCTCAATCCGCTTCTTGATTATGTAGCCCGAAACTGTCATACCCGTTTCCTTATGAAACAGCTTCGAAAGATAAGCAGGACTCAGCGATACAATCTCGGCAAGCTTTTCAAGGGTGATTTTACGGTGCAGATTATCATAAATGTAATCAAGGCATACAGTTACCGCCCTTGGATAGCGGTTCTGCTTGCGGATAATACTCATTCGCTGTGCGTAATCATCCACAACCTCGTGATGAAGCAGGGTTATTTCTTCTTCGGTACGGCATTTGTCAATGCTGCGGATGTAGATATCACTGAGATTGTATGCCGTTTCCATTTCCATTCCGCCCTCAATGCAGTAACGTGTAATGAACGCAACGGTTATAATCAGATGATATTTCAGATTACGCAGGCTGTCATCACTCAGCTTGCCCATATCCTCGCTGTTGAACGGCTTGAACAGACGCTTGGCTTCCTCGGCGTCGCCCTCTTTTATGCTGTGAAAGAAAGCCATTTCACGTTCGTATGAAAGATGTGAAATATTATATTCACGGTTAAGAAATTCAATGTGGGAAAGCTTTTTGTTTACGTTCATAGCATTACCCCCCGACCTGATTTATTCAAACGGCGTAAAACGTATCCATTCATACTCTGCGGTAAGCGGCATATTTGTATCATCAAAAGCATTGAGCCAGCCGTCAACACCCTTTCCGCACCACGCATTCATCATAATCTTGCTTTCGGTAACAGGAATATTTTCCGCAGCACTGTACACCTCAGCACCGTCAACAAACCAGACAATTCTGTCCTTGTGCCATTCAAATGCGTAGGTGTGAAAATCCTCTGCCGCATCAAAGCCAAGGTCGTGCATATATTCGTGATTGCCCTGACTGTCGGTGAAATAATTGAACTGCACTTTTGTGGTATCCTTTCCGAGAATTTCAATGTCGATTTCGTCCCACGGGTTGCCGTCGGAAGGACCTGTATATGTAAAAAAGGAGGATACAACGCCGTCATTCTTTATTGCCTTCATCGACACCTCATAACGTCCGTAACCGTAAAAGCCGCTGCTTCTGAATTCGCCGCCCGCATACGGGATACCATCTGTTTCAAGCAAATCCTTGTCAATTATCAGCTGCATTTTTCCGTCCTTGAAGGTAACGTTGCTTTTTCTCCAGGTTACGTTGAACATACTTCCGTTTGTCCAGCCGTCTGCACATTCCCAGCCTGACGGCATTCCGCTTGTGAATTCGGCATAAACAGAGCCGTCATCAACAGTCTCAGAAGCGATTGTTTCAGCCGCAGAAGCTTCATTCACTGTTTCATTTTTCGCATTTGTGCAGGCTGTCAGCATTACCGCTGACAAAAGTATTGCTGTAATGGCATTTATTTTTTTCATATTGAACCCTCCTATTGTTGTTATGACATAATTATAACACTTTTAATAAAACAATAATATCATAAATTTGCTGTTATTGTCAAATATATGTGGTTGTTTTTGCAGCATATTTTTGATATAACAAGCATAATTATGACACCTGCAATCTCGGGGATATGCTATATTAAAAGCATAAATCCCGAAAGGAATGGTGATGTTATGGTGAACTTAAAGGAAAAAGGCTTTTACAAGGGTATAAATCTGGGAGGGTGGTTTTCTCAGTGCGATTACAGCGAAGAAAGGCTGAACAATTTTATTACCGAAAAAGATTTTGAAGAAATAAGCCATTGGAGACTTGACCACGTCAGAATACCTGTTGATTACAATATTTTTGAAAACACTGACGGGACATATAAAAATGACGGGTTTGAAAGAATTGACCGTGTATTTGAGCTTTGCGGCAAGTACGGACTTAATGCTGTTCTTGACCTGCACAAAACGGCAGGCTTTTCATTCGATTATTACGGTGAAAACGAAAGCGGCTTTTTTGACAGCGAAGATTTGCAGGAACGATTTTACAGGCTGTGGGAGAAATTCGCACTCCGATACGGAAACCGTCCCGACAGCATTGCTTTTGAACTGCTGAATGAGGTTACAGACAAGACATACAGCGAGAAGTGGAACAGTATTGCTGAAAAGTGTATTAAAAGAATAAGAGTATACGCACCCGATACGATTATCCTTGTAGGCAGCTACTGGAACAACAGTGCCGAAGCTGTAAAAGACCTTGACAAGCCTTATGACGATAAGGTAGTATACAACTTCCATAGCTACGATCCGCTGAAATTTACTCATCAGGGTGCTTACTGGACAAATATGATTGACCCTGAAGAACGTGTTGCTTTCGAGGAAAGCGGAGTTACTCCCGAATATTTTGAGAATTTTTTTGCTTCGGCAATTGAAACGGCAAATAAGAACGGTACGTCACTTTATTGCGGCGAATACGGCGTCATTGACAAAGTTTCACCCGAGGATACGCTTAAATGGTTCAGATGTATAAACGGCATATTCGAAAAATACGGTATAGCAAGAAGTGCCTGGAGCTACAAGGAAATGGACTTCGGGCTGTCAGACACAAGGCTTGACGGTATTCGTGATGAGCTGCTGAAATGCTTGTGATTAAAAAGCGGAATGAGAAACTGTCGCAGGTTTCCCATTCCGCTTTTACATTTCAAATAACAGAGCGATACCCCCGCTTCACAATGAAACGGGGGTATCAGAAGGAAAATTATGAGGATTATTAATCAGGAAAATTTCTCTTCAATTACACTGTTGAGTTCATCAACTGTTGTCTGTGTAAGACCGCTGATTTCCTCTCGTGTGACATTCCAGTCCTTACCGCTGAAGGAAGCCTGCTTGATAGAGTCGTCAACGATTGCAGCAACCTCGGAAGGAAGACCCATATGGAGGCTTACAACAGGGTTAGCGTCGGTAAGCTCTCTTACCTTGTACCACATCTCAAACATTTCGTCTGTCCAGCCGTAGTCCTCACGGTACTGATTTTCTGTAATTGCAAGTGCACTTTCATCCTTTTCAGCAATAAGCTTGCACTTGATAAATGCTGCTGCACCCTCAGGGTTTTCTGCACCCTTACAAAGTGCGTATGCGTCCATATTTGCAGGGAGATAATACTCGTCAGCAGCAGGGTCACGAGGCATCGGAACAAACATAATCTCATCGGGTTCACCAAACTTGGAAAGGTCAGCTTCCCAGAGTGCCCAGGTTGCACAAGGCCAGAAAAGTGTCTTGCCTTCTGCAATACGCTGAGGCTGCTCTGTCCAGTTGAACTCTGCCTTAGGAAGCGGCAGGTCAGCCTTTTTCAGCTCATACATAAAGTTCTCGGCACGCTCAAGCTCAGCACTGTCGATATTGTTCTTTACAAGACCGTTTTCCATTGCAATCGGTGCAACACCGGTTGTAAGTACAAACTGTGTTTCAAAATACCAGCTGTCATAAGCAAACTGGTCAGCTTCACGGTCGCAGTATTCAAGGCACATTTCACGGAAGGTATCCCATGTCCAGTTACCCTCTGCAAGAAGCTCCGCAGGGTCGGTAAGTCCGTTTTCTTCCATTGTTTTCTTATTGTAAATCATAAGACACTTGGAGTCTGTATTTACGGGAGCAACGTAGTGCTTGCCGCCCATAACGTGTGCGTCCGCAAGCTTTTTCGCACCCTCTGTCCAAAGTGATGTGTCCTCAAAATCAAGATAATCATCAAACGGCTGGAACATTCCGTCAACAACCTTGCTTGGGAATGTATCGAATTCCTGTGCAGGGAAAAGGTCGGGAGCACTTCCGCCCAGAACCATTGTGGAAAGGTCGTTGTAGCGGTTTTCCCATGTTGTTGGAATATACTCAATCTTTCCGCCGTACTTTGTTTCAAAAAGTTCAAGAGCAAAAAGCTTCGGCTTGCCCTTGTCAGGGTTGATATCGTATGTAGCAAGCCATTTTACAGTACCGTTTTCAAGCTTTTCATCAGTGATTTCTACTTCCTGTACAGCTGCCTGTTCTTCTTCACTGAGCTGCTTTGGTGCGGTAGTTGCACTTGTTACCTCTGCTTCGCTTGCAATTCCGTCATCTGTGCTGCAGGCTGTAAATGTACTCAGCATTGCAATTGCGGAAATCATAGCGGTTACTCTCTTAAAATTCTTCATATAAACACTCCTTCTCAAAAATGTTTTTCCGTTTACTGTAATTACACTTTATCACATTTTTGAGGTCAACAGTGCAATAATGATGTTGTTTTTATCATTTATTTGCAGTAAATTGCAGCTGTATTGCAATTTACTGCTTATTTCATAAAAACAAAGCCTTCAAGCTCAAAAAGATATCTTTCCTTGTACCAGTCCACAAACCAGCCCGTGTAATTATGCTCAATTTTAAAGAACACGGAATGTCTGCCTGTCACGTTTTTTACAACAGCCGTATAGGTGCCGCTTGCCGCACCGATGACACATTTTCCGATTTCTTCGCCGTCCTCGCCGTCAATCAGAATTCTGATTGTGGCATTGCAGCCTGAGCCGTTTACCTTTGCGGCAAATTCCATAGTCTTTGAGCTGTAATCCTCTCCGAAATCAAAATACTTGTAGCCTATGACACATTCAGGCTTTATGCCTGTTATAACCCTTGTGAAGCAATCAAGCTCAGTAATAAAACAGCCGCCTTTGAGTACACAGGCAATGTCTGCATTTGTAATTCTGTACGGATTGAGTGCGTCCTCAAAGCCGAGAGAGGTCATTTCAACCTGCGGAATTGTGCCGTCAGGGAGTATCTCGATTTTCTCAACGCAGGCACGTCTTGACGTGATAGTTGCGTTGGTCATTCTGTGATAGAAGATGTACCACTGTCCGTTTATACAGCAGATTGAGCCGTGATTGTTTCCAGCAGGATAATCAATGCCGTTGTCAATAATTGTTCCCCTGTATGTGAATGGTCCGCAGGGAGAGTCTGAGGTCATATATTCAAGTCTGTTGCCCTTGTTGGGTGAGTAGATAAGGTAGTATGTGCTGCCGACTTTACGCATTGAACAGGCTTCAAAAAATCCCTTTTCATCATTCTTGTCGGCAGGAATTATGTCAGGTATGTAGCTGTCGCTGATTACCTCGTACATATTGCTTTTCAGCTCTGCCATATAGGATTTTTCAAATCCGCAGTAAATATATACACGTCCGTCATCGTCAACCAGTACCCCAGGGTCAACAAATACGCCGTCCTCGACGAGATTATCGGGCAGGTCGTACTTATATTGCGAAAGTAGCTTGAACGGGCCTTCAGGCTTGTCGCTTACGGCAACACAGCCCTTGTTCCACAGAATATAGCAGTAAAGATAATATTTGCCGTCCTTTTCGACAACATCGGGAGCGTAAAGTGGGTAATCCGTCCAGTTGGTATCAGTTGGGTGGTCACGGTCGGGACGGGTGTGGAAAATGTCACCGTGACACACCCAGTTGTTAAGGTCGTCCACAGGTGCAGACCATACCTTCAGTTTGTAATCGCAGAAGCTGTCCGAGCCTGCATTATCGTGTGAGCCGTAAATATAAACTCTGTCTCCGAACACTCTCGGCTCGCCGTCGGGAATGTATTCCCAGTTCGGTAAAAATGGATTTGCCATAAATTTTCCTTCCCTTATTCAAACGTAAGTCCGCTGATTGTAACGTTATAGGTTACCGATGTGAACGGAACTTCCTCGCCGTTTACCATAAGTGCAAGTCGGTAGCCTATCCAGTCAATTTCGGTTTCAGCAGCATAAATTCCGCAGTCCTCCGTACCGTAAATAAGTGAGCCGATTTCAGCACCCTTCCAGCCGTTTTCGAGTCCGTTTGCCGTACCGCTTGAAGGGTCAAGCTCAACATCAACGGGAACTTCAATAATACCGTTTTCAGTTTCAAAGCCTAAAGACTTCACATACATTTTGTACGTCGCATTTTTATCATCAATAAAGCCGAGGTTGAGCATATCGCTCTTTGCGTCAAATGCAGTGGATTTTATGGAGTAGTCGCCGTCCTTGGTAATTTCTGCAACGGTTGATGGGCTTGGTCCGGGATTTTCAGCCTGTGCGGAAATGATAATGGTTTTGTACTGCTGTTCTGTTGCGGAAATATCTTCCTCAGGACGGAGAGTTTCTTCGCCCTTTTCAAACTGCCACGAAGCAAGCTCAATATCTGTACCTGAGAATACAAGATAAATATTGTGGTTTCTTCCCTCAAACTGTGCAAAATCAGTTGAGCGTACCTTGGTATATTCAGCGCAGTCAAACTCGATAAAAGCAGCAGCCTCGCTGTCAATATCATCAAGACGTACTTCAACTCGTCCCGTGCCCTTTACCACAGCGGTAAAGCTTTCTGCGCCGTAACCGAAATCTGCACCCCTTACATAAATCCACGCACCGTCAGCAAGACTTCTTGCCGCAGGATTTGCACCGTCAGAGTAACCGATATCAGCGGATGTAAACATAACCGCACCGCTGTTTTCGGCATAAGGGTCAAGAAGCTTTATCTGTGCAACACCCTTGCGTGTTGCGGCTGTGATAGGAATTTCACCTGTAGCAGTATCCATAGGAAGATAATCAACCATCATACTGCGGAAGCCAGCCGTGCCGCCTGATAATTCCTCAAGCAGAAGCGTGTGGTGGAAAATGTAGTTCGTGCCCTGATATTCGCAGAAATGAGTGTGGTTGTTGCCCCAGCGCATACCTGACTGTCCATCTGCATTCTGCCCCGAATTGTAGAAGTATGCACCCCTGTATTCCCAGCTGTCAGCGTCAAGAGGAGTTTTGGTCGTAAGGTAAGCCATACTGCAGGAAGGCGGCTTTTCAATGCCCTCGTAGTCCCATTCCGCACCCCTTGTCTGCCAGTCGTTGCAGTAGGTGTAATAGTATGTACCATCAATATAATTAAGCTCGCTTGCCTCAAAGAAATAAGGTGCGTCAATGGAAACAAATTCGCTGTCAAAGGAAAGCATATCCTCTCCAAGCTTTACAATTTTCGGAACAAAGGAGTGAATTACGCCGCCGTCTGCGTGGACACCGCCGCCGAAGCTGAGCCAGCCTATTCCGTTTTCATCAATGCAGACACCCGGGTCAAATGGTGCAGGACAATTTTCAAGTCCGGGCATATTCTGATAAACAAGCGGTTTGCCGAGAGGGTCACTCCAACCTGTTACAGGGTCGGTTGAAGTAAGAACACCCACACCGCTTCCGTTGTGGGAAAAATAGAGATAGAAATGTGTAAGCCCGTCAGCTTCAACTCTTGAAACAATTGACGGTGCCCAGGAAGTGTTTACCCAAGGGGCAATTTCGCCCACTTCAATTCGTCCGTGGTAAATCCAGTTTGCCATATCATCAGTGGATAAAACCACAAGGGAATTTATCTGGTCGTAGTCGTTTGTTGTGTCAAGCTCAGACTGCTGGTGGTCGTTTGTGCCGTAAACATAAAGACGTCCCTCATATTCAACAGCAGTCGGGTCAGCGCAGAAAACACTTCCCGAAATAGGGTTTGAATTCCGCTCGGTTTTGCAGACGCTGCCGCTTACCTCGTCAATGACAAGCTCATTGTTAAGGCTGTCAATTATTGCTGTCGCAGTTGCATTTTCAGTTGAAACAGCAGTCGTAATGTCGTTCTCAACAGCTGGATTTTCAGTCTCGTTTTTTCCGCAGCCTGACATAAGCAGTAATACTGTGCAGAGCATTGCTGTAAATCTGTTGCTTTTTTTCATAAATTTTCCTCCCATCAAATTGCTTTTGATTTATTATACTAAAGCAGCAGCCTTACCGCTAATCATTTATTGCTGTTATTACATCAATTTTTGCTGTATTTCATACAAAACCTATTGAAAATGCAGTAAAAGCGTGCTAAAATATAACAAGGTCAGCAATTTTTGAAAAGGAGAATTGCAATGAATGTCAATCATAACACTGCACCCGAAAATATAATTTTCAACCGCACGCCCTGCTTCTGGATTTATGACAGTCCCGAATATAAGGAATATTCAATGCACTGGCACAATGCAGTAGAAATTCTTATGCCCACGGAAAATATTTTTCCCGTAGTCTGCGGCGATAAGGAGTATATCCTGAAGGAAAACGATGTGCTTATAATTCCTCCCGGGGAGCTTCACAACCTTAAAGCACAGCACGGCAGACGAATTATTATGCTCTGCGATAATGCTATGTTCAAGGATAATCCTGCTCTTGCCGAGGTATGCGGAATTTTTTCACAGTCTGTATTGATAAATGAAAATTACAGCAGGGGCTTTGTTTCGGAGCTGAACAAAACCATTATGGAAATGGTGAAAATTTTTGACAGTGCACCACCCTTCTGCGAAGCTCTGCTCTATGCAAAGCTGATTGAAATTCTGCTGAAAATTTCAGAATACAACAAAAGCTCAGAAAATAAAACTGACGAAAAAACAGAGCTTGTAAAGCGTTATATTGATACGTTCTATATGAATTCCGTAACGCTTGACAGTCTTTCCGAAGCTGTCGGCTACAGCAAATTCCATATGTCACGTTTTTTCGCAAAAAACAACACCTCTTTTTCCGATATGCTCAATGCACGCCGTATAAAAGAGGCGGAAATCCGACTGAGAAACGATAATACTCCCGTAACGGAAATTGCTATGAACGTTGGCTTTTCAAGCATCACAACCTTTAACCGTGCATTCCGAAAATTCAAGGACTGCACCCCAACTCAGTTCCGTGAAATGTACCGTGAGGGAAATGAATAAGCTGATATGCTTATTTTGATATCAGAACATCACAAACCGCCGCAGCTTTGAACAGCTGCGGCGGTTATTCGTATGGAATTACACCTTTATACAATGTAAAAAGTCAAATACTTTTGTCCTGCCTAATACTAATCTCCAATAAAACTATAGACAAAAAATCTTCGCATAATCCATATATGCAAGATTATGCGAAGTTTTTTATAGTTTTTAATTGGTACTTAGTATAAATTATTTTCTGCCGTAAAAATCCCGTATAACATTTTCGGCAGGCTTCATATAAACGTCATATCCGCCGTCATTTTCAGCACTTTCATACTGCTTCCAACGCCAGTCCCACACAGCAAAGCCGCCTGTCCAGTCACGCTTTTCACAGGCTTCAAACATAGCTTTGTACCAATCAGCCTGTCCCTGCATATCAATTTCGCCCCTCACAGACCAGTCATTCGGTACAAGATTTGAGCCCTTAACAGACATACAGCCACATTCCGCAAAGAAAAACGGTTTGCCGAACTTCTTAACGACCCTTTCAATGCGGTCAAGCTGATTTTCCCAGTCATTTATCGGGTAATAGCCGCTTGATGAAATCACATCAACAGCGTCCCACCATTTGACGTTATGTTCCTGATACTTGTCGGTATTGTAGGAAACAAGTCCGCTGTAATGCTGACGGATATCGGAAATCATTTTCCTGCATTCAGCCTCACGGCGTTGTGCCTGCACCATTTCACAGCCTGCAATAAACATCTCACAGCCGCATTTTTCGGCAATTTCAGCAAAATGCACCTGAAATTCCGTGTAGCTTGCAAACCAGTTGCCCCACTTAGGCTCACAGGGCACGTCCTCATCAAAAAAGTTGATATGTGCACGCCACGTTCCGTTTTTGCAGTTTACTGTCGGTTTCAAAGCAACACGAAGTCCCTTTGAGTGTGCGTACTCAATAAACGCAATCAGCTCCTCATCGCCCATTGTTGCCTCGGATTTGTAATCCACCATTTCAGCCTGAGGGTGCTCCTGCAAGCCGTTGGGAACAAGTATAATAAAGTCAGCGTTTGTACGCTCAACAAGGTTGTCAAGGCTTTTCCGTGCCTCAGCGGATGAAAGTGCACCTCTGCGTGCAAAGGGAGCAAATGTTATTCCTTTAATAAATTTCATAAAAACCTCTTATCTGTTTATCCTGTATCCGACAAATCTTCCCACCTCGGCACGGAGTCTGAAAACCGCCTCTCCGTTTTCCTCGTAAAGCGGAGCAATTTCCTTGCTGTCGGAAAGCCTTGCAACAGACCTTGCATTCTTTATGTGAACGGTAATATCGCTGTCATAGGTGTTGTTGTCAACATAAGGGTATACAACAAAAGTATCATTGTCATAAGCGAAAATGCTTATCTGTCCCTTGCCCTCCATACGGATGCCGTTTACGGCAAATTCCTTTCTCATTCTGTTCAGCACGGCTTCGGGGTAATGCTTTATATCAGCGAATGTTTCGGGAACAACAAGGGTATAAAGCTGTCCGTCGCCGTAGGTGTCAAGTGCAAACAGCGTGCAGGCTTCCTCCTCGGAAATGCCCTTGCATATTGCACCCCACGTTGCATTGTTTCTGAATTCCATTACGGGAACAGTAACAGCCTTTGCGGCACTTTCGCGTTCCCACCTGTTGAAATGGAAGGACATTTCAGCGGCGTAATCCCTGACAATCATTTTTCTGTTTCTGTCACGGATTGATGTAATACGCTCAATTCCCTTTCCGAGGGTTTCCTTGATGAAGCCGCTTGTTACGATAGCCTTTCCGCCGTTTGCAACATACCTGTCAAGCTTGTCAATAATATCCTTGTCATAAGCGGAGGAAGCCGTCAGAAGCATAGCAGGTGCGTCTGCTTCAAAATTCGGTGAAGTAAGAACAGGAAAACCGTTCATACCGAGATAATCCTGAACATTGTCTTCACCCTGTGAAGCATTCGGCACATAGCAGGGTATGCCAATAGGCTCACCCAGACCGTCAAGAAGCGAGTCAAGCTTGTCAAGCATAAAGCCCAGAGCAGGAACATTTACCGAGTCGGCAAGTGCCTGAAAGCAGAACATCATAACCTCCTTCGGCTTTGCAAAAGCTGTCAGATAAGCCTGTTCAAGATAGTAATCAAGCATTCTGCAATCAAACGGGTCAAACCAACCGCCGCCGTTTCGGTCGGGTGCCATCTTGTCCATATACTTCATAAGCGAGTAGGAAAGATATCTCGGCAGGTGCTGGTCAGTGTTCATCGGGTCACGGGTTTCCGTGCCCGTGTAAATATAATCGAAAATCCCCTTCTGTGTAGCTGGGTCATATCCCGTTTCCTGATAGGACTCCATCCAGTTCGGATATTTTATTGTAATTTTGCAGTCGGGGTTTACAGCCTTGGCGGGAGCGATAACATACTTCTTTGAAGCCTCATACATAAGATGAGTGCGGTAAGCCTGCCAGCTTCCGTCGGTAATGCCGTGCTTGGCATTGTATTCATCCCTTCCGCTTCTGCACTTTTCACAGGTGCAGTTCGTGAAAAAGAAATCGTCAATGATAAAGCCGTCAAAAACACGGGCATTCATCTCACAGACCTGCTGCAGCGTGTTCATCATAGCCTCGTCATTGTAGCACATTACGTTGAACAAACGCTGTTTCGGGTGTGAATTCTCAGGGTCAGGCATACTTGTAGTAATACCGCCCTGCGACTTTATACCGTGCTCCGCAAAAATATCCTTGCAAAGGCGAAGCTGTTCCTCACTTGCAAAACAGCCGTCACGGAACGGTTCAAGGTAAACCTTGTCAATACGCATATGCTTTTCAAAGAACTCAATCTGCTTGTGAAGCTCAGCTTCATTCACATTCTTTACGCCGTGTGCAACAAAGTAAACAACCAGCTCAAAGTTTCTGTAATTGCCCATATCTGATACCGCCTTTTCCTTGAATTTGCTAACAGTATACCATAATAATTCAGGTTAAGCAATATGGAAATATGAGTGAATTTTCTGCAATTTATTTGTATAATGCTGACAATAGGATACCATCGGAAAACATCACCAATACAACTCTCACCTCACTATTCCGTATCCGTGCAGATATAATTTGACCGCCGCAGTCAGATAACCGCGGCGGTCAAGTATTTTTCTCCGAAAAAGCGGAGTAATTAAGTTGTTCGGGAATTATTAAGCCTTTACAACAACCAGCTTGCCATTGACAAATTCAAGAGCAAAGCCTTCGTGTGCCTCGTCAAGAACGATGCTGTCTGCAACGTATTCGCCCTTGATTGTAGCTGCAACGTAACCTGCCTTGAGTGCAGCAGTGTTGCCATCCTTGTCAAGGAACTTCACTGTAATCTTGCTGATTTCAGAATTTGCTTCCACATTGCTTGTGATAGCAAGCTTACTGCCCTGTTTCATAACGAGACTGGTATTGTCAATGATTTTCACATTCTTAGCTGTAATACCGCCGATAGCATTGACAGCCCCGCCGATACTGAGGTCGCCTGCCTTAATCTTATCAGCGTTTGCATTAGAGATACCAACCCAAGCTGAGCTGCTGATGGATGTAAGCATATTTGTATCTACATCAAAGATTGCAAGTGTGTTCTTGCCTGCATTGATTGTGTACTTAGCAGGAACACCATTCTTCACTGCACCAATATTTACTTTGGTAAATGTTGTAGTAGCTGTAAGCGTGAGGTTGCCTGTGAAGTTGAAATCAAACATTTCATCTCCTTCAACTTCTTCATCCTGTGCAGATATAATTGTGATAGATTTAT
>JAZQBN010000052.1:0-128953 GCA_045545795.1 Oscillospiraceae bacterium
GAAAGGTGTTACAACAGGGCTTGAAAAAGGGCAGATGTGCGTAATTCAGGGCACAAGCGGTAGCGGAAAGTCTACCCTGCTCAACTGCATAGGCGGTCTTGATGAAATGGACAGCGGCTCTGTAAAGGTTGACGGAAAGGAGATTTTCGGATTGAAGCCCGATGCGCTTTCCGACTACCGTCGTGATAATTTAGGCTTTATCTTTCAATTTTATAACCTTGTGCCGAATCTGACGGTACGTGAAAACATTCTCGTGTGTGAATATCTTGCAGAAAATCCGCTTGATGTTGACGAACTTTTAGGAACATTAGGTCTTACTGAACACCAGAACAAATTCCCCTCACAGCTTTCAGGCGGTCAGCAGCAGAGATGTGCTATTGCAAGAGCACTTGTGAAAAATCCAAAGCTGTTATTATGCGACGAGCCAACAGGTGCGCTTGACAGCAAGACTTCACGTGATATTCTTGTTCTGCTTGAAAAAATCAACGAGAAATACGGCACGACAATGCTTATTGTTACTCACAACAACTCCATAAAAAATATGGTGCATAAGGTTATAATTGTCAAGGATGGACTTGTAAAAAAAGAGTATCTCAATGAAACAAGAGTCCCTGCCGCTCAGTTGGAGGATTTATAATGAACAAGGTTTTAAGTAAAAGAATACTTCGTGATTTAAAGGCGAATTTTACACGCTATCTTGCACTCCTGTTTATGATTATCGCAGGAATGTTTATCGTAATTGCAGTTGTGGGTGCAGCGGAAACAATTATCACAGGCACAAACGAGCTTGTCACTGAAAATAAGGTCGAGGATGGGCAGTTCAGCGTGTTTGTTCCGCTTACAGAAGAACAGGAAAAGGAGCTTGCCCACAGCGGAGTAACAATTGAAAAAATGTTCTCCGCTGATATGGATATGGGCGGCTCAACCCTACGCCTTATGAAAGTACGTGAGGAAATCAATCTGATTCATCTTGATAGTGGCGTTCTCCCTACAAAAACAGGTGAAGCTGTAATCGAAAAAAGATACAGCGAGGAACACGGAATTTCTATTGATGACAGCATTGAAATCGGTGGAGAAACTATTATTGTAACAGGTATAGGAACTGTTCCCGAATATGACAGCCCTATGAATAAGCTTTCCGACACAGCGGTTGAAAGCAGTCTTTTTGGTCTTGTATTCGTGACCGCTGAACAGTATGATGAAATTCTTGAAATAAACCCCGTCGTGGAAGATTACTGCTATGCGTACCGCCTTAATGATAAGCTTACACACGACGAACTGAAAGAGAAAATCAAGGCACTTGAATTTGATTATACCGAGGTTGAGGACGAATATTTCCGTGAAATGCTTGATGAAACTCTTGGAAGAAAAGAGGATTTGCAGAATGGAATAAATGACCTTTGTGACGGTGCAAAGGAGCTTTCTGAGGGCATTGGAGAGCTTAACAAAAATAACACTGAGCTGAATGATGGTACGGACGAAATTTTCAGTGTATTTCTTGCTCACGCAAATGGAACACTTGCGGCGGCGGGAATGACGGAAACGCTTACCGAAGAAAACTATTCCGAGGTGCTTGACAATTATTATTCACTTACCGGTATAACGGTATTTGCTGACGTAAAAGCTTCGCTTGACGGAGTAAGGGAATATTCTGACGGTGTAAAGAAGTATACAGACGGTGTAACAAAAGCATATGACGGCTCTGTTGAATTATATGACGGAACGCTTGAACTCAAAGAAGAAACCGACAAGCTGCTTGACGAGGTTTTTGAGATTGACATAGACAACCTTATGACGTTTATCCCTGCAAATGAAAATCCCCGTATTCTTGCGGCAGCTATCGACCTTGAAACAAACAAGTCCGTGGGACTTCTTGCAGGAGTTGTTGTGCTGATACTTTTCGCCTATGTTATTTCCGTTTTTGTAATTCATCAGATTCAGCGTGAAAGCAGTGTTATAGGAGCATTGTACGCTCTTGGGGCAAAGAAAAAAGACCTTATCCGTCACTACATAACCCTGCCTACAATTATCTGTTTTGTGGGCGGACTTATAGGCTCGGGTCTTGGTTTTAGCAATTTTGGTATAGAGTGGCAGATGGCAGACAGCTATAACTATTTTTCTATTCCCGACCTTGCACCGTTATATCCTCTTTATTTGATAATTTATGCGGTTGTAATGCCGCCTGTAATTTCGGCAATCGTAAACTATATCGTTATAAGCAAACGTCTTTCAAAGACAGCTTTATCCCTTATTAAAAACGAGCAAAATGTTTCACACCGCAGTAAAATAAATCTTAACAATATGGGCTTTATCAAGCGTTTTCAGATACGTCAGACGCTTCGTGAAGCAAGAACTGGAATCACCGTAGTTTTCGGAATGTTTATCTGCCTTCTGATATTTATGCTCGGTATGGACTGCTATGTACTTTGTAACAATATTAAGAATGAAAATGCGGAAGATACAAAATACTCATATATGTATAATCTGAAATACCCCGAAAAGACTGCTCCCGAAAATGCCGAAGCGTGTTATGTCGAGAGCCTTTCTAACACATATATGGGCTACACTCTCGATGTGAATATCATCGGCATTGACAGTGATAACAGGTATTATTCCGCAAAGCCGCAAAAGGGCAGAAACAGCGTTATTGCTGCATCATCTACAGCACAGAAATACAACCTTTCCGTCGGTGACAAGCTGATTTTAAGCGATACTGCAAACGATATGGACTACGCTTTCACCATTGATGGAATAGCTGATTATTCGGTAGGACTTTCTGTTTTTATGGATATTGACAGTATGCGCGAGCTTTTCGGAAAAGACGATGATTACTACAATATGCTCCTTTCCGACGAAGAGCTTGACATTGACGAGGGAAGAGTCTACTCCGTTACAACAAAGGCAGATATAGAAAAATCGGCATCGGTTTTCGTTGACCAGATGAGAGGAATGTTTACAATGATGATAGCAATGTCGATTATCATTTTCTGCGTAGTGATGTATCTTATGATGAATGTAATGATTGACCGTGCGTCATTCGGTATATCTCTTGTAAAGATTTTCGGTTTCAGAACAAATGAAATCCGAAAGCTCTATCTTAACGGAAATGCTGTAACCGTTGCGATAGGTGTAGTAATAACGATACCACTTGCAAAGGTGATTATGGACTCGGTTTATCCGACATTTTTGGCACAGAATGCCTGCGGATTGAATCTGCATTTCCCGTGGTATATGTATGCTTTGATTTTTGCAGGAATAATGATTTTCTATTTCGTTGTAAGCACGGTGCTTGTAAGAAAAATAAAGAAAATCACACCAGCAGAGGTACTTAAAAACAGAGAATAATATAAAACAGGCACACGGTTGATTTCCGTGTGCCTGTTTACATAATCCGCTGTATTAAGTTTTATATGGTGTTTGTGATTACTTCTGTATCACTATACACCTTTGATACGGGGATTTTTGTTGCATTAATGTGAATAATATGGTATAATTAATGTAATCAAATTCTACGGAGGTTATTATGAACAACGAAGAAATTATTTTTAACCCCGAAATGCCCCTTGCACATTATGAAAAGGGTCACAAACGATTTCTGAATTACAGGTTTTCTGTTTCGTTCGGTACAGCTATTATAAGTGCTGCGTTTATTCTGGGATTTCTCAGCATAATGTATTCACCTGCGGCTATGGCTGTTTTCTTTGCAACCGGAATTCCGTTTTCGCTGCTTTCGCTTATCGGCTGCTATGCAAGACGTCCGAAGTTTTGTCTGTTTTCTGTTCCGCTGGCACTTGTTGCAGGCGTTACAGCTATAACGGGAGGAGAAGCAATTTCTATTTTTGCTTTGCTTGCTTATGTTGTTTCTGCACTTACCGTTTTCAGAGCTGCACACGATATTTCGGCTCTTGTTGAAATTAAAGAGTTACCCGGATACCCTATGTTTGACGCTTCACTTGATGATGCAAGCTTTGCTGCAATGGATGAAATGGGTACGGATGAAATACTTGCCGATGAGCCCGTTGTTTATGAGGAGGTGCACGGAAAACGTTTCATTGCACCGTTGGAACCTTCGGAGGATATGGATGAAATTTTCACGGAGGGTATGGCGGTTACTGAGGAAGAAAAACAGCTTACTGCTTATGAGCGTGAAACTGTCAAGGAGGTAAGCGATGTTCCCGAGGATTTGCGTGACGAAGTTGCACAAAGTTTGGGACATCTTGCTCCTAATCTTGCGGAATATGAAGAAGCGGCGGCTAATGAACGTGAGGAAAATTCCGACCGTGCTTATGAGAAAATGATGAAGGTTCAGCAGGGCAAAAACAGCAGTAATATTTCCGATGTGGATTTGTTTGGATAAAATTTATGGGTACTCTGAAAAGAGTACCCATTTTTTAATGTTATCCAGGTCCAAAAACGCCTGTCCAAAAGAAACTCAAATAAATAATTAACCAAAGTATATACAAAATAACATATCCAACTAATTGAGCAATAACAAGCAATACCTTTTTGACCTTTGATTTGTTCAAGATTGCCACAGCCTTTATTGTAAAAACAATTATAGCTACACCGCCTATTAAATATAATCCCCTAAACAGCATTAATAAGCCATCAGCAAAAACGGCAGTACAGGAGATAAGGAAAAGCACAAAGGATATAAGTTCGTATTTCTTAAAATATTCATTCATATTATTTGACTCCTTGATGCTGACTTACTCCGCATAAATCTTCTTGGCGATATCAACTGTTTCCTTTGCGTCCTTTGCATAGTAGTCTGCTCCGATTTTTTCGGCATATTCGGGGGTAAGAACTGCTCCGCCAACTACGATTTTGCAGGGGACGTTCTTTTCGTGAAGAAGCTTGATTGTGTCCTCCATTGCGCCGAGGGTTGTGGTCATAAGTGCAGACAGACCAACAAGCTTTACGCCGTGGGAAACAGCCGCTTCAACAACTGTTTCGGGTGGAACGTCCTTACCAAGGTCGATTACGTCAAAGCCGTAATTTTCAAGGAGCACCTTGACGATGTTCTTGCCGATATCGTGGATATCTCCCTTTACGGTTGCAAGTACAACCTTGCCCTTGCTGACAGTTTCGCCGCCTGCGGACATATGGGATTTGATTACCTCAAATGCGGCTTGTGCGACGTTTGCCGCCATAATAAGCTGTGGCAGGAAGATTTTGCCTTGTTCAAACTCTGCACCTGCTTTGTCAAGTGCGGGGATAAGCATATTGTCAACGATGTCCATTGTATCGTGGGTTTTAAGCAGTTCCTCGGTAATTTTTGCACCCTCGGATTTAAGTCCGTTTGCGATTGCTGTTGGCAGGTCGGTTACTCCGCTTTTCTGCTGGACAGGTGCGGCTGTGGTGCTGCTCATTGAGGTTGTCATACTGCTTTCGGCATAAGCGGCGATAAACTCGCTTGCGTTTTCGTCGATGTTTGTCAGCAGTTTATATGCACGGACTGCACCTGTCATAAGTGTGGCGTTAGGGTTGATAATCGGCAAGTCAAGACCGTTTGTGAGTGCCATTTGCAGGAAGTTGCAATTAACAAGCTCACGGTTTGGCAGACCGAATGAGATATTAGAAACACCGAGGACGGTTTTCAGTCCGAGGTCAGTTTTTACTCTATGGAGGGCGTTGATTGTTTCCATAACGGCTTTCTGCTCGGCAGATGCGGTCAGGGTCAGGCAGTCGATGAAAACATCACGCTTAGGGATACCGATTTTCTGTGCACGGTCGAGAATTTTTTCGGCAATTGCAAAGCGTCCGTCGGCTGTTTTCGGGATACCGCCTTCATCGAGGGTAAGTCCCACAACTGCGGCACCGTACTTCTTAACGAGAGGGAGAATTGCTTCGAGTGAGCCTTCTTCTCCGTTTACAGAGTTGACGATTGGCTTGCCGTTGTAAATACGGAGTGCGGCTTCAAGAACGTCGGGACGTGTTGAGTCAAGCTGCAAAGGCAAATCTGTTACGGACTGGATTGCCTTGACAACCTTGACCATCATTTCCTTTTCGTCGATATCGGGCAGACCTACATTTACGTCGAGAATATCCGCACCTGCTTCAATCTGCTGGATAGCCTGATTTAGGATATAGTCGATATCTCCCCTTTTCAGTGCTTCCTTAAACAGCTTTTTGCCTGTCGGGTTGATACGCTCGCCGATAATTCTCGGCTGGTTGATTTCGACAGTTTTTGCAGGTGTACAAACTGCGGCTTCAAGCTGCACTTCTGGTCTGGTGTACTTCATACCGTCAAGCTTTTTCACAACTGCACGGATAAAATCGGGGTTTGTTCCGCAGCAGCCGCCAACAAGCTTTACGCCGTATTTTACGAGGTTCACATAGCTTTCGGCAAATTCTTCGGGGGTTATATCGTATGTATTTGTTACAGGGTCGGGCAGACCTGCGTTTGCTTTTACAACGATTGGCAGGGTTGTCCACTTGGAAAGCTCGGCAACAACAGGCTCAAGCTCTCTTGGTCCGAGGGAACAGTTTACGCCGATTGCGTCGACACCGAGTCCTTCGAGGGTGATTGCCATTGAGGAGATTGCACAGCCTGTAAAGGTACGCATATTCTGCTCGAATGTCATTGTGCAGATTATAGGCAGGTCGCAGTTTTCCTTTGCGGCGAGGACTGCGGCTTTAAGTTCATAGAGGTCGGTCATTGTTTCGAAAACAACAACGTCGGCTTCCTTGCCTGCTTCAATCTGCTCACGGAAAATGTCGTAGGCTTCCTCAAAAGAAAGAGTGCCTGTCGGTTCGAGAAGCTGTCCGATTGGTCCGATATCGAGGGCAACGAGAGCCTTGTCCCCTACTGCATTTTTTGCGTTTGCAATTGCGGCGGGGATAATTTCGGCTACGGATTTGCCTGTTTCAGCAAGCTTATAGCGGTTTGCACCGAACGTGTTTGCGTACACAAGCTGTGAGCCTGCGGAAACGTAGGCACTGTGAATTTCGGTAAGCCACTCAGGCTTGGTAAGGTTGAGAAGTTCGGGCACGCCGCCTGTTTCGAGACCTTTCGCCTGTAGCATTGTTCCCATTGCACCGTCAAGGAAAACGAACTCGTTTTCCGACAGCAATTTATAGAATTTTTCCTTTTTCATTGACAGGTTCCTCCTGTTTTTCGATAGTTACAGCGGTCACGCATATTACAGCTTTCACAGCTGTGTTTTTTATTCTGCACTGACTTTTCGTGCACGCCGATTACTGCGGTTACAGATTTTGTCGGAGTAAGAATTCCGTTTGAATTTGCACACAAGCCAATGACTTTTTGTGCATTGAGTGCTGTTAAAAAATCCTTTTGCACTTCAATCGGAAAGTCACCGTACCCGGGAGAAAATCTCCATATTAAGTGCTTGTTTTCAAGCCGTGATGAAATTTCCTTTTCGGCTTCGTCACAGACCTGTTCGATTGCGGAGGAAGCCATTGCGTCGAGAATTACGGCTTTTGCCATATCCTGAGTCTGCGTTTTTCTCAGAAGCATATCGACGCTGCTTCCGAGAGTTGCTGCAAGAAGAACGACACCGCAGCAACCGTCAAGATGCACAGCTATGTCGTTTCCCGTAAGTGAAAGCGTGTACCCTGACAGCTTGACTGAATTGTCGGAGTGTTTGGAAATTGCTGCATATGTCCAAAAGAATTTGGGAGTCATTTCTGCAAGCAGCATTTTCTCACATTCGTCAGCAAATTGCAAGGTTGCGTTGTCGGGTGTGCTTTTTATTCCGAGATATCGGAATGCTTCCGTGCGGTTAATTGATGTGATAATCACAGGAGTGACCTCACTGCTTCACTGATTTTTCGTGCAACATACGGATTGTTCATTGTATAGAGGTGGATACCGTCAACGCCGTTGGAGATAAGGTCAACTATCTGGTCAACTGCGTATGCGATACCTGCGTCGCGGAGTGCTTCGGGGTTATGCTCATATCTCTGCATCATCTTTGCAAACTTCGGCGGCAGGCTTGCTCCGCACATTGACACCATTCGTTCAATCTGCTTTTTATTCACAACAGGCATAATTCCTGCTTCGATTGGCACGTTGATGCCTGCGATATCCGCCATTTCACGGAAACGATGGAAGGTGTCGTTGTCGAAGAAAAGCTGTGACATAAGGTGCTCCGCACCTGCTTCGACTTTGATTTTGAGGTGCTTGATATCCTCCGCAAGAGAAGCTGCTTCGAGGTGGCACTCAGGATAGCACGCACCCGAAACGTGGAAATCGCCGTTTTCCTTGATAAACCTTGTCAGGTCGCTTGCGTACTCAAACTCGTGCAGACGTGGAATTTCGGGGTTTACGTCACCGCGGAGTGCGAGAATGTTTTCCACTCCTCTTTCCCTGAACTGCTCAAGCTGAGTAAGGACGCCTTCCTTTGTGCTGTAGACGCAGGTAAGATGTGCTGCTGAGGGAATGCCCAGCTCACGCTGGATATATGCGGCGATGTCACAGGTTGTTGTATCTGCGGCATTGCCTCCTGCACCATAGGTTACGCTGATAAAGGCAGGGTTAAGCTCTTTCAGTTCGGCAAGGGTGCTGTAGACCGTTTCTATCGGGCTTGTCTTTTTAGGTGGGAACACCTCAAAGGACAGAATTGTTTTATCGCTGTTAAAAAGTGATGAAAGCTTCATTGTAATCTCCTTTATTCGTCATTTCTGCTTGTTCTGAATGGTGCAACGGGAATTCCGTTTCTGCCGAAAAGCGTTACTTCGCCGTAATTTGTCCAGTTGTAACGGAGGTAAACGGGATTTGCAACCTTATCGGACTTGACGAAAATCTTATCGCCGCGGATTTCGGCATCCGCTTCAACGTATTTCTTATCTGCACCTGCAATTTCAAAACCGATTGGCTTTTCGCCGCAAAGCTCGATACCGTCCCAGGCATAGTCAAAGGAAACAAGCATACCGCCTTCAACATAGTCACAGGATTTGTATAACGGTCCGTAAGCTTCATTTGCGGGGATTGTTCCGTAGGTGTGGTAGAGTGCCTGCAAAGCAAGTCTTTCACCCACAGGCTGTTTATCAACGGGGTGAATATTGCCGTACTCGCCCTTATCGAGAATTACTGCAATACCTGTATTCTTTGTTGTTTCGTGGACACGCATCTGTGCTTCACGAATATAGCACCAGCGTTTGTGGTCTTCTTCACCTCGGTTGAGGAACATTGGCAGCTGAACAAGCATAAATGCGAGGCTGTCGTCCTCCCAATCGCTTCGCCACTGCTCAATAAGAAGCTTAAGAAGCTTATAGTATGTCTGCGGTTTATGGTCGTCGCTTTCGCCCTGATAGTAGATAAATCCTGCAACTGTATATGGGCAGACACGTTTCAGCATTGTTTCGTAAACGCCAGCAGGACGGAATGGGGATTTGGGTCCCATTGGCTCTGGCCAGCGGGATGGTCCTGCATAAGCCTGTGCTTCGTCCCAAGTGCCTTCGGGATTTTTTGCGTAGAATTCGCCGATTTTAGGCTGCCATTCCTTTTCCCATTCAAAGAATTCCTTGCGTTCCTTGCAATACTGCTCAAAGGTTTTGCCGTCCATAGCGGCATCGTACTCATCAATGTATGTTTTTGTGTCAACGTCCTTTTCGAGAAGCTCTCTGCTCATCCAGGCAGAAGCGGATGTACCGCCCCAGTTACAGCCGATTACGCCGACTGTTACTCCAAGCCTTTCAGATAGTGCTTTTGCGTAATAATAGCCAACTGCCGAATAAGCCTGTGCTGTATCGGGTGCTGCAATTGTCCAGCAATTGTTACGCTCTGCGAAATTGAAATATTCATCTATGTAAGAGATTTTCTGCGTATAATAGAAGCGGACGTTCACGTCCTTGATATCGGCAAGGACTTCCTTTCCGTTAAGGGAATTCTGCAATTCCAGCTCCATATTTGACTGACCGCCTGCAAGCCATACCTCACCTATCATTACATCGTGAAAAACAATTTCCGCACCGCTGTTATCGGTTGCTTTCAACTCGTATGGTCCTCCTGCTTCCATAGGAGGAAGTACGGCTTTCCATCTGCCCTCATCGGTTACTGCGGTAACCTTGCTTCCGTTAAGCTCAACTGTTATTTCGGTACCGTTATAGGCACTGCCCCAAACGGTTATATTTTTATTTCTCTGCAAGACCATATGGTCTGTGAAAATTGCTGCAAGATTAAAATTTGCCATAAATTACCTCCAAAAACAAAATACTTATACATATTATATTTTACCGCAAAACAGTGCTAAAATCAAGTGGAACAAGGAATTTTTTTGCAGTGTGGTGAATATTCTTTTACAAACGCTATATGGAGGGATTTTATGCAGAATCAAAACAAGCTTGATAATATGGCAGAGAAATACAAGGAAGAAATGATGCGGCTTTACAAAAGCAACAAAAAAGCGGCAGCTGTTTCTGCTTCAAAGGTTGTTCCTGTCATTTCGGAAGATACAGAAAAGAAATTGCCTGCAGTTGGGGTCAAGGCAAATACTGAGGAAAAAAAATCTGCCAACGAACCTGCTAAAGCTACTGAACAGCTTATGAGACCGCCTATGCCTGACATTCCGAAAAATTACGGAAAGGGTGCGTCAGAGGTTGTTAAGACTCATACAGAAAAAAGCAAGTTTCCATCTGCTGAGGAAATTATGCAGGCGGAAACTGCCGCACAAACAATTGCAACAATAACATCCGACCCGAGATTTGAGCCTGCTGAGGATTTGCCGCATAATCAGGGCAATTACAACTATGACGCTCCTGAGCCGCTGGAGGATTTGGAAGACTATGTGGAGGACATCATTCCTGATATTGACTACCCTGACAATGACTCGGATTTTGAGGAGCTTTTCGAGGATGATGATAACGGCGATGTGCCTGTTATTGATATGAAAGGTACGGGGTACTTACAGGTTGAAGTTACAACGGGTGATGGGGCTGTACCTGTTTCAAAGGCGGCGGTTATCGTTACGCAGGAATTGGGCGGACAAAGCTATCTTGTGACTATGAAACTTACCGACAGGAGCGGTGCAACGGACGTTATTCCCCTGCCTGCTCCACTTGCGGAATTTTCAGAAGCACCTGACCCTGCAGAAAGACCGTTCAGCGAATACAATGTGACGGTGTACAAGAAGGGCTTTTACACAGTGCCTGAGGTAACTGTGCCGATTTTTGACACGGTCAAATCCATTCAGCCTGTTGCACTTATTCCGCTTGCGGAAAATGAGCTGCAAGGCACGAAACGTCCTGACGGAGGTGCAATGAATGGCTAATGGTACACCTTACATTCCTGAAACGGTAACTGTACATTTAGGCAGACCCAACAACACAAGTGCGAGAAATGTTACTGTAAGCTTTCCCGATTACATCAAGAATGTTGCTTCAAGCGAGCTTTACCCGACGTGGCCTGAAAGTGCACTCCGTGCCAATATTTACGCGATTATTTCCTACACGCTGAACAGGATTTACACGGAATGGTATCCGTCACAGGGCTACAATTTTGACATCACCAACTCAATTCAGTACGACCACTCCTTTGTGGAAAACCGTGATATTTTTGAACCGATAAGCCGTATTGTTGATGATATTTTCAATGATTATCTTGTTCGTCAAGGCAATATTGAGCCGTTTTATGCAACCTACTGTGACGGCGTTGAGGTTACCTGTGACGGACTTTACCAATGGGGCAGCGTTGACCTTGCAAAGCAGGGATTTGTACCATACAGTATTCTGACCTATTATTACGGCGATGACATAAATATTGTGGAAAATGCTCCCGTCCGAAGTAATGTTCCCAGCTACCCGGGAGAACCCCTTACTATCGGGTCGGGCGGCACGGACGTTAATCGACTTGAAATTCAGCTGAACAGGATTGCGGCGAATTACCCTGCTATTCCGAAGATTTATCCTACGGATTTTACTTATGATGTAAAGACGGCTGACGCTGTAAGACAGTTTCAGAGAATTTTCAACCTGCCCCAGACGGGTGTTGTTGACAAGGCAACGTGGTACAGGATAAATTACATTTACACCAGCGTGAAAAAGCTTGCACAGCTTAATTCTGAGGGGTTAACTCTCGGTGAACTGCCAAAGCAGTTTGATTTGCCAATCGGGATTGGTGCAACGGGGCTGCCGACGGAGTACATTCAGTATTATTTGCAGGTTATCGGTGCGTACTACAAGGATGTGACGCCTGTTGAACAGACAGGGACTTATGATGAAGCAACGGCGGCTTCGGTACGGTCTTTTCAGCAGGTATTCGGTTTGCCGATGACGGGAGAGGTTGACGAGAGGACGTGGGACGACATTTACCGTGCTTATGCGGGGATTGTGGAAAACGTACCCATTAACATTGAGGGAGAAAATGCGGTGCTGTTCCCGGGGACGGTACTGACAGAGGGTATTACAAGCGAATATGTGCGTGTTTTGCAGGAATATCTTTCCTACATTGCACGAAGTTATCCGTCAATTCCGACGGTTACGGCAACGGGGTATTTCGGTCCTGTTACAAGAAATGCAGTTTCGGCTTTTCAGAGACAGTTCGGCTACCCTGTCACTGGGTCGGTAAGTGCAGGAGTATGGGACGCTATTTCCGATGTTTACTCGGATTTGCGGTTTGGCTACGAAAAACAGCCTGGGCAATACCCCGGCTATGTAATTGAGTGAGGTGAGATTATGGCTTACACAGATGAGGATAAGAAGGGGCACATTTTTGAGCTGCAAAACTATCTGCGGAGGGTTGCCCGTGACAATGAGAACATTCCGCTGGTTGTTCCGAGTGGGGTTTATGATGAGCGTACAGAGGACGCTATCCAAAAATTTCAGCGTGAATATGGTTTGCCTGTGACGGGAAAGGTTGACCGTGAAACGTGGGAGAAGCTTTACGAGGTTTACTTGCAGACGGAGGAATATTATGCGGAGTTGATTTCAATTCTGCCGATTATCAATGCTGACGAGAATTTGAAGCAAGGCGAAACGGGGTTTGACATTTACATTTTGCAGGCTATGCTGAACACGGTTTTTTCGAGGTATGCGAACCTTCCCCTGCTTGATATGGACGGGGTTTACGGCGAGAAAACCGCTGACGCTGTAAGGCATTTGCAGGAAATTGCAGGTGAGGAACAGACGGGTGATGTTGATTACAGAACTTGGAACAGGCTTGCACAGCTTTATAATTTGCACAAGACAAAATAAAAAAGGGTTCTTTACGAACCCTTTTTTCTATTAATAACCACGCTTATCCATTGTTCTTACGAGGTAGACAAATTCAGTTTTGTAATCGTCGCTTCTGTAGTCGTAATCTTCGAGGAGGTCGAGGATTTGCTCACAGCTTGCACTGCCCTTGAACTCGCTGTTTCTGAGCACCATACCAAACTCGGCTACTGCTGCGGCAAAGGTGAGGTTTTCAGGCATTTTCTTTGTGTAGACCTCATCTGTAACAGGTACTGCAAGAAGCTTGCTTTCGTCCTCGTCAGGCTGCTTATATCGGAGGGACACTGTGAGAAGCTCGTTTTTATTGCCTGTTGCAGTATTCTGCTGATATTTCAGCTCAGCTTCGGGGATTGATGTACCGCTTTCGTTAAGCACGATTTCGTAGAGTGCGGTAACTGTGTGACCTGCTCCGATTTCGCCTGCGTCCTTGGTATCGTCGTGGAAATCTTCATCTGCAAGTGCACGGTTTTCGTAGCCGATAAGGCGATAACCGCTTACGTTTACGGGGTTGAACTCAACCTGAATTTTTACGTCCTTTGCAACGGTGTAGAGAGTTCCTGCCATTTCTTCAACGAGAACCTTCTTTGCTTCCATTTCGCTGTCGATGTAGGAGTAGTTGCCGTTACCGTGGTCTGCAAGCGCTTCCATACGGTCGTCCTTTACGTTGCCTGTACCAAAGCCAAGAACGGAGAGGAACACGCCTGACTCACGCTTTTCCTCGATAAGCTCGGTAAGCTCTTCCTCGGAGGAAAGACCAACGTTAAGGTCGCCGTCTGTTGCGAGGATAACACGGTTGTTGCCGCCGTCGATGAAGTATTTTTCAGCAAGGTCATATGCACGGTTGATACCTGCTTCGCCGTAGGTTGAGCCGCCTGCTTCGAGGCTGTTGATTGCGTCAATAATCTTATCCTTGTCCTCACCGCTTGTACCCTTGAGGACAACCTTTTCATCGCCTGCGTAGGTTACGATGGAAATTCTGTCGTCTTCTGTGAGGGTTTCAGTAAGCATTGTGAAAGCCTTCTGCACGAGAGGGAGCTTATCTTCGGAGAACATTGAGCCGCTGACGTCAATAAGGAAAACAAGGTTGAGAGGCTCACGCTCTGATTTCTTGATGTCCTCTGCCTTTAAGCCTACAAGCATAAGCTTTGTTTCTTCATTCCACGGGCAATCGGACATTTCCACGTTTACTGAGAACGGGTCGTTTGTTGTCGGCTCGGAGTAATCGTAGTCGAAATAGTTGATGAATTCTTCGATACGGACTGCATCGGGATTGATATAGTCGCCGTACTCAATCATTCTGCGGACGTTTGCATAGGACGCTGTATCAACGTCAACGGAGAATGTGGAGAGCGGATTTGCGGCAACGGACTTATAGCCGTTTTCGATGATTTCGTTGTATTCTTCGGTATTGTAGTATTCTTCATAGGTAAAATAACCTTTACCTGCTGTTGTGCCGTCTATCGGAGCACCAATTACTTCCTCGGCTTCAACTTTTACCTCGGCATGCTGAAGAACACCAGTGGGCTTATCCCAGAGGGGGGCTTCTTCTTCGACTACTTCCTCGGCAGCAGGTGCTTCGTTAACCTCGCCGCCCTCTGCTTCGTAGTAATAATCATCAGCGGCGGGGGCTGTGTTTATTGCTGTCATTGCTGCTGTTGTTGATGGGTAATAATTATCAGCTGCACCCTCATTCATTGCAGCATTTGTTTCTTCCATAGGTGCACTGCTGCATGCTGTAAGCATACCTGCACAAAGGGTAAGGGCTATAATTGCACTGAAAAATCTCTTAATCTTTTTCATAATATCAATCCTTTCAAAAATGTCAATCGTTGAAGTTCTGTATTACTCCCATAAACAGGGTTTCGCCTGATGGGGATTTGATTTCGTACATAAAGGGGCGGTCTACGATAAATTCTATGGGCGGTTCTTTCATAGGTGCACAACCTTCAGCCATAACTGCCATTGTTGCGGCGGCGGCTTCTGTTCCTTCTTCGTCACATCTGATTTTTGCCGCCTGAATGATTTTGGATATGTAAAGCTG
Organism: Oscillospiraceae bacterium; assembly: GCA_045545795.1. GTDB lineage: Bacteria > Bacillota > Clostridia > Oscillospirales > Ruminococcaceae > RGIG8773. The sequence goes on from JAZQBN010000052.1 coordinate 15,215, forward strand.
TTCGCCCTCGGCGGTTGCGTTGAATTCTGCACCCAATGGGTCAAAGGCTTTGTTTACACCCAAAAGCTGGAGCATTTCTTTCAGCGAGCCGCTGTAGTCACACTCAAACTTGGGCATTGCGATATTGACCATTTTCTCGGTACGCTTTGTTTCAAGCTCCTCGGTAAGCTTATTAAGGCTCATTTCCGAAATGATATCGGCAATATTTGTGTCCTCGTCCTTCGGGAGATAGATGTTCATTACCGAGCCGTCGGTATAAGGCATTGCCACGGATTTGAACTTGTTACCTTCGCCGTAATTGAGAAAAATCTCGCCTTGGTGCATTGTCGGTACTGTTTCTGTACCATTGTTGCCGTAGAATTCCTTATCACGGGTTGCAAAGTTTTCAAACTTGTTTACCCATTTGTTGTTAAAATAAAGGGTATTAACAAGTACAAGACGTGCTGACTCGTCAAGGGGCTGACTCAAAAGCTGAGGAATTAAACTGTTTGTGTTTTTGTCAACCCAGCTGTTAAGGTCATTTACAAAGTCTGCTGAGGTGAGGTCAGCGTTGTAGCTTTCGGCTCTGAACACGGCTTCAAGCTGTTCGGCGTAATCCTTATTGATTTCGGCAAGCTTATCTGATTTCCAATAGGAATTGTTTGTGGTAAGCGTGCCATTCTCACGGTTGAGTTCGTCCATAAGGTTCTTGCTGTCGCCTTTCATTTCGTTTACGCTTCCGTAGCCGAAAAGGCTGAGCAATTCCTGCTGTGTAACGGAGTTTTCGTCTGCTCCCATTGCGGCGATATTGACAACCATTTTTGCACTAAGGGGCGATACTATGACGTTGTCCTCGTTTTTCAATGCTTCCTTGATGAATGCGGCATTGAAGTTTCCTGAGATTTCTTCGGATGTGTACACTGCTTCAATCGGGGTAAACTCGGTCACTTCGGGAATTTCCATCTGCGTATTTACCTCACTTTCGATTGTTTCAAGCTTTTCCTCTGGAATTTTACCTGTGAACAAGCCGCATCCAGTCAGCATTGACGTGCTCAAAAGCATTGCTAAAACTTTTTTCATAGTATCACCTTTTCTTTAGTCTTTAATATCGTGCCACTTTTCGATAAGGCTGTCGAGAGTGCCATAGGAAAATTTCATTCTGTCGTAGAAGAAGTCGTCCACCCCGCCTTGTGGGTAGATTACATCAAGTGCATTTTCGTCAAGGCTTTGCCAACCGTTGTGGAAGATGTAGCCGCCGTCAAGGGTGCACTCAATCTGCGGTGCGTTCTCAAAAACAAGGCTGTAGCCTGTTTCATCGTCTTTCAGAGGAAGAACATAGCAACGGTTTTCAAGCATTACATAAGGGGTGCGGCTTGTGAGGTAAATGCTTTCCGTTTCGCCTGTTTCCACGTTGTCGGCGGTAATTTCGTAGCAGATTTCACCGTCACCTCCGCCGTATACACGGTCGATATAAGCGTTGACTATTATATCCGTTTCGATAAGTACGTTTTCCTCAACGAAGAAATCGTCGCCTGTTGCTGCACCGTAAGGGGTGGGCGGTGCAGCTGCGTAAGAAAGCTGTAAATCTTCGTAACGGATAGCTTGCTGAACTGTGCCTGCGTCTGTATCTTCTTCGGCAGGTGCTTCGACAAATTCTTCATCTGCTACTGCTTCACTTTGTTCAACCTTATTTTCGAAAAAATTATCTTCGGGTACTGCTCCATCCATTGCAGGTGCTTCTGCTATTGTCTGTTCTGCCATCGGTGCTGCACCTTCGGCAGCCATTTCGCTGTTGGAGATATCCATATTTCTCACGGCAGCGGGAATGATGATAAGTGCCGCAACGCAGGCTGCTGCGAGGGCTGTTTTCTTGGTAAATGAGATATTTCTGCGAATTGGTTTTGAAGTTATTGCCTCGTCTGTTTTTTCTTCGAGATTGCTTTCAATTCTCTCCCAGAGAGCGTCCATATCGGGAGCAGTATTCTCCGCGTGAGATTTGTAAAGCTGTTCTATTTTCCTGTTATTCATACGGACTGCACCTCCCCGACATATTTTCTCAGCTTGGAGATTGCGTTCCTGTATTTCCAGGTTACTGTTCCAAGCGGCTTTCCGAGAACTGCGGCAATATCCTTGAAGGTCATATCAGCGAGAATTTTCATATTGACGATTTCTCTCTCGCTTTCATCAAGGTATTCAAGTGCTTCTGCAACCGCAAGCTTCCCGGTAACGGTATCTTCTGTAGACGTTGTATCTGCTATTTCATTTGCAGCAGAATTTTCGTTGTCCTCATCAAGGGTCAGCTGTTCACGCTTCTGCTTTTTCAGCAGGTCGAGAGCCATATTTCTTGCTATCGTAACAAGCCAGCGCTTATGCTTGCCTCCGAAGCAGTATGTATCGGCTATTTTCCACAGCTTCAAAAAGAATTCCGACGTTATATCCTCGGCGTCCTGCTGATTATGTAAAATCAGGTACACGCTCTGATAAATGGTCTTACCGTATTCGTCGTAGATTTCCTTCAGACCCTGTTTGTCGCCCTGCTGAATAAGCAGTATACGGCGTTCAAACTGTCTGTCAGTCATACCGTTATCACCCCTTGCTAATTTATATACTGTTTAATAAGGCTGTTTTTATGGGTAATTGTTGCACAAATTTGCAAATAATATTTTGTGCAACTTGTCTTTTGCGTACCATAAATTTTATTATACCACAAAATGACATTTTTTTCAACGTTATATTTATCGGATTAACGCACATTCCGACATATTCTGCAAAAAAACTGCTGTAAAATAGTTTTCAGCAAAATACTGTCAGAGAGGAGGATATGCTTTTCATAAGCATAATTTATGATATGAATGTTATTATTGACACTGACGAAAACACAGTTATTGCACGAATAAACGGTGAGGTTGACCATCACAACGCAAAATCAATCCGTGATGATATTGACCTTGCTATTGACCGTCATCATCCTGACCGCCTTATACTTGACTTTGACGGGGTAACCTTTATGGACAGCTCGGGAATAGGGCTTGTTATAGGACGTTACAACAGCATAAAGCCTTACGGAGGGACAATTGTTATTGAAAACACGGGTACTCAGATTAAAAAGGTTATGCGTCTTGCAGGTCTGGACAGGCTTGCTGTTATAAAATAATAAGGAAGTGAAAAAATGAAAATTCTGAATGAAATAAAAATATCCTTTCCAAGCAACAGCTGCAATGAGGGTCTTGCAAGGTCGGTTATTTCCTCTTTTACGGCACAGCTTGACCCGTCCGTGTCGGAAATAGGCGAAATAAAAACCGCTGTTTCAGAAGCGGTTACGAATTGTATTGTTCACGCTTACCGAGGCACTCACGGAAAAATCGAAATTGCTGCACGTCATCTTGAAGGAAATGTGCTGTACATAAAAATCCGTGACAATGGCTGCGGTATTCCCGATATCAAGCAGGCAATGGAGCCGCTTTACACCTCTGCACCTGAGGAAGAACGTGCGGGGCTTGGCTTTGCGGTTATGGAAAGCTTTATGGACAAGGTTACTGTACGAAGCTCTGAAAACAAGGGCACGACGGTTATTATGAAAAGAAAAATCCTTTCGAAACAGTCTGATACATAAACTTACGAAAGGAAAAGTCTGAAAAAATTTCAGACCCGAGTTTTGTTTTTCGGACTAAGGTCCGAAATTTTCTAACGAAAATCACAAAACATCGAGAGAGGAGGACACACGCTTCTCACGAAGCGTGGTCATAATAATTGTGAATGCATTAAAAAATGATAGCTTTGTTGAAGATAACCTCGGACTTGTTCATCTTTGTGCAAACCGTTTCCGCGGCAAGGGCATAGAATACGATGACCTTTACGGTGCAGGCTGTGTGGGGCTTGTGAAAGCTGCTTCCGCATTTGACCGTGACAGAGGTGTAAAGTTTTCTACTTATGCCGTACCTGTAATTCTTGGTGAAATCAGGCGACTTTTCCGTGACGGCGGTACAATTAAGGTAAGCCGCTCCGTTCGTGAGCTGGGTTTGAAGCTGAGCCGTGCAAAAGAGCATTTCATTATTATGCAGGGACGTGAACCTACGATTTCGGAGCTTGCAGATATGACCGGTTCATCTCCTGAGGATGTTGCCGAAGCACTTGCTGTAAATCTGCCGCTGATATCGCTGACGGACAACTCAGATGAGGGTGATGAGGGACAGCTTGACATAGCGTCCCCCTCCCCTGACCACGAACTTGTGGATTTGATTTCTCTCAGGCAATCGCTTTCAGCACTTGATGAAAAAGACAGAAAGCTGATTTATTTCCGATATTTCAAGGATATGACCCAGACTGTAACGGCACAGAAGCTTGGTATGACGCAGGTACAGGTTTCACGGCGTGAAAAGAAGCTGCTGATGCTGTTACGGGGTGATTTGATGGGATAAAAACAATCCACGCAAGGTTTGCGTGGATTTTGTTTTATGCTGACACTATTGTTTTTTCCAAGCTTGTATTAATTCAAAGCTGTCAAAGCAATTGTCCCTACCCCATTTCCCGAAGCATTTATCGTGAAGGTCGTCACAAGTCGGAACAGAAATGTTAAGGCTGTCAAAAACGTTCCATATATCTCGTATCAACGGCATACGGTCACCATCAAAATATTCATCTGCTATTGAATATTTTATTGAAAATGTATCATAAATAACACGAAGCAGGTTTATATCGGTACTCATATACAAGTCGTAGCACTTTCTGTAAATTCCCTCCGAATATTGATTTTTATCGGGACGGATATAACGGTAATGATTTTTTACATATTCGCAATCCTTGAAATTCAGACAGAAACCCTCCTCTGCACCGTATTCCACAAAAAGCCAGTGACTTTTTCCGCAGCCTTCACAAGGGTAAAAATTCTTTTTCCCTTGATATGGCATAATTATCGGTTGAAGAATTTCGGCAGGGTCAAAAAAGTTTTTATTATCCCAATCGGTTATATTTAAACAAATTCTGCCCTTACTGCCATTCGGAGTTACAACATAATCAATTATGGTCAGGTCGGACATAAACACCAGCATTTCGTCCCAATCACTGAAATCATATCCATAATAATTGATTAATTTTACTATGCACTTTAATCCATAACAAAACATACCTTTTAAATTAAGTGCTTCAAAGGGCTTTGACATTATATCCTCCATATATTAAACAGCTGTTTCTGACGTGCACGTCAAAAACAGCTTAATTTTACTTATTCGGCTTCTGCGGCTGAGCGTTGCTTGGAATTGACTTTACAGCCTGTCTTGTCTTTCTTATATCGGCAAGGTTAGCCTGCAAGCATTCCTCTGCCTGAACAAGAACGTCGTCAATATATTTATTTGCGGCATTCTTGATTTCCTTGGACTTCGCCTGTGCCTGATTAACCATTTCAACAGCTCTTGCCTTTGCTGCCTTAGTGATTTCATCGTTGGAAACGATAACCTTTGCTCTGTCCTCTGCACGGCGGACAATGCTGTCGGCTTCCTTGTTGGCATCGTTGATAATGGACTGTCTGTCACGGACAATCAGCTTGGCCTGTTTGATTTCCTGCGGAAGATTAAGGCGGATTTCATTTATGTAATCACGCATCTGGTCGCAGTCGATGATAGACTTCTTCACTGAAAACGGCACGGAAGAAGCGTTGTCAAGCATATCGTCCATCATATCAAGAATATCGTCAATAATTGTAACCATATTTTCAAATCCTTTCCTGAATTAATTATTTTATTTCCTCAGGCTCTTTCCAGAGTCTTGCCTTGATATCTTCAAGAATACACTCGGGCACAAAATGAGTAATGTCCCCGCCGAATGAAGCAATCTGCTTCACCACGCTTGATGACAGATACATATTCTCTGCGCTTGTTGTCAGGAACACGGTTTCTGCTCCGTCATAGAGAATTTTATTTGCCAATGCCATCTGGAATTCATATTCAAAGTCAGAAACTGCACGCAGACCCTTGATGATTGCACACGCACCGACTTTTTTTACATAATCAGCCAGCAGACCGTCGTTGATATCAATAACGACATTGTCGAGGTCAGCTGTAACCTTTTCAATCAGCTTCACACGCTCAACGGCTGTAAAGCTTGGATTTTTCATTGCATTTACAGAAACGAGCACGATTACCTTATCAAACAGCTTTGAGGCTCTCTGAATGATATCCCTATGACCCAATGTTACCGGGTCAAAGCTTCCGGGACAGACTGCTATTCTCTTACTCATCTTCCTCGTCCCCATTTCCTGAGCGGTACACTGTAACTTCGATTTTGCCGTACTTATAGACCTTGTGCTTTTTAAGGTTTCCGTATTCTTCCGGAAGCACAAGTCCCTTTTCGTGCTCACAAACAACAATGCCCCTGTCAGACATTTTTGAAGCAAGCAGTGGCATTGATGCTTCGATTATTCCCTTCTCATACGGAGGGTCGAGAAACGCTATATCAAACTTATCAACGCTCATTTTCAAGAAATTTGCACTTTCGATATTGGAAATTCTTGACTGCTTCTGGAAGCCTGCTGCGGCAACATTTTCCTTTACAACCTCAATTGAGGTACGGCTGTTATCAATGAAAACGCAGGAGCTTGCACCTCTTGACAGTGCCTCAATACCCAGCTGACCCGAGCCTGCAAACAGGTCGAGGATTGCTGAGCCTTCTATATCAAACTGAATAATGGAAAAAATAGCCTCTTTAACCTTATCGGTAGTAGGGCGTACATCGTTGCCCTCAAGTGTTCTTAATTTTCTGCCTCTTGCGGTACCTGTAATAACTCGCATTTAGTTTCTCCTTAACATAAAAACTATTCTGTAATTTATTATTATACATTATTTTATCTCTTTTGTAAACACCTACAGCAAATTTATTCTGTTAATTTTTTACTAAGAACAAACTACACCCGTGACATCAGCCACGGGTGTAGTAGTGTTTGTTAAGTTTCAGCTGCAATCAGCTAATTTTGTTGAGTTCATCGAGAAGTGTCTTCTTTGTTTCCAGGTCCTTCATACCCTTAGCAAAGATGCAGTCCATACGATAACGGATATAATCGTCGTAAAGCTTTGTACCGAATACATTCTCGTTGAGGAGCTTCTGATAAGAAACAGCGTCCATATTGCCTGAAATTACATAGAGAAGCTTTTCGAGTGCCTTCATCTTCTTGTCAACATCGGAAAGGTTCTTTGTGCCGTTGAGGGCGTTGATTTCAACAAGAACATCACGCTTATCGGAACGGATTGAATAGCTTTCGGACTCAATGCTGCCGAATACACGGATAATATTTGTCTTGAGTGCAGGACCTGCAAATGGGAACATTGCAAGTGGAAGGTCAGCTTCATTAACGTCAACATAGATTGCCTTATCGCAGGCAGGTGCAATAACAACCTTGTAGATATCTGTGAACCAGTATTCATTGCCATCCTTATATGTAAGAGGATACTGGTAGCCCTTCATATCCTTGCCGAGACCGAATTCAAGAACAGGCTCACGGTCGGAAACGTAGTAAGCATCGTGGTTTGCTGCACATTTATCGGAAACAATCTGTGTAACCTTCGCAACATCAAACTCGCCCATATCGTTCTTGTCGGTGTCAAGGAATGTACGAACGCCGTCAAAGGTGCTCTTCTGGAGGTCCTCAGCAAAGCTTGAAGCACAGATATATTCCTTATTGAACTTGCTCATAACGTTAACCATTACGTCATCGTTGATGAGATTATCAGCTTCGTTATATGCATATGCATCCATAATGCAGGCTTCAAGAGTACCCTTGATATCAGCTTCTTCTTCCTCGGTAAGACCTGTGAAACAGAAACGGTCATAAACCTGTTCCATCATTACATCGAGAGGAATTTCACCGCCGATATACTTGAAGCGGTCGTTGTTAAGAAGAATAGCCATCTTAGGGAGAATTTTCTGCTTAGCTGTTTCGCTTGTGGTAATCTTATTGGACATAATACCGAGGCAAACGATAAACTCGGCATAATCTCTCATTACCTCCTGCTCTGTCAGGTAGTTGAAGAAATAACCGTAAACGTAGCCTGCAAAGAATTCCTTAAGGCTGTTGAAAAGCTCGGAATTCTTGCCGATTTCTTCGATGTACTTATCCTTGAAGGAAGCTACATCACTTGAAGCAATCGTTTTCTTGCCGCTGTTGAGAGAAACAAGGGTCTTTTCCTGAGCCTTGAAGAAAAGCTTGAGGTATGTTTCGTATTTTGTTTCTTCTGCGTTGTTAACCTTATCCTCGTTGAATGTCCAGATAAGGAAGGCTCTGTGCATATTCTTAACAGCTTCTGAGGAGGACTCCACGAGATTTTTTACGTCAATTTCCATATTCTGTCCGAACTTTGAGTTCTTATTGAAGTCAGCAAGAATTTTTTCGATTTCCTCCTTGAATGCTGCATAAGCAGGAGATTTCTCCATAAAGATTACAGAATCAAGTATTTCCGGACCTGTAACAGTCAAATCAAAAATGACGCTCATTGTATGCTCCGTTTCTCAGCGGCGTGAAAAGTTTTATTTTGGACGCTCTATCCCGTCTGCCGCTGTAAACGGGACTTCTATTTTAATCAAACACCGTATACGTTTCGGTATTCAATCATTTTTTCCAGGTATTCCTTACCCGGAACAACATCGTTCTCAATTGCTTCGATAATATCTGCGATTGTAACGATGGAATATACATCAATTCCGAAGTCACGCTTTACTTCCTGTACAGCGGACATATCGCCCTGTCCCTTTTCCATTCTGTCTACTGTGATAACCATACCTGTAACGTTTACATCAGCAGCGGATTTAAGCTTTGGCATTGACTCACGCAGAGCCTTGCCCGATGTCATAACGTCGTCGATGATAACAACCTTTTCGCCGTCTGCAAGCTGCTTGCCGATGAACATACCGCCTTCGCCGTGGTCCTTTACTTCCTTACGGTCGAAGCAGTAAGCAACGTCAACGCCCTTTCTGCTGAGGGCTGTTACAGCGGAAACTGCGAGAGGGATACCCTTATAGGCAGGTCCGAAAAGTGTTTCAACGGGAATATTGTTGTCGATGATACATTCTGCATAGAATTCGCCGAGCTTGTTAAGCTGAGCACCTGTCTTATAGTTGCCGCAGTTAATGAAATAAGGTGCTTTTCTGCCGCTTTTGAGTGTAAAGTCGCCGAAAGTAAGCACTCCGCAGTCAACCATAAACTTAATAAAATCCTGTTTGTAACCCATCTTCAAATATCTCCTTAACATAATTTTCATAGATACAATTAAATTATATCACATTCTATTATTAAAATCAACACTATAATTCACATAAAAAATTTGCTTTTTTTGTTGCAATATGCTACAATAGGAAATGTAATTTACATTTTTTTGCACAGGAGAGGAAATTTATGAGAATAAGAAGAAAAAAGTGGGCACGTCCCGAGCTGGCTGTCTGCCCATATTATATTGAGCACGCTGAGGAATACAAGGGCAAGTGGAACAGCGTTTTCCCTAACGATAAACCCCTTTACGCTGAGCTCGGCTGCGGCAAGGGCGGATTTGCTGCACAGGCTGCACTGAAATATCCTGACGTGAACTGGCTTGCTATGGACATCAAGAGCGATATGCTGGGTGTGGCAAGAAGAACGGTTGCAACGGCATTTGAGGATGCTGGCAGAGAGGTTGACAATCTGAAGCTTGTTTCCCAGAACATTGAGAAAATTCTCACTTCCTTTGATGAGAATGACAAAATTGACCGTCTGTACATCAATTTCTGCAATCCGTGGCCTAAGGACAAGCACAACAAGCGTCGACTTACCCACACACGTCAGCTTAATCAGTACCGTGTTTTCCTGAAGGACGGCTGTGAAATCCACTTCAAGACGGACGATGACGAGCTTTTTGAGGAGTCACTTGACTACTTCAAGGAGGCAAATTTTGAGGTTACATACCTGACCCGTGACCTTCACGCAAGCGATTATCAGTACAATCTTGTTACCGAGCACGAGAGAATGTTCTCGGAAGAAGGAAAAAAGATTAAGTTTTTGATTGCTGTCAAGAAATAACAAATTGAGCCTGAGATTTTTCTCAGGCTCTTAATTTTAATCAATTACAAAATAGTCATCAAGGAATTCGCCGTCAAGGTTATAAACACACCAATAATCACCGATACGGAATGAGTCACCCTCTAAAAAGATATCAATATATACTTTTATACAATCGACATTCCATTCTTTTGTTACACAAAAGGAATAGCCGTGCAATTCAGGTTTAATCTGATTTTTGTTTATCAGACCGATTTCAGCACACTCCTCGGGGTCTTCCTTGATATAATTATCAACGTTAATCCAAAAGCTTTCAAACGTCTGATTAATCAAGTTGTACTTTTCAAGTATTGCGTCAAGTTGCTTTCTCATTCAGTGACTCCTCCCTCTCCTTTTTGGAGAAAACACAGCCGCAGTAATCCTGACGGTACAGACCGTACTCTGCGGAAAGCTCCACGCTTCGTTTGTAGCCGTTCTTTTTCTTGAAGTCGGAGGGCAGATGCTTTACGCCGTATTTTTCGGCAAGCTCCTCGCCTATTTCGTTAAGCTTGGGTGCGTTTTTATAGGGGCTGATTGAGAGGGTTGTTGTAAAATAATCACAGCCTAATTCTTTGGCAAGCCTTGCACTTTCTTCCAATCGCAAACGGTAACAGGCAAAGCATCGCTCCCCGCCCTCACGGATATGCTCCAGTCCCTTGACTGCGTCATAGAAGCGGTCGGGGTGCCAGCCGCGTTCTACAAAGCTGATTTTATTCTTCACGGGAAGCTGTTCGATAAGCCGTTTCTGCTCGTCGATACGGTGGAGAAACTCTGCTTCGGGGAAGATATTGGGGTTGTAATAAAAAACCGTTATGGAAAGGTACTGGGAGAGGTACTCCAGCACGGCACTTGAACAGGGTGCACAACAGCTGTGAAGCAGAAGCTTGGGTGGATTGCTGTTGTCAGCTTGCTTTATGATTTTTTCCTGTTCAAGGAAGTAGTTGCGTTTGGGCTGCATAAGAGTTCTCCTTATCTTATTTAAACGGCTGATTTATTACACTATCAACGTCAACATAATATTTGCTGTAATCATTCGGGTCAACATAGACTTTAATACTTTTTCCAACGTAAGCACGAATAGCATTATCCATAGCCAGTGAGCTGAATTTATGCACCTGACCGTTTACGGGGTTGCACCACTCGCAAATAAGCTTTCCGCCTTTTCCGTAATTTACTCCGGGTGACATTCCGTGAGAAAAAAGCTTATCAATTACATAAGAAAAAATATTTTTATTGTCAGAATACGCATCTGTAACCGCTGTAACGGTTGCATCAAGAATTATTCCGTTTCGGATAATTTTGTCATAACGCTGATTTCTTCTGTGCAGGATAAAGCTTAACAGCAACGATATTACACCTGCTCCGATAAGGCACACACTCTTATTGTAAGGAGTTTCAGTAGTTCTTGACTCGGCAGGGTGTTCTTTATCGTACATCACTTCTACGCTTCTGCCCTCATAAATTCCTCGACAAACTTTCCTGCCCTTTTCATATTTTGAAATATAAAGATGATACTCCTTATCTCCTACTTTATATGCTACAATCACATCACAATGATTATACCTTTCAGAGTCCCAGTCCTCATAAACGTAAGCCTTTTTTATCCAGCCTGTTGTTACAACCGCATTTGAACGGAAGTGCTCATAAGTAATTGTAAGAAACAATCCGATTGCGATAAGGATTACTGCCAGAGGAATAAGTACAAGGACAAAATACTTATTTGAAAACGGCGTATGTCGCATATATACTCCTTATCTGAAATCGTGCACCTTTGTACCTGTATATTCATCAGAAGCAGCACTGTCGAGGTCAACATAATATTTGCTCTTGTTGTTGCGGTCAACGTAGACATCTACGGTTGAGCCAATCATATAATTTATATCGTTCATTACCTGCTTGGAGCTGTAGAGATATTTTTCGCCTGTATATGGGTCAATTACTTCAATCTCGGCTTTAAACGGGTGTCTGCCGTTTATTCTGACATTCATAACAGTTATCACGTTTGTGATTGTACCCGTTACTCTGTCGCCGTTTTCCATAAGCTTTTTACGCTTTCCGCCTGCGGCAACATTTGTAAAGAAAAGACCTCCGCCTATTGCACCGAAAATCAGTCCCATAATGCAGAGAATAACCATTGCTATTCCTGTCCCTCCGCCACGGATATCAGCAGGGTTATCCGGGTTGTACATTACCTCAATTTCTTTGCCCTCATACATTGAAGATGTATAATAATTCAACTCTCTGTTGTATGTCTTTCCGTCAACCTCATATTCCACAAAGACATTATGCCGTGTTCTGGTTTTGCCGTTGCTTCTTGTTCTGTATGTATCGATTTCGGTAATTGTTGCCATTGTTTTATCAGCATTTGCTTCAAACTGCTTATCACCTGCATAAGTCATAATACTTGCTATCACCAGCAGAATTCCTGCGAGGAAGAACACTATTCCGACTATATTGGTTATAGTTGATGCACTTTTCATTTCCATTTAAAATACCTCCCATTAAAAATATACCGCTATGGTAATAATTGTACCACAGCGGTTTTTATTTTTCAAGTATTTTCTGTCTTTTTCCTTTTAGGAAAGGTTTTTGCCATAAGCTCCTTATCGGTTACATATCCGAGTACAAGCAGGATTGTCATAAGTATCCAAACAGACGGCTCGGAAATCATTACTCCGAAGTAACCGAGCATTGGTGCAAGTATGAACGCTACAACCGCTTTACCTATCATTTCGATTACACTGCTTGCTACGGGAATGGTTTTTCTGCCGAGTCCCTGCAGGGAGCTTCTCATTACAATAAGCACACCCAGCACGAAATAGAATGGTGTATTTACACGGAGATAGGTTGAAGCTGTATCAACAATGTATGGATTTTCCGTACCTGCGATAAGTCCGACGATAAAGCCTGAGGCTGTATATCCAATCAGAATTGCGGCTGCTGACCATATCCACGAGATAAGGATTGCACTTCTTATCCCAGGGAAAACACGGTGCGGTTTATTTGCACCCAAATTCTGACTGCAATAGGTTGCACAGGCTGAACCGAGGGCACTATATGGAAGCATAAGGATACCGGAGATTTTTCTTGCAGCGGTATGGGCGGCGATTGTATCCGTGCCGAAGCCGTTGATTGCACGCTGGAGAACAAGCGAACCGATTTCAACGATACTGAACATAAGTGCAAAGGAAAGTCCCATTGACATAAGCTGTCCGACCTCGTGGAGGGTAATGCGGAATTCGTCCTTTTTCGGAATAAGATATGGAAAACGGATAAGGATATATATACAGCAGAGAATGAATGAGAAAGTTTGTGAAATGATTGTTGCATAGGCGGCACCGTTGATGCCCATATCGAATTTGACGATAAACAGCAGGTCGAGTCCCACATTTACAAATGATGATATTATAAGGAAAATAAGCGGAGTAAGGCTGTCCCCCACTGCACGGAGGACGCCTGCCGCCATATTGTAGAGCATTGCTGTTGTCATAAACATAAGGATAATTCTTATGTAGCCGTATGCCATATCGAAAATTTCGTCGGGTGTATCAAGCAGACGCAGGAAATATTTCAGCAGAAACATACTCAGCACGGTAAATATTGCTGAAATGGAAAGTCCGAGGATTATTGTACCTGCAACCGAATGACGCATTTTTTCGTGGTCGCCTGCACCGAAATGACGTGCTGTAACGATTGAAAATCCGTTTGTCAGACCTGACATAAAGCCGATAAGCAGGTTGGAAACATAGCTTGTTGAGCCGAGAGAGGCAAATGCTTCAACGCCGATTGCACGTCCGACTATAATTGAGTCAACCATATTGTACATCTGCTGAAAAAGGTTGCCTGCGATAATGGGAAGTGCAAATGCAAGTATTATTTTAAAGGGGTTGCCCCTTGTAAGTTCTTTCATATAACATATCCTTCCATAATTCATTTTCAAGCTAAAGCCTTAAAAAGATTACCTTAAATATGATAATTTGTCAATGGAAAATTTCACGGTATTTTATTAATATTTCTGCACAAAATATTGCAGAATACTGATTAAAGGCAACACCGCACAAAGCTTGTGCGAAAAATGCGAAGTCAGATTTTTCGTCAGCTTGTATAGAAATTTTGCAGGCATACTTGTCGTATGTCAAGAAATTTCTATGCAAGATGGCGGAAAATATGCAAGCAGATTTCGTGCAAAGCCGTCAGGCGGGCTTTGTGCGGTGTTGCCTAAAGAAAGGATTTGATTTTATGGCTGTAAACAGAGTTAAAACGGTTATTCTCGGTGCAGGCAATGTGGGTGCGGCTGTTGCACACGGACTTGCTCTCGAAAGGCTTTGCGGAGAGCTTGTACTGCTTGACATCAATCGAGAAAAGGCTTGGGCAGAAGCTGAGGATTTAAAGCACGCACTGAGTGCGGAGCGGAGCAACATCCGTGTAAAAAGCGGAGGTTACGAGGAATGTGCTGACGCTGACATTGTAATTCTTACGGCTGCACCGAAATATATTGTCGGGCAGAGCCGTCCCGATATGGCTGCAAAGGCGGCAAAAATCACGGAGGAGGTTATTCCCCACGTTATGGCGAGGGGCTTCAAGGGTTTTTTCATTGTTGTGACAAATCCTGTTGACGTGATTTCCAATCTTGTGCAGAAGCTTTCGGGACTGCCGCCTTACCGAATTATCGGCACGGGCACTTCCCTTGACACGGCAAGGCTGAAAATTCACATTGCCGAAAAGCTGAATGTTGACCCGATGAGCGTCAGTGCTTTTTGTATGGGTGAGCACGGTGACAGTCAGGTTATTCCCTGGAGCCTTGCAGCTGTCGGCAACAAGCCCTTTGCAGAGGTTGTCCGTGACAATCCTGACAGACTTAAGCATTTTGACAGGCAGACGGCTTTGCAGGAAATCAAGGATGTTGCCTTTGACATTGTAAACCGCAAGGGCAGCACAACCTTCGGCATTGCTTCGGCGGCGTGCAGTATTGTGAGTGCAATTGTCAATGACAGCAGGACGGTTATTCCTGTTTCTGCGTGGCTTAACGGCGAATACGGCGAGGGAAATGTTTATGCGGGTGTACCTGCGGTAATCGGAATGGAAGGTGTCAAGGAGTTGGTTGAGTACAATCTCGCTTCAGATGAGATGGCGGCTTTCAGGCACTCTGTTTCGCTTATTCGTGAGTACGGAAGAAAAATCGGGTTATAAAAAAAGAGAAGCAAAACGCTTCTCTTTTTCATTTTACTTGACCATATCCTCAATGCTGCCTGTTTTGCCTGCAAGACCGAGTGCACTGTCAACAGGAAGTGAGAAACAGATACCACGGTTTTCGGTAAGGATACCTGCCGCTTCCATAATGTTCTGCATAACCTGTTCACGGTCTTCCTTGCCAACAACGATGAAAACGACATCCTTTTCGGGCTGAATGGAAATGCCGAGAAACTTTGCGGCTTCCTCTCCGCCGAGTCCAAGACCGTGAAGAAGTGTACCACCTCTTGCACCTGCGGCTTTTGCGGCTTCCTTTACGGCTTCAAAGCCGCCTCGGTTTACTATTGTTACTATAAGCTCATATTTTGCTTCGGACATTTCTGTTTTTCCCTCCAGTTCAGGTTTTGTTCCGTTCAGTGCAAAGGCTGTTCCCGATGCACCGGTGATTGCTATTGTAAAGGCTATTCCCTTTCCGGCTTTGGTAAGAGAAAGCTTATTGTTGAAAATTTCGTAAAGGCTCATAACTTTACTGTTGGGGACAAACGAAAAAGCAGTAACCTTCTTATTTTCACCAAGTCCAAGATACTCCAGCATTTCCGAGTCAGCTGAGCCGTTGCCGTGGGTAAGGAATCGGCAAGGCACGTTTTCCTGCTGCAGAATATTATGGACAAGCTGTCCGCAGCTGTAATCGGCTATCAAAATCATTGCTTTCATTATGCTTTGCTCTCCTTTCCGTCAAGAAATACCACAGTATCGCAGCTTGCATCCAAAGCAATCGGGAATACCTGTCCCTCTGCGGCTTGAACCTTTGGTGCAGACTTGAACTTGCTGATAAGCCCCAAAATCTGGATTGTAAGAAGCGGTGTCATAGCAACCATCGCCACGATACCGAATGCGTCCTCGGCAATATTTCCGCCTGCCGCAAAGCTTGCACCCATTGCGAGGGGAAGCAGGAAAGTTGCTGTAAGAGGTCCTGAGGCTACTCCGCCTGCGTCAAATGCTACCGAGGTAAAAATCGGCGGCACAAAGCAGGTTATGATGAGTGCAAGTGCGTACCCCGGAATTAAAAACCACAGAATTGATACGCCTGTTATAACCCTTATCATTGCAATTCCTACAGATGCGGCAACACCTATTGCAAGGCTCAGACCGAGTGCTTTTGCAGAAATACGTCCCTCGGTAATGGTTTCAACCTGCTGTTTGAGGACGTGCACGGCAGGCTCGGCTGAAACAATAAAGTAACCGATTATCATACCGATTGGAACAAGTATCCAGGAATAGCCGCTGCCTGCAAGGCTTTCGCCGAGATACTGACCGATTGGCATAAAGCCGACATTTGCACCTGTCAGGAACAGCACAAGCCCGATATATGTAAATGCAAGACCCACAAAAATCTTGATAAGTGTCTTTTTATCAAGCTTCAATGAAACTGCATTAAACAGCAGGAAGAATGCTACAATTGGAATAATTGCAGAAAATACGTCCTTCATATAGTGCGGGAGAGCGTAAATAAACTGGCTGAACACCTCTGAAACGGTTTCATAGCTTCCGATTGGAGCAATAGTCTGTTCAGGGGTATCTGTGCTGTTTGCCGCACCGAGAATAAGCACGGTAAGAATTGGTCCTACCGAACACATTGCAACAAGACCGAAGCTGTCCTCCTCGGAGGTTTTGTCGCCACGGATTGATGAAAGACCAAGACCCAGAGCCATAATAAACGGGACGGTGATTGGTCCTGTTGTTACTCCGCCTGAGTCAAAGGCTGTCGGGATAAAGCTTGGCGAAATAAGCGGTGAACAAGCAAAGATGAAAACTATTGCATACAGAATTATAAAAAGCACGTTAATTCTGATTTGCAAAAAAATTCGCAGAAAAGCAAGTGCAAGAAAAAGTCCTACTCCAAGACCAACTGACCACACCATAACCTGCGTATCTACAATCGGCGTCTGGTCAGCAAGAACTTTCAGGTCAGGCTCGGCAACAGTAACGAGGACACCGATTACAAAGCACACAGGAAGAATTATACCTATCTTTTTCAGACGCACAAGCTTTGCTCCGATTTCCTCACCTATGATAATCATTGATGTATCTGCACCAAGAGTAAACAGACCTATGCCAACAACAAGCATAACCGTGCCCACAAAGAACATAAAAAACAGCTCGCCGCTTACGGGAACAATTGATACCATCAGCAGAAAAACAATTGCCGCAACAGGAAGAACCGAACCAAGCGACTCCTTTATCTTTTCGATAAGATTTTTTTGCACTGCACGCACCTCACAAATAAATTCTTATAATTAATTTTATTATAGCATAATTTCATACATTCAGCAACAGCTTGCGGTAAAAAAACGGTAAAAAAACAGCAGCCCCTCAGGACTGCTGTTTTTATGCTTCAATGTATATGCGGAGATGCTGATACAGTTTCAATAGCCTTTGTAATAGCCACGTCAATATCAATTGTATTCTGGTATTTTGTTGCGTCAATTCTGCTGAAAAGCTCACCCTTCATTGAATTTACATACTTGGGTTTCAAGGCATTCAGTGCCATTGCCATCATATCGTCAATACACTTTTCACATTTACAGCAATCAAAATCCTCAAGGAGCTTTTCAAGCCTTTCCTCAACAACATTTTCCATAACATTTACAACTGACATTCAGACATCCCCTTCTCACAAACCGTTACACATTTCTGTTTATAATTTCAATACACATTCTTCCATTATGGTAAGGACACTTCCACGGATTAACCATCTGCACCTTAGGCATTGGCTCACCATCAAAAGTTACCTCGCCCCACCACTCGGAATTGTCACGGCAGTCAACCTGCTTGGTTACAATCCAATTGAAAACAGTCCTTGCAGCATCGGCAAACTTTTCATCGCCGCTCTGCTGATATGCATTTGTAAAGCCTACAACGCTTTCAGCCTGCACCCACCATACACGCTTCTTATCGATTTTTTCGTTTTCACGCTCGTTGTTTACAGCACCGTTTTCGTAAGCTATATTAAGAATATTGTTTGAAACACGAAGATTGATTTCACGCCATCTTGCGGAAAGCTCTTCATCACCTACGATTTCGCAGGCACGGTCAAAAAGCCAGGTTGCTTCAATATCGTGACCATAGGAATGGATATCGCCAATCTGGTCGAGGTTTCTGTCAAAGAACACTCTCAGGCAGTTATCATCGCTGTTGAAAATCTTCTTTTCGGAGATATCAAGCAGGAAACGAAGTCTTTCTTCAACCTTATTCCTTCTGTTGTCTGTGCACGCTTCAAGAAGAACAGTGTACGCTTCAATAAGGTGAAGAACAGTATTCATTGTCTTATCAGCCATAAGTCCGTTTTCTGAAAGTGCATCGTTAGGAACAAGCTTCCAGTCGATGGACTGTGCTTCAAGGTAAGCGATTTCATCTGTACACTTTTCCTCAACCGTATTAAACAGCTCAAAAGCAAGTTCAAGGGCTGTATTATCCTTTGAAGCAAGGTAATAAGCGGAAAGTGCATAGATTGCAAACGCCTGATTGTATGTATGCTTCATTGTATCGGCAGGCTTGCCGTCGTATGTCATCATCCAGTAAACGCCGCCGTTTTCACGGTCAACGCACTTTTTCAGAAATTCATATGCGTGACGAGCATTATCAAGCATATATTCCTCTTTGAGAGTTCTGTAGCAGGAAGCATAGAACCAAAGAATTCTGGAATTGAGTATTACACCCTTATCAGCTTTTTTGTCAACAACGAGGTCGTTGTCCATAAAGCCATAGAAGCCGCCGTTTTCATCGTCACGGAGCTTATTCCAGAAAGGAAGTATACGCTCCGTCAGTTCTTTTTTACATTCTTGTACCAGCATAAAAATACCTCTATTTATATAAATTTGTAACATTTATTCTGTCCGCAGCAAAGCAAAATTTATCTGTCCATAAACTTATTCATTACAAGACCCGTAATAAGCTTTGGATAGAAATATGTGGACTTCTGAGGCATCTTTTCGGATGCAAGAGCAACATCACGGATTTCCACAACCTTTGTGGGGTTGAGGATAAAGGAGCAGTCAGCACCGTCAATATCAACAGCTTCAAGTGCTTCCTGACGGGAACGTGTATAGGTAAGGTTCTTCTGATTAGCCATATTTTCCTTGTCAATGCCGAAAATTCTTTCGAGAACAAGGCTGTGGAGCACGGAAACATCGAGTCCGCAATAAGCGTCGGACATATCAGGGAGAAGCTTCTTTACCGCACCCTCATCCTTAAGAGTCATAACATAGCACTTGCCTGCACCTGCATACATAGCGAAAGCCTTTTTGCCGTTCTTGTATGCTTCATTGAGAGCAGCCTGCATACGTTCCTCACCGGGAGCCTGTGCAATATCGAAGTATGCCTTGCAATCCTCGATAATCTTGTCTGCATTGAACTCAGGCAGGTCACGGACAATTCTGTGTGTCGGGAAAACAACAAGACCTGTATTTTCCATATTAACGAGCATCATAGCGATATATCCGCTCCGGTCGCCAGCTGTTGCCTTGCCTTCTGCACAAAGGTGCTTATGGAAGTTGAGAGCTGTTTCGTAACGGTGGTGACCGTCAGCGATATAGAGCTTCTTATCTGCAAACGCTGCTGTAACCTTAGCGATTACGTCCTTATCGGAAACACACCACATTCTGTGGATTGTTCCGTCAGGATCCTTTACCTCCATATCGGGAGCACCCTGTGAACAGCCGTCAATGAGGCTGTAGGTTGAGCCGTCCTCGTCCATATAGAGGGAGTAAATCTGGCTGAAATTGCAATATGTTTCGCTCATAAGGTTAAATCTGTCCTGTTTTGCCTTAGAGAGAGTTTCCTCGTGAGGGAGAACGATACCCTCTGAGAATTCAACAAGCTTAACGAGGGAAACAAAGCCCTTTAAGCTGTTATGCTCGCCGTTTGCGGTGAACTTCATCTCATAAACGTAGATGCTGTCCTCACCGTCACAGGCAAGAACCTGCTTATCAAGCCAGCTTTGGAGAGTTTCACCTGCTTCGGCGTAACGTTCATCGCCGCCCTTTGGCAGTTCAAGACGAATAATATTGTAAGGGTTTTCCTTTACATACTGCTCTCTCTGAGCATCGGAAATAATGTCATACGGAGGACAAACCAGTGTATTGAGTTCGCCGCCCTCAGCAGTATAACGCATACCTTTAAAAGCTTTGATTTCTGCCATTGCAATTCCAACCTTTCATTATTTCATTACTTTAAATCCATACCGCAGCACTTCTTATACTTCTTGCCGCTTCCGCATGGACACGGGTCATTTCTGCCGACCTTATCCTTTACCTTGCGAGGCTCAACAGCTGCATCGCTGCCCGGTTCGGACGGCTTCATAACCTGCTCACGCTTAGGAGCTTCCGCATTTGGATTAACCTGAATTGTAAACAGGAGACGGATTGTTTCCTCACGGATTGACTCAACCATAGCGTCAAACATTTCAAAGCCTTCAAAACGGTATTCGACAACAGGGTTCTTCTGACCGTAGGAACGCAGCGAAATACCGCGCTTGAGTTCTTCCATATCGTCGATGTGAGCCATCCACTTAACGTCAACGACCTTAAGGAGAATTACACGCTCGAGCTCACGAAGAACCTCGTCACCGACTTTTTCTTCCTTCTGTCTGTAGAAGGTCATAGCTCTTTCGGTAAGCTTATCAATGATATCCTTTTTATATACATCTTCAAGCTCTGCACTTGTATAGCGGAAATCCTCGTTTACTGTGAACAGACCCATAAATCTGTCACGAAGACCTGCAAGGTTCCAGTCGTCCTTGATGTTGTCGTCCATAAGGTACTGGTCAACGGTATCGTTAATCATATCGTTAATCATCTTGAGGATATATTCGTGGATATCCTCGCCGTTGAGAACCTTAGCTCTCTGGTCATAGATAATCTGACGCTGAGCAGACATAACATCATCGTAATTGAGGACATTCTTACGGATTGCAAAGTTTCTGCCCTCGACCTTTTTCTGTGAGGACTCGATAACCTTTGAAAGCATCTTTGCTTCGATAGGCATATCTTCTTCGACCTTGAGTGCTTCCATCATACCTGTAATTCTGTCACCGCCGAAAAGACGCATAAGGTCATCTTCAAGGGAAAGGAAGAAACGGCTTTCGCCCACGTCACCCTGACGACCTGCACGGCCTCGGAGCTGGTTGTCGATACGACGGGACTCGTGACGCTCTGTACCGAGAATGAACAGACCGCCTGCTTCCTTGACCTTTTCAGCCTTTTCCTTGATTTCGTTATTGAACTTTTCGTAAAGGTCACGGTAAACCTTTCTTGCGTCAAGAATTTCCTGATTATCTGTCTCGGCAAAGCTGACTGCTTCATTAATAAGGTAATCGGACATACCCTTCTTCTTCATTTCAGCCTTAGCCATAAACTCAGCGTTACCGCCGAGGATAATATCAGTACCACGTCCTGCCATATTTGTGGCAATTGTTACAGCACCGTACTTACCTGCCTGAGCAACGATTTCAGCTTCTCTTTCGTGCTGCTTTGCGTTGAGGACGTTATGCTTGATACCCTTTTTGGAGAGCATCTTGGAAAGTGTTTCGGACTTTTCAACGGAAACAGTACCCACAAGAACAGGCTGACCCTTAGCGTGGCATTCCTCAATCTGACGGATTGCAGCAAGGAACTTGCCGTGTTCTGTCTTGAAAACAACATCAGGGTGGTCGATACGGACTGTAGGACGGTTAGGCGGAATTTCGATAACGTCAAGCTTGTAGATTTCCTTGAATTCCTCTTCCTCAGTCATAGCTGTACCTGTCATACCTGAAAGCTTCTTATAAAGACGGAAGTAGTTCTGGAAGGTAATGCTTGCGAGAGTTTTGGACTCGTGAGCAACCTTAACACCTTCCTTGGCTTCGATAGCCTGATGCAGACCGTCATTGAAGCGGCGTCCTACCATAAGACGTCCTGTAAACTCGTCAACGATGATAACCTCACCGTCCTTGACGATATAGTCTGTATCAGCCTTCATTACACCGTGAGCCTTGAGAGCCTGATTGATATGGTGGAGAAGTGTGGAGTTGTCAGCATCGTAGAGGTTGCCGACATTGAAGTATTTTTCAGCCTTCTTTACGCCCTGACGTGTAATTGTAGCTGTCTTGGCCTTTTCATCGATGATATAGTCACAGTTTTCTGTAGCTTCTTCCTGGTCAACCTTGTTGTCCATTTCAACAACAACATATGGTGTAAGGCTTTTTGCAAACTTATCTACCTGTGTGTAAAGCTCAGTGGACTTATCGCCTCGTCCCGAAATAATGAGCGGAGTTCTTGCTTCATCGATGAGGATTGAGTCAACTTCATCGACAATTGCAAAGTGATGCTCACGCTGAACCTTATCCTTCATATAGATAACCATATTATCACGGAGGTAGTCAAAGCCGAATTCGTTGTTTGTACCGTATGTGATATCGCAGTTATATGCTTCACGACGTTCATCATTGTTCATATCGTGGAGGATACAGCCGATTGTAAGACCGAGATAACGATATACCTTACCCATTTCTTCGGACTGGAACTTAGCGAGGTAGTCGTTTACTGTTACAACGTGAACGCCCTTGCCTTCGAGTGCGCAAAGATAGGATGCACAGCAGGCAACAAGAGTTTTACCTTCACCTGTTTTCATTTCGGCAATACGACCCTGATTGAGGACAATTGCACCTATAATCTGAACGGGATAAGGCTTCTTGCCCAGAACACGCCACGCAGCCTCACGGACTGTAGCAAGTGCTTCGGGGAGAATATCCTCAAGAGTTTCGCCCTTTGCAAGACGCTCCTTGAGAATACCTGTCTGAGACTTGAGAGTTTCCTCCGACATAGCGGTATATTCATCTTCAAGAGCGAGAACCTTATTTTTTATAGGTTCGATTTTGGCAAGCTCCCTTTTACTGTAGCTGCCGAAAAGTCCGTCAAAAATACCCATTTGTAATTCCACCTTTATATTTAATAACTTTATTTAACGTATTCAGCAATGCCCCTTACGCAAAAGCGTATTCTGAACGCATTATACTCAATTATAACCTATATATTAAGATTTGTCAATGTTTTTTCACAATTGATTATTAATCATTGGCTAAGATTTTTCTTGACTTTTGGCGAATATTGGGGTAAACTTATTGTAATTCGGAAAACTATGCGGCGGAGGTGACGAGGGTGTATTGTTCAGATTGCGGAAAAGAAATCCGTGACAACGCTAAGTTCTGCCCATACTGCGGAACGACTGTTGCGGCAAATGCTGAAACGGAAAAAGCCGGTTCAGCTGAAAACATTGTTCGGGAAGAGCCTGCTGAAAAAGCTGAAATTGCAGATGAGATTGTTCCTGATACAAATAATATGCAGGAAACAGCTATCGACGAAACGCATACTGCTGAGAAAATGAATGATGAAAATTCTGCGTTAGCGGAAAAATTCCACGAAAAAGACGGTTTGTTCATTGTAAAGGAGCAGACATCCTCCGTTGAAGCTCCCGTTTCTGAGGTCAGTGAAAAAAAGAAGCTTCCCTGGGGAAGAATTTCAATTGCGGCGGTATGTGTTGCTGTTATCGGTACGGCGGTTTACTTTGTTCCGACAGCTGTTGTACCTGCAATGGAATATTCAGGTGCACAAAAGCTTTACGAAAACGGTGATTTCAATGCCGCTTCCATAGCTTTTGCAAAGCTTGGTGAATATAAGGACAGTGCCGACTATATTATGAAATGCCGCTACGGAGAAGCTGAACAACTTTTTGCGGACGGAAAATACCCTGAGGCTGCTGATGCTTTTTCGGCACTGAACAGCTATTCCGACTCGGATGTGCGAGCTATGGAATGTATGCTTGCGATTGCGGAGGAATACATAGCCTCGGGTGATTACGACTCGGCAATGTCCGTATATGCTGCGGCAGGAAAAACCGACCTTGCCGAACAGACTGCTTTACAGAAGATTGAAGCACTCGCTGCTGAGGGTGAATACTTCAAGGCTGCGGAAATTGCTGAAAATTATTGCAGTGAGGACGTTGTCACGGAATATCTTTATCAGGGTGCTGCTTCGGCTAAGAATTCAGGCGATTTCAAAACAGCCGCTGACACCTTCTACAGACTCGGTCAATACAAGGACTCGGCAAATCACGCTGTAGACTGCACCTACAGCTTTTATATGAACGAATACACTGAAAAAGGTGCTTCGGAAGAAATCGTAAGGGGCTTTTACTTCCTCGGAGATTTCAGAAATGCACGGGATATGTTCATTGACACAAGCTACGAATACGGACTTGAATGCGAGAAAAACGGCGATTTTGCAACCTCCGTGGCAATGTTCAGAAACTGCGGCAATTACAAGGCGGCTATGGGTGAGCTTTACAAATCACGCTACAATCTCGGCAAATCACTTCTTGACACCGACCCTGCTTCCGCTCGCTCGATATTCGCCCTTCTCAGCACCTATGCAGACAGTGCGGCTCAGAAAAAAAATGCGGCGGCAAGGCTTCCCGACAATCACGAGGACTGGTATGCCGATGGATTTACTTCTACAAGCGGCTACTATACTTCGGTTTTCAGAAACACCGACACGCTGATTATTTCCTGCACGGCAGGCACGGACACGATTTCCGCACCAATCACCCTCACGCTGACGCTTCGTGGCAGCGACGGCAATGAGGTTTCCGCTGACTGCGAAAACGTACGCAACAGCGGTTCATTCAACGGAAGCTTTTCCCTTACGGAAACTGCAAGCGGCAATGCTGAAATTATTATTGCACGCAAGGACAACGGTGCTGTACTGAGGACTATTGACATTATGATTACTGAATAATCAAAGGGTACTGAGGGATTATCCCATCAGTACCCTGAGCCTGTCGATAAACTCGACAGGCTAATGAAAAAAGAATAAAGAATAATGAATAGTTAAGGTGTCCGCTTTGCGGACATTTTTGATATTATTGCCGAAGGCAATTCCATAATTATTCATTCTTCATTATTCAATACTCACTATTCTTTGTCGAAAAGTCTTTTTCGACAAACTGAGGGTACTGAGGGATTATCCCATCAGTACCCTTTCCTTATTTTTCTGTTTTGACTTTTGAAAGAAGCTTCATTCCGATAATCATTATGAGTGGGAAAACTGCGGCAAAAAGCAGACCTGTCCTGAGTCCCGAGGAAGCTGCGTCAGCAGCGGGAATAAGCACGGCTCCGTTTTCTGCCATATTGACAAAAATCCCTACAAGTCCCGGACCTGAGCAGCAGCCGATGTCCCCTGCCAGAGCAAGGATTGCAAACATTTTCGTTCCGCCTGATTTGTATTTCTCGGCTGAAAGGCTGAACACACCCGGCCACATTATTCCGACGGAAAGTCCGCACAATGCACAGCCTGCCAATGACAGCACGGGATAAGGCGAAAACACCATCAGGGCATAGCTTACGATACACAAGAAAGAACTTGCGGTTATTACGGGGATAAGCCTGATTTTACCGCCGAAAATCCCGTACAGCAATCTTGCTGTACCCATAAGCACGGCAAACATACACGGTCCGAGCAGGTCACCTGTTGTTTTGCTTACTTTAAGTCCTGCCTCGGCAAAAAGAGATGCCCACTGTGAAGCGGCAAGCTCAGATGCTCCTGCTGAAATCATAAGCAGACACAAAAGCAAAAATACTTTGCTGCCGAAAAGCTTTCCGAGGGAAATTTCCTCCTCGCCTTCCTCAACAAACGGACACAACGGCACTTTTGCAAAAAGGAACATATTAAGGAATGGGACAATTGCCCAAAGTGCTGTCAGAAGCCGCCAGTTTTCTATTCCTGCAAAGGTAAAAAATGCTGTTGAAAGCAGGACAACCGCTACCTGTCCCCAGCAATAAAAGGAATGAAGAAGGCTCATTGCGGAAGCTTTTTCGTCTCCCGGAAGTGACTCCACTATCGGACTTATAAGCACTTCCGTCAGACCTCCGCCAACAGAGTTGAACGCTGCCGAAAGCAACAGACCTGCAAACGGGTCAGGCAGAATAAACGGAAAAACGCCCATACAGGAAAATCCGATTGCTGAACACAGATGTGCCAATATCATTGCTTTTCGCACGCCGATTTTTGCGGTGATTTTCGATGAAGCTATATCGACGATAATCTGCATAATAAAATTTGCGGAAATAAGCACTGCGATTTTTTCAAGTGATATGCCGAACTGATTATGAAATGTCAGAAACAGCAGCGGCGGAAGATTATTGACAATCGCCTGCGTTATATATCCTGCATAACAGGCAGTAAGGGTATGTTTATATGTAAATTTCATTGCAGTTCCTCCTCATACAAGGTAAAATTATACACTTTTACCGTTTCTCAAAATAGGCTGTTAAAGTAAAAAAATTGTGACTGTTTAATAATATTTCGCGGCTTATTACAACAAAGTTACCAAAAAAATCATCAAAAGTCTGTATAGTATTTTTTTCTTATTTCGTGACAAATGCAAATAAATGTGATAAAATTATTATATAATAGAGTCCGTTATATAAATGGGCACTTCTGTAATTTGAAGGGAGGAAGCTGCTGTGAGAAAATTCCGAAAGCTGATTGGCATTATTATGGCTCAGGCTGACTCACCAAATCAGGCAAAATTTCTTGAAGGTGTTTTCAAGCAGGCTTTCAAGCTCAACTATGACACTGCTGTATTCTCAACCTTTTCTACACACAAGCTGTCTGACGAATGGCACAAGGGCGAACTTAATATCTTTTCGCTTATCAATTACAACGCTCTTGACGGCATAATCATTCTTCCTGATACGCTGACTACCGATGATTTTCATTTGGAAATTATTGAGGAAATAAAAAAGAAATTCCGCAAGCCTGTTATTTCGGTTGACCTTGAAACCAAAGGCTTTGAAAATATTCATACCGATGACATTCAGAGCATAAAGCAGATTGTTTCACATCTTATTGAAAAGCATAGGATGACTGATATTGCCTTTATGACGGGTACTAAGGGGCACCCCCACTCTACCAACCGTCTGACGGGATATTATGAGGCTCTTATCGAACATAATCTTACAATTGACCAGAGCAGGGTCTTCTACGGCGATTTTTGGTATAATGAGGGTGAAAATGTTGTAAAGGCACTTATTGAAAGCGGCAGACCTCTCCCTCAGGCTGTTGCGTGTGCTTCCGATACTATGGCTATAAGCGTCTGCGAGGCTTTTAAAGCACGGGGAATCAGAATTCCCGAGGATATTGCGGTTACGGGATACGACTCAATTGATACGGGTGTAAATTATGTTCCGAGCATTACCTCGGCAAATCTTCCGCTTGAAAATACAGGTATGAGAACGGTCAACAAGCTTCACAGCCTTATAACAGGCACTGAATACAAGGACACCAGATGCGATGCTGAAATTGTTATTGCCAAAAGCTGCGGCTGCTCTGTGAACGTTGCTGAAAAAATCCGTGATGAACGTGAGTCCTGGCGTGATGACGGCGACCTTTTCAATACGTTTGACTCGCTGTATAATTTTATGCTGGAGGCACTGATTTCCAAGAAGGACTACACCGAATATATGACAACGCTTTGCTGGTATGGTTACCTGCTCGGCGAATACGAAAATTATTATTTGTGTATGTGCGAAAACTGGGATAATCTCGGCGGAAATGAGATGTCACAGGATTATCTTAAAAAAGGCTACACTAAGCGGATGAATTTGCTTATCCAAAAAAATCAGGAAACTGCTTTTGTTGAGCCAGGTATTTATTTTGATGTAAGCGAAATGCTCCCTGCGATTTATGAACGCAGAGCTAAGCCCACTGCATTCTTCTTTACACCTGTTCACTTCAATGACAGGTGCTTCGGATATTCGGTTATTTCTTTCGGGGATAAGCCTGTCTCATATTCCAATATATACCGCAAATGGACACGATATGTATGTGCTTCTCTGGAAAGTCTGCGAAGACAGCGTAATCTCCAGTATATGTACACAAAAATGGAGGAAAACGCTGTTACTGACCTGCTTACCGGTATTTACAACAGAAACGGCTTCAATCTTTATGCTGAACAGATATTCAGCGAGGCAAAGAAGCAAAATCAGAATTTTGCTCTCATTCTCGGTGATATGAATAACCTGAAATACATCAATGACACGTTCGGTCATATTGAGGGGGATTTCGCAATCAAAAGCGTTGCTGATGCATTTTCAAATGCTTGTTCCCCCGATATGATGTGCTTCCGTATAGGCGGCGATGAATATGTTATTGCAAGCCGCACGATACTTTCCGAAAAGGAAATAGCGGAAATTGAAAGCTCTGTCAAGGCTTATCTGAAAAACATCAACGAAACTGCCGACAAGCCTTATTCAATCAGCATAAGCCTCGGCTGGCATTTTGACAAGGCTGATAAATGCGGTTCAATTGATTATGCACTTTCCGTTGCTGACGAGAAAATGTTTGCGGCAAAGGAAAAATTCAAGCGTGATGAAGGCTTCAATTATAAGAGGTCACGTTCTTCGGGTTGAGTGCATTTATAATTACATAATACCGATTTTCTTTAACGGCTTCAATGGTTTGTACCTTGAAGCCGTTTTTGGCAAATTGACTTTCCTGATTTGCCGTGCTATAATTAACAAAATCCACAACTGAAAGAAGGACGGATATGAGCAGAATTCTTATTGTCGAGGACGACCGCGAAATAAATAAGCTTCTTGCTGATTTCCTGCAAAAAAACGGATACGAAACCGACTCTGCCGAGGATGGCGGAAAAGCTTCCCTGCTTCTTCGTAAGCAGGATTTCGACCTTGTGCTTATGGACTTGATGCTCCCATATAAAAGCGGCGAGCATCTGATAAAGGAATTCCGTGAGTATTCGCAGATACCTGTAATTGTTCTGTCTGCAAAATCAATGTTGGAAACACGTCTTGAAGTGCTGCGTCTGGGTGCTGACGATTACATACTGAAGCCGTTTGACCTGAATGAGGTGCAGGTCAGAATTGAAGTCGTGCTCAGAAGAAGCGGTGCAGGAACTTCCTCAGCAGGCGGAATGCTTTCCTGCGGTGATTTGTGCTTTAACACAGAGAAAAACTCCGTTACATATCGCGGCAAGCCCATTGCTCTTACCGCAAAGGAGCTTATGCTGCTGAAGCTTTTTATGGAGCACCCGCAAAAGGTTTACACCAAAGCAAACCTTTATGAGTCGGTATGGAACGATACCTATTATTATGAGGACAACACCATAAACGTCCACGTCAGCAACCTCAGAAGCAAGCTGAAGAAAGCCACGGAAAATGACTATATAGAAACCGTGTGGGGTATCGGCTACCGTCTGAAAGGGGAATAATATGGTTATCGCAGTTGTTATTTCCGTAATTCTTGCAATCGCCTGCATTACCATTGCAGTACAGCTTGTTTCACTGAAAAGCGAAATGAGAAAGCTGAAAAAGGAGCTTGCCCTCACCCGTGACAAGGGTTATAACCGTCAGCTGACCGTGTCCCTTATCGACAAGGATTTTTCTGCACTTGCTGCGGAAATGAATAAAAACCTTGACTATCAGAAGCAGCTCAAGCTGCAATCCGAACGTGCGGAGCGAAGCCTTAAACAATCCGTTTCGGATATTGCACACGATTTGCGTACCCCCCTTACAGTTATCAAAGGCAACCTTCAAATGCTTGAACTGGAAGAAAAGCTGTCCGAAAGAGGTATGGGATACCTGCGTGTCTGCAAGGAAAAATCCGAAGCTATGAAGCAAATGGCAGACGAATTTTTTGAGTTTTCCGTACTTGAAAGCGACAGCACTGAGGTTGTTCTGTCAAGAGTTAACATTACCAACCTGCTTATGCAGTTTATCGCAGACAATGAAGCTGTAATCCGAAGCTGCCGCCTTACCCCCGATGTAATTTTTCCCGAAAAAACCGTTTTTGCACAGGCTGATGAGCAGCTGCTGACGCGTATGCTCAGCAATTTGCTCAGCAACATTGTCAAATATGCAGAAAGCGAGTTCACAATTGCACTTGAAGCTTCTGAAAACAGGTGCAAAATAGCTTTTTCCAATCCGTTGAACAGTACGGATATTGACACGGAGCACCTTTTTGACCGTACCTACCGTGCCGATAAATCACGTCACGGCACAAGTGCGGGACTTGGTCTGTATATTGTAAAGCTGCTTGCCGAAAAACAGGGTGCGGAGGTTACTGCAGCGGCGGAAAACAGCGTGCTGAAAATAAGCATTGCATTGAATATTTCCGAATAGTTTCGTAGGGGCGGATATTATCCGCCCGCTTTTGTTTGCAAGCATAAATATGAATTTTTTGTAAACATTAAGAAATTTAAGAAATTCTTTAAGAATTGATTTTACAATAAAAATACAATCATAAAAATGTGCAGAAAGGGCTGTAAATATGAGCGAGATAATTATTGATGTAAAAAATCTTGATAAACAGTATATGAAGCAGAAGGCTGTTGATAACGCAAGCTTTCAGATTAAAGAGGGAATAATTTGCGGTCTTATCGGACCGAATGGTGCAGGTAAAACAACAATTATGAAAATGCTGGGCGGACTTGCCCTTCCCACAGGCGGAAGCCTTGAAATTTACGGTGCAAGCGATGAAAACGGACTTGCACACGCAAGAAGCCGTATGAGCTTTATGATTGAGACGCCTTACGCAAAGGAAAAGCTTTCCGCAAGGGAAAACCTCGAAAAGCAGCGTTTGCAGAAGGGTATTCCCGACAAAAAGCGTATTGATGAGGTACTTGAAATCGTAGGACTTTCCGATGTTGGAAAGAAGCCCGTGAAGAATTTTTCTCTTGGTATGCGTCAGCGTCTCGGTATTGCAAACGCACTTATGACAAAGCCTGAAATTATGGTACTTGACGAGCCTGTAAACGGTCTTGACCCCGAGGGTATCGTTGAAATCCGTGAGCTTCTGTTGAAACTTAACCGTGAGGAGCATATCACAATCCTCATTTCCTCCCATATCCTCAGTGAGCTTTCACTTCTCTGTACCGATTACCTTTTCATCAACAAGGGCAAACTTTTGCAGGCTGTTTCCGCTGACGAACTGAAAAAACTCTGCCGTGAGTATTACCGCATCAGCACTGACAATAACTCCCTTGCCGCAGCAATTCTTGAAAATAAGCTTGGCATTACCCAGTTTGACGTTGACAAGGACGGCAGTATCCGACTTTACGAACAGCTTGACAATATGTACACCGTATCCAAAACACTCTTTGAAAACGGAGTTGTGCCTGTAGTGCTACATATCAACGAAGCTAACCTTGAGCAGTACTATATGAATATGGTAGGTGAGGAAAATGCGGAACATAATTAAAGCTCTGACTTATCAGACAAGAACTGATAATGTTACATATTATTCCATATTGCTGGCAGTTTTTTTAACAATTTTCGGTATGTTGGATTTTGATATGACCGGAAGTGAGTATGTAGCTTTGAATGGAGAAAGTATTTCATTACTGCCTGTATTTTTAATCCTTATGCTTGGCGTAAGAATACTCGGCTGGGACTATGCTGACAAGACAATGAACTACGAAATCCTGTCGGGACATCATCGCCGTGAGGTTTACTTCGCAAGAGTAATCGTGGCACATATCTGGTGTATCGCATTCTGCGTTGGTTTTATGCTGCTTCCCGTTATTATTTTTACACTCATCAACGGCTGGGGCGAAACAATGGATTTCGGCGGAATGGCACTTCGCTTTGCACTTGCAATTTTCCCGATGATAAGAATTGTGTGCCAGTATGTACTGCTTGTATTTCTCGTAAAAAGTGCCTATATAGCCTGGGCGGCAGGATATCTGTTATCAATGTTTTCAATGCTTATACCAATGCTTTTTGAAGAATTAATGCAAATCAAGTTCACATATCAGTTTGCCAATACAAACCTTATGAAGCTTTTCACATTCAATCAGAGTATGGGCTATGTAAACGGCGAGGACGTTACAATCTGCCACACTGAACTTGAACCATCTATGATAATAGGAACAATCGGCGTGTCAGTTGCGGTAAGCGTAATCTGTATTGTTCTCGGTTACGTTATATTCAGAAAAAGTGACGTAAACTAACTGATAGAGAGGAGTATTTATAATGA
The DNA here is from genome assembly GCA_045545795.1 of Oscillospiraceae bacterium. GTDB lineage: Bacteria > Bacillota > Clostridia > Oscillospirales > Ruminococcaceae > RGIG8773. The sequence continues at coordinate 47,522 of JAZQBN010000052.1, forward strand.
AGAATATTATCAAATCACAGCTTTATCAGTTGCGTAAGGAACGTATGGTGTGGCTTGTTTACATTGGCTTGCTTCTTATGCCGATTGCAAATATTTTTCTGCAGGGCGAGCTGACCTTGGAGGGGGATTACCCCACACAGGCTTTCCTTGCCGAAAACGGATTTTTTTATGTGTTTACTTCACTGATGTTCCTTTTTACCCTTGCGGGATTTGCAGGGTGCGGCGACTTTCTGGACAAAACCGTAAACTACGAGCTTATGACAGGACACAAGCGTATCGAGGTTTACCTCGGCAGAGTTATTCCGTGCCTTATCATCGGAGTAATCGGCTTTGCAGTAATGACATCCCTGCCCCTTATCATCAACACGGCTATGCACGGCTGGGGTACAAAGCTTGACGTTGGCGAAATGGTGCTTCGTTATGTCCTTCTTATTTTCCCGATTATAAGAATACTCTGCACGGCACTTTTCTTCGTGTTCGTGATAAAAAACCCTTACATAGTAATGGCACTGGGTTACTTTGTGTTTATGATTGGCGGAACAAGTGCAACCCTGTTCAAGCTTGGAACATCACCAATTCTCGGCATTACCAACATAAATATGCTCTGTATTTTTGACAGCTGGTACACCTACGGTCTGGACGGGAAAATGAACTACATCTATGAAGCGTCCCTTTCCGCAGGAGAAATCGCAAGCACAATCATTGTATCGCTTGCCGCAAGTGCAATCTTCCTTTACCTTGGCTATGTGTATTTCCACAAGGACGACCTTAATTGAGAAACGAGGGTGAATTATGAACATATTTGATTTATTGATTATTATAATTAACCTTGCCGCAATTGCAGGTCTGTATTTCCTTGCAGGTTACGCAACAAGGGTTATCAGCACGAAATGGCGTATTTGCTACATAATTCCCGCTGTTGTCTGCCTTGCCTTTGTTGTATTCAAGGGCTATGACGCTTGTATGCTTCCTGCGTATATCGGTTCACTTCTGCCGATTGCAGGCTTTATCAACGAAAAGGAAAAAGTGCGTAAGCTATCAAGCGTTGCTTCGGCAGCACTGATTGTAATCTCCGTGCCGATTTGCCTGCTTAACAAAAGCTACCGTGCCGCAGACTATGTTCAGGATTTCAAGGACGGCTTTGAATGTATGCAGAAGCACTATGTCCTCGCTGAACACAAGGGTGCAGACTGGGATGAACTTTACGACAAGTATCTCCCGTTATTCAAGGAAGCAAACCGTGAACAGGACGCTGTTGCAAACTATATTGCGTGGATGAAGTTCTGTGCAGAATTCCACGACGGGCACGTTGGATATGTTCCAAATAATGCCGAAGATATTGAAGATGAAATGAAAAATCGTCTTTACGGCAATGACTACGGGCTTTCCCTCGTAACGCTCGCTGACGGAAGAATTGCCGCAGTAAGTGTTGACGAAAGCCTTGCTGAAAAAGGTATTACAACAGGTACAATTATCACAAAATGGGACGGTGCTGACCCTCTCGAAGTTGCAAAACAGTCCGAATATTTTTCAGCAGTAACCTTTGCTGACCGTGACAATGAAGCCTTCTACCTTGCGACTTTTGCAGCAGGTGTGGGCGGCGAAAGCGTGACGGTTACATACCTTGACGAAAACGGTACTGAAAAGGAAGCCGTACTCCCGAAGCTTGGAAGCTACGTTGAACGTGCTGATGAAACCCTGAAAATCCTCAACGGCGGTGTTGAAACAGGACATCTTATGTGGGCGGACATTGATGAGAAAACAGCTTGCCTGCGTATCAAGGCTATGATGTTTGACACTGATTCCGCCGCAAGCGGAGATTTCTCCAAAATGAAAAACGGCATCATCGAAAAGCTTGATGAGTACCGTACAAAGGATGTAAAAAATATTGTTCTTGATATGCGTGACAACGTCGGAGGTGACAGTCAGGTTGTAAAGGCAATTGCTGAAATTTTTGCACCTGAGGGTGAGCATTACTATGCAACTGACGGCAAATGGGATGACGAAGCAGGCTGTTATCTTGTTGACCCTGAAACAGGCAGATTTGTTGAGGGCAAGAAGAATTACTTCACAGGTGAAAATCTCTGGGGTGGAAACGTAATTATTCTTGTGAACGCAAACAGTGTAAGTGCCGCAGACCATCTTACCTTTGTAATGCAGGGAATGGAAAACATAACCGTGTTCGGGTTCACCGAGCCAAACGGTTCATCACAGGGTATCGGCGGTATCAAGCTTGAAAACGGTCAGTTTGTTTTCTCCAACGCACTTCTCCTTGACGAAAACGGCGATGTACTTATCGACTCTGGTGCAGATTACGAAAGCGGAAACGACATTGACGTAAGAGTTCCCCTTGATGAAAAGGCTATTGAAGCACTTTTTGTCAATGGTGAGGATTATCTTATGCAATATGCACTTGATATGTATGAATAACTGAACTTCAACGGCTGTGTAAATTACGCAGCCGTTTTTGATGTTGTGGCTTACTGTAACTGAGAAATTACGCAGGATACGCATATAGAAATTATTGACAAAGCATAAAAAATATTCTAAGATATTTAATGTGGATATACAAAGGACACATCGCTGTGTTAAGATACATACATCAGAAGAAAATGGGGTGCGAAAATGTCGTATAAAATCCTGCTTGTTGAGGATGACAGGCAAATAAGAGAGGTTATCGAGGATTATTTTTCCGACAGAAGCGGCGGCGAAATCTCACTTGTTACGGCGGCTGACGGTGAAGAAGGTATGGAGCATATACAATACGAAGAATTCGACCTTGTAATGCTGGATATTATGCTTCCTCACGTTGACGGGTTCACGCTTTGCAGGGAAATCCGCAGGAAAAGTATTGTTCCTGTGCTGTTTCTCACGGCAAAGGCAACGGAAGCTGACCTGCTTCACGGCTACGAGCTTGGCTGTGACGATTATATGATAAAGCCGTTCTCCCCTGCTGAATTGTACGCTAAGGTTAACGCGTTGCTGAAGCGTGCAAAGGGAATGGTTATCAGCAAGGAAATCGTCTGCGGAAGGATAAGTATCAACCTTGTGACATTTGAAGCAGCTGTTGACGGAAAAGCAGTTGAGCTTGCACCTAAGGAATTTGCACTTCTGAAATATTTGATTGAGCATAAGAATTGTGTTGCAGACCGTGACACGCTGCTTGACCGTATATGGGGTTACGATTTTTTCGGCAGCGACAGGGTTGTTGACAATCACATCAAAAAGCTTCGCAAGGCTCTCGGCGAGGCAGGCGGTCAGATTAAGACCGTTATCTCACAGGGCTACAAGCTGACGGAGTAATGCTCGGGAAGGGTTAGTATGAAAAAAATAAAATTCACAAGTTTTCTTATCAGACGTATGGTGCCAATAATGACGGTGGTTATTGTTATTTGTGTGCTTTCTTCGGCATTTTGCAGTTATGCTGTAGATAAGAGCATTCAAAGTGATGTTGATGGTATTTTTTACGACTATAGGTTGCATTTGATTGAGTTTGAAAATTATTTTCAGAATAGTTCTGATGCGTTTTATTACTGCACAGACTTATGTTCAAATTACGAAGGCACTTGGACAGAAGCAGAAGATTTCAATCTGGTATTTGCAATTACAGATGCAAACACAAATGAAATTGTTTCCGTTTCTGTTCCCAGCTGCTCAGAAGATGCCTCTGAAACCAATTATTTATTGACAGTTTTGAAGGATGATATGCTTTCATTTGGTTTATCAAAGGAAAGCCTCGACGCTCATTTTAAAAATGTTGTTCCAACATATGACACAGACAACAGAGTCCTTGGCAGCACATATTACTTTTCATCAAACGAAGGAGAATACCTGTTCAACTGCATTTATTCCTATGATTTTTCCAAAACAAGCGGATATGCTGTAGTAATTATCTGGGCAGTAGGTTTGGTTATCGGGATTGCATTTTCGGTAATTGTTTCGCTGATTGCCTACAACAAATACCGAACACAATACGAAATTGACGAATACCGCCGCAATATGACCTCGGCACTTGCTCACGATTTAAAGACTCCTCTTACTGCGATTATGGGCTACTCGGAAAATCTGAAAAGCAATGTTCACTCGGAGAAGCGTGATTACTACGCTGACGCTGTTATTGAAAACGTGCGGTATATGAATGAGATTATCACGGGCACGCTTGAACTTGCCAAAATTGAGAAACAGGACAGTAAGCTGAACAAGACCGACATTGATATGGTTGCTGTTGCAAATGAACTTCTTGTCAAATACAAGGCTGATTTTGAGGACAGAGGCATTGCGGTATCCGTAAACGGAAAGTGCACCGTCAAGGCTGACTGTGAGTTGATTTCGAGGGCGGTTGAAAATCTGATTACAAATGCTGTGAAGTACACTTCTGACGGCGGCAGGGTTGAAATTACCGCAAACGAAAAGCAGCTTGTCATTTGCAACAGCTGTGATGAAAAGCTTACGGGCAAGACGGAGGATTTCTGCAAGGCTTTCGGCAAGGCAGATGCAAGCCGAAGTGACCGCAAGGGCAGCGGAATGGGACTTGCAATTGTGAAGAATATTGCATTGCTTCACAAGTTCAGGCTTGAAGCTGCTGCTTCGGGAGGAAAATTTACTGCAAAAATTATTTTCAAATAAAACACAAAGCCGCCTCGTTGACATACCGAGGCGGCTCAGAATTTATGCAGTTGAATTACATATAATACGATGTCTGGTTTACACTGTCAAAAGAAAAACCGCTTGCAAATTATTTTCAGTTGTGCTATAATGTGTTAACATCAGAACGAAAGGAATGTTGCAAAATGAAATATACATCTGCTGAAGCCGCTAAGCTTCTTCGTCAGCTTAACGAGGATTACAACGCTGTTCTTACTATGGAAACTCAGAGCCGTGAGTTTCTTGCTTCTGTTGGTGAGGATGTTGAATCTGTACGTCCCGCATATAATTATGCTCAGGTGCAGACACAGCTTGAAGAGCTTGAAAAGAAAATCCGCATTGTAAAGCACGCAATAAACATTTTCAACTCAACAACTGTTGTGGCTGATTTTGATATGACAATTGACCAGCTGCTTGTTTATATTCCACAGCTTACACAAAGGAAAAACAAGCTTTCTGCAATGAAAAGCAGACTTCCCAAGGCTCGTGAGCCGATTGGTTACGGAAAGAACATTATTGACTATCGTTACGCAAACTATGACATTGCGGCAGTTGAGGCTGATTACATAAAGGCTGCTGAGGAGCTTTCAAAGGCACAGACGGCGCTTGACCTTGTAAACAGCACACAGACAATGGAAATCGATTTGTAAGCACTTTTCCGTCAGCTTTAAACAGCACATGAAAATGTGCCGCGATTGCGTATATATGATAGCAGGTTCAAGGTTTAAATGTTTTCCGTTATTATATTTTGTTATTGCATAATGTTTATGTTCAATGTTATTTTTGAAGATAAATTATTTTCCAAAGCTGAAAAAACCTTACGGGCGGCGGAGGTACGGTTTTATGCCTCCCAATAAAAATTGATGCACCTGATTGCTGTCAGGTGCATTTTTGTTTTATACAAGCTCGCTCATTGTGAGGTTTTTCAGCTTTCTGATAAGTGTACCTGCTCTTCCGATGCCTACCTGCTGCAAGCCTACAAGCAGGGTTATGCCGTGCTGCGGTTCGTTTGAGAAGAACGTACCAAGCCAATCGTCCCAACCGTACTCCCCTTTTGCGGAGAACACGGAAGTCTGCGTTTCGTCAGTGCATATTCGCATAAGGTTGCCGTAGGAGTAGCCGCTGAGCCAGTCCCAACCTGAGTGTAAATCCTTTTTCAGCTCAGGTGCAAAGCAGGTTGTTGTCAACTGCTTTACGGCGGCTTCGGGGAGAATTCTTACGCCGTTGTATGTACCGCCGTTTATGAGCATTGAGGCAAAATGCGAGTAATCGTCCAGCGTTGAGCAAAGACCTGCTCCGCCTGACTCAAATGCGGCAGGGACATCTCTCTTATATCGCAGGCTGAGGTGATTTGTTATGCACTCTTCAAGTCCGTTTTTGCCATAGTTGTAAACTTTTGCAAGGCGGTGCTGTTTGTCCTGCGGAACATAGAAATCCGTATCGAACATTTCCAGCGGCTCAAAAAATTCTGTACGCAGGAATTCGCCGAAGGTTACTCCGCTTACTCTTTCAACGAGTGCACCGAGGATATCGGCAGAAATTCCATAGAGGAACTGTGAACCCGGCTCAAAGCACAAATCAAGCTTTGAAGCCATTTTCGCAAACTCGGATGTTGTTGCGGGGGTGTCGGTATAAAGACGCTGTTCCATTTTCCAGAACATTTCGCCTGACTGCCTGCCGCCGATAAAACGGTCATCGGGATAGGCAAGTCCCGAAGTCATATTCATCAGGTCACGGACAGTAATTCTGCGTGATACGGGTTTGCGGTCTCCGTCAATGTTGACGTACTGCTCTGAAAATTCGGGGAGATAGTCTGCAATATCCGCTGACAAATCGACCTTGCCCCTTGAAGCGAGAAGCATTACAGCGGCGGCGGTTACGGGCTTTGTCTGGGAATAGAGCCTGAAAATCGTGTCACGCTCGATAGGAAGGCTGTTTTCGATATCACGCATACCGTATTCGCAGTAGCATTTTTCATAGCCGTCCTTGATTACAAGCATATTCACGCCTGCTGTATCGCCGTTGTCAACGGCTTCCTTGATTATATCGTAGGCCTTGTTGTAAAGTTCAAAATCGTCATTGATTTCAGAAATTATATCCATATTCGTAAGCCTCCTTAACAAATTTTTCGGTGTTGCTGTCACGCTTTCCGTCGTTTCCGTAGCCACGGGTCATTTCATCGAAAACTACGAACTCTGTTTCTTTTGCTCGGTCACTTATTCTGTCCCCAAGCATAACCGTTTTCATAGCTTCAACCTGTTCAATGCGGTGCTTATCTTTAAGGCAGCCGCCCATTGTTACAAGGAAAATTGCTTTATCAAGCGTTTTCATTGTACGGTTATCGCCGTACGCAAAACCGTAAGTCCACACACGCTGAAACCAGCCTGCAAGCAAAGCGGGAGCGTCTGTCCAAAAATCGGGATAGATAAACGCAATTGCATCTACGCTGTTGATTTTATTCTGCTCTGCAATGACGTCCTCGGGAATTGGTGCTGAAAGGTCGTAAAAGGCTTCACGGAGGTACTCATTTTCCGAAAAAACAGGATTGAAATTCATTTCGTACAAATCTGAAATGATATATTCGTGTCCTGCATCGGAAAGACCTTTCAGAAAGGCTTCCCTGACCTGATAGGTAAAGCTGTTGTGACTTGGGTGGCAATATACTGCAAGAACTTTCATCGGCATTCCTCCCTCTGTTTCAGCATTTCACGGATTTCTTCCTCGCTGCATCGGAAATCGCCGTCGCCTATGCGGTGATATGTGCCCTTGAAAATGTCATTGCCGATATAGACGGGTCTGTCCTTTTTCTCAGCAGGCGGCACGTTTACAACAATTATATGCTTTCCGTCAAGGTCTTCGATTGTGATATCATCTTCGGTAAGGATGTTCACGCTGACGATATCGGGGTTGTTGAAATCCTCCCACAAATCACGCACCATTGCTTTGGGTGCGGGAAGATTTACAGCGTGGAGAGTGCGGTCGGGGTCTTCACGGACGCCGAGTAAAATTACTCCGCCGCAGGAATTTGCAAAAGCGGAATAGGTTTCCCATAGGCTTTCGGGTATGCCGCCGAGAGCCTTTTTTGCTTCTATAAATTCGCTTTCGCGGTACTGGTTAAGGTTGGAAAGGTTAATCATTATGATACCTCCATTGATGTTTATTTTTCAAGCGGCTCAGGATTTTCGCAGGGAATTTCCATTCTTTCGCTGTTTCCGCAAGCCCAGAACACAGCGTTTTCGATTACCCTCTGCACGTTTTTATCGTAGTAGATAGGGTACTCCTCGTGCCCGGGCTGGAAATAGAAAATCCTGCCCTTGCCACGGCGGAAGGTTACTCCGCTTCGGAATACCTCTCCTCCTGCAAACCAACCCATAAACACGGTTTCGTCAGGCTCGGGGATATCAAATGGTTCGCCGTACATTTCTTCTTTTTCAAGGACAAACTGTTCGGGTACACCCTTTGCAACAGGGTGTGACGGGTTTATACACCACACACGCTCACGGTCGCCGTGTCTCCATTTCAGATTGAGGGTTGTTCCCATAAGAAGCTTCATCGGCTTGCTGTGGTGTGCGGAATGGAGTGCAACAAGTCCCATTCCTGCAAGGACGTGCTTCTGTACAAGCTGTGCGGTTTCGTCGCTTACCTTGTCGTGAGCCATATGTCCCCACCAGATAAGGACGTCGGTTTCATTGAGAATTTCCTCGGTAAGACCGTGATTTTCCATAGCAAGGGTTGCTGTTTTTACGGTGATTTCGGGGTTTGCTTCAAGGAAAGCTTTTATACAGCCGTGTATGCCGTCGGGATAAATTGCGGCAACCTCGTGCTGATTTACTTCGTGGAGATATTCATTCCATACGGTTACTCTTATCATTTTGCAAGCACCTTTCTGATGTTTTCTGCGGATTTTTTCATATACTCAGCCTGATTTACAGCACCGAAATGCTCGATTGCAAATCTGCCGCTGTATCCGTCTGCAACAAGCTTTCCGATAAGCTTATCAATTCCGATTACACCCTCGCAGACGATTGAGGGGTACATTACTGCACCTGACAAATCCGCCTTGCCATTGGTATTATCAGTATCAGCGTTTGCACTGTCATAGCTTCTGTCCTTGAGGTGGACGTGTACAACATAGTCTTTAAGCACGCTGTACGCTTCCTCAGCGTTTTCAAGGCAATAGCGGAAATTGCCCGTATCAAAGGTGTAACGTAAGCCATCAACGTTACGCATAAAATAAAGCAGTCCCTCGGTTGTGCAGCAGGGGGATTTTTCGTCATCGAAATCCTCAAGTGTCACGGTTACGCCGTATTCCTTTGCGGCAAGACACATTTCACTGAGTCTTTCGGCAACAATTTTTCTGCACTCGCTCATCTGCTCGTTATCGCACACAAATCCGGGCACGCACAGCACCTTGTCCGTACCGAAATATGCGGCGGTTTCAAGCAGTTTACGATATTTTATTTCGCAGCTATTCTTATCCTCGTGCGGAAAATCGAAGAAATTGTAGATTGAGGAAACCTTTACTCCGCAGCTGTCGAAAAGGGATTTTACCTGTGATTTATCTTCAAGACGCCACAAATCGCACTCCAGACCTTCCATACCGCAGTTTACCGCATATTCCAGCATTTTTGCCACGGTTGAGCTGTTTTGCTCAGCAGCTTCAAATATATGCTCATAAAAAACAGAAAGCTTGTTGTTCATATGAAATTGCCCCCATAAATTGTTTTACATTATTATAACAGCTAAAGCGGCATATTTCAATATCCTGCTGTAAAAGCAATAGTAAAAAAAGTGTAAAAAGCCTTGACATTAATCCAGTTTAAGGTATAATTCTATTATAATAAAAATTGTTTAACAGAGGTTTTTCTATGAACATTATTATTGTAGGCTGCGGAAAGGTCGGTCAGACTCTTGCTCAGCAGCTTAATGAAGAGGACAACAATATTACTGTAATTGACCTTGACCCGTCAATTGTAAATGATGTATCAAGCCGTTTTGATGTTATGGGCGTTGCAGGCAATGGTGCTACTCACCTTAAACAGCAGGAAGCAGGCATCAAGGACGCTGACCTGCTCATTGCGGTAACCGGCTCTGATGAGCTTAATCTGCTTTGCTGTCTGATTGCAAAAAAAGCAGGTAACTGCCAGACTATTGCCCGTGTAAGAAGTCCTGAATACAGCCTGGAAGCACCGTACTTAAAGGAGGAGCTTGGTCTTGCAATGGTTATTAACCCTGAGGCTGCGGCTGCGGCGGAAATTGACCGTGTACTCCGCTTCCCGTCGGCTATAAAGATTGATACATTTGCAAAGGGCAGGGTTGAGCTGCTGAAATTCCGTCTTCCTGAGGAAAGCCCTCTTGTTGGCTGTGCGGTAAAGGATATGGTGGCGAAATTCCACTGCGATGTACTTGTCTGCACGGTTGAGCGTGATGATGACGCATTCATTGCAAAGGGTGATTTTGTTTTCGATGGCAAGGATATTATTTCCATTATAGCTTCCCCGAGAAATGCAAATGACTTTTTCCGCAAGATTAAATATAAAATCAATTCCGTCAAGGACGCTATGATTGTGGGCGGCGGTGAGATTACCTATTATCTGTGCGAAAGACTGCACCGTGCAGGTATTCCTGCAAAAATTATCGAAAAGGACAGAAAACGCTGTGAGGAGCTTTGTTCTCTGTGGCCTGAGGTTATTGTTATCAACGGTGATGCTGCTGAACAGGAAACACTTATCGAGGAAGGTGTCGAAAGTGCAGGTGCTTTTGTTGCATTGACAAATATGGACGAGGAAAATATTCTTCTTTCACTGTTTGCAAAGAGCGTGAACAAGGGCAAGCTTGTTACCAAAATCAACCGTATTGACTTTGATGATGTTGTAAAGCATCTTGACCTTGACACGATTATTTATCCGAAAAATATTACTTCGGATATGATACTGCGTTATGTCCGTGCTATGAAAAAGACTATCGGAAGCAATGTCGAAACCTTGTACAGCGTTATCAAGGGCAAGGTTGAGGCTGCCGAATTCTTCATCAAGGATAATTCAGACATTACCGACAAACCGCTTGCTGAACTGAAACTGAAAAAGGATATGCTCATTGCGGCAATTTTCCGTGGAAGAACAGTTATTATTCCACGAGGCAGCGACACAATTCAGAAGGGTGACTCGGTTGTAATTGTTTCAAGAGTTGCGGCACTTCACGATATTGATGATATTCTTATGTAACGGAGTTTAAGATGAATTACAGAATGATTAGATATATCCTCGGATGGATACTGATTTTTTCGGCAATGTTTATGGCTGTTCCGATAATTACAGGACTGTTTTTTGCTGAAAAGCAGATACTTGCTTTTCTTATTTCAGCAGGAATAAGTGCAGGTATCGGAGGTTTATGCGTACTGAAAAAGCCATCAAAAACGGAGCTTCACGCAAGGGACGGCTTTGTTATTGTTTCGCTTAGCTGGATTGTACTCAGTCTTTCTGGCTGTATGCCTTTTATTTTTTCGGGAGCAATCCCCCACTTTGTTGACGCACTTTTCGAAACGGTTTCGGGTTACACAACAACGGGTGCTTCAATTCTCACGGAGGTTGAAAGCCTGCCGAAATGCGTGCTGATGTGGAGAAGCTTTATTCACTGGGTCGGCGGTATGGGTGTGCTGGTTTTCATTATGGCATTTATGCAGCTCAGCGGCGGACAGAATATGCACCTTATGAAAGCGGAAAGCCCCGGTCCGTCGGTAAGCAAACTTGTACCGAGGGTGCGTACCACGGCACTTATTCTTTATTCGATTTATTTTGTGCTGACGCTTGCTGAATTTGTTATACTGCTTTTTGCGGATATGAGTGTTTTTGATGCACTTAATACTTCCTTTGCAACAGCGGGCACAGGCGGCTTCGGTGTAAAAAACACAAGTCTTGGCGGCTTTTCCCCTGCTGTACAGATAATTGTTACAGTATTTATGATGCTGTTTGCCACAAATTTCAGCAGCTACTATCTGATTATGAAGGGCAACCTTAAAGATGCTTTCAACAGCGAAATAAGGCTGTTTTTCGCAATTGCAATTACTGCAGCGATAATTATTGCGGTAAATATTTCAGATATGTACGGAAGCTTCGGCGAGGCGGCAAGACACTCAGCCTTTACGGTTGCGTCGGTTATGTCCACAACAGGCTTTGCAACAACTGACTTTAACCTCTGGCCTGAGCTTTCACGAAGTCTTGTTGTAATTCTTACATTCGTTGGCGGCTGTGCGGGAAGCACCTGCGGCGGTATCAAAATTTCAAGAATTATCATTCTTTTCAAAAGTATGGGCAAGGAATTACAGAACCTTATTCACCCGAAGCAGGTCAAGAAAATTGTTGTTGACAAGCGTCCCGTTGAGCACGAAATTGTTCGTTCGGTAAATGTTTATATGGTTTGTCTGGTAATGATTTTCGTTCTTTCTCTGCTTGTTATTTCTTTTGACAATCACGATTTTACTACAAACTTTACCTCTGTTGCAACCTGTCTGAACAACGTAGGTCCCGGACTTAATATGGTTGGTCCTATGGGAAATTTTGCAGGCTTCTCCCCTGTATCGAAAACAATGCTGATTTTCGATATGCTTGCGGGACGACTTGAGCTGTTCCCTGTTCTGCTGCTGTTCTCGCCTGTTACTTGGAAGAAATAAAAACAAGTCACAGTACATTTTCGTACTGTGACTTCAGTTTGTCGAAAAAGACTTTTCGACAAAGAATAGCGAATATTGAATAATGAAGAATGAATAATTAAGGAATTGCCTTCGGCAATAATATTAAAAATGTCCGCAATGCGGACACCTTAACTATTCATTATTCAATTTTAATTAGCCTGTCGGATTTATCGACAGGCTAATGTACCCCCTTTAAATCAATCAACATCAATTTTTATCTGTTCTTCTTCGTTTTCAAGAGCAAAACCGATTACCTTGCTGTAAAAATCAGTAGGATTAAGCAGAATTTTATCTCTGATAAGCTTTGCCTGGTCATAATCAGGTGCATAGAGAGAAATTCTCATCAAATCAAAGCTTGTATCCTTGATTTTACAGTTTACCTCACAGCCGTTCGGCACTTCGGTTATTTCTATATCCGCTTCACTCTCACGCTTGATGCGTGCGAAATAATACATAGCTGTTTTCAGCAGCTTCTTACGGAAATAGTACGGAATGGACTCATTGAAATATTCTGCACCAAACCTGCCCTTTTCCGTGGCTTCGATATAGGTTTCTCCATTGCGTTCAACACGGACAACCGACTTGTTTTTGAGCAAATCCGCCATCGCTTCTGTGTAATAAAAATAATTTATAATCTCGCTGTCCTGCACAATTTCGTAAAGCTGCTCCTCGGTAACGGGATTTTTCAGCTTGTCAAGGAGATAGCAAATCATCACCTTGACATCGTGGGCAGAATTAAGCTCGACATTATTGAATTCAATCATAAATAACTCCGCAATTACATCATATTGTCTATTTTACGTGTTCCCTTCGGGAGCTCCGCATCAAGAGACAGATCCTCCATTTCCCAGTTGGGAGCTTCGGACTCTGCTTCGGGATTTTCCTTTTTCTCTTTCTGTTTACGTTTGAGGTATTCGCTTTTGCTGTAATGCAGACCGCTGGTATTTGCCATTGGTCTTGGTTCGTCGATTACAACTATAAAATCTGGGTAGCCCTCCTGCTTGGAAAGATAGTCCTTTTCCTTGAACAGACGCAGAATATAGTCGCTTATCCATATTCCGAAGCCGCCGTAAGCGATAAAGTACAGACCTGTCAATATTCCGCAGTTGCCCGTAATAAGTGCGATAAGACCATACAGTGCACCTGCACCGTAAATGGCAATGGCAGGATAAATAGGCTGTTTCTTCTTGAAGAAAATTGAAATGAAGGTAAGAAGGGCGATTACAAGCAGAAATGCCATATACAAATACGGAACTTCAACAGCAAGGTCGGACTTTTCGTCTGTACCATTGGCATAATTCATAATCATCTGACCGAAAAAGGCACTTCCGCCTGCAAGCATAGCAAGAGTACGGATAAAATAAAACAGCGTCAGCACAAGCCATACGCCTGCTGATGGGATTAACGCCATAAGCAGCGATGTCTTGAAGCCTTTTTTCATATCGCTGTAACGCTGATGATTGATTTTGTATTCCTCTTCACGCTTCAATGAAGGCATATCATCACCTCAGGTTGTCAATCAAAAATTCGGATAGTTAAGCATATGTGAAAGAATAGCAAGATTTGCCGCAGCTTCAACACAGGGCACTGCTCTCGGAACAACACAGGGGTCGTGTCTGCCCTTGATTTCGAGTGTTTCGTTGGTAAGTGCACTGATATCCACTGTTTCCTGCGGCTTGGAAATGGACGGAGTAGGCTTGAAGGCTACTCTGAACACAATCGGCATACCCGAAGAAATACCGCCGAGGATACCGCCATGATTGTTTGTCTTAGTGAGAACGTGACCGTGCTCATTCACATAGAACTCGTCATTGTTCTGGCTGCCAAGCATTTCAGCAACCTGAAAGCCTGCACCGAATTCGATGCCCTTTACGGCAGGAATACCGAAGACAAGCTGTGCAATGCTGTTTTCAAGTCCCTCAAAAATCGGAGAGCCGATACCTGCGGGAACGTTTGTAATTACGCACTCGATAATTCCGCCTACGCTGTCGCCTGCTTCCCTTGCCTTTGCAATATCGGCAACCATAGCTGCACCCTTCTTGTCATTGAGTGTAGGGAATTTCTTATGGCGCAGAGCAATAATCTGCTCCTTGGTAACCTCACAAGGATTGAACTTTTCTTCCTTGATGTTGTGCACCTGAATGATATGTGCACCTGTGTATATACCTCTGCGTTCAAGAATCTGACCGCAGATTGAGCCTGCAAAGCAAAGCGGTGCGGTAAGTCTGCCTGAGAAGTGACCGCCGCCTCTCACATCATTGAAGCCCTTGTATCGGAGTGCCCCTGTATAGTCTGCGTGCCCGGGACGTGCAAGCTTGGAAATGTTGCCGTAGTCCTGCGAATGGGTATCGGTATTATTGATAAAAGCGGCAAGAGGTGTGCCTGTTGTATAGTTATTATGAATACCTGAAAGGATATTCGGCATATCGGTTTCACGGCGAGGAGTAGATGTTGCATCCTTTTTGGGTGCACGTCTTGCCATAAAATTTCTGATTTCCTCAGGGTCGATATACTCACCCGAGGGAAGCTTGTCAAGAACAACACCTATAGCAGGTCCGTGGGACTCGCCGAAAATTGACACTGTTAAGTTATGATTCCAGAATGATGACATTTATTTTTCAATCCTTTCAGCACGGTTAATTAGTTGCCGATTACTTCAAAGTTACCGCCGAGAGCGGCAAAATCCTTCCAGAAATCGGGGTAGCTTTTTGTCACAGCATCTGCGTCGGTGATAACGAAATCGCCGTCCGACATTGTTGAAGCGATTGCCGCCGCCATAACAATTCTATGGTCATTGCAGCCATTGATTTTACCTGCGTGGAAGCCCTCAATCGGGGCAATTTCCAGTGCATCGTCAAATACGGTGATTTTTCCGCCCACAGCATTGAGAGCATCTGCGATTGCGGCAAGACGGTCGCTTTCTTTGATTTTAAGACGCTTTGCACCTGTAATGCGGCTTATTCTGTCCCCAAAGCATCCAAGTACCGTCATAATCGGCACTAAATCGGGAATATCGGAAACGTCCGCATCAAAGGCTTTAAGTCCTGAAGTGGAAGCGTTTGTATTATTATAACCCATTTCCTTGATAATTTCAAGAATTTTTTTATCGCCCTGAACAGAAGCCTTATTAAGGTTATCAACAACGATTTCCGAGCCGAGAGCATTTGCAACATAGAAAAATGCCGCCTGAGAATAGTCGCCCTCAACTGTGCAGTCTGCGGACTTGTATTTCTGTCCGCCCTTTATATTATACACGGGGTAGCCGTTTTCATCCGCTGTTTCGTCGATTTCAATGCCGAAGCAATTCAGTGCACTGATTGTCATATCAGCGTAAGGCTTTGACTCAAGACGTGATGTAAGACGGATAACGGAGTCCTCCTCGCAAATAGGAAGTGCAAACAGAAGTCCTGTTATAAACTGCGAGGAAATATCACCCTCCAGCAGATACTCGCCGCCCTTGAGCTTGCCGCTCATTGTAAACGGCATAACGCCCTCCTCACGGGTGATTGTTACGCCGTACCTGCTCATTTCACGAATATACGGGGTAATTGGTCTTTCGGGAAGCTTGCCCTGGCCGTGAAATTCACATTCACAGCCGAGTGCAGCTGCAATGGGAATTATAAAACGAAGCGTTGAGCCGCTTTCACAGCAGTCAATAACAGCCTTTTCCGAAGGCTTCTTTATTCCCATAACAGTATATGTGCTGCCGTCGGAAAGAATATTTGCACCGAGGGCATTCATTGCTCCGACGGTTGCATCGATGTCCTTTGACACGCTTATATTTGACACCTCAGACACACCGCCTGCGAGAGCAGCTGCGATGAGCATACGGTGCGAAAAGCTTTTTGAGGAAGGTGCTTTAACCCTGCCGATAAGCTTTGATGGGGTAATTTTTACTTCCATTCGTTAGTCCTTTCGGTTATTCCGTGTATTCTGCAAGCATTGCAAAGAAAGCTTCCACAGGCATTTTCTTAATCATTGAAGCACCTATATCACAGCAGATGATGATATTAATACTTCCGCCGAAACGCTTCTTGTCATTGATACAGCCGCCTGCAAGCTTATCGGGAGCAATATCCACATCATTATCAAGTCCGTAATAGCTGAGGCAGTTTTTCAATCTGCCGTAAGTGCCGTGCTCAGCCATACCGTTTGACTCAGCAATTGCAGTAATAAGCTTCATTCCGATACCTACAGCCTTGCCGTGGGTAATGCCTGTATAGTTGTAATACTGCTCAATTGAGTGACCGATTGTGTGACCGAAATTCAGGAGCATTCTTTCTCCCGTATCAAACTCGTCAGCCTCAACAACGTCACGCTTTATTGTTACGCACTGCGCGATAATATCGTCAAGCACGTCCTTATTTTTACGGAGAGAGTCAACTGTATACTGTTCAAGCTCTGAGAAAAGACTTTCAGACTTAATCATACCATACTTGACAATCTCGCCCATACCGTCGATGAAGAATTCTTCATCGAGTGTGTCAAGTGTATCGGTATCGCAAAGAACAAGCTTAGGCTGCTTGAATGCACCTACAAGATTTTTGCCACCGTCAAGGTCAACGGCAGTTTTACCGCCAACGGAGGAGTCAACCTGTGCAAGAAGCGTTGTAGGAAGCTGTACAAAGTCAACTCCGCGGAGATAGGTTGCTGCCGCAAAGCCCGTAATGTCACCTACCACGCCGCCGCCGAGTGCAACAAGGCAGTCGCTTCTGCTTATGCTGTTTTCGCAGAGGAAGTTCCATATTTTCGTAAGAGTTTCCGTGGATTTTGACTGTTCGCCGTGAGGGAAAACAAATTTGCACACCTCATAGCCCTCGCTTTCAAGAGCTTCAACGACAATTCTGCCGTAAAGAGAGTCAACGGTATCATCTGTTATAACCGCAAGCTTCTGTGCTTCGGTTACGCTGCTGATATATCCTCCGCAGTGGCGAAGCAGACCTCCGCCGATAAGCACGTCATATATGCCTGATGCGGTAACGGTAATCTTTTTCAGTGACATATTATCTCCGTCCATTCCTGATAAATTTATTTTATAGAGGTAAGGTTTACTTGCCTATAGGTCTGCCGAGGAAGTCTGCCATTTTTCTGATATTTGCCATTACAGACTCGAACTTTTCAGGTGTAAGCTGCTGGCTTGCGTCGGAAAGTGCACTCTTAGGGTCGCAGTGAACTTCGATTTCGAGAGCGTCCGCACCTGCAACGATTGAAGAAAGTGAGAGAGGCTCAACAAGTGAAGCAATACCTGCTGCGTGAGATGGGTCAATACAGATTGGGAGGTGTGTCTTCTGCTTGAGAAGCGGTACAGCGGAAATATCAAGGGTATTTCTTGTCCAAGTTTCAAATGTACGGATACCTCTTTCGCAGAGGATAACATTCTGGTTGCCGCCTGCCATAATGTACTCAGCGGACATAAGAAGCTCTTCCATTGTATTTGCAAGACCTCTCTTGAGGAGGACAGGCTTGTCAGACTTACCGAGAGCCTTGAGAAGCTCAAAGTTCTGCATATTTCTTGCACCTACCTGAATTACGTCGATATCTGCAAAAAGGTCAAGGTCAGCACCGTTCATAATTTCAGTTACGATAGGGAGACCTGTTTCCTTACGAGCCTGAATGAGGAGGTCAAGACCCTCCTTGCCGAGACCCTGGAAGGAATAAGGCGAGGTTCTTGGCTTGAATGCACCGCCGCGGAGCATTGTTGCACCTGCCTTCTTTACAGCGATAGCTGTCTTCATAATCTGGTCTTCTGTTTCAACTGAGCAAGGACCTGCAATAATCTGGAGAGAGCCGTTGCCGATAACACAATCTCTTACAGGAATTGTTGTATCGTCAGGGTGGAACTTGCGGTTAGCCTGCTTGTAAGGCTCCTGTACACGGCGGATATTTTCAACACAATCCTGTGCCATAAGTGAGTCAACATCAATTCTTGATGTATCACCGACAAGACCTATAATATTCTGTGTTGCACCTTCGATATGGTTAGCTGTTACACCTTTTGCCTTAAGAATTTCTTCCAGTCTTGCAACAGCCTCAGGCTGTGCACCTTTTTTAAGAATAACAATCATTTTCTTTTCCTCCGAAATAAAAATTTATTTAAAAGCGTAGGGTACATCTGCACGAAACGTTTTTATTTACTTTGTAACAATAACTGTGTCAGGAAGCTTATCTGTAAGCGAGGTCATATCCTCATCGGAAATATCGATGCCCTCAATGTAAAGCTTTTTCAGTCCTGCAAGATTTGTCAGCGGATTAAGATTGGAAACGGGGTTGCCGCCAAGCTTTATCCAGCCGAGACTTGTAAGGGACATAAGCGGCTCAACATCGGACACGAGGTTGTTTTCCAGATAGATTTCCGTCATATCGACCATATTCATAACGGGTGTGATATCGGCAATCTGATTGTTCTGGAGATGAAGTCTGTCCATATGCTGCATACTGCTGAGTGCGGAAATGTCGGTAATTGCGTTGTCATTAAGACGAAGCAGTGTAATTCTGGTCATACCAGCAAGCGGCGTAACATCGGAAATGTTATTTTCCGAAAGGTCAAGCACTTCAAGCCCCAGCAGACCGTCCAGTGCAGAGATATCGGTAATATTGTTTGAACGCAGGTACAAATCCTTCAAGGAAACAAGTCCCGCAAGCGGTGTCACATCGCTGATATTGTTCTTGAAAAGTGACAGGGTCTGCAAATTGGTAAGCCCCTTAATCGGAGTAAGGTCGCTTATCTGATTCTGATAGATATGAAGCTCGGTGAGATTTACCATATATTTCAAATCCTTGATATCCTCATCCGTAAGCTCCATATTGTTCAGGGTGAGTGCAGTAAGGTCAGTGCTGTACTCCACACCCTTGATTGTAATAAACTGCGGCAGGTCAGCCATAGCCTCCGCCTTTACGGCAGCAGCCTCGCTTACAGCCGGATTATCCTTGCCGAGAATAAAGTCGGACTTATCCTTGAAGCCGATATTGGGCGAGGTTTCAGCCTTAAGAGATTCAACCTGTGATTCAAGCTCGGCAATTCTTGACTCGTATCCAGCCGAATCAAAGGTTTCGGCAGCTTCGCCGACAGCTTCCTCCTCATCTTTACAGCCTGTCAATGACATTGCCATTGCTGCCGCAAGCAGCACACCGAATATACCTTTCATCTTTCCGTTCATAATCATTTTCCTTTCAAAACAAAAACAGCCTGTGACATTTTTGCCGCAGACCGTTACAAACAATATGTTATTACAACATCAGCTTTACAATTCTGTTATCGGCAATATATTTTTTTATGGCATGGAAAGTAAAACCCATAGCTAAAGTAAAAGCCTGTGCCTGCAAAAAATATAAAGTTAAAAAAGCCAAGAACAGAATTTACAGCCTTCATACTTTTAACTCCGAAATAAAAATCTACACAGTTTATTATATACCCATCCTCTGTTGTTGTCAAGTTTTTTTGAGAAAAAAATGTCTTAAAACGTAATTTTATTCCATTTAAGTTACAATATGTAACCTCGTTTACCAAATTGTAATTTGTAATATGGGCGGAAGTATGCTATAATTGATGTATATGTTCAAAAAATATGCTTTAAGGAGTTTCAGATATGACTGACGAAATAATCCGCAAACAGGTTCTTCCTGTTGCAAAGAAAATAAACGAAGAAGTCAAAAAGGCTGTAATCGGTAAAAATGACATCATCGTCAAGACCCAGCTTGCGATTATTGCGGGAGGACACATCCTTCTCGACGATATCCCGGGCGTGGGCAAGACTACCCTTGCCCTTGCTTTTTCCAAGGCTATGTCCCTTGACTACAAGCGTATGCAGTTTACTCCAGACGTGCTTCCTGCCGATGTAACAGGATTCACGGTGTACAACAAGCAGACCGAGAAATTTGAATATAAGCCGGGTGCGGCACTTTGCAGTCTTTTCCTTGCAGATGAAATCAACCGTACCTCCAGCAAAACCCAGAGTGCCCTTCTTGAAGCTATGGAAGAAGGCTCGGTAACTGTTGACGGCGTTACTCACGAGTTGCCGAAGCCGTTCATCGTTATTGCAACGCAGAACCCTATAGGCTCAGTTGGTACGCAGATGCTCCCCGAATCGCAGCTTGACCGCTTTATTGTACGTCTTACAATGGGTTATCCTGACCTTAACAGCGAGATACAGATTCTCAAATCCAAAGGCTCTGAAAAGCCTGCCGACAGCATTGTCCCCGTTGCAACCGCAGATGATGTGCTTATGCTTCGTGCGGCGGCTGAACAGATTTTTGTGGACGACCGTGTTTACAAATATATCGCTTCAATTGCCGCAGCAACCCGTACTCACCCTCAGATAAAGCTGGGACTCAGTCCGAGAGGCTCAGTCGCACTTGCGGCAATGGCAAAGGCTACCGCACTTCTCAGCGGACGAAGCTATGTTATTCCAGACGATGTGAAGTACATTCTCAATGATGTCGTTGAACACCGCATAATAATTTCACCCAAAGCAAAGGCGGCAGGAGTAACTGCGGCTGATGTAATCCGTGACATAAGTGCACGCACACCTGCTCCGAAAATCTGAAATCCGAAAGGACAAGCCTTATGAGGTTATTCTATTTTATCCTGCTGATTTTTTCGGCAGTTTTCCACATACTTTACAAAGGCGACCTTTCCTTTGTCCTGCTTGGATTTGTGGTTATACTTCCGCTTTTTCTCCTTGCAATGCTTCTTATTACGGCATCTGCGGTAAAGGTCACGGCACATTTTGAGCAGCTTTCACCTGCAAGGGGTGACTCAGCTGTGCTGAAATTAACGGTTAAAAACAATTCGGTATTTCCGATTGTGAGCTGTGCGGCAGAGGTCAGATACAAGCCGTCTGTACCGTTTGAAGTTCCGTCAGTAAAAAAATTCAGGCTGAGTGCTTCAATAGGTGCACGCTCAGAGGAAGCCTTTGCACTGAATATAAAGCCCGAGCACTGCGGCACGGTAGAAATTTCTGTGGCAAAAATACGGCTCCGTGATATAATGGGGCTGTTTTCTGTCCCGATAAAATCAAAGCTCAGCGGTGAAATCATTTCTCTGCCTGTAATTTACCCGATACAGGCATCAATTGAAAGCGGACCTGCCGCATCTTCGGAAAGCAGCAGCTTTTCCCCTGTAAAATCGGGTGACGACCCATCGGAAATCTTTGCCCTGCGTGAGTACCGTGAAGGCGACAGCAACAATCGTATCCACTGGAAATTAAGCAGCAGGAGCGAAAATTTCATTGTCAAGGAGCTTTCGCTTCCAATAGGCTGCAAAATACTTCTTGTCACAGATTTCAGCGGATGTAAAAATGCGGCTTCGGTTGACAAAATTCTTGACACGGCATTTTCCGTTTCGCATTTTCTTACTGAATATGGTACAGCACACTCGGTTGCTTACGCCTGCTCGGATTATACCGTACACGCTTCTGAAATTGCCGATGCGGACAAGTTTCACATTGCTGCTGCGGAAATGTGCGAGGTGCTGAAAGATACTGCAAGGGAAATCACCTTTGCACAGGCTGTTTCAGCTGACGGCTCATTTCAGGTAAAAAACAGCTTTTCAAGAGTTATCGCTGTTGTTGCCGACACGGATATTGCCCGTGCCGAGGAGCTTCAAACGCTTTGCGGCGACGCATATCTTACGATAATATGCACGGACGCTTCCGATACATCAGGAAACGATGACGAGTACCGTGCTGAAATAATTTACGCTGACGCTGAAACGCTCAGCAGCTGTGAATTACTGATTATATAATGAAAGGAGGTACGGCAATATGGCTGACCGTACATCGTCTGTAACGGTTACCGCAACCATAAGAAAAGCAGGCTCAAAGCCGACCCTGCAAATGCAGGCAATACGCTTCATTATTGCCGTACTTGGCTGCTGCGGCTCTGCTTTCACGTTTCTCAGCTGCTTTGAGACGGAAGTAAACGGCTGGTTGGTTTTTGCGGTAATTTCAGGAATATGCATTATCTCAAACGCATACAGACTGCGGAAAGAAATTGCATATACGGCACTTGCGGTATCCGCTGCGGGCTGTATTTCTGCGGCGGCGGTTTTAAGGAATTCATTTTCGGCAGGGCTGGCTAACTTTATTAATTTGTACGCTTCAATTGCGTGGGAAAAATACCGCAAAACACCGTTTTTTGAAATTGCCGAGCCTGACCTTGCAGGTGAGCATATGACGGCTTTTATTGTGCTGTCCGTGATTATCATTTACACCTTGGTTTGCTATATGTTTGTACGGTTTGACGCAGGGCTTTACTCACTGACACTCCTCATTTGCCCGACAATCCCCGTATTCGCCATAGGTCTTGAACCCGACCCGACAGCCTTTACCGCACTTGTTTCAGCAGTTGCGGGACTCATCGTTCTTGAATTTACAACCTCCAACACGGTTCACAATCAGCAGTTTGTCAAATACGGAATTCAGTGTGCGGCAGCGGCGGCGGCTGTTTCGGCACTGTGTCTCGGACTTGTTTTCGGAATTACAAAGGCTATGGATTATGAACGTCCCGAAAAGCTGAATAACGTTTTTGACAGGGCTGACGCTTATCTCAACAGCGGTGAGCTCCAGAACAATATCAAGGAAACCATTTCCCAGCTTACGGGCGACTACCTTGTTTACGGTGCCATAAATCACGGCAAACTTGATGAATTCGGAAAAATACGCTTCAAATTCACTGATGTGCTGCAGGTTACAATGCCACGCTCCAAGGATACGGTTTACCTGAGAGGCTTTGTAGGTTCAG
The DNA here is from genome assembly GCA_045545795.1 of Oscillospiraceae bacterium. Classification (GTDB taxonomy): domain Bacteria; phylum Bacillota; class Clostridia; order Oscillospirales; family Ruminococcaceae; genus RGIG8773. The sequence goes on from JAZQBN010000052.1 coordinate 70,596, forward strand.
TCTACACAGGAAGAAGCTGGGAGGAGCTTTCGGGCGGAAAGCTCCGTGAACTGGAAAAAATTACAGAAGGCTTTTCAACCGACGGCTTATCTCCGCTTCTTCTGGACAGCTACAACCTGAAAAATGCACCAACCATATTGCCCAACTACAGCTTCAAGGTGAAAAATATTGCTGCAAATCCCGATTATCTTTATATGCCGTATAACCTTGTTCCCGAAAGCGTGTCGAGATACACAATAGTTGACAACAGCTATTTCAACGGCTCGTCCACAACCTATTTCGGACAGGTTTACGACCCTGACAACTATCACGGATATCAGAACCTTTTCCGAAAACGATGGTCCATTCCCTCCTCTCTTGTTGATGATGAAGCGGCTTACAGAAATTTTGTATACGAAAATTATCTGGAGCTGCCCGACACATTTTCTCCTGAGGAGATTTTTACCCAAAGCTACTACGAGTACATCACTGCCGAGGAAATTCAGACAGGCAAAAGCACTCTTGACGAAATGACGGTGTTCAGCAGAAAGCTTTACTACATCAAGAACTGGCTTCGTGACAACTGCAACTACAGCCTTACTACAGAGCCGCTCCCAAAGGGCGAAGATTTCGTAAACCACTTTCTTAAATACAAGGAGGGCAGCTGTTCCCACTTTGCCACAACGGCTGCACTTATGTGCAGATATGCGGGAATTCCCGCAAGATATGTTGAGGGCTATGTTATAGCTCCGCACGACATTGACAAGAACATTCCTGTCGGGGCAACTGTTACCGTTGACGTTGAGGACACTCACGGTCACGCGTGGGTTGAAGTCTACATTGACGGCTACGGTTGGTATCCTATGGAATTCACATCGGGCTACGGCAATGTAAGAACGGCCTTCCCTACAGAAACAGCCGTTGCCGAAACGGAAGCCGTAACAGAAAGCACTCTTGAAGGAAATGCTGAAACCACACCTGCATCTGCCGACAACGAAGCTGAACAGGCTGCTCCTCAGCCGCAGGAAATTACTACCGCAACAGCTGTCACACAAAATGAGGAAAATGAAGCTCCCGCTGTTACAACAGTTCCTTCCGAAGCAAGTACAGAGCATACGTCACAAAATGATGACAGCGGCAATTCCCCTTCAATCGGCTTCGGCATTTTCGGAATTGAGGGCGAACATCAGGTTGATGTGGTTTACGACCTGACGTGGGTACTGATACTTGTACTGGTCATTGCGGCAATTCCGGCAGCGGTTATTCTGCGAAGAACAATTATTATTTCACGCCGCAGGTCAGCGGCTTCACCTGCTGAAAGGGTTCATTCCGAATACGGTCGCTTCTGCAAGCTTCTGCGGCTTATGAATATGCCTGAGCAGGACGGAATGACCTATTCCGAATACAAAGAAGCACTTTCACAGCGTTCACCGCTTCTCGGTGACGAAAGCGCTTCGCGTGTGATTGAACTTGCACTTAAAGCTTCCTTCGGCGGCAGCATCATTACCCGTGATGAGGCACACGAAATGCAGTCAACCGTTACGACACTTGCCAAAAGATATTACACTTCTCTTTCAGCGTGGAGCAAATTCAGAATGAAGTTTGTTTACTGCATAATATAATGTTAATCATTTGTTGTTGAACACACCGCCGATGTATGTTAAAATTATGTATATCTGTAATTCGGAGGTTACTTTATATGAACATAAAAATTATTAAAAGGCTTGGTGCAGCATTCACTGCTGCTGTAATGCTTGCTTCTCTTGCAGGCTGTAGCAAGGATGAGGTGCAGGACTCACCTGCTGAAACACAGGCAGCGGAAGCAGCTGTTGTACACGATGAAATCCGTGATATTCCGTCTGCTGAGCTTGTGAAGGAAATAAAAATCGGCTGGAGTCTCGGCAATACACTGGACTCGACTGCAACAGGAATTGGTGCTGAAACCGCCTGGGGCAACAAAAAAACCACCAAGGAAATGATTACAGCTGTTAAGGACGCAGGCTTCAACGGCATTCGTGTTCCTGTAACCTGGGGCACTCATATGGACGCTGAAAATATAGTTGACGAGGAATGGATGAACCGTGTTCAGGAGGTAGTTGACTACGCTTACTCTCAGGATATGTTTGTAATTCTCAACATTCATCACGAGGACTGGCACGACCCTTACTATGACACCGCTGACGCTTCTATCGAAAAGCTCAAAGTTCTCTGGACTCAGATTGGAACACATTTTGAGGAATATGATGAACGGCTCATTTTTGAGGGTCTTAACGAACCAAGAAAGAGAAACACAAATCTTGAATGGAACGGCGGTGACAAGGAAGGTCACGATGTTGTAAATCAGCTGAATGCGGCTTTTGTGGAAACAATCCGCGGTCTCGGCGGCAACAACGAAAAGCGTCATCTTATGCTTCCCACATACGCAGCAAGCTCTACAGCTTCCGCAATCAATGATTTTGTTCTCCCTGAGGGTGACGACAAGCTTATCGTATCTATCCACGCATATCTCCCCTATGCTTTTGCACTCGGCGGCAATCTTGACCAGCGTGAATTCACACCTGATGAGGGCAATGCAAGTGAAATTACAAATCTTATGAAATCTCTTAACGACAGCTTCATTTCCAAGGGAATTCCCGTTATAATCGGAGAAACGGGTGCACGAAACAAGGCTAATGAGGATATCCGTGCCGAATGGGCAGAATACTACATCAGCAAGGCAAAGGAAATCGGTATTCCGTGCTTTATCTGGGATAACGGTGCATTTACCGGCACAGGCGAAAACTTCGGCCTGCTTGACCGTCTGACCTGCACCTGGAAATTCCCTGAAATTATCGAAGGCTTTATGAAGGGACTTGAATGATTATGTCTGCCGCTGAAAAAATTGCCGTACAAATCTGTTTTAAGCCTTGAAATTTATTGAATTACAAAGCCGCATTCGGATAAATCGAATGCGGCTTTTAATAATTCAGTGCTATTGCTTAAATACGATAAAATTTATCTGATACCGTAGTTTTCAATGATGTAGTCCATATCCTTGTCGCCACGACCTGAGAGGTTGATGAGGATTGAACCGTGGTCCATAGTCTTTGCAAGCTTCATACCGAATGCAACAGCGTGGGAGCTTTCGATTGCAGGAATAATACCCTCAAGACGGGAAAGCTTGAAGAATGCATCGATTGTTTCCTCGTCGTTGATTACGTCGTACTTGACTCTGCCGATTTCCTGGAGGAAAGCGTGCTCAGGACCGCTTGAAGGGTAGTCAAGACCGCTTGCCACGGAGTAAACAGGAGCAGGCTCGCCGTTTTCGTCCTTGAGCATAATGCTGTTGAAGCCGTGCATAATACCCTCAGTACCGTACTTGAGACTTGCAGCGTGGTCGCCGAGCTTTTCACCTCTGCCGAGAGGTTCAATGCCGTAAATATCAACAGGGTCATTGAGGAAGCCTGAGAAAAGACCTGCCGCATTTGAGCCGCCGCCTACGCAGGCAACGATTGCATTTGGAAGGTGACCTGTCATATCGAGGAACTGTTCTCTTGCTTCAATGCCGACAACGCTCTGGAAGTCACGAACCATCATTGGGAATGGGTGAGGTCCGAGAACGGAGCCGATGCAGTAGATAGCGTCGTTGTATTCCTTGCTGTACGCTTCAAAAGCAGCGTCAACAGCTTCTTTAAGTGTCTTTAAGCCGTGTGTAACTTCAACAACGTTTGCGCCGAGAATTTTCATTCTTGCAACGTTGGGAGCCTGCTTCTTGATATCAACAGAGCCCATATAGATGTCACATTCAAGACCAAAGTATGCAGCAGCAGTAGCAAGAGCAACACCGTGCTGACCTGCACCTGTTTCAGCGATAATCTTCTTCTTGCCCATATACTTTGCAAGGAGAGCTTCACCCATACAGTGGTTGAGCTTGTGAGCACCTGAATGATTGAGGTCCTCACGCTTAGCGTAAAGCTGAACCTTGCCGCCTAGAGCGTCGGAAAGTCTTTCAAGGTGAGAAACAGGAGTTGGTCTGCCCTGGAATTCCTTACGAATTCTGCGGAGCTCAGCAATGAACTTTCTGGACTGGCAGATAGAGAAGTAAGCCTCAGTAATTTCAGCCATAGCGTCCTTGAGCTTATCTTCAATGTAAACACCGCCGTACTTGCCGAAGTAACCGTTCTTGTCAGGGTAATTGTTGAAATAGGTATCAAAATCAATGCCGTTGTGAATCATAATAATTTCCTCCAATATAATAATTTACAGTAAATTCAGTGTGTACATATCAGTTACGCAAGCCACGCCATCGCTTTGTAAGAAGTATCATAATCATTCTCCTAACTCTTGTATAAGTTATGTCAGGAAATAAAAAAGCCCCCGACAGAACCTTCCGTTTCTGTCAAGGACGAATAACAATCAATGCAATCCGCGGTGCCACCTTGTTTCGCAGTAAATCTGCGCACTTTTCAGGATACCAACATATCCCCGACAGCTGACGTGTGTCTGACGTCGCTGAATACTAAGCACAGCACAAAACCATACCTTTGACAGCGCCCTCCGCGGTCCATTTGACAAGCTGTTTCTTACCTGCATCCCAGCACCGCAGGCTCTCTGTGAAGTCATAATTGCCTTTATCTCCGCATCAACGGTTTAAATATTCTTTCTAACAGTATATCACTGCAAGCAGATTTTGTCAATACTTTTTATCAATTTTTTTCGACAGGTGCAAATCAGTTTGTGAATTTTTTTCTGAAAATATATACAAGTCAAAAAAAATATGCTATAATGAAGGTGTATTGTATCCCTTTCGGGAATAATAACAAGGAGGAATTTAATATGAACACAAAAACAAGGACTCTGGTAGGGACAGGTATCCTTACCGCCATTGTTATCGTACTCCAGTCGATGACACTGTCAATTCGTTTAGGACAATTCAGTATTACGCTGGTGCTTATTCCAATAGTAGTCGGTGCGGCGCTGTATGGAATCAAGGCAGGTGCGTGGCTCGGATTTGTTTTCGGAGCATTTGTGGTAGCAACGGACGCAGGTGCGTTCCTTGCAATCAACGTACCGGGTACGGTTGTAACGTGTGTGCTCAAGGGTATGCTTGCAGGTCTTGCAGCAGGTCTTGTGTACAAGTTGTTTGAAAACAAGAATCGATGGGTAGCAGTTATCTCTGCGGCAGTTGTCGCTCCTGTTGTAAACACAGGTATTTTCCTGCTGGGATGCAGAATTTTCTTCTTCCCGACAATTAACGAATGGGCAACAAATTTTGGTTATGCGTCCGCAGGCAAGTATATGATTTTCGGACTTGTAGGAGGAAACTTCCTCCTTGAAGCTGCCGTTAACATTGCACTTAGCTCAGCAATTGTAAGAGTACTTAACATTATCAAAAAGCCTGCACCGAAAGCAGAACCGCAGGCATAAAGGAAGGATATTATGGTATTTGCAGTTGACATTGGAAATACAAATATAGTAATCGGCTGCTGCCGTGACAATAAGATAATTTTCGTGGAGCGTGTTTCCACAAAGGCGGACGCAACCGTCCTTGAATATGCTATCAGCTTCAAGAGTATTCTTGAATTCTACGGCATTGCAAAGGAAGATATTGACGGTGCAATTATTTCGTCTGTTGTACCGTCCGTAACATCAACGGTGCACAGTGCAATTGAAAAGGTTATGGGCAAGGACGCTATGGTGATTGGTCCGGGACTCAAAACGGGTCTGAATATCCTTATCGACAACCCCGCACAGCTTGGCAGCGACCTTGTTGTAGCGGCTGTTGCAACAATCAATGAATATCCGCTTCCGCAGATTGTAATTGATATGGGCACGGCTACAACCGTTTCGGTAATTGACAAGAACAGAAATTATCTCGGCGGTATGATTATGCCGGGTGTGGGAATTTCCCACGATGCACTGGTAAGCCGTACCGCACAGCTTCCTAAGGTTGCACTTGAAGCACCGAAAAAGGTTATCGGACGAAATACTATCGACTGTATCAGAAACGGTATTCTTTACGGCAACGCAGGTGCTCTTGACGGAATTATTGACCGTATCAAGGACGAAATGGGCGATTGCACGGTTATTGCGACAGGCGGACTTGCGGGAGTTATCGTGCCGCTTTGCAAGAATGAAATTATAGTTGATGATGACATAATGCTTAAAGGACTTATGCAGATTTACAACAGAAATCACGAATAAGATACAATACAAAAAACTCACGGTACTGACGTATCGTGAGTTTTGCTTTACTGGGGAATTTTATTCTTCTGCTTCATAATTCTTGCAATGTATACGGCAGGGGTATCCGCAAGACTTGTGAAGATATAGACAACGTAGCTGGAAATCATAATGGAAATAAGTGTGCTGTTATCATAAACACCTGCAAAGGCAATCAGCGTGAAAAGCACGGTGTTGATAATCTGTGAAAGCATAGTCGAGCCGTTGTTTCTCAACCATAGAAACCTATTGCTGTCACCGCTTTTATCAGTTGTAGCCTTCCATATACGGTGGTAAAGCCACACGTCAATTCGCTGTGACACGGCATAACCAAGGAAGCTTCCTAACAACAGACGTGGCGTTGTGGAGAAAATAGCTTCAATGTGAGGACTTGCCCAGTCGCTTTCGGCAGGAGTATACAGCTGCCAGTATTGGGTGAAAATGAACATCATCGTCGATGTCATAATTCCCAGTGCAACCGCACGGTTTGCGGACTCCTTGCTTTCGTTTTCACTTAAAATGTCCGTGATGAGATAGGTTGACGCAAACATAACATTGCCGAGGGTCTGCTCCATTCCGAAGCCGTCCACAAGCATCAGCACCTCAATATTTGCGAGGATGGTAGAAATTGCTGTCATAGCATACATACCGACTTTTCCAAATAAGCGATATGCGGCAATCACAGCGCCGTAGGTCAGGATTACCGACCCGATGAGTAAAAGTTCGTTCATAGTTAGCCTCTTTTCCGCAGCAAAATAAAAACCCTTTGTACCGAACAAATACAAAAGGGCGTAAGCCGTGACACGGTAATCGTCTCACAGCAGAATATTTTGTTGCCCGTAGTTTTGTTTATAGACAGGATGGTCACGAACTGTCTGTGAAATATTATATCACAAGGTCAGCGCAGTGTCAACTATTGACGTGCACTTATTTATGTGGTAAAATCAGTAAGGCTAAATCATTCAAAGGAGTAATTCAGATGATATATACAGTAACCTTCAATCCTGCTGTGGACTACGTTGTACACACGGGTGAAATGAAAACAGGTGCGACAAACCGAAGCACCCGTGAGGAAATCTACTTCGGCGGCAAGGGCATTAACGTGTCAGTCGTGCTGAAAGAGCTGGGAGTAAAATCGAAGGCTCTTGGATTTGTTGCAGGCTTTACGGGTGCGGCAATAGAAAGCGGCGTTGCAGATATGGGTATCGACACGGATTTTGTGCACCTTGCAAGCGGATTTTCCCGAATTAATGTGAAGATAAAATCTGCTGAGGAAACAGAGCTTAACGGTCAGGGTCCCGACATCAGCAACGAGGCTATTGCCGAGCTTTTCACAAAGCTTGATACACTTAAAGAGGGAGACACAATTGTCCTTGCGGGAAGTATTCCGAACAGTCTGCCTAAGGATATCTACGAGCGTATTCTTGAACGTCTTGAGGGTAAAAATGTCCGTGCAATTGTCGATGCTACAGGCGAGTTGCTTCTCCGTGTGCTCAAATACAAGCCTTTCCTTGTCAAGCCGAACAATTTTGAGCTTGCAGAGCTTTTCGGTGTAACTCTTGAAAACAACGAACAGGTTGCAGAGTACGCACGCAAGCTGAAAGAAATGGGTGCACAGAATGTTCTTGTTTCAATGGCGGAAAAGGGTGCACTTCTCGTTGACGAAAACGGCAAGCTTCATGTCAGCGGAGTATGCAAGGGTACTGTGAAGAATTCCGTCGGAGCAGGCGACTCAATGGTTGCAGGCTTCATTGCGGGACTTGAACAGGGCGACTATGATTATGCCCTTAAACTGGGTACAGCCTGCGGCGGTGCAACGACTTTTTCCGAGGGACTTGCAACAGGTAAGGAAATAAGAGCGTTACTCAAACAATTATAAAAAATCGGCTTCCGAAGAAATATCGGAAGCCGTAATTTTTTATTTGCCGAGAATTGTTTTGAGTTCAGCTGTAAGCTTTTCGGCAGCCTTGTCGTGTGTAGTAACAGATGGGTGCCAGTCAGCAGAGTAGCCGTCGTCAGGGTTCTGAACATCAAACTTCATTGTGTAGATGTTGTTGTCACCTGTCTCAGCCTTGTAGGTATCAGCGGCAAGCTGAACATATTCGAAAAGTCTGTCGCCCATTACGCCGAGAGTGCAGACAATCTTTGCGTCAGGGTTCTTTTCACGGATTGTCTTGAGGAAGTTTACATACTCATCAGCGTAAGCCTGCTGACGGTCCTTTTCGGTTTTTGTGTAGCTGTCGTCATTTGTGCCGAGGTTGATTACAACAACATCAGGCTGACGCTTGCTGAAATCCCACTCAACATTTGCAGGTGAGAAGTTTCCGTTTGTGCCCCAACAGTAGCCGAGCTTTGTGTAGAACTGCGGAACTGTCTGTGCAGTAACAGGCTTGTCGTTTGTGGAGTAGCCCGAAATTATGCCGTAACCGCTGAAAGAAACCATACTGTAATCAGCATCAAGAGCCTTTGCTGTCTTGTAAGCGTAAGCCTTTGTAACGTCCTCAGTCTTTGTGGAGAAGTGGTTTTCCTTGACAGGGTCGTCAGCACCGTATCCGCAGGTGATTGAGTCACCGATAAATTCGATGAGCAAATCCTTGTTTGTTGTAGGTTCAATAACTGTACCTGTAACCTTGATTTCCTCGATAGCGATTGTGGACATTGGTGATTCGGAAAGCTTAACTACCGACACAGTAACGTCCTCTGCTGTTTCGCTTTCGAATACTGTGTATTCCTCAATAAACTGGTCAACCATATCGTCAATAACACGCTCGCCGTTTACATAGATTGCAACTCTCGCCTGATTGTCAGCCTGAGCAGCACCCATACTTGTTGAGTCACCCTTGATTTTGATAACGCACTTTGTGCCGTTGAAGCTGAATTCCGCACCTGAGCCTGAGAGTGCACAGTAGAGCTTGTCCTCGCTGAAATATGTACGTCCAAGATGCTTGACATTTTCCGCATTTGCGGTATAAGTTGTTTCAACAGTCATATCGTGTTCCTCCGTAACAGTTGTTTCTTCCGCTGTACCGCTGCTGTTACAAGCTGTAAGAAGCATTGCAGACATTGCGGCAGCACTGATAAGTGAAATGATTTTTTTTATTTTCACGGTATCTCCTCCCAAAAAAGATATTATTATTTTACCATATTGTTTTGGAATAATCAAGTGATATTTTCCTTATTTAATATTAACAGCAATTCTTTTGCTTCACGCATTGTCAGAGTCACACCCTTGCCAAATTCCGTGTGTTCTTCGTTGCAGGTTCTTATATCGTACACGGGTTCACGGTTATTCCAACTGATAAGATTAAGCTCCTTTGTAAAACCGTTATTCTGGGCGGCAAGCTTGCCAAGATGCTTTATGATTTTATATGGTATCTGTTTCATTTGCAGACAACTCCTTTTGATATTCAACCCATTTGCTGTATTCTTTAACGCTTTCGCAATCACTCCAGCCGCTTGCTTTATCAATCTGAAACAGCTTGTCCAAGCCATAGTGCGAAATCAGAAAATCCCAGCCTTCCCTTGAAATATATCCTTCAAGTATCTGACAATAATTAAATAATTCAATAACCTTGTCTTGTACGGATAAATCATTGGCTGTGTAGTTTGTTCCATAAGGCAACGGATATATATAAAATGCCAAATTACTCATAATGTCCTCCTAAAATAGTTATGTATAAAGTTTATCATACCTTAACAGCCAAGTCAACGCATAAAAACGTTTCTTTCCGTGCAAACTAAGTTCAAATGTACGAAAGGAATGGTAATAAATGTTTGAACATAAGGCAACTATTGAGAGAGTTATAGGACGTGAAATCATTGACTCACGAGGCAACCCGACAGTTGAAGCGGAGGTGTGGCTTTCCGACGGCACAGCAGGCAGAGGTGCGGCACCAAGCGGTGCAAGCACTGGAATTTTTGAGGCACACGAGCTTCGTGACGGCGATGAAATGCGTTATTTCGGCAAGGGTGTGACAAAAGCCGTGAACAACATCAACACTACCCTCAACACGGCGTTGAAGGGTGTAAATGCGGCGGACACCGCAACCGTTGACAAGACTCTTATCAACACTGACGGCACGGAAAACAAGTCCCGTATGGGTGCAAATGCAATGCTTGCGGTTTCACTTGCGGCGGCAAGGGCTGCGGCTGCCCACTACCGTATGCCGCTGTACAAATTTATCGGCGGAGTTAATGCCGTGAAAATGCCCGTGCCGATGATGAATATCCTCAACGGCGGTGCACACGCTTCCAACAATCTTGACGTGCAGGAATTTATGATTATTCCGCAGGGTGCGGACAGCTTCCGAAGCGGGCTTCGTCAGTGTGCGGAGGTTTACCACAGCCTTGCAAAAATTCTCAAAATCAAGGGGTTAAGCACAGGTGTTGGCGACGAGGGCGGCTTTGCACCTGATTTAAGCGGCGAGGAGGAAGCTATTGAGCTTATTCTCGAAGCTGTAGAGAGGTCAGGTTACCGTCCCGGTAAGGATTTCACAATTGCACTTGATGCCGCATCAAGCGAGTGGAAGGCTGACGGTATGGGTTATTTCCTGCCGAAAAAGAAGCTTAACCGTACCGCTGACGAGCTTATCGAGGAATGGAAAAGCCTTTGCGGCAAGTACCCCATTGTTTCAATCGAGGACCCACTTGACGAGGAGGACTGGGACGGCTGGAAGAAGCTTACCGATGAACTTGGAAGCAAAATTAAGCTGGTGGGCGACGACCTTTTTGTGACAAATCCGAAGCGTCTGCGTGAGGGTATTGACAAGGGCTGCGGAAATTCAATCCTTATCAAGCTCAATCAGATTGGTACGCTGACCGAAACACTTTCGGCAATCAGACTTGCCAAGGAAAACGGCTACGGCACAATCATTTCCCACCGAAGCGGCGAGACTGAGGACGCTTTCATTGCTGACCTTGCCGTTGCTGTAAATGCGGGACAGATTAAGACGGGTGCACCCTGCCGAAGCGAAAGGACAGCGAAGTATAACAGACTGCTGAGAATTGAGGAGCTGCTGTACAGATAAAAAGATAAAAAAGGTTTCGTCCACCCTTTGACAGATGGGCGAAACCTTTCAGTTTGTCAAAAAAGACTTTTCGACAAAGAATAGTGAATATTGAATAATGAAGAATTAAAGAATTGCCTTCGGCAATGATATTAAAAATGTCCGCAAAGCGGACACCTTAACTATTCATTATTCTTTATTCATTATTCATTTTTCATTAGCCTGTCGACTTTATCGACAGGCTCAAAGGTTTCGTCCACCGTTTGACAGATGGGCGAAACCTTTTTATGTAATTAATTCATTGTCTGTCCCGCAAGTCTTGACTCTGCTTTTTCCCAGTCGAGCAGCTTCATAACAGCGGAAAGATACTCCCTGCGGTCGTTTTGCCTGTCAAGGTAGTAGGCGTGCTCCCACAAATCAATCAGAAGCAGCGGCAGGTACTTATCAAAATCGACTGTTTCCTGATTTGGAGTAACCATAATTTCAAGATTTTTTTCGGGAGTGAACACAACCCAAATCCAGCCTGAGCCGTTATGGCTTACGCCCGTGTCAACGAGCTCGTCACGGAATTCCTTTTCGGAGCCGAAGCTTTGCCTGATGAGGTTTTTCATATTTTCCGACGGCTCTTTGTAATCGGGTGTAAGCGAGTTGAAATAAAGCTCGTGATTGTAAGTTCCTCCTGCATTTTTCTGTAACTCCTCGTCACCCATTTTTGTCAGCACCTCCAAAGGGACATTCTGCATAAGAGGATGCTTTGCCAGAATTGCGTTAAGCTTGTTGAGGTAGTTCTTGTAGTGCTTATCGTGATGGAAGTACATAGTGTACCTGCTGATATGCGGTTCAAGTGCACTGAAATCATACGGCAAGGGCAGATACTCATAGGGATAATAATTTTCAGAATTCATTTTCAACCGACCTTTCAGAAAGTTATCGGTTAATTATATGCACATAATCAGGAATTTAGAATAAATGATAATTTACAAATCTGCGAAAATGGGTTATAATATATTCATTAACCTATGGAGGTAATGATATGAATCAGTTTTCCCGTTCAGCACTGCTGCTTGGAAATGATAGTATGGATAAACTAAAAAATGCCCGTGTTGCGGTTTTCGGCATAGGAGGCGTAGGCGGTCACGCCGCTGAGGCTCTTGCCCGTACAGGTGTCGGCAGGCTTGACCTTTTTGACAACGACACGGTCAGCCTTACAAACATCAACCGTCAGATTATTGCTACGCTTGACAAAGTCGGTGAGTACAAGGTTGACGTTATGAAGGAACGTATCGCACAGATTAATCCTGAGGCTGAGGTCAATGCGTACCGTTGTTTTTTTATGCCCGATAATTCTGCGGATTTCGATTTTACTCAGTACGATTACGTCATTGACGCTGTTGACACGGTTACTGCAAAGCTTGAGCTTGTTATGAAATCGCAGGAAGCAAACGTACCGATAATCTGCTCAATGGGTGCAGGCAACAAGCTTGACGCGTCAGCTTTTCAGGTTTCGGATATCTACAGAACTTCGGTTTGTCCCCTTGCAAGAGTTATGCGTAACGAACTCCGCAAGAGGGGCGTGAAAAAGCTGAAAGTTGTTTATTCTCAGGAACCTCCGATTACTCCGCTGCCGTCCGATGAGGAGTGTGCAAAAAAAGTTGTTCCTGGAAGCGTAGCGTTTGTTCCGTCAGTTGCAGGACTTATTCTTGCAGGTGAAGTTATAAAGGATTTGTGCAAATAAAAAGACCTGAGAGGAATTAAACCTCTCAGGTCAATTTTTTTGATTAAAATGAAATAATGAAATTTACTACGCCGAATGAGAAGCAAACAGGAATAACACAAGCATTTTTCAGCTCGCTGATATCCATATTGTCGTAGTAGCACTGTGGTTCAAGCTTAAGCTCAATTCCTGTATCATTTGACATATTGACAGCAAACAGACCGTTATGGAGATTAATAAACTCACTTACGCAAGCCTGTGTGTACTCGTCATCATCTGTAAGCTCTTCCTTTGCAAAGCGTGAAGCAAATTCAATCATTGCGGAGGTATCAGCGTCAATTATTGTGATTGCACTGAGTCCTCCTGCAATTCTCTGAACAACGCAGTTGGAAATCTCATCAGAAACGGGCTTAGCGTCCATCGGTGTAAAGTCGTCACCGATAAAACGGATAAGGTTCTTGAAAAGAAGCGAAACATAATTTGTCATATAAGCGGAATTTGTTCCGCCGCTGAAATTGTAGAAGTGTTTTACAAGCCTTGCAGCAGCTTCATCACTTCCGTCGTTGAAGTCGTTTTCAGAAATGCTGTTTTCCTGCTTATAGGAATTGAGAGCCTGTTCAAACTGAGTATTGGTCATATAGCCGTTGTCAACGAGAGCCTGACCGAGAAGCAGGTGACCTGCAGGCTGAGTCTGGAAAAGACTTTCAACCTGGTCCTTTGTAAGGAAGCCCATATCAACCATAACATCGCCGATTCTCTTGTCAACTCTCTGCTGCTCGTTGTGAGCCTTTTCAACCTGTTCAGCTGTCATAAGACCCGCATTGATAGCGAGAACACCCAGCTTAAGACGGGTTGTTTTCATAGTCTGGAGAACCTCAGAAAGATGCTCAGGGGAAACAAGCTGCTGGTGAAGCAGATAATTACCGAAAAATTGTGTAAACATTAAATCAGCCCTCCCGGATTATTTTGAAGCCTTGGAAATAATCTTGGCTACATCTTCGTTTGCAATAGGCTTCTGCAGGAAGTCATAAGCACCTGCCATAATAGCTTCCTTAAGATTTTCCTGAGTACCTACGGAAGAAGCCATAACAACCTTAGCACTGCCGTCGAAAGCCTTGATTTCGGTAAGAGCCTCAACACCGCTCTTTACAGGCATAATAATATCCATAAAAACCAGGTCTGGCTTTTCAGCCTTATACTTATCAATCGCCTGCTGACCGTCAGCCGCTTCAATGATTTCGGTAGCACCTGCTGCAGCAACAGCGTCCTTCATCTTTTTGCGTACAAACATAGAATCGTCGCAGACCATTACCTTCAATGCCATTGTGTACACCCTTTCAAAATAAAAAATCGGCGGATTTAGGTCAATCCGCATATTACAATATAATTATACAATACATTTTTGTTTTTTTCAATATAATTAACAAACATTTTTAAGCCGTTTTTTTGTGCATTTTAACTACAGTGCATTAAAAAAAATATATTTTTTTATCTATAATGTTCACCAAAAATCCTTCTTGAATTTACTGTTTATTAAAATTAAAGTAAACTCTTGACAAAAATTGCCGAAATGAGTATAATAAATTTGTCGAAAAGGCTCTTCGGCAATAATATTAAATATCATCAGCCTGTCAAGTTTATCTACAGGCTGACTGTTTTAAACTTTTTAAGGGAGCGGTGCTATATACTATGAATACGACTCAGAACAATCTTCTCACTGCACTCAAGGAAATCGGAGTTGACGTTGACGGAACAGTGTCCCGTTTTATGAACAACTCGGAAATCTACATTAAATTTCTGGCAAGATTTCCCGATGAGGACAGAATTACCCCTATTTATGAGGCTATTGCCGAAAAGGATTATGAAAAGCTTCTTTCAGCTGCACACAAGCTTAAAGGTGTTACGGCTAATCTCGGTATGACGGAGCTTTCAGCAAAGGCTGCTGAAATTGTTGCAAAGGTACGCAACGATATCTACGACGGATTTGAGGAGGACGCTGCTGAGGTTGAACGTCTTTCAAATCAGGTCTGCGATGTTATCAGGGCTAATATATGATTATAAAGCACGGCTTATGCTCCGTGCTTTATTTTTTATTACGACATATTTATAAAATATCCATTTTTAGCCGTCAAGATTGTGATATAATTATCAATGTATCATCTGATTTTTTTACAGAGGGGAGGACACACTTGTCAGGAGTGTGGTCACATTGATGGATAAAATTTTAAACGCTGTCGAAGCAGTCAACGATGCTGTCAACGGCTTTGTATGGGGCGTGCCTATGCTTGTCCTGATTATTTCTACGGGAATTTTTATGACAATCCGAACAGGATTTTTTCAGATAACTAAAATCAAATATTGGTTCGGAGAAACACTTTTAGCTATTTTCAAGAAAAAATCCGTAACCAAAACCAAGGACAAAAAAGCTATTTCCCAGTTTCAGGCACTTGCCACGGCACTGGCGGCTACTATCGGTACAGGTAACATTGCTGGTGTTGCCACGGCACTTGTAATCGGCGGACCCGGTGCAGTATTCTGGATGTGGATGTCTGCTTTCTTCGGAATGATGACAAACTTTTCGGAAAAGGTATTGGGCATTTACTTCCGAAAGAAAAACGCAAGCGGCGAATGGGCAGGCGGTCCGATGTACTATATTGAAGAAGGACTTAAGGACAAGAAGGGCATAAAGCATATTGCCAAGCCACTTGCGGTACTGTTCTCGGTTTTCTGCGTGCTGGCTTCATTCGGTATCGGAAATATGACTCAGGTCAATTCCATTTCCAGTGCAATATCCGCTAATTTCAACATTCCCGCAATCGTGACAGGTATCGTACTTGCGATTATTGCAGGACTTATCATCATCGGCGGAATCAAGCGTATCGCAAGCGTTACGGAAAAGCTTGTACCGTTTATGGCACTGTTCTACATAATCGGCTGTCTGATTATTTTCATTTCCAACTATAAGCAGATTCCTTACGTTTTCTCCAGCATTTTCAGCAACGCTTTCCGCTTTGATGCGGTTGCAGGCGGTGTCGGCGGCTACATTATTATGCGTGCGGCAACAATGGGCTTCAAACGCGGCATTTTCTCCAACGAGTCGGGACTCGGTTCATCGGTAATTGTTCACTCCGCTTCTGATGTAAAAGAACCTGTTATTCAGGGTATGTGGGGTATTTTCGAGGTTTTCTTCGATACACTTATCGTTTGTACGCTTACCGCTTTTGTAATTCTTTCAAGTCCTGCCAATGCAAAAACATTTGATGAGGCTATGCAGAACATTTCCACGGAAACACAGTATTTTGAGATTTCCTCAGCGGAAAAGAACGGCGTTGTAAAGCTTATTGACAATAACTACACTACAGTATTGAAGGTTGCTGACGAAAATGCCGCTGAGGGTACATATACAGAATATGCTGCAAAAACCGTTTACGGACAGGATTTGACAGTTAAGCTTATAAACGCTGACCAAGCCTCCGATGAGGATGATTTTACATTTGCAAACATTATGACAATCCAAGGTATTCAGGGCAAAAATGCTGACGGAACACTTATGACAGACGAAAACGGAAATCCCGTTATCAAATCGGTAAAAATCAACGAGGTAAACGGTGTGCCGATTGTAACATACGCATTCAGCCTTCGTTTCGGCGATGTTGCAGGCAAAATCCTTGCAGTTGCAATTCTGCTGTTTGCATTCTCAACAGTTCTCGGCTGGTCGTTCTACGGAACAAAGGCACTGGAATACCTTTTCGGTGCAAAGGCTGTAACTGTCTACAAGATTATTTTCATTCCGTTTATTGTAATCGGCTGCACGCTTGACCTGATTCTTGCGTGGGATATTGCCGATACGCTCAACGGACTTATGGCAATTCCTAATCTTATCGGTGTGCTTCTGCTTTCACCTGTGGTTGTAAGAATTACCTGCAACTATATCAACAGAAACATCAAAAAGGTTGACAATGCACCTTATCCGATGCTTTCCGCATATGCCGATATTCAGGCTGAACAGGAAGCAAAGCTTAAAGAAGAATAAAAAAGTATCCCCTTAGTGCATTCCGAATTTTTCGGTTATCTGCTCTAAGGGGATTAATATTTTATTTAGTCAACAAGAACAGGGTCGAAGTTTTCCTTCCAGGGAAGTCCCCACTTGTTGAGTGCGTCCATAAATGGATCAGGGTCGAATTCCTCAATGTTGTAAACACCCGGCTTCTTCCACTTACCGGTCATAACCATCATTGCACCAATCATTGCAGGCACGCCTGTTGTGTAGGAAATAGCCTGTGAGCCTACCTCCTTGTAGCACTCCTGATGGTCGCACACGTTGTAAACGTAATACTTAACAGGCTTGCCGTCCTTGAAGCCCTGCATAATACAGCCGATGTTTGTCTTTCCGACTGTTCTTGGACCGAGAGAAGCTGGGTCAGGAAGTACAGCCTTCAGGAACTGAAGCGGAACAATCTGCATACCCTCGTATTCGATAGGCTCGATTGAAGTCATACCGACATTTTCAAGGCACTTCAGATGTGTAAGGTAGCTCTGACCGAATGTCATAAAGAAACGGATACGCTTGATGCCGTTGATATTCAGAGCGAGGGACTCAAGTTCCTCGTGGTGAAGCAGGTACATATCCTTTTCGCCAACCTCGTCGAAGTTGTATACACGCTTGATTTCCATAGGCTCTGTTTCAACCCACTTGCCGTTTTCGATGTAGCTTCCCTTTGCGGAAACCTCACGGATATTGATTTCGGGGTTGAAGTTTGTAGCAAACGGATAGCCGTGGTCGCCGCCGTTGCAGTCGAGAATATCTATGTAGTTGATTTCGTCAAAGTAGTGCTTCTGTGCATATGCACAGAATACGCCTGTTACGCCCGGGTCGAAGCCGCTTCCGAGGAGAGCTGTGATACCAGCCTTTTCGAACTTTTCACGGTAAGCCCACTGCCACTTGTACTCAAACTTTGCAGTATCAAGAGGCTCATAGTTTGCAGTATCAACATAGTCAACCTTACATTCGAGGCAAGCGTCCATAATGGTCAAATCCTGATAAGGAAGTGCAACATTGATACAGATATCGGGTTTGAATTCCTTCATCAGAGCAACAAGCTCGCTTACATTGTCGGCATCAACCTTAGCGGTTGAAATTTTTGTTTTTGTAGTACCCTCCAGCTTTTCCTTGAGTGCATCGCACTTGGATTTTGTACGGGAGGCAATCATAATTTCCTCAAACACTTCGGAATTCTGGCAGCACTTGTGAATTACAACGGAAGCAACTCCGCCGCAGCCGATAATTAAAGCTTTACCCAATTTGACAACAGTCCTTTCAATTGTATAATCTGACCTGAAAAAGTCATTGAGTAATTATACCATAAGGGACACGGAATTGCAATAGTTTTTTGCAATAATTTGTTACTGCGGCAAAGCGTTTATTTCAGCACGCATTGCAAAAGAGGTGCAGAAACCGCAAAACCAAGTGCAATCAGAAGCTGCTCTGTTGTAAGGGGTACGGTTGCGAAAATCACCTGCATATACGGCAGATAGATTGCGGCGAAAATTACCGCCGCCGAAAACAGAACTGCTCCGATAAGCTTTTTATTGTTAAGATACGGCACGGTAAAAATATTCTTCTTCTCGCTCTTACACTCAAAAACGTGAAAAAGCTGTGACATTACAAGGGTAAGCAGTGCAGCTGTCCTTGCGGCGGCAAGATTTGCAAAAAGATAATTTATTACCGCAAAGCTGCCCAGAGTGCACAAGCCGATAAGTATGCCCCTGAAAATAATCTTCTGCATAAGACCGCCTGAAAAGAAGCTTTCATTGCTCTTTCGCGGCGGCATTTTCATATTCTCACGGTCAGGCGGCTCGACTCCCAGTGCAATTGCAGGCAGACCGTCCGTGACAAGGTTGACAAGCAGAATCTGCGTGGGAAGAAGCACCATAGGCATACCGAAAATTATTCCCAGAAACATTGTCAGCACCTCGCCGATGTTACAGCTTAACAGATACCGCACAAACTTGCGTATATTCGAATAAATACCCCTACCCTGCTCAACCGCACTGACAAGGGTTGCAAAGTTATCGTCCAGCAGCACCACGTCCGCCGCCTGCTTTGTTACATCAGTACCCGTGATACCCATTGCAACGCCTATGCTTGCTTCCTTTATGGCAGGAGCATCGTTTACTCCGTCCCCTGTCATTGTAACAATCTCGCCCTTACGCTTGAATGCACGGACAATTCTCAGCTTATCCGCAGGTGTGACACGGGCAAAAACCGCTGTCTTGCCGATAACCTCATCAAGTGCGTTGTCAGACATTGCCGCAAGCTCCTCGCCTGTGAAAACCAAATCCCCCTCACGCATTATTCCCGCCTGTCTTGCAACAGCGGCGGCGGTATTCTTGTGGTCGCCCGTAATCATCACCGTACGGATATGTGCACTTCTGCAAAGCCTTACTGCCTGTTTAGCTTCGGCACGGGGCGGGTCAAGCATACCCTGCAAGCCGAGAAAAATCATTCCCGTTTCTGTATCCGAGCCGCTTGCGAGATTTTTCTTGCACAATGCAAGCACACGGAGAGCCTTTTCTGTCATTCGGTCATTTGCTTCAAGTATTTCACGCTTCCTTGCCGCCGTCAGCGGTATTGTATCACCGTCCGCAAGCACAAATGCACACTTTTTCAGAATTACGTCAACAGACCCCTTTGTGTAAGCCGTCCTGCCGCCGTTTTCACGGATTATAACCGTCATACAGCGTGTATCGCTGTCAAATGGAATTTCATCAAGCTTTTCTCTGCCGTGAGAAAGCTTTTCAGCGGTAATTCCGCACTTTGCCGCCGCAACAAGAAGTGCCGCTTCGGTAGGGTCTCCCGTAACCTC
Organism: Oscillospiraceae bacterium; assembly: GCA_045545795.1. GTDB lineage: Bacteria > Bacillota > Clostridia > Oscillospirales > Ruminococcaceae > RGIG8773. The sequence goes on from JAZQBN010000052.1 coordinate 90,362, forward strand.
CCATTCACCGCCTGCGGTCAGCTTTCCCCTTTCACGGGTTGAAATATCATTTTTTGCGGTAATTGAAGCACTTGTACAAAGCGTGCCGCAGATAAGTGCTTCACGCAAGGCAGTTTCGGAAGCAGGGTTAATTCTTTCACCTCCGCAGGTTATCTCGCCTGCAATGCGGTAGCCGTTGCCCGAAAAGTCGTACTCCTTTCGTCCGCAGTAAGCCTTTACAACTGTCATCTTATTTTCGGTAACCGTACCAGTCTTGTCAGTACAGATTACCGACGCACAGCCGAGTGTTTCCACCGAATGAAGCTTGTGCACAAGGGCATTCTTTTTTAACATTCGTCCCACCGCAAGGGCAAGAGCAATCGTAACCGTTGCAGGAAGTCCCTCGGGAATTGCAGCAATTGCAATGGTTATTCCCGTCATAAGCATATCGAAAACAGGCTCACCGCGGAGAATTCCTGCCAGTGCCACAACAATACAAACCACAAAGCATATCACCGCAATGATTTTCCCAAGTTCAGCAAGACGCTTCTGCAAGGGCGTCATTTCCTCATCAATTTCGGTAAGCATACCCGAAATTTTTCCGACCTGTGCTTCCTTTCCTGTTGCAATGACACGGGCTTCCGCACTTCCCTTTGCAACAACCGTGCCGCTGTAAAGCACACCCTTTTTGCCAAGGGAATTATCCTCATCGGCAGCATTCTGCACCTCCTTTTCAACAGCCGCCGACTCACCTGTCAGGATGCTTTCCTCCGCAAGCAAGCCCTTTGCTTCAAGAAGCACGCAGTCAGCAGGGACTCTGTCACCTGCTTCGATACGGATTATGTCACCTTTGACCAGCTTTGCCGCAGGAATTGTCTGCAAAGCACCGTCACGGAAGCACTTTGCCGTGGGTGCAGTCATATTTTTCAGGGCAATAAGCGTCCTCTCTGTGCGGTACTCCTGCACAAAACCGAGAATTGCATTAAGCAGGACGATTATCACAATTGTCACCGCATCATAGATTTCACCGAGAAAAAAGGATACAACCGTTGCCGCAAGCAAAATCATTATCATTATGTCACGGAACTGTCCAAGAAAAATTTTAAGCGGCTGTGCCTTTTTTTCGTCCGCAAGCACGTTCTCACCATATTTTGTCAGCCGCTCCTCTGCCTCTGCCGAGGACAATCCCTTTTCGGGAGAAATATACGGCTTATCAAGAATTTCAAGCATAGTATGCCTCCTTGTCCGTTTTGTTAAAATCATATTCGGACAAGGTAGCAAATATTACCATAGATAGTATACAATTCCGTACTAAATTCACTTTTGTTGTTATGGCCAAACAAATCTGCTCGTTTCTGAGAAAATTTTCAGAAAAATTTTCCGTAACCCCTTGCTAAATTTGCGGAAATAGTATAAAATAGTATTGATGTGGTGTTAAACTTTTAACAGGTTAATCACCCGTTTCCATTAATCTTTTTATGAAAGGATGTCATAACAATGGCAGGTTTAAACAAGGTTACTGTAGAAGACATTAACGTAAAGGGCAAGAAGGTTCTCGTAAGAGTTGACTTCAACGTTCCTATGAAGGACGGCGTTATCACTAACGATAACAGAATTCAGGCTGCCCTCCCAACTATCAAGAAGCTTATCGCTGACGGCGGCAAGGTTGTACTTTGCTCTCACCTCGGCAAGCCAAAGAACGGTCCTGAGGCTAAGTTCTCCCTCAAGGCTGCTGCTGACAGACTTGCTGAACTCGTTGACACAAAGGTTGTATTTGCTGCTGACGATACAGTAGTAGGCGACAACGCTAAGAAGGCTGTTGCTGAAATGGCTGACGGCGAAATCGTTGTTCTCGAAAACACAAGATTCCGCGGTGCTGACGAAACAAAGAACGGCGAAAACCTCTCCAAGGAACTCGCTGAACTCGTTGACGGCGAAGTATTCGTAATGGACGCTTTCGGTTCTGCTCACCGTGCTCACGCTTCCACAGCAGGCGTTACAAAGTTCGTTAAGGAAACAGCTGTTGGTTACCTTATGCAGAAGGAAATCCAGTACCTCGGCAACGCTGTAGAGGTTCCTGTTCGTCCTTTCGTTGCTATCCTCGGCGGTGCTAAGGTTGCTGACAAGCTCAACGTTATCTCCAACCTCCTCGAAAAGTGCGATACACTCATCATCGGCGGCGGTATGGCTTACACATTCCTCAAGGCTAAGGGCTATGAAATCGGTACTTCCCTCGTTGACGATGAGAAGCTCGATTACTGTAAGGAAATGATGGATAAGGCTGACAAGCTCGGCAAGAAGCTTCTCCTCCCTATCGATACAACAATCACAAAGTCCTTCCCTGACCCAATCGACGCTGAAATCGAAGTTTCCGTTGTTGATTCCGACAAGATTCCTGCTGATATGATGGGTCTTGACATCGGCACAAAGACACAGGAACTCTATGCTGAGGCTGTTAAGTCCGCTAAGACAGTTGTTTGGAACGGTCCTATGGGCGTATTTGAAAACCCAATCCTCGCTAAGGGTACAATTGCTGTAGCTAAGTCCCTCGCTGAGACAGACGCTACAACAATCATCGGCGGCGGTGACTCCGCAGCAGCTGTTATGCAGCTCGGCTTCGCTGACAAGATGAGCCACATCTCCACAGGCGGCGGTGCTTCCCTCGAATACCTCGAAGGTAAGGTTCTCCCAGGCGTAGATGTAATTGCTGAAAAGTAATTTCCGAATAATAATTATAAGGGCGGATATTCATATTCGCCCTTATTTGCACCTATTCAAATATTTACAAATTACAGACAAAAGGAGCGAATATTATGAACAGATTGATTAAGCTTCTGAGCATAGTCACAGCTATGATAATTGCTGTTACAGCCATTCCGTTTAACGCTTCTGCGGCAGCTAAGAAGGTCAGGATAGCAGGTAACTCGATTTCCGTTGCTGCCAAACAAATATGTCTTGTCTGCGGCAGCAGTGATGACGTTATATCACAGTATCTTGCGCAAACCTACGCTCCCGAATTCAAGAAATATTATTACGTCGACTTTGACACGGCAGTGAATTTCAAGGATATTGCAGAAAAACTGCCTGAGCTTCAGAAGCTTGTGGTTGTTACCTGCGATATAAAAAATCCGAAGTACGTTTCAAAGATGGAAAATCTTGTGCAGCTTGGATTGTACGGCTGCAGCGGAACAGATGATTTGTCATTTCTGAAAAATGCAACAGGCTTGAAAAAGCTGTGGTATGCAAACTCAAAATGCACGGACATATCGGCTGTCGGAAATCTGAAAAATCTGAATGAACTCAGCATCAGACCCTACAAATATATGGACGATATAAGTGCTGTCGGAAATCTTACAAAGCTTGTGAAGCTTGATATTGCGGGAAAATTTTCTGACATTTCAGCAATCGGCAAGCTGAAAAAACTAAAGGAGCTCTGCATTGAATGTGGTGCGGTAACCGACCTTGAGCCTCTCGGAAATCTTAAAAAGCTACAGAAGCTCTCTCTTGAAGGAATGCTGAATGCTTCGGGAGAAGTTCTGCCGAAGCTTAATGTTACTGAACTCAAGCTGGAACGCATTGGCTGGAAGTTGCTCAAATATGTTAAAGATATGCCTACGGTTGAGAAGCTTGAGTTGTACAACAACGAAAAGCTTGGCTATGTATACATCAAAACTGTGGGAGATATGACTTGGCTTAAAAGTCTTACTATTGATGATGCGAGTCTTTCAAAATGTGATTTTGTAGCTGAACTTACTAAGCTTGAAAGCCTGACTCTCAGCAACAACAAAATTCAGGATTTCTCTCCGTTAAAGAAACTTACCAACCTGAAAACACTTGATTTAAAAGGAAATGACGGCGGAAATTATTCTGCAGTTCTAAAGCTTACAGGACTTGAACAGCTCAATCTGCTGTACAGCAATGCAGATGAAAGCTTTGTTAAAAAGTTCAAGAAAGCAAATCCTGACTGTGAAGTTTATATCTGATTAAAACCTGAAAACGGTCGTTACTGAAAATGTAACGACCGTTTTATTATGCCTTTTTCTTTTTGTAAAAATAATATGCAAGCGTTGATGATACTGCAAACACGACCTCTGTACCTACTGCAATCCAGAATGCGGGAGATGTGGGGTCACTCATATTTGCACCGATAATTGTTGTTGCAACCATACCGGGAAATACACCTGCAAATGAACCTGCAAGATATTTTACAAAGCCAAAGCCTGTTGACCCGAGAAACATACTTACCAAATCGCAGGGCAGGATATTTATCACCCTGAGAAAATATGCAATGAACAGCTCGTTTTCTGCCTTGATTTCACGAAGCTTTTCGGCATTTTTATTTTTGTTTATAAGCCCCTGAACAAAGTCCCTTTCGGCAAACCTTCCTATTGCGTAGGGTATCAGAAGCATTACCGCAACGCCTATGCTGTTTATAAGGATTGCAGGAACGAGGCTTGGGAAAATACTTCCCGTTGCGGCAATCAGCACCAGCATAGGAAAGAACATTGACAGCGATTTCAGTGCAAAAAGTCCTATCATTACAAGTGCGGCAAGCCACAGATTTTCGGGGGTAAACTCAAGGATATCCTCAACGGTTACACCTCTGAAAAATGCAAAGTAAATCAGCACGCATATTCCTATCATAACGAGAGGTGCAGTCTGAAGCATTCGTTTCAGGAATACAGTGGATTTCTTTTGTGTCATTATTTAACATCTCCGTTCGTTTCGGAAGCCGTTTTTGCGGCTGACTTTGACCGTGTGACACGCTTGAAAAACATCTTCTGCACTCTTGTACTGCGTGTGCGAAGCTTCTTTACGATAAATTCACGGAACAGTGCATACACAACCGAGGAAGCAGGTATCATAACAAGCATACCCATAACTCCCATAAGCTTTCCTCCGATTGTTACCACAAAAAGCACCCACATTGCAGGAAGTCCGACGCTTTCGCCAACAACCTTCGGGTAAATGAGGTTTCCTTCAATCTGCTGAATAACAAGGAATACAATTACGAAAACAAGTGCCTGCACGGGATTGTCCATAAAGATAAGGAATGCACCCACAAAGCAGCCGATAAACGCACCGACCAGCGGAATAAGTGCCGTAAAAGCAATAAGCACGCTGATAAGGGCTACATAATTCATTCTCAGGATAAGCATTACAACCGCAAACATACAGCCGAGAATTACTGCTTCAAGGCACTGACCCGAAAGAAAATTAGAAAATGTTTTGCTTGTTTGTGCAGCGATTTCCAGAACCCTGTCAGCAATCTTTTCGGGAACAATTGCATAAAGAACCATTTTCGCCTGATTGCCGAGACGTTCCTTTTGCAGGAGAATATAAATTGCAAAGACAAATCCGATAAATGCGGAAACTACACCGTTTACCGTGCTTGCAACAACGTCTATTGTAGATGTAACACCGTTCTGTACCCAGCCTGAAACAGAAGCCACAATTCCGCCCCAATCAAGGCTCAGTCCCGTAAGCGTACTTTGAATTTGCGGGTAGTCCTTGAAAACTCCCTCAATGTATTCCTCAGCCTTTGCCATAAACGCAGGAATTTTGCTTCCCAGCGTCTTGAAGGTTTCACCAAGCTGAGGCACAACGAGTATTACTACCGCTGATACGATTGCTAAAATCGCGAGAATGGTAAGCACCAGTGCAAGGGGACGTCTTACCTTTTCAAGCTTTTTGCTTTTCGGGAAAAGCACCTTTTCAATCGCACGCATCGGCACATTGACCACAAATGCAATTGCCGCACCAACCGCAAATGGAAGGAATATTGCTGCCACACCTTTCAGGAAACCGAGTACAGCGGTAAAGTTGCGGAAAACAGCAAAAATGATTGCCGCAGCAGTTATAATTCCGATTATTTTCCAGATTGTTTTTTTATCAAGTACCATAATTTATCCTCTTTCCGTAAAAACGCATACTGTTACATAAGCGGTGCGAAAAGCCGCAGAATACGTCCCGCAAGCTGTTTGAAAATATTGTATTTAAGGCAGTCATTAAGGGTTATCTCAACGCATTTTTTAAGCGTTTCCTGCATATCCTTCTCAATCTGTTCAACAACGGGACTGTTGTAGAAATAGCACGCACATTCAAAATGCAGGAACAGGCTTCTGTAGTCAAGATTTATAGACCCGACAACACCCTTTGTTCCGTCGCTTGCAAATGCCTTTGAATGAACAAAGCCGGGTGTGTATTCGTAAATTCCCACTCCGCATCGGATAAGCTCCGCATAATATGAACGTGCCAGAAGATATGCATATTTCTTGTCGGGGATATGGGGCATAATGATTTTAACGTCCACCCCTCGCTTTGAAGCATAGGTAAGTGCCTGCATCATCTCGTTATCAAGAATAAGATACGGTGTCATAATATGCACATATTTTTCGGCACGGTTGATAATATCCATATAAACCGTCTGCCCCACGTTTTCATTATCCAGCGGACTGTCACCGTAAGGCAGAACAAAACCGTCCGTGCAAAGGCTTCTTTCGGCAAGCTCAGGGAAATCCGTGCGGATAAACTGCTCGTATTTATCCTCCTTGCCGTAATCATTTATGTTCCAGCTTTGCAGGAACATAATCGTAAAACCGGCCACCGCCTCTCCCTTTATCATAACTGCATTGTCCTTCCAGTGTCCGAAGCGTTCAACCCTGTTTATATATTCGTCAGCAAGGTTAATTCCGCCCGTGAAAGCGGTGTGCCCGTCAATAACCATAATCTTTCTGTGGTCACGGTTATTCTGCACGGTTGAAAGCACGGGCTTTATGGGAGAAAACATTCTGCATTTTATACCCTTTGCCGCAAGCTGTTTGGGGTAATTATAAGGTACAAGGGTCAGACTGCACATTCCGTCATACATAAATCTTACATCGACACCCTGCCCTGCTTTACGGACAAGAATTTCCAGGATTGTATCCCACATTTCGCCCCGCTCAACTATGAAATACTCCATAAAAATAAATTGCTCCGCCTTTTCAAGCTCATCAATCATTGAAGCAAAAGCATCTTCACCAATCGGATAATACTCAGCATAAGTGTTCTTCCATATCGGATAGCCTGCGTGAAGCTTCATATACACCGCAAGATTTCTTTCCTGAATACTGATTTCCTCAAGCTCCTCAAGAGTAATCTTATTCTGCGGAATGGCAGGAGAGCTTTTGTCAATAAGGTCAAGTATGCGGTTATTCATAATATGCGTACCCAGCTCAAGCTTTGCATACAGATACATAATTGTACCGAAAACAGGTATGAGCATTACAGGTATGACCCACGCAAGCTTAAAATAAGGGTTGGTATTGTCGTTGATAATCCATATCAGCACAATTGCTGACATAATTATTGAAGCAACGGAAAAATAGGCAAAGCTGTCACTGAAAAAGTTGAGTCCCACTACAATTATCGAAATCTGCAATGCAAGACCGATAACCACAACCATAGTTCTGCCGAATATGATTTTGAACAGATTTTTCAGCTTTCTTTTTATTGCAGCTCCCTCCTTTACCATACTAAACAATTAATATATATTTTACAACCGCCGCCATTATTTGTCAAGCAAAAAGCCCTGTTTTTATGTGACAGGTTGATGAAACATTGTGAAATTGCTTGTTATTCCCGAAAAAATGTGGTATACTGTTTTTAACATATATTTCTATGGAGGCTTATCAGATGTCAGAATATATAGGTACACGATGTATTGTGTGCAGTGAAAAATTCAGCACGGATGATGATATTGTAGTATGCCCCGAATGCGGCACGCCCTATCACCGTGACTGCTACAATAAAGAAGGAAAATGCGTTAATGACGCTCTGCATAAAACAGGCGGAAGCTGGAAGCCTGCTTATGACACGGGAAGTTCAGATGCGGAAAACAAAGCGGTTGTCTGCCGTCACTGCGGAAATGTAAATCCGCCGCTGACGCTTTTCTGCCGCAGATGCGGTATGCCCTCTGAAAATATCCGCAATGACAGCGATTTCGTCAAGCAGACCTATCGGGGTGTGGATATAAACGAAAATCCCGATGCCTACAATGCAAATATGAACAATGGATTTCCCGGGATGCAGGCTTATCTGATTAATTTTTCCGACCCGCTCTGCGGCTTCAATCCCGATGAAGACGTGGAAGGCGTCAAAATGGCTGATTTGGGTGATTTTGTCGGCTCAAACACACACTACTACCTGCCGATTTTCAAGCGTATAAAGGAAACGGGACACTCCCTCAGCTGGAATTTCTGTGCAATGCTTTTTCCTGAGCTCTATTTTTCCTACCGCAAGATGCCGCTTATTGCACTTGCTGCGTGGATAGGAAGAATTATCTCTCAAATTCCGCAGACAATAGTGGGTCTTTCACAGGTCGAAGGACTGGGTGCACTTTCCGAAGCAGTTGCTTCAATTGATATCACAAGCAGTGCTTTCAGCGGTGTTATTATGATTGGATATATAATCTTCTATTCGCTGATGTTTCTGCTTGGTTTCAATGCAAACAAATTCTACTTCCGCAGTGCTGTGAAAAAAATCAAGCGTGTAAAGGAAAAATCCGACGGCAGAGATACAAGGGGCGAAATAGTACGCAAGGGCGGCACTTCTGCACTGCTTTTGGTGCTGTTTATTCTGCTTATGGCACTGCCAACCGTAATTCTTTATTTTATGCAGTTTATCCCTGCAATGGGAATGCTGTAAAAGCAAGGAGCAATTTATGAAATTGTCAAAATTATTTGCATTTTTTACTGCGGCAGCAATTACTTTGAGCTTTTCCGCCTGCCGTGACGACTATACAAAAGAAGGCGGAGAAATTACTACCGCTGACATTGAGCTTCTGAAACAGTCAACTGAAACAACGATTGTCGAAGAGGAGCTTTCCACTGTTGCAGGTGATGACGTAATAGATGAGGACGGCGAAAAACCCGTTGCTGCACTTGTTCTTGACCGTGAGGGAACTCTTGTGGAAGTCCCTGCGGAGATTAACCGCATTGTTTCGGGGTCTGAGTCGATTACGGAAATACTTATAGGTCTTGGTCTGGGCGGAAAAATTGTTGCGGCTGACAAGGCTTCGGCAGACGTTGCTGGAATAAGCCCTTCAATATGCACCCTGAACAAGAAAATCATTACAGCCTCAGCACTTGAGGACTATGAGCCTGATGTGGTAATCCTCAGCGGAAATTCCTCGGACAATGTTTATACTGCCCTGAAAAATTCAGGTATCAACGTTATATGCGTACCGCAATCCACAACAATAGAGGGTGTAAAGCTTGATATAGAATTTCTTGCTTCTTATCTTTCGGTGAAAAACAAGGGTACGGAAATTGTTGACGGAATAGACAAGGTAATCGTTGATGTTATGACAGCTGCGGAAACAATAGGTGTACGCCGCAGAGTTTATTTTGAAGAAAAAGCTATTCCGACCTCAATCGCATACGGAAGCGGCACAATCGAAAATGAAATTATTTCGCTTATTGGTGCGGAAAATATTTTTGCGGCAAAAAGCGGTGCTGCCGACATTGAATTAAACGAGGTTGCGGAGGCAAATCCCGATGTAATTCTCACAAAGGTTGCTTACGAAGGCTACGATCTGAATGAAATTTCCGCAAGACCTGACTGGACAGGCATAACCGCAGTAAAAAACGGTGCAGTACATCAGATTGGAGAAATACATTACTCAAATCTGATTACCGAAAGCATTTACGAAATCGCAGGAGCGATTTACCCTGAGGTTTATACAGAATAACTTATTTCCTGCTTTGCTTGGCAAGGCAGGATTTTTTTGCAAGGTTTTGCGCCTTAAAAGGTACTTATAAAGTGAAAGGGGGTAATTCAGTGGAGGACATAAAAATTATCGGGCTTTTTCTGGAACGTTCAGAGGACGCCGTAAAACAGTTGAAAAGTAAATACGGTGCATCGGTGCAAAGCGTAATAAAGCGTGTTCTTTCAGACAAATCAGACGCTGAGGAATGTGAAAGCGATACATATATGGCAATATGGCGGACTATTCCGCCGAACAGACCTTCAAATCTCCGAGCGTTTCTGCTTCGTATTGCACGAAATCAGGCACTGAAAAAACATCATTTTATCACAGCGGAGAAACGCTGTAAAGACGTTACCGTTTCACTTGAAGAAATCGGCGAGCTTGTTTCCGAAGAGGAGCACGTCTATAATGACAACGAACTGTCCGACCTTATCAACGGCTTTCTCGGTACGCTTAACGAGGAAACAAGGCGGATTTTTATTCTGCGGTACTGGTATTTCCACTCTGCACGGGAAATTGCCGACAGCTGCGGAATAACTGTCAGCAAAACGGAAACAGTTCTCTGCCGTACACGAAAAAAGCTGAAAAAGTATCTTGAAGAAAGAGGTGTCAGACGATGACTGAATACGAACTTGAAAGAATGATTTCCCTTGCGGACGACAAATATATCGAGGAAGTATTCGAACAGAAAATACAGCCTGTCAGAAGATTTCCCTTTGTGATACCTTTTGTGGCAGCGGCGGCGGTTGTGTGCGGCTTGTTCTTTGCGGCACGTCAGCACGAAACGGAAGTTGACAATATGGTTGCTACTGAGGTTACAGACGTTACAACTGTTGCGGAATTGGACGAGTATAACGAGAATTTGCGGTATTGGAAGTATTTTGACGGGGATAAGGATACAGCACTTCCGAGAGGAACACACCCTGACCTTATTTATGCAAAAGTTATTTTTCCAAATGACTATACCGAGAAAATTGTTAATTTTGATTTTGGATACAGACCAAGCGGTGCAGTTATTTATACGGACAAAAATGGTGTGCCGAATAATCTGACTTTTTCAATCAATGCAGGGAAAACAAAGGAAGGTTTTGAAAAAACTGCTTTATTCGGCATCAATAATGCGTATGAGATTACAGAAAAAGAAGAACATTTTTCTCCCGAAATTCTGAACGGTGTTGAAATTTATGGCTATGAAAACGAAGGTGACTTATGCGCAGATTTTATTATGAATGAGCAGATGTACAGCATTGATTTTTTCAACATTGGCTACAAGGAAGCTGTTGAAATGATTGAAATGATTATTGAAAGTAATCTTTCTATTGATACGTTTGATATTTCAAAGGGAATAACTTCAGGGCAATACGGTGAAAACCTGCAATACCAGAAATATTTTGACGGAGACAAATCAGAAGCAATTATCCAGCCTGAGCATACCGAATATTATAGTGTTAATCTGCCTGACGAATATATAAATGAAATCATAGACCTGAATTCTGACCGTGAGCCTTTAGAATCATTGCTCCATTTTGACAGAGATGATAATATTATTTACTTTTCTACAAATCTTCCTAATATATACTTATCTACCTTCAACAACGTCTATTTGCAGGTATATCCGATATATGATGAACAACCGATTTTCCCCGAAAATGCAAGCCCCGAAATTATAAACGGAGTCGAGGTTTATGGCTACGAAACAAATAACAGTTTTGACTCAACATCAGAAGAAAAAAGAACTGAATTCAAGGCTGATTTTGTCATTGGCAATTACGGCTATTCTCTGCTGTTTTTAGGTGTTGGTTACAAAGAAGCCTACGAAATCACCGAAATGCTTATTGAGCGTAAGCTGACAATTGATGAATTCTATTCCACAGAAGATTCCAGACGAAGCGGTATGACGCTTGGTCAGCTATGGAATATTGAACCATTCGGTAAATTTGTTCCAAGAAAAAGACAAATCGGAGATATGACTTTGATAGAGGGCGACACAAACGGACTTACCGACTATGTTGAAATAAAAGTTGATGATGAAATCGTCCGCAAAACACTGTATATGTGGTACAGCGATATGCTCGGTGAAAATACGGGAAAGGAAATTCTTTTTAGATTTCAGAGCTATAATTATGAATTCAATTATTGGTATGAGGAGGATAAACCTGTATACATCTTTGACCTTGTACGCAGTATGATGAAAAATTATGCCGCAGAGGATAAGCCTGCTGACGAGATAAACAGCTTTGATTTTCGTGTTGACTGCGGAAGCTGCGTAATTGATATCAAGGCAACCTGCACGGAGGAGGAACTGTGGGAATGTCTTACATCAATAATGAGAGAGGCAACCGACCAAATGACCTCCTCATTTATGCTGTATTTAACCGCTCCCGTTGATGGCGAAATCTCCGCACCTTACGGTCATTTACAAAGTAATTTTCACAAAGGTATCGACTTCAAGGCTGACGAGGGCACACCTGTTTATGCCGCTGCTTCGGGCACTGTAATTGTTCCCGTTGACGCTGACACAGGCAATGGCAAAACCGTTACTATACGTCATTACACCGATGTAAATACATTTTACGCACACCTCAGCGAGGTTGTTGTAAACGAGGGCGATGAGGTCAAACAAGGCAACCTTATCGGCTATGTCGGTTCAACAGGTGAGTCAACAGGACCGCACCTTCATCTTGAGCTTTGCATTGACGGCGAATATGTTGACCCGATTGATTATTTCAGTGACCAGGCAAAAGCCGACATTGCAATGCAAAACGAATTGGGAATGCACGAACTTCTTGAAAGTGAATTTTCCCAAATCCACCTCCCCAACCAGCCAACCCCAAACTAATACATAACTTAAAAACTCCAAAGAGCGTTCAAATTCTCTTTGGAGTTTTTTGTATATTGAAATCCGTCCGCCGCAGGCGGACACATTAATTATTTATTATTCACTATTCATTAATAGTTCTCCTTCTCCATTTCCGCCTTCATATAGAAATGGTAAATCGGTGCAATTGCCTTAAAATCTGCGGCAATCTTCTCCGCCAGCTTATCGCTGAACAACAGCTTGAAATCCTTGCTTTCACAGCTTACACCCATACTCTTTCGGTTAAGCCAGTCCTGCTTGTCGGCACTTTCCTCAGGGTAACGGTTACGCTTGTACAAATCACCATACAGCGTGAAAACGTCCTGATTTTTGTACGCTTTAAGTGCCGCCTTGAAGCTTTTGTCATCGGCAAGTATCAGCTTTCTCATCGACTCCAGCGTGTCCGTGCCAGCACAGTAAAATCCGCAGCCGTAGTCCATACCGCTCGGCGAGATACTGAAATAGAATTCGGGCAGTGCCCTCTCCCCTTTCGGATGACGGAAGCTGTACCACACATAGTCACGGAAGGTTGACTTGCCCCGTGCGTAACGTGCGTCACGGTAAAGACGGGAAATCTTCTTGGGGTTGCACTCAAACCTATCGTCAATTTCAAGCATTACATCCGTCATAGCTGTTACAAATTCGGCAAATGGGTCAGCAATTAATTTTTTGTAGTCCTCCTTATGCTCATTATACCATACACGGCTGTCGTTGAGCATATTTTCCACGAGGAAGTCAAGTGATTGTGCAGAAAACGGCATAGTTACCTCCAATAAATTCAACAAAGGGAAGACCATAATCTTCCCTTTGTACAGCATATTTTTACAGCGGTGCAGAGTGGATAATACCATCCTCACTGATTGAAACTCTTGTGCGGACGTATTCCGCTTCAACCTTGAACACCTGGTCATTAATGATAATCTTTACACCCGGGTACATATATCCCTTACAGCCGATTGAAAGGAACTGCTTGTTGGAAAGGGACGTATCAATCTCGTCAATACGCTTCTGAATTTTCTTGATATCCATACCCATAACGATTTTCTGACGGCAGGCATTGCCAAGCATTTGCTCTTTCTCCTCAGGCAGAGTATGAAGCTCTTTCTTCTTCTCGTTAAGGAAGTTGATAACCAGCGTCAGGTCATCGATAGTTTTCTTCAGCTTTTCCATATCATTAAGCAAGCCTGTTTTTTCCTCTGCAAGCAAAGCATTATCGCCTACAGTCAGCACGGTAGGTGTATAGTTCTTTGTACCGATATTGGGAATTTCAACGCTTGTAAGGCTTGTATATGAACCTCCCATAAGACCGCCGTGTGTACCCTTTACGCTGAGGTTGCCGCAGTAAACATCACAGATAACGAAGTTAGAGGAAATAAGGTCACCGTCACAGCGTATATTGGAGTGCTCACAGAAATTGATTGTAACAGAGCCGTGAGCAACGATTTTCGAGTTGATACAGCCCTTCTTGATGACGATATCACCGTCACATTCAAGAGTTGCACCGTTAACGTTGCCCGAAACAACGATATTGCCGTTGGAGGAAATCTTGAAGCCTTCCATTACCTCGCCCTTTACGATTACATCGCCGACGAAATTTATATTACCAACGGAAGCATCAACATCGCCTGCAATAGTTACAACCTGGTCAACAACAAATGCATTGCTTTTGAAATTGATATTACCGTCGGTTGAAGCAATAATCTGTGTTTCGTCCTCGTTGAGCTCGGTATTTGTTCCGACAGTAAAGGAAGCCTTTTTACCCGGGATTTGCCTGAGAGTCTGACCCTTTACGTCAGTACCCGGCTCTCCCTCTGTCGGGTGAGTGATATCAGCAATTACGTCACCTTTATGGATAGTTCTGATAAGACCGAGATTTTTATAATCAACAAATCCGTGGTCATCTTCAACAGGAGCAATTTTAACCTGCTTATCAAAGCGGTAGGTAATTGTTCCGTCAATACCGTTCACGGCAGGAGTCCACTCAGCAACGAGAGTACGCTCATTATAAAGGCGGTTATCGGCAATTCGCTTTACCTCATCTATATTCATTCCGTAACAAACCTTATAATTATTAAGCTCCTGCATAATAGCTTCAAAGGTAACTTCCTTTCCGCCGTTTTCAGGCGGGTCAACAGTAACATACACCTCTGAACAGTTGGAAGTAATTGTAACGTTAATTACGCAGTCAACAGGCGGCACATAAGTGGTATTAATATCAGCCATAATATCAATCCCTCCGTTCCAAAATATAAAAATCGTATAAATTTCCTGATTATATTATACCTTATTTTCAGTAAAATTACAATAGTTGTTTTAAAAATAAGTTATTTTTGTTAATAAGTTACAAATAAATCATTTTATTATATGCAGACATAACTTTAAAAAACAAAAGGACACTTTGCCGTGAAAGTGTCCTTACCATTTATATAATAGCTTCAAGTTCTTCAAGGTTGAACGGTGTTTTCTGGTAAACACAGTAATTCAGCCAGTTTGAGAAAAGCAGGTTTGCATGTGCACGCCAGTTGAAGTGCGGTGGCTGCGACGGGTCGTCATATGGGAAATAATGCTTCGGCACGTCAATCGGCAGACCCTTGTCCTTATCACGGAAATACTCATTTGCAAGTGTGAAACGGTCGTACTCAAAATGTCCTGTTATAAAAAACTGACGTTCCGTTTCATCAGCAATAATATTCACGCCCGACTCGGGAGATGAAGCAAGAATATGAAGCTGCTTGACCTTTTCTACGTCCATACGCTTGACCTCGGTATGACGTGAATGCGGCACAAAGAACTTTTCATCAAAGCCTCTCAGCAGAGGATGGTTTGCAACCTCAGCCTTATGCGGAAATACACCGAACATCTTTGCAGGCAGGTCGTACTTGGGCACATCGTAATGATAGTAAAGTCCAGCCTGTGCACCCCAGCAGATATGCCAGGTTGAATAGACATTCTTCTTTGACCATTCCATAATTCCGCAAAGTTCCTTCCAGTAGTCTACATCCTCAAAAGGAATTTGCTCAACGGGTGCACCTGTTATGATAAGACCGTCAAATCGCTGGTCCTTTACGTCGTCAAAGGTTTTGTAGAACTTGGTAAGGTGCTCAATCGGGGTATTTTTTGTAACGTGGCTCGCCATCTGTATAAGCTCGATATCAACCTGCAAGGGGGTATTGGAAAGAAGACGGAGTATCTGTGTTTCCGTTTCGATTTTCTTTGGCATAAGGTTGACTATGGCAATTCTCAGCGGACGTATATCCTGATGAGAAGCCGCCGTATCTGTCATTACAAAGATGTTTTCATTGTTGAGCACTGCATATGCAGGCAGATTATTTGGAATATTGATAGGCATTTTATGTAAACTCCTTTGATAGATTATTCTGCGGCAGTTTCGGCAGACGTTTCCTGCGGAACAAATTTTGTCGGTGCTGTATCGGGTGCAGCGAAATTCGTATGTGCTGTATCGTGCACAGGACGCTCAAATCCATATTCGGACACAGATGTACCTGCTGTTGTGGTTTCCTCCGTCTGTCCCTCCTCAGGTGCAGCAGTAACGGAAGCAGTTTCCGTAATAGGCTTTTCCGCTTTAGGTGCAGGTGCCATAGTCATAGCCGTATCCGCCATATAGTTGCCGTCCGAAAACACATTCGGCTTTTCGGGACGTGGAGCAATTTCCATACCGTGCTCCCACTCGGGAGAAACGTGATAATAATATACGTCCGTGCCTGTAGTAGTGGCAGGAGTATAGGTTTCCATATATTCGCTGTAGGTGTCGGCAGGCACTTCGGTAACGGTTGTAACTATTGTCAGCGGAGAATAGTCCTCATAAACATACTCCGCCACACCGTTATGCTGTTCGCAGCCGCAGAGAAAAGCTGCGGCAATAATAATAAAAAAGCAATTTTTTTTCATAATACTAATATTGTAACACATATTCTTCCCGTTTTCAAGTGCATTTTTCATCAGTATGTAATCATTGACAGTAAAGCGTATTTATGGTATACTATAAGTTGGATTTTAATGTTTTTTTCGGAGGTATTATTATGTATCCAATAAAGCTTACACCTGCATTCAAGGACTATCTCTGGGGCGGAACACGTCTTCGTGACGATTTCGGCAAGGACTGCGACTACGATAAGGTTGCCGAAAGCTGGGAGCTTTCCTGCCACAAGGACGGTGCTTCCGTTGTTGCAAACGGCGAACACACAGGCAAAACTCTTGCACAGTACATCGAAACTGAGGGCAAGGCTGTCCTCGGAACAAACTGCGGTCGTTTCGAACAGTTCCCTATTCTCATAAAGCTTATCGATGCTAAGGACAATCTTTCCGTTCAGGTTCACCCGAACAACGAATACGCTCAGCGTGTTGAGGGCGAATACGGCAAGACAGAGATGTGGTACATCGTTGACTGTGACGAGGGTGCGGAGCTTCTCTACGGCTTCAAAAAGGAAGTCAGCAAGGACGAGTTTGCCGCAAGAATAAAGGACAACACTCTTCTCGAAATCACACAGTCCGTTCCCGTTAAGAAGGGTGATGTGTTCTTCATTGAAGCAGGTACGCTCCACGCTATCGGCAAGGGTATCCTTATTGCTGAAATTCAGCAGAATTCCAACACTACATATCGCATTTACGATTACGGCAGAGTAGGTGCTGACGGCAAGCCGAGAGAGCTTCACATTGACAAGGCTGTTGAGGTTACCGACCTTTGTCCTGCAAAGCCTTATCCTGCAACAGAAGCTTTTGAGGAAAACGGTGCGGTAAAGCGTCTGCTTTCAAAGTGCGAGTATTTCACTGTTTACTCCGTTGACGTGGCTGAAAAGGCAAGCTTCAATGCTGACGAAACTTCCTTCCATAACGTACTTATCCTTGAGGGTAACGCTGAACTTTCCTGCGGCGATACAACACTTGCTCTCAGGAAGGGCGACAGCGTGTTTGTTCCTGCAAACTGCGGTGAGTACACACTCACAGGCAATTTCAAATCCGTATTTACAAGAATAGATTAATCGGCATTTCACCTGTTTATAGGGTGCAGTGCCTTATAAACGAGGTTAAAAATTATGAATATCAAAAGTTTATTTGGCGATAAAAAATTCTACAGAACCATTTTCTCAATAGCCGTTCCGATTATGATACAGAACGGTATCACGAACTTTGTTGCACTGCTTGACAACATTATGATTGGTCAGGTGGGCACGGAACAGATGTCGGGCACGGCTATTGTCAATCAGCTGTTGTTCGTGTTCAATCTGTGTATTTTCGGCATACTTGCAGGACCGGGCATTTTCGGTGCACAGTTCTTCGGCAAGGGCAGTACCGAGGGCGTAAGGCACACCTTCCGTTTCAAGGTTATCCTTGCGGCAATTGTGCTTGCGGTCGGTGCACTGATACTTGGCTTTTTCGATGACAGCCTTATCACAATGTATCTGACTGGCGAGGGCACTGAGGGCAACAAGGCGTTAGTGCTTCAGGCAGGTAAGGAATATCTTTCGGTAATGCTTATCGGACTTGTTCCGTTTACGATTTCTCAGGTTTACGCTTCGACGCTTCGTGAAACAAACAAGACTTTGTCCCCGATGTTTGCGGGACTTGCGGCGGTGTTCACAAACCTTGCGTTCAACTGGGTACTGATCTTCGGACACCTTGGCTTTCCTGCAATGGGAGTCAGGGGTGCGGCAATTGCAACGGTTATATCCCGTTTTGTTGAGTGCATAATAGTTGTTGTATGGACTCACGCAAACAAGCACGAAAATGAATTTATTATCGGTGCGTTCAGAAGCTTCAAGCTGCCTCGTGACCTTGTAAAGAAAATTATTATCAGCGGTCTGCCGCTGTTTGCAAATGAATTTCTCTGGTCGGCAGGTATGGCGGTGCTGAACAAGTGCTACTCCGAAAGAGGGCTTGACGTTGTTGCGGCAACGAATATTTCCTCAACGATTTTCAACCTGTTCTCGGTAATTTTCATTGCACTGGGCAACTCGGTAGGAATTATTGTGGGTCAGCTTCTCGGAACGGGTGATATGAAAAAAGCAAGGGAAACCGACACGAAGCTTATTGTGTTCACGGTGCTTGCAGGTGCACTTACGGGCGGACTTATGGCGGCATTTTCGGGACTGTTCCCAAGCTTCTACAATACAACTGACAGCGTTCGTGAAATGGCAGGAAGCCTGATTATGATTTCAGGTTTGTTTATGCCGTTTGCGGCATTTATGCACGCAACATATTTTACTCTGCGTTCAGGCGGCAGAACACTTGTCACATTTCTGTTTGACAGTGCTTATGTCTGGGGTATCACGATACCTACGGCACTGCTGCTTGTCAACTTCACGGATTTTGACATACTGCAAATCTATTTCTGCTGTCAGTTCGTGGACATTATCAAGGTTACAATAGGTCTTATTCTCGTTATCAAGGGAGTATGGCTGCGGAATATTGTTAAAAACGATTAAATTAAAAGGAGAAGAAGATTATGAAGTATTACATTGGTATTGACCTTGGCGGAACAAACATCAAGGCTGGCGTGGTAAACGAAAACTACGAGATTATTGCAAAGGCTTCCACAAAGACAAAGTGCCCTCGTCCTGCAAAGGAAATTGCTGACGATATGGCTGCTGTAAGTATCGAAGCAGCAAAGAATGCAGGTATTTCCATTGACGACGTTGAATGGATTGGTATCGGTACTCCGGGCATTGCTGACAACATCAACGGCACAATTCCTTATTCCAACAACCTTGGTTTCAGCAACGTGCCTATCCGTGAATATATTCAGGAACACATCAACAAGCCTGTTTATGTTGCTAACGACGCTAACGCTGCTGCTTACGGTGAGTTTGTTGCAGGTGCAGCAAAGGGAGCAACTGACGCTGTCTGCATCACACTGGGCACAGGCGTTGGCGCAGGTGTAATCATCGACGGCAAAATCTTCACAGGACGCAACCTTGCAGGTACAGAAATCGGTCATATGGTTATTGAGGTTGACGGTCCGCAGTGTACTTGCGGCAGAAAGGGCTGTTTCGAAACATTCTCCTCTGCAACAGGTCTTATCAATATGACAAAGCAGGCAATTGCTGAAAATCCAGGCACAGTTATGGCTGAATACGCTGAGAGGGACGGTCACTCCTCTGCACGTCACGCTTTTGACGCTATGCGTGCAGGCGATGCAGCTGGTAAGGCTGTTGTTGACAAGTACATCAAGTACCTTGCAAGCGGTATCACAAGCGTAATCAACATTTTCCAGCCTGACATTCTCTGCATCGGCGGCGGTGTCTGCAACGAGGGTGACCCTCTTATGGTACCTCTCAAGGATTTGGTTGCTAAGGAAGTTTACACAAGAATGATTGAGAAGAACACAAAGATTACAGTTGCTGAGCTTGGCAATGACGCAGGCATTATTGGTGCGGCATTCCTTGGTAATTCCTAATATGCTTCGCTTAATGAATAGTGAAGAATGAATAACGAATAATGAATAATTACGGTGTTCGCTTTGCTCACGGATTTTTATTTTTGTGTAAGTGAACACATTTGGTACAAAATTATGAGTAAGTTCGATTTTCTGTCGGGCAGCACCGACATTGACAGCTTTATTGCAAAGCAGGATAAATACAAATCGCTGAAACGTGCTGATTTGGACAGCGTGCCGAAGGAGGAAATCGTCCTTGCGGTTACCTGCTGGATTGAGGGCAAATTCAAGGAGGACTGGTCCGATATGGCTAAGGTCATAAATGGGCTTCCTACGCCTTGCCTTAACCTTTACTGTGCCGACTACGTCACAAAGGAAATTATGAACGGCGGCTTCTCTCAGGCTTTTTTTAACACTTCCCGTGACTTTATCGGGGCAGGTGCGGAGGGCTTTCGTGCCCTTGGCTACGAAAAGGCTGACGAGGTTATTGAACGTGCACTGAAACTTAATTTTGACAGTGCAAAGCCGTCGGGACACTCTATTGAGGACTTCTTCGCACTCAGCGAAAACAGCGATTATGACGAGCTGGACAAGGAATTCTACGGCTTGTTTGACGATGAAAAATTCACGGCACTGGCTTATGATTATATTATGAGGTATAAGAAATATTTCGGCGATGAAGCCTGACAGAAGTGAGGTAATTCTATGAAAATAAAAGCAGCTGTTCTTGCATTTGTTTTCTGCACAACGCTTTGTTCCTGCGGTAAATCCGAAAATGATGAGGTTGTACTGACGGACTTGATTGAAACTGAAACGTCAATTTCGGAAATTACGGAAACTGTTTCGGAAACGGAAGTTGTTTCGGAAACGCAGACGGAAACATCTGCCGAAACAGCGGAAACTGCCGTGCAGACAACGGAAATTGCCGAAGCGGTATCGGAAGAAACGGCAGCAGAATTTGCTGAAAATAATGACTTGGAAATTTCTGAAATTTATTTCAGCCACATATTCGATGAAGAAGGCAGAGACGTTTACTATAATATTTCTCCCTGCAATTCACGGGTATATGTGAATAATTATGGTGGGTATGGAATAGCATGTTCGGGCTGGATTACTGATAAGACCTTTTCTGAAATTGCAGAAGCGGTAAATCAATCAGGAGTTTCTGAATATTATGGAACAGATAATATAGATTCTTCGACCAAATTTGATATTTATAGAATAACAGTTACTGACGTTAACGGAACTGAATACACTGCTGCTTATGAGGGAGAAGGTTCTAACGTTTTTTCAACACTTGAAGCTGTACTTTATGAATATAAACAAAACGCCTATTATGGTGAAGCACCACATTATTATGCTGAAATCGGTATCCGAAAAGCCGTTGACGCAATGGTTTATTTCAGAAGCTATCTGCGGAAATGTTCCGATTTGGGTGAGGATTGCACCGCATATGCAGGTAAGTCGATGATTATTGACAGCAGTAATCTGAACCCTCTTGACAGCGATATGTTCTATCTGCCAAACGATTGGAGCGGATACGCTTTCGTAAAGTTCAACGCTGACGGAACAGATGTTGAATATGTAAACTGGGCGGAAACCGAGGATGCACTTTCCGAGGAAAAACTGACTTATGACGACCTTGAGGCTTACTACATAGAAAATGAAATAATTATTGGTTCAACGCTTGAAGAATAATTTGAAAGGATTGATATAAATGTCTTGTAAGGACTGCAATGAAAACTGCGGAAACTTTTTCTGCGACGGTGCTGAAAAAGCACCCCAGCGTTCACTTTTCAACGCACTTGGTATGACTAAGGAGGAAATGAAGAAGCCACTGGTTGGTATTGTTTCTTCCTACAACGAAATTGTTCCCGGACATATGAACATTGACAAGATTGTTGACGCTGTAAAGATGGGCGTTGCTATGGCTGGCGGTACACCTGTTGTGTTCCCTGCAATCGCTGTCTGCGACGGTATTGCTATGGGTCACGAGGGTATGAAGTACTCCCTCGTAACACGCGACCTTATCGCTGACTCAACTGAATGTATGGCACTTGCTCACCATTTTGACGCACTCGTTATGGTACCTAACTGCGACAAGAACGTGCCCGGTCTGCTTATGGCTGCTGCAAGAGTAAATGTTCCTACCGTTTTTGTTTCGGGAGGCCCAATGCTTGCAGGTCACGTCAAGGGCAGCAAGACTTCACTTTCCAGTATGTTTGAAGCAGTTGGTGCGTACACATCCGGAAGAATTAACGAGGAAGAATTTGACGAGTACGAAAACAAGGCTTGTCCGACCTGCGGCTCCTGCTCGGGTATGTACACCGCTAACTCTATGAACTGTCTTACAGAGGTTCTCGGTATGGGCTTGAAGGGCAACGGTACAATTCCTGCTGTTTACTCTGACAGAATTCGTCTTGCAAAGCACGCTGGTATGGCTGTTATGGAGCTTTACAGAAAGAATATCCGTCCGCTCGATATTATGACAGAAAAGGCATTTATGAACGCACTTGCTGTTGATATGGCTCTCGGCTGTTCCACAAACAGTATGCTTCACCTTCCTGCAATTGCACACGAATGCGGCATTGATATCAACCTTGATATTGCAAACGAAATCAGCGCACGCACGCCTAACCTTTGTCACCTTGCACCTGCGGGACACACCTATATGGAGGATTTGAACGAGGCAGGCGGTGTTTACGCTGTAATGAACGAGCTTTCAAAGAAAAACCTGCTCAACCTCGATTGTATGACAGCAACGGGCAAGACAGTCGGCGAGAACATTGCAGACTGCGTAAACCGTGACCCTGACGTAATCCGTCCTATCGACAATCCGTACAGCGAAACAGGCGGTATTGCCGTACTGAAGGGCAACCTTGCAAAGGACGGTTGTGTTGTAAAGAGGAGTGCAGTTGTTGCTGAAATGCTTACACACACCGGTCCTGCAAAGGTTTTCGACTGCGAGGAGGACGCTATGACGGCAATTCTCGGCGGCAAAATCGTAAGCGGCGATGTTGTTGTAATCCGCTATGAAGGTCCAAAGGGCGGACCTGGTATGCGTGAAATGCTCAATCCTACCTCTGCAATTCAGGGTATGGGTCTTGGCAGCGAGGTCGCACTTATTACTGACGGACGTTTCTCAGGTGCTTCAAGAGGTGCTTCAATTGGACACGTTTCCCCTGAGGCTGCTGACGGCGGCGTAATCGGTGTTGTACAAGACGGCGATATGATTACAATTGACATTCCTGCAAATACAATCACTCTCGATGTTCCGCAGGAGGAAATCGACCGCAGACTTGCAGGCTTTACGCCTAAGACAAAGGAACTCAAGGGCTACCTGAAGCGTTACGCAAAGCTTGTAACATCGGGTGCACAGGGTGCAATTCTCAAGAATTAACGGTGATTTGAATGGGTAAAAAACTTACGGTCGGAAAGCTTTTCGGCATAATTTTCTGCATTATCGGCACGGCGGCTGCCTGCGTACTGCTGGGGTACAGCTTCTACCTCAGCGGTCAGATGAAGCTTGTGGATAAACACCTGAAAGCAATTGCACGTCAGGATTTAACGTCTTATGTGCAGTGCTACCCGTCAGATGTTGCCGATAAAATAAGCGAGGAAGATATAGCGGCGGAAAGAAAAGTTGCAGACGTCCTTGCTGACCCTGAGGAGTTCAAGGCTGCTGCTGAATTCCGCGGCAGAGAAAAGCTTGACAGCGGAAGATATACGGTTTACTTTGACCTGACGGTATACAATGATGACGAGCATCACACCTATGAAAATGTTGATTTGGTGGTTGTCCGTGACAGTGGGAAATGGGTGCTTGAAGCGGAGTAGTAATGCTGATTTGAGGTGACGGGATGAAAAAGGTATTGAAGATAACTCTTATTACATCGCTTTCGGTTGTAATACTGGTTGTCGCTGTGGTAATTATTGCTGTTGTCGCTATTCTTCTTAAACCTGCGGAACGTACTACTGGTGTTTATCAGGAAAAGGGCGGAGATGTGCTGTATATTGCTGACAGTTCTCTACAAAAAAGTTGGAATGAACTGATTTTTCTTGATAACAATGACGTTCTGACAGTGGCTGATGAGGAGAATGAACGTATATTTAAGCCTCTTAAACAAGGTAGTGCAATAATTGCAGATGATGAATATTTTTGCGGTGAGTACCTTGGTTCAACTTTGTATGAAGTGAACGTTGATGAAAATCTTAGCATAAGCTATGAAGAACGTTACGTTTGTTATCTTTTAAGCTATTATGAAGATTTCTCCATATGTGAAACTGTTACGGTAGAAAAGCCTGAAAATATTACCACGCTATCAAACATAAGCGTAAAAAAACTATCAGAGGAGTTTGAAAGAGTATACGGCGTTGTTACTAAGCGTAGCGAGACAGATACGACTGGTATGACCAAGTTAAACTTGAATTATCAAAATAGCACTGGATATAGTTTCAACTGTGAATATTACATTTCAGAGGAAAAGATATTTTATCGTTTAGGTTATTCTGCTGACCCAACCCAATGGTACGAATTCACTCCCGACAAATGCTGTAATCTTGACAGGCTGAATGAGCTTCTGAGTACTTATATTGGGGTGACGGGATGAAAAAGGTATTGAAGGTAATCGGCATCGGAATAATTACGTTTGCGTTGCTGATTGTGGCATTTTTTATTGCGGTTATTCTGATAAATGTTTTCAGACCTGAGGAACGCACTAACGGCGTTTATCAGGAAAAGGGCGGAGATGTGCTGTATATTATCAATCAATATGGTGACGATAGCGAATTTACTGTTTTGAAAAATGATAATATACTGGAACTCAAAGGTACAGCGTGTTGGAAGCCAATCAATGAAGGCAAATGTGTATTTGTAGAGGATTGGTATGATTATCCGTATTACTATAGATGCTCTACTGTATATGAAATCTCAGTTGATGAGAATTTGAAAATCAGTTTTGAAGAACGTGAGGTTTGGAAATTAGACCGTTGTGATATGGTGCACGATTACGGTGATAAAATCGACGTTGAAAAAAATGATTACATAAGTTCATTACATTGGGAAAAACAAATAGAGTTAATTGATGAATTTGAAACGGTATATTTTGATTATGCTGAGTGTGATGCTCCAGACTTGACGGATGCAACAAAAATAATCGCCTATTCTGATAACGATAAAGTTGAATGGGAAATGTTTGTTACCCAAGACAGAATTTACGAATACTCAAAGGATGAAAATGGAACTATAACTGAGTGGTATGAAGGTATCCCCATAGAATGCTGTAATCTTGACAAGATAAACCAGCTTTTAACCAACTGAAAAAATCCTGATAAGAACGCAAATTCTTATCAGGATTTCTTTTTACATCTCGCTTTTAACCTTCAAATTCAACGTACTCCCCGCAAGATAGCTTCTCTCTGCGTTGCAGTAATCGTTGTATCTTTCGGGGCAGTATCGCCGCACAAGCTTCTTTACCCCGAAAATGTCACAGAGATTTTCGTGCACCGCCGCCGAATATGCCGACATACAGCTTTCGCTGATTTGCTGGCGTGCCGCCTTTTCCACAAGGGCAGGCTTTATGCCGTATGGATTTTCGGCAATGTTCATTTTCAGCTTGATTTCGGCATTTACGGCGAGTCCTCCTGACATTTCAGCGTCAAGCTTTGTGCAGGCGCTTGTGACAAAAACAGTAGCACGGTTTCCGTCAACTTCCACGGGAACAGTTACTATATCCCCTGTTTCAAACTGGTTCAGCAGCAGCTTTACCCCGAGAGTTTCCTTTTCGTCAAGCTTTCCACGCACACCGTTTTTATATGCAAGGGTAACGCCCTCAAAGGTCACCGTTTTATCTCCTGCGGCAATAACAGGAAGTGCCGCTGCTGTGTCAAGCTCACCCGTACTTGAAGCAAGCTCGGCAACGGAGGTAAACACAGTTTTCCCCTGAGAAGCAGATGAGTCAGCGAGGGCGAGGATTTGCTCTGCTGAAAAAGAGCCTTCTTCGGGGAGCGTTTCGATTACTGCGGCAGGGTCGTCGGAATATGCAACGGAACAGGACGGCGACACGCTTCCGTCAAGGAAAAGTGCAAGCTCATCGGCAGGATTTTTTATGCCGCCCCCCACAACAAGCATTTTGATGTGTCCCAGAAAAGCTTTCTTTCCGAGGGTAAGCTCAGCGGCGGAAATCGCCTCGTGAATGGTTGTCCCCTCGCCTTTTGCGGTAATGGTGTTTGCCTTGCTTACATCAGGCTCGGGCGTGCCGCTTTCCGACTTGTATACCTGCATTGAAACATAGTAAATTTCGTCATCACGTTCAATCCCCATAAGCTGCACAAAAGCACGTTCGTTTACCTCGACACCCATTGAACAGCCTGTCAGCAGCAACGTTACAATGGTTGCCACAATTAATAGTTTAAGCTTCATTTTTCTTTTCACCTGACTTTCTTTTCGATATTATCAAGGCTGTTAACGGCAGTGAACCGGTCAGGAAAATTACGGAGTAGCCCGAACAGAGAATGTTGTATACGGGGTCAAAGTCAAGACCTGACAGCGTGAAAATCATAACCGTGCCAAAAACAAGAATTGCGGCAACAGAGGTACGGAACTTCATTTTCGGAAACACCTCCTCCATAAGTCCTGCGGAAAGGTGCAGGAAAAGGGCAATATTCAGCACGGCGGTAATCGTCCACACAATAAGGTAAAGAGAGTCGCTTCGCTGTAAAAAGCGTGCACCGCCAAAAGTGCCGAGAGAAAGGAACGGATAGTCGGTAAGCCTTGCAAAATCACCAAGCACCATACAAATCAGAAGCATTACCCCCTCGACAAGAAACAGCTTTGCCGCAAGAAGTCCGTATGCACCGCAGCGGTGCTTTTGCCTGACGTGCTTTGCAAGGAAGGCAAGGGCAACAAGCTCCCCGTTTCGTGATAGGTCGTCAATTACAGCAGAAAAAAGGCTTTTCGGTGCAACGGAAGAAAGATACAGATTTGCCGTATCGATGGTTTGCACAGATGAAAAAAACATTGCCGCAATCGCCGCTGCAAACAGCCAGAAAACCACAACGGCACTTCTTCCCAACGCTTCAATTCCCAGACAGCCGCAGTATACACAGATAATAAGAAGCACGGCAATCCAGAGGGTGCTGTCGGCGGTTGGGAAAAAGCGTGCGGAAAGAAAATTCTGGAAGTGAAGAAGTCCGTTTACCGTGTACAGAAGGAAGAAAAGCAAATACAGCACCGCCGCCGCTATTCCGAGAGGACGGCATTTTTTCAGCAGCACGTCCGTTGCACTGTCCTTCAGTATGACAACGGGAATGAGGATTACCGCCTGAATAGCGGTTGAAATTGCCGTGCCGAGAAGCTGTACAGAAATGTCACCGCTTGCAAACGGCACAAAGGTCATAAGGGTGAAAACCCTGCACATAAAAAGCAGGAGAAGAAGCTGTCCCCAGCTGATAATTCGTTTTTCCATATCAGTCCTCCATATTTACACCATTAAGCTTTTCAACGGTAGCACCGCCCTTTGCCATACGCTTGAAACCAACTCTTGCCAGCACGTCACGCATTGCCTTTGGTGTGAATGGTGATAAAGGCGAGGTAACGGGTGCACCATAGCTTTCAAGGGAACAAAGGTTGATAAGCGTTACCGCTGCAAGAAGCGAAATTCCGTATAAGCCGCTTATTCCTCCCGCGGCAACGGCAATGAAACGCAGGGTTGTAATCTGCTGATTTAAATTCGGCACGACAAACGAAGCGGTTACAGAAATTGCACAGGCAAGCAGAAGCGGGTTTGAGATTATTCCTGCGGAAACGGCGGCGTCACCAATGATAAGTCCCCCCACAATCGAAACCGCACCGCCCACGCTTTTTGGCAGACGCACTCCCGCTTCACGAATTATTTCATAGAATAACAGCACGATAAACGCTTCAACCGCAAGGGGCAAGGGTGCGGTTTGTTCAGCGGAAGCAAGGGTAACAAGAAGCGTGTGGTTGAACAATTCGGGGTGAAAGGTTACCACGGCAACGTAAACCGCAGGCAGGAAAATTGCAAGAAAAAAAGCGAGATAACGTATCCAGCGTATCAGCACGGCATAAAATGGACGGAAGTTGTAATCGTCAAGCGTCTGAAAATTTTCGATAAACAGCGAGGGAATTACAATTGCAAAGGGTGTGCCGTCGATAAGCAGACCAATTCGCCCCTCAATGATTTTTGCACAGAACACATCGGGACGCTCCGTTACGGAAACCCCCGAAAAAAAGCTTGTGTTTGTGCTGTCGAGAAACGGCTCGGCATAGCCGCTGCCCAGCAGACTTTCAAGGGGAAGATTTTCAAGCTTCTTTCGGATTTTCTTCACCAGCTTAATCGGCACACGGTCAGCCATATAGGTAAGAATGACATCCACATTTGCGGTTGTTGTCACGGGAAAAAGTTCAAAACGAAGCAGGGGCGACTTGATACGGCGGCGTACAAGGGACATACTGATACGGACGGTTTCAACGAAGCCTTCCTGTGCACCTCTTATATTTCCCTCAGAGGACGGCTCGGAAATTCCTCTTATTGAGTAACCCTGCACACCGTAAGCAAAAGCCGTGTCCACGCCGTCAATAAACAGCACTGCAAAGCCGCTCATCAGTCTGCGGATTATATCGCCGTACTGAGTGCACAAGCCACGGTCAATTGCAAGCAGCATACGGTCACGGACGTGACGGAAAATATCATTTGGCGAAGCATTTTCGGCAACGTGCAGATTTGTAAGGGGACGCAAAATCAGATTTGTAATAAACTGAATGGAAATCATACCCTCAAAGCAGACAAGACAACAGGGTACATCGTCAATCAAAAACTCATTTATCAGTAAATCCGAGCTTCCTCCGAGAATATTTTTCAGATTTGAAATATTCTGCCGCAGGGATTTTTCTATGCTTACTTCCTTGAATTCGTAAGCGTCAGGCATATTCATATAATCACTCCTGTCTTTTTTGCTTATTATTTCCGTTATGGGCAAAAAAATACACGGATTATTCCAAAGCTTTCGGGAATGATATTTCCCAAAGGAGAGTTTTTATGTCTGTTGTTTTTATCCGTGCAATAATTCTTTATCTGCTGCTGGTTTTTTCGGTACGTCTTATGGGCAAGCGGCAAATCGGCGAATTGCAGCCCTCGGAATTAGCTGTAACTATTCTTATTTCCAATATCGCAACGCTTCCCGTTGAGGACACGGGCACGCCGCTTCTTACGGGAATAATTCCTATCATTACCCTTGCAAGCCTTGATGTAATAATGTCGTGGCTGGCAATAAAAAGCCGTGCTGTAAGACGTGTTATGAGCGGCACTCCCGTTATAATTATCCGTGACGGCAAGCTTGACCAGAAGCAGATGAAAGAGATACGCTTCACGGTTGACGACCTTGTGGAAAGCCTGAGGGGACAAGGAATTTTCGACATAAGCGAAGTGCAGTTTGCTGTTGTGGAAACTACGGGAAATCTTTCCGTATATCAGAAATACCCTTACAGAAATGTTACAAATGCAGATATGGAGTTAAAAGGAAAAAGCATAAATCCGCCTGAGGTCGTCATTGCTGACGGAGAGCCTGACAGGGATGCAATGAAACGGCTTACACTGTCGATAGACTGGATTGAGCATATTCTGAAAAAAGAAAAAACAGCCATAGGAGATGTTTTCCTGATGACTGTTGATACAGACAGAAATTATTCACTTATACGAAAGGAGCAGTAAAATGAAGCGTATAAAAGCGGCTTTTGCACTGATTGGTGCAATTATTCTTTACTCTGTAATTGCTTCGCTATGCCTTGTCAGCTGGCGTAAGGATGTTACTGCAATTATCGACAGAATAAAGCTTTACAACGAAAACAGCGACATCGGAAATTTATCCGCTGCCGCTGATGAGCTTTCATATGAATGGGCTGCACTTGAAAAGAAAATGAGCATTTTTGTCTGCGACGAAAAGCTGAACAGCATCAGCTCGTCCGTTGCAAAAGTACCCCAGTTTGTAGAAGCAGCCAATGATGAACTTGACGCTGAGCTTGAAAGCATACGGCGGCAGCTTAATCTGCTGTGCCGCGGGGAGCTTCCGCTCTGGTATAATCTGCTTTAACGCTTTTTCAGGTCCATACAGACAATAATCATCTTCCCCTCGCTGTCATAGATATGAGAGGAAATCGTCTTGCAGTTCTTGCCTGTTGCTGCTGATATGTACCAGCCTGAAATAAACGGGTCTTCAATCTGCTCCTTGACAGCGTAAAAATAGTTCTTGATAT
This sequence comes from Oscillospiraceae bacterium, assembly GCA_045545795.1. Lineage (GTDB taxonomy): Bacteria > Bacillota > Clostridia > Oscillospirales > Ruminococcaceae > RGIG8773. The sequence goes on from JAZQBN010000052.1 coordinate 120,615, forward strand.
CGTGATTTACACCCTTGAGCTCAGGCTTGAAGCCCGAAAGTATTTCCGTATCGGGGGTCATAATTGTTTCTGTAATCTGAAATCCCTTTTCATCGATAAGAAAGGCACATTCGATTTCCCTGTGCTCATAGACATAGCTTCTCAGCACCTTTTCATAATCCTCTGGAGGAGTTCCTGTCAGCGTGCTTACAAGGTCATATATGGCACGCTTGTAGCTTTCGATTTTCACGTTTACAACCGTCGGGTTTTTCTTGATACTCAGGTTAAGACGCTGTGCGGCATCCTCCAGCTTAAGGCGTGCCTCGTTTGTAAAAAGGAAATTGAACTGTTCGGGACGTGAAAAATAATATCCCTGGAAATAGTCAACTCCCATAAGCATACAGGTAATAACCTCATCAACGGTTTCAACGCCCTCGGCAATTGTCATTGCACCGATTTGCTTTGCGGCATTGATGATTGACTTGAAAACCTCCTGATTGTAGGTGTTTGACTCTATGCTGCTTACAACAAATCTGTCAATTTTGATAATATCAGGGTTGACAAGCATAATTCTGTTCATAGTGTCCTCACCTGCACTGACGTTGTCAAGGGCAATAAGGAAGCCCTTTGAACGATACAGGTTAACGAACATCATCAGCTCGTAATTGTTTTTTACCGCTGAGCTGTTAAGCTCAATTACAATGCTTTCGGGCGAAAGGTTATGCTTTTCAGCCATACGCATAAGCTCACCGTTGCCGACCTCAGCATCGTTCAGCACCGATGTTTCAAAGTTCACGAACAATGCAGGTGCAGTCTTTTCCTCAGCAACAAAAGCGTCCATAGATTTTTCACGGCAAATTCTGTCAAGCTCAAGGACATTGCCGTTCTGCTTTGCATAATTGAAAAGAAAATACGGTGAAACAATTTCACCCTTGTAATCACCTCTTGCAAGAGCCTCAAGACCGATTACTTTTTTTGTATTAATAGAATAAATAGGCTGGAATTCAACAAAAATATCCTTTTTATTGATGACCTCCTGCACTATCTCGGGAGTAATTTTCATAGTGTCCTCCGAATTAATCGGCAGCCCTTCCGCACACTTCATCATAAAGTGAATAGAGCTTCTGGACGCCGTTTTCCAAAAAATAATAATGTGCGATATACGGTACGAGCAGCACAAGCATAAGCACTGCCGCCGCAAGAATTCCTATATTGTCAGACACGAAAAAGCCTATAAGACAAAGAAACATCATAAGCGCAAACAAGATTGTCACCAGCAGATGAATGAGCCTTTCGTGCTGCATAAAAGCAATTTTCGTCAGTATTTCATCTTTGAGCACTGCAAAATTGGTGCTGTCGTTTTCAAGAGCGGCAATTACCGAAGCAATATACTCGCTGAAATACTTTTTCAAGGCAACCGCCCCCGTTCCGTACAGATAAACTGCACAAATTTCATTAAAATCATTATATCATATCTGTATATTTTTTTCAACACTTTTTGCGTTATTTTTTCTTATCCGATAATTTTGTGTAGCGGCTGCAATTTTCACTGCTGAAATTGGGCTGCTGTTCATTTTACCGTAAAGAAAACATTTCCATTGAAACAAATGCTGCCGAAATTAATAAAATATTCACACAATTGCACAAAAAGTGTGTTAAAATACATATATGTATTTGTGAAAATGCCGAGGTATAAAATTTTGTAGCGATTTTTTAGAGAAAATTACAAAAAACACTTGCAAAGTGAACAAAAAATGTGTATAATAATTGATGTGGGCGGCGAATTACATAAAGATACTGTCGCTTTATACAAGCTGATTATACAATTTTGCACTGCGAAATTTCAATCGTGCTTTAAAATTTTAACAGGCTTAAAATGAAAGGATGACCGGTTATATGTCAAACAGACTTTTTCAGGGCTTAATTCACCAGATGAGAGATGCTATGGACTGCATCATCGGCGTTGTTGACTCAACTGCTACTATCATCGCTTGCAGCGAGCTTTCCAAAATCGGAACAACCAACGAGTTTGTTTCCCTCGATTTGAGTGACTCCCACGATATCTTTGTCCGTGACGGCTATACATACAAGCCTTTCGGCTCCCATATCAAGCCTGATTATGCTGTATTTGTTGAGGGTACTGACGAAAATGCTGCAAAGTATGCAAATATTATGTCCATTACCCTTTCCTCAATCAAGCAGTATTACGATGAAAAATACGACAGAACAAACTTCATCAAGAATGTTGTTCTCGATAATGTTCTCCCCGGTGATATCGTTGTCAAGGCTCGTGAACTCCACTTCAACAGCGATGTAAGCAGGGTTGTTCTTCTTATCAGAATCGTTTCCTCGAACGATGTTTCCGCTTTCGATGTTATTCAGAATCTTTTCCCTGACAAGGCTAAGGATTTCGTTCTCAACATTACCGAGTCCGATATCGTTCTCGTTAAGGAAATCAAGAACAATGTTGAGTCCAAGGATTTGGAAAAGCTTGCACGCTCCATTTCCGATACTCTTTCCAGCGAATTCTACACAAGAGTTAACGTTGGTATCGGTACTGTTGTTACAGGTATCAAGGATTTGGCACGTTCCTTCAAGGAGGCTCAGATTGCTCTTGAAGTCGGTAAGGTATTCGATACTGACAAGGTTATCGTTTCGTATGACAACCTCGGTATCGCAAGACTCATTTATCACCTTCCTACAACTCTCTGTGAAACATTCCTCCAGGAAGTTTTCAAGAAGGGTTCTATTGAGTCCCTCGACCACGAAACACTGTTTACAATCCAGCGTTTCTTTGAGAATAACCTCAACGTATCCGAAACTTCCAGAAAGCTTTTTGTTCACAGAAATACTCTCGTTTACAGACTTGAAAAAATCAAGAAGCTTACAGGTCTTGACCTGAGAGAATTTGACCACGCTATCGTATTCAAGATTGCACTTATGGTTAAGAAGTATCTCTCCGCAAATCCTGTTAAGTTCTAAAATCAATCATTGCTCCCGGACGGATTTTCCACTCTGCGGAAGCTGATTTATACAGTTATTTATGGGGGCAGATTTATTTTCTGTCCCCACAATTATTTTTATGGAAATAATATCCAAAACGGATTAATATAGATAGGCGGTGTACCTTTTGGTAGAACTTAAAAATGTCAGTGTTACATATTCAAACGGCGTTGATGCTCTTAACGATGTAAGCCTGCGTATCAATGACGGCGAATTTGCTTTTGTTGTAGGTAAATCAGGTGCAGGTAAAAGTACCCTTATCCGTCTGCTGCTTCAGGAAATCGAACCTACAAGCGGTAAGATTACAGTTAACGGCTTCAACCTCGGCAAACTCAAGAAGAATAAGGCTCACAAGCTTCGCCGTACAATAGGCTTCGTCTTTCAGGACTTCAAGCTTATTGACACAATGAACGTGTACGATAATGTTGCCTTCGTGCTCAGAAGCATTGATGCACCTATTAAATATATCAGAAACCGTGTTCCTTATGTTATCAGCCTTGTCGGGCTTAAGGACAAGGCAAAGGCTTTTCCGCACGAGCTTTCAGGCGGCGAACAGCAGCGTGTTGCACTGGCAAGAGCACTTGTAAACGACCCTCAGCTGATTATCGCCGATGAGCCTACAGGTAATCTTGACCCTACAAACAAAATTGAAATTCTTGAACTGCTTAAAGCTATCAATGCCTGCGGAACAACAGTTATGGTTGTTACCCACGAGCACGAGCTTGTTCAGTATTTCGGCGGAAGGACAATCAGTATCACCGACGGACGAATTACATTCGACGACTATATCGGCTAAGGCGAGGAAAGGAAGTTTACTTTAAATGAAAATCAGCAGTATGAATTACCTTTTCAAGCAAGGTATGAGAAATGTATGGACCAACCGAATTATGTCGGTTGCGTCCCTTTGTATTCTGTCGGTATCCCTCCTGCTTATCGGCTTTACGCTTCTTTTTGTTGCAAATATCAACCGCTTCGTAAGCGGCATTGAAAACAAAAACGAGGTTGTTATATTTATTGAGGACGGCACCGATGAAACGGAAATTTCCGCTATGGAAAACACAATCAGAAACATTGACAATGTTGACTCTGTCACCTTTTACTCCAAGGAACAGGCTCTTGAAGATATGAAAAATGATATGGAAAACGAAAATGCCGAGGATTTGTTCAGCTACGTCGGTGAGGAAAACCCTCTCCCTGACGCATTCAGACTCCGTATTGCTGACATCGAAAAGATAAATCCGACGCTTATGGAAATAAATCGTCTTGGCAAAATTGACTCTATCAAATCCCCTACTGATTTTATCAATATTCTTACCGGACTCAAAAGCTTCATAGGTATCATTTCCGTAGTAATTCTTGCGGCACTTATCCTGGTTTCTCTTGTAATTATTTCCAACGCTTCCCGTGCAAGCGTTGATATAAGAAAGCGAGAAATTGCGATTATGAAGCTGGTCGGTGCAACAAATTCCTTTATCAAAATTCCGTTTTTTGTTGAGGGTATGTTCATCGGTGTGCTGTCAGGTATTCTTGCTTCGGCGATTACCTGCATAGGCTACAACGAGCTGATTAAGGTGCTTTCACAGGATATGACAATCTGGAGCATTATGTCGGTAAACGGCTTTATTCCGCTTGATGAATTTATGTGGGTGCTCATTCTCGGGTACGTTGCGGCAGGTGCTGTGATAAGTGCATTCGGTACGGTTATGAGCACAAAGAAATACCTTAAGGTTTGATTTGAAGGATAAAAGGATTGCTTATGAAAATTATCAGAGCTACAAAGAAAATAAGTGCGGTTCTTCTTGCGTGCACAATTTCCCTCAGCAGCGTTATTTCGGGAATGATTGTCACGGCGGACACTATGTCCGAGCTTGAAGCTAAGCAGGCTAAGCTTGACGAGGAGCTGCAGAATGTTGAGTCGCTTCTCTCCGAATATGAAAGCAAGTCTGAAGAAGTGGACAAGTACCTCGAAGAATACGACAATAAAATGAAGGTTCAGGAAGAACAGGTCAAGGTTGTCGAAAAACAGATTGCTCTGTATGAGGAGGAGCTTGCGGCACTTGAAGAAGATATTGCCGCAAAGGAAGCCGAATTTGATGACGGCATTGAACAGTTCCGTCAGCGTCTGCGTGCACTCTATATGGCGGGCAACGACAGCCTGGCTTCCGTAATTGCAGGTTCGTCTGACTTCTATGATATGCTGGCGAGAATGGAATTTGTTGAGCGTGTTTCAAAGCACGATAATGACCTTATCGACTCTCTCAGCACTCAGATTACCGACCTTGAAGCAACTAAAACAGAATATGAGGAAAAGCTTGCTCAGCTTGAAGAAAAAAAAGCTGAGGAAGAAGCCTATTACGAAGAACTTCGTGAAACCTACAACGGTCACGCTGAGACAAAGCAGATGCACGAAAATATGATTGCCGACTATGAGGCTCGTGCGGATGAAATTGCTGACGAGCAGGCTGAGGTAGAGGAAGAACTTCAGGCTGAAATCCGCAGACTTCAGGAGGAAGCTGAAAGAAAACGTAAGGAAGAGGAAGAACGCAGACGCAAGGAAGAGGAGAAAAAGAAGAAAGAGGCTGAGGCTAACGGTCAGACTTATGTACCCGAGGCTGCCGCTCCGACTTATTCAGATACAGGCTTCATCTGGCCTGTCCCTACTGTACGCAACACCTCTGACCTTTACGGCAATCGTTGGATTGTCGAGGAACAAAGCAGTGACTTCCACAAGGGCATTGACATCACAAAGCCCGGCTGTGCAGGTGAAACTATTGTCGCTTCCGCAGGCGGTACTGTTATTCAGGCAAGCGATAAGGGCAACGGCTATGGAAAATGTGTAATCATTGACCACGGCAACGGCATTGCTACACTTTACGCTCATTGCAGTCAGCTTTACACGTCTATGGGTGACACTGTTGCTCAGGGCGACCCAATCGGTGCAATTGGCTGCACGGGTTATGCTTACGGCAATCACCTGCATTTTGAAGTGCGTGTTGACGGTCAGCATACCAACCCTATGAATTATGTAAATATCAATAATTAACGTCTTGAGGTTTCATATGAACAAAAAAATTTCACTGGGAATTACTATCGGGCTTATGGCTCTGGTTGCTGCCATAACCTTTATTATCACCTACAACTATTCACTTAATGTATTCAATTCGAAGGTGAAAAGCGTTTCCGAAAAGGAAAGCATCTATACCAAGCTTTCTGAAATGGACAAGTATGTGCGTGCCAATTACATAAACGACATTGATGAAGAGCTGCTCAACAACAGCATTATGAACGGCTATATGACAGGTCTTGACGACCGTTTTGCAAAATATTACTCCGCAGAGGAATACGCTCAGCAGACTCAGAGAGAATCAGGCATTGATGTCGGACTCGGTTTCAGCTACGAAAAGGAAGAAAGCGGCTACATTAAGATTACGGAAATTACTCCGAATTCCTCATCAGAAACAGCAGGGCTTCTTGCAGGTGATGTTGTTACCGCTATCAACAACACCGACGTAATTGCTTATGAGGGCGGCTACGATGAAGCTGTCAGCCTGCTCAACTGTGATGAGGGTACCAAGGTTAAACTTCATATCAAGCGTACTAATCTTGAAGGAGTATCGGAATTTTTTGCGGTTGAGGTTGTTTCCGAAAAAACCGAAATTATTTCAGTAACAGGAAGACTTATAGACAATATCGCTTACATAAAGCTTACTACCTTCAATGAAAAAACTCCTGAACAGTTTGACGCTGTCCTCAACCGCCTTATCGGGGAGGGTGCGGAAATGCTCATTTTCGACGTCCGCGATAATATGGGAGGTCTCACAGATGCACTTCAGAAAACTCTTGACCTGCTTCTCGGGGACTGCAACGTCGTAACTGCACATTACAGAGATTCTTCCGAGGTAATAATTCATACAACCGAAGCGAAGCAGGTTAAAATGCCAATGACCGTTATCGTCAACGGCAACACGGCTTCCTGTGCAGAGCTTTTTGCCTTCGCACTCCGTGATGAAGCCAATGCTCAGATAGTAGGAACCAAATCCTACGGTAAGGGTGTTATGCAGAAAACCCATAAACTTTCAGGAGGCTCGGCGGTAAAAATTACTGTAGCAACTCTCCAGACCAAAAACAGCGGAAATTATAACGGTATTGGTATAACACCTAACTTTGAAGTTGCACTCCCAACAGAAATTGAGCTTGCACTCCTTACCGAGGAACAACAGCTGGAATCTGATACTCAGCTTATAAAAGCTATTGAAGTTGTTTCAACAATTCAGTAAGAAAGGATAATCCTATGGACGAATTCAACTACCTTCTTATACTTGTGCTTATAATGCTGTTTGTAACAGTATTTATGGATATGATTTCATTTTTTATGATAAGCAAAGGCAGCGTAACTGTTGAAGAATATGCAACCGATGTTTTAAAATGGCCTAAGGTTATACTTTTGGGAATTTTTGCAATAGTAATGCTTTACTACGCATTCACTACAGAAGCTACCGCCCTGACGCTTGTTGCGGAACTGGCGGTTGGAGTGCTTCTTATTGCTGATTGTGTAATCAGTGCAATTATCAAAAAAAAACACGGTAAAAAGAAATGATTTTTTTTAAGAAGAAATGCCGCTTTGAAAAAGCACTTTCAATTCTCAGCAAAAGCGGTTTTACGCATGAATACACCGAAATGCTGAAAGCTGAGCTTGAAGAAGCTGAACGTCCGCAGGATATTGCTAAGGGAAAAAGCTTTCTTGCAAATGCACTTCTCATTCAGGGTGACCTTAACGAAGCCTATCAGACATTTAATGAAATCAATCTGAAAAAGCTCGACAGCAATCTGCACGGCAATCTTATAAGTAATATGATTTTCTGCCTTTATGTGCAGAATAAATTCAAAGATGCCGAAGAGCTTTACCAAAAATATAATTCCGCCGTGCTCAATGAACACAGCGATACTTCCAGACGCAGTCTTGCAATACACCAGCATATATTGGGAAACTATGAAGCTGCCATAGAAATTCTTGCGAATATGCTTGACAGTGAATGTCGTTTTCTTGATATCTGTATGGTAAAGTCAATGCTTCGGCTTGATATGTATGAGCGTGCCGCTGAATTTACGAAATTTTTTAACAGGTATGAAAGCTGCGGGGAACTGACAAAGGAAATACACAAGCTGAAAAACAAGGTTTTTGACGGTTTACCGCCAAAACTGAAAACACAATATATAAATCAAAACCACCCGTAAAACGGGTGGTATGCAAAAGCCCTTAAAGGGCTTGGTACGACCCTTACCACTCAAGTGGTTCTGAAAAGTCTGCCAACCGCATTTGATTCACGGGCAGCCCCTCAAGGGGCTGTCTTTTTATT
>JAZQBN010000053.1:0-7460 GCA_045545795.1 Oscillospiraceae bacterium
ATGTATTATACTTGCAAATGCTCTTGATAATGCAATTGAAGCCTGTGAGAAAATCACTGACAGTTCACCTAAAACAATTTCTGTCAATTGTGATTATTACAAATGTATTCAACTTATATGCATAACAAATCCGGTTGCTGAAAATATAGTTATACATAACAATAATATCAAGACATCCAAATCGGACAAAAGCAACCACGGCATAGGTTTATACAACATAAGAAAAACTGTTGCCAAATATAACGGCGAGTTTGATATTACTTGTGAAAATAACATTTTTAAACTTGATATCGCTTTGAAGGTACAATAATAAACAGCAAAATGCCTGTATCAGCCAAAAACTGATACAGGCATTTTTTATAATGATATATTTTCAGTTCCCCTGCACCTGCCCTCATCAGGCACAACAGGCTCATATCCCTGCTGTTCGATGTTGTCAAGCCAGGTATCCATAAATTCAAGGACGCCGTTTATGTTCTGTACTGACTGAGGAGTAGGCTCTGCATTTGGGTCATAGCTTTCATAAATGCCCATACCGCTGTTTTCATAGCTTATTGGAATAACCTTTTCATTCTCATAGTCCACAATGAAGCTAATCATCGGGTCATACATCAAATCACCGTTCTGTACATAGGTGTGTGCAATAGAAAAAACATTATCGTTAAGCTCAACGGATAAGGTATCCCAACCCTCTCCAGCTTCATATTTCATTGCTCCTGTCCTGCCAAACAGAACGTCAGAGAAATTATCTGCAAAGCGTTCGTAAATATCCCTGTGCATTGTATCGTCCGACAGTTCAAATTTTGTCAACGCTTCGTGTACTTCCTCAAGCCTTGTTTCAGCCTTGAACAGCTCGTCTGCCTTCGGGAATGGTGCTTCAACGTCAATCTTCATCTGCTCCAGCTCGGCTTTCATAGTGTCAACCTTTTCCTGTGACTCCTTAATATCCTTTTCAATATTGTTGATACAATTATCAAGTCGGATAAGGTTACCCGTTGTGGTTTCGGGGTTAAGGTCGCAGTAGTGGTTTTTCTCCCCCTCAAGGCAAGCCTTTGTTGTCTTGAAATGCTGGTCATACAAAAATGACAGCTTCATTCCACGATATTCGCCAATATGTACAGACTTGCCTTCTGCTAATCTTCCAATATTTTTTAGAATAGCGTCTTTGATAGCTTCGCCTGCTTCGGCTCTGTCTGTATAAACCTTGTCACCGATTTTAATAGGGTACATTTCTTTACCCTCATCATTTACAACCTTTGGCTGTGCATTTGCAGTATCAAGGTCAATCTGATTGTGCTTAATATGCAGTTCTGTTGCCTTTATCTTTGCAGGGACGTTAATGCGGATATTGTCCTGCAATTCATAGATTTTTTCTGAATAGCGTGACTTTTCCGATTTCAGTTCCTTAATTTGTGTCTGAAGCTGCATTTCTTCTTTGATTAAAGGATTGCCGGCACATAACGCCTTTACCTCTGCATAATCGAGTGCAACCTCATCAATATCGGAACAGGTACGTTCGGGAGTCTTGCTTGTCATCACCTGTGATATAAAACGCTGCTTATTCTCTAACATCTGATACAAATATGCGTCAAAGGTTTTGTCTGTAACGTAACGGTAAATCTGTACTTCGGGATTTTCGTTGCCCTGACGTTCAATTCGTCCGTTACGCTGTTCCATATCAGAGGGTCGCTTTTAAGGGAACATATAACTTCAATTAAATATTACCTACAAACTTATAAAAAATCTCGATATTCTGTACTTTTTCGCCATCCACGATTTCCGCTTCGTGAATAACGATTTTATCAATAAGCGTGTTCAGAACTGCCGATGTAAGTTCTGTAATTCCCGAATAATCTTTAATCATATTTACAAATACATCAGCATTCTCGTTATTCTCCTTTGCCGTATGAAGCGACTGCTCATATTCGCAAATCTTACGTTCAAGCTCAATCTGCTCTGTTTCATATGCTGTAGAAAGCTGTCTGAAATTTCTTTCGGAAATATTCCCCGAAACCTTATCCTCATACAGAACCGCATAAAGCCTGTCTAACTCTGTAAGCCTTGTTTTCGCCTTGCGGAGTTCTTTTTCTGTACGTTTGACGTTTTCCGCCGCACCTGTATCAAGCTTTGCAATAATTTCAGCAACCATCTTTTCATCATCGGAAAGAGCCTTGTCCGCCTGCTTACGAATATCATCAAGCACAGAATCATACAAATCTCTTGCTTCAACCCAATGCTGTGTGCATTTTTTCTTTCCGTGATTGCGGTAATAGCTGCATTGGTAACCAAGCATATCAATTACATTTTCTCGATTTTTTCTGTGAGCACTGCTTAAATTTATCGAATATCCGCAATCTGCACATCTTAAAAGTCCGCAGAAAATATTATCAAACTTTTCACGCTTTCTTTCCCGACGTCTGCTGTCGATTAATCGCTGCACAATCTCCCACTTTTCAGGTTCAATTATCGGCTCGTGCATATTCTTTACAACAAATGTACCTGCTGATGAAACACTTTTACGTTTATTGCTCTTATGCGATATTTTTGGACGCTTCTGCCCCCTTATATGCCCCGCATAAACAGGATTTCGCAAAATATCACGAATACTGCCGTCTGTCCATTGATAAATACTTTCATCATCAGAAATATATTGTCCGTAACCGCTTGCTGTTTCCATTGCGATATATGCAGGACGTGGTATTTTCTGTTCAATAAGATAATTTCTTATCCTGCGAACACCGTATCCATCAGCAGACATCTGAAAAATCATTCTGACAATCGGTGCATAACGCTCGTCAATGATAAGATGATTTTTGTCATTGGGGTCTTTCATATATCCGTATGGAGCTTTTGTTCCGATAAATTTGCCCTGCTTCTGACGAGTGACAAATGCAGATTTTATCTTTTTCGATACGTCCTGTGCGTACATATCATTCAGCAGATTACGGAACGGTGCAATATCAAGAGTTGACGAATTAAGCGTATCAACATTATCCGTTACAGCTATGTACCTGACGTTATGTTCGGGAAAGTAAACTTCCATATAGAAGCCGCTTTCAAGATGATTTCTGCCAAGACGTGATTGGTCTTTTGTAATAACACAGTTCACATTCTTGTTTTCAATATCTTCAATCATACGTTTGAATGAAGGTCGCTCAAAATTTGTCCCACTGAACCCATCATCAATGTAATAATCGTAAACTATGATATTATTCTCTCGGCAGAACCTTGTCAGCATTTCACGCTGTGTATCAATACTTCCGCTGTCACGGTCTGTAAATCCATCGTCCTTTGAAAGTCGCAGATAAAGTGCTGCTGTATAAATTGTATTTCCATTCGACTGTTTCATTTAAAAAATTTCCTCCTTGTCCGAAACAGCCGTGATATATCTGTATCAAGTATACCACAGCTGTCAGAAACCAGTCAAGCAATTATGAAGATAATTATGCTAATTTATCTGTATCCTGTGCAGGCTCTTTTATCTTTTTCTGAAGCTGCATAAGAATAATATTTTTCATAACCTTTGTATTTTTCTCTGTTCCTACATAATGAGGAGTTACAATAATTCTCGCTCTGTTTTTGTCACGCTTTTCTGTCCTTTCCTTTGCCACATATCTCACCTGCCTTTAAAAATCAATGTTGTCTGTAATCGTAAGGTCGGGATAAAGCTCCGATAAATAATTTTCCATAACATCTGAAAAATATTTCATCTGCTTCTGCATATCCTTGATGTCCTTCTGATAAATCGACTGTGTGCTGTTTGCAACTTTTGCAATCTGATTAAGTTCATAGCTTATCCGATTGAATGACATTCGCAGATTGTTGAGCTGCACCATATCGTAATGCTTGATTTCTCCACGAACAGCCATTTCTCTGATAAACGCACCCGTTTTCATATGCACATATTCTGATTTTTTACAAACCACTGCCCATTCACGGGGACGGAAATATACTTTTTTCTCTTTTGTGTCTTTTCTCTTTGGCATAAATATTCTATCCTTTCTATGATGATAATAGGGTCAAAGGGGATTTCCCCTTCCAACATCTGACGTTGTCAGTTGTTGGGAAAAGTGGGTCAACTTTTCTGTGCTTGCTATGACAAAAGCAACTATTTTTCCCTTATTTTTCTTCCTTTTTTCAACCCGTTTAATTCAACCTCGTTTAACGCTTTCCTGCAAACAAATTACCTAACTTTTTACCCATTCCTGAATTTGAATTTTCTGATAAAACCGTTAAAAGTTCCTCAAGCATATTTTTCAATTCTGCAATTTCCAACGATTTGTCCGTAAGCTCAATTATTCGCTTTTTCAGATTTTCTATCTCTGCGTTCTTTTCTGAAATCTCACTTTTCAGACTTTCGATTAAAGCTTCATTTTCTGAAATTTTATCAGCAAGCTGGTTATACTCTGATTTTAATTTTTCGTTTTCTGCTGATTTATCCGCAAGCAGATTTTCAAGCTGTTTTACTTTTTCAGCAAGAGTAAAATTTACATCAGCAGACTTTAGCTGCTCCTGTGCAAAGCTGTCCAACATCATCTTGCCGTTCTGCTTGGAAATGTGTCCGTTCAGCTTGTCTGAGTTCCTGCGGATTTTCTTGTAGACCGCTTGTTGTGATATATTGTTTTTCCCTGCAAAAGCTTTTATGGAAATTACACCATCACTCATCATTGCCACGCTCCCTCTTGTCCAGCCATTCAAAAAATTTATCTCTCTGGATAAATTTGCGATTGCCGATTTTTACAACGGGTACATCATCACGGTTGAGAATACTGTAAGCCATTGTTCGTGTAAATCCCATTGTCTGAATTTCGTTAGCTGATAACATCATCGGCAGAGTATCTTTGCTGTTCATTTTGTTCACCTCCTATGCAGCATATTGTTCTCGGTTGCCTTTGAACTGCTCACAGTATATCATCAAAAAATCGAAAATCCCGATTTTGACCGTATATATTTTGCACCATCTATCGCAGTAGACCTTTGCGTGCAAAATACGATTAGTTTAAAGAAATCCGTATGTTATCTTTACAAATCACACTGAAAATGATAGAATAAAATATATAAATATTTTTGAGCCGAAAACATTTTATTTTATCTAAAAGGAGCGTATTTGTTATGATAAATCTCTTTACATCCTGCGGTGACATTGCTTCTGTGGGCATTATTGTTGATTTTGCGGAAGATATTGAAACTTACGTTGTCGGTACGCCTGACGATATAAAGAATTGGGCGTACAATGGTTGTCCGAAAAAAGCTGCGGACGGAATTATTCTGCATAAGAACACAGTCGGCAATCTTGTAAAAGACATAAATCGACTTATGAAGGTTAAGTACGAGCTTGATGAAATTGTTGATTTCCGTGACAAACTGTGCAATGCAGATATGCTTTGTGATGGCAGTTGCAATTCTGTGCTTGATGAGCTTTCGCAGTTTTACGATTGTTCCGAATATGCTAACATTGTGAAAAACTACATAATCTATTTTCTGTACAGCAAGTTCAAAATTCGGCAGAAGGAATTCAATAAAAAAATCGGGTTGTCCGTAAAGGGCAACCACGATCGTGCTGAAAAATATATTGAATTATTCAAATCGGATTCGGAGAAAATACTCCGTCCGTTTCTGTCTGCAAGAGCCGATAAATCATTTAATTTGACTTCTGCTGTGCAAGGTCAGACAGAGATTTTTGACAGCAGCATATACAAGCTTAATTCAAAAACCTTGTATGTTGCTAATGATTCATTTATAACCCTGCTTGATATTTACGCTGACGTTATCTCCGCTTCGGGCAGGATTATCTCCAACTGCGAAAACTGCGGTCAGCTTATGATTACAAGCCGTGCAAATGCTTCGCTTACCTGTGGACGTACTACCTGTAAGAAAGAGCGTTTATACAAGGCTAATGACGATTACAAGAAACGTGCTATGAGTGATCCTATCAAAGAAGCGTATCTCAATTTTGACAACAAGTGCAGGAGTTACCGCAAGAAGCTTTCGGATTATCCTGAATTGCTTGAAAAATACAACCTTGCTTTCAATGAACAGCGTGAGAAGATCCGTGCCGTTAAGCGTGGGCTTACTTCCAAAAGCAGTGTTAAGGACATTGACCGTTACACGCAGATGTGCTTTGATACTTGTGAGGATTTAAGGGAGTTGGCGAGAATGTTGAAAAATAGCTGAAATTTATATTTTAGCAAATTAAGTATTGTTCGTCAACAGATTTGGCACGACCTGCGAGTTTTAGGCACAAACGGATGCGGATTTATTTTACTTTTCTGTACGTTTACCGCATATATTACCTTTACATTAAGTTGATGAATAACTGTTTTATGTTTTCTTTTCTAACTGTTATTATGTCTTACGAAGCAGTACTTACATCCAAAAGCATTGCATAATACGTTGCACCATCATCATAAACTGCAATTACTTGATTATTAACCAAATACAACTTTGTACCTTCATACAAAAAATTTGAAGCAAAGTTATCTATAGGCAATTGATAATCAGGAACCATTTTTTTAACCGTACCAATACTTTCAATATTTTGTATGTATTTATCAGCCTCGTCTTTTGTTAATTCTCTTGTAAAAACATATTGAACATTTAGAGTCCATGGGGCGGTATTTGCAGGCTTTTCCTCTTTTTGGCATGAGCACATAGTTGTAATCATTATTGTAGATAATAATATAATAAATATTTTTTTCATGATTTATAATATGTCCTTACCCAACTTGTGTATGTTCTTGATGCAGATGCTACATATGTAAAACCGCTTCCGTTCATCATAACAGAATAAGGAACTTCTACACATACTGTTCCAACATTTGGATCAACAATATAGTAATATGCACATAATGATGGTGTATCTATGACTGTTATTCCTGATATTGAAACTGCGTGAACATAATCTGTACCTGCATCTGTTCGTTTCAAGTCAATGTGTAATGGTATGTTATTATTAAGCAAACCATAAACTTGATTATAATTAGTTGCTCCTGCTATATATGTTACAGTTACTCCGCAACAGCTATATGCTCGTTTAACCCATGTAGACGTACCTTCTGGAGTGCCACTATATGCATTATTACATAAATCATAAATGTTTTTGGCAGTATAATTTGTACCATTCATCTTATTAACATTTTGAGCTACAACAGCCGCCCAACAGATACCGACTCCATTTACAGAAGAATTAGCCACCTGTGCAACATTTAATTGACAATTAAGTATTGTAGAACGAGCATTACAATTAACAAGTTCCAGCTGCTTTTCACTATCTTTAATTAAACATAAAGGAACATTAGCTAAAGAACGCTGATTAATATTAATGTCTACACCATTTGAATTTATTAATATTTCATTGATATTATCGCTGGATAAAACCAGACATTCATTAATAATATTAAAAGAGATAGGGGTAGAATTACTATACGCAGAATTCAATTCATTATAATCAATAGACATAT
>JAZQBN010000054.1:0-2886 GCA_045545795.1 Oscillospiraceae bacterium
GATAAAACGGTGGGAACAGCGGCAGAAATGTCGCTGTTTTCTCATTAATTCCACCGGATATCTCCCAGCGGATAAACCTCGGGAGCACGAGGGTAGAACCCTCGTCAGCCGTCAGGCTGCGAACCTGTCCTCGAAGAAAATCGCAAACTGAGAATACGCAAGTCCCCAATCTCTGACAGGCATTGTCCACTTTTTTGAAATCTCCATAACGCTCATGTAAATAACCTTGCGGATAGAATCGTCTGTCGGGAAAACAGCCTTGGATTTTGTGAATTTTCTCACCATTCTGTGGTAGCTTTCGACTGCATTTGTTGTGTATATTATCTTCCTGATTTCCTGCGGATATTCGAAGAAAGTTGTGAGTTCAGACCAGTTCTTGTCCCACGACTTGATTATACTGGGATACTTCTTGTCCCACTTCTCGCGGAACTCCTCTTTTGCATACTCCGCATCCTCAAGATTGACTGCACCATAAATCTTTTTCAGGTCTGCACACACAGCTTTTCTGTCCTTGTAGGGCACGAATTTGCAGCTGTTACGAATCTGATGAACAATGCAAAGCTGGTTCTTGGTTTTCGGAAAAATTGAGTTGATTGCTGTGCATAATCCTGTCAAATTATCATGACAAGCCACGAAAATGTCCGTAACGCCACGATTTTTAAGGTCAGAACAGATACTTGCATAGAAGCTTGTAGACTCATTTTCGGATATCCAAGTGCCCAGAATTTCCTTCTTTCCATCCATATTTATGCCGAGAACGGAGTACACGCACTTATTGATTATTCTGTTATCCTTGCGTGAATTAAACACAATTCCATCGAAGAAAACAACAGGATCAATACTGTCAAGAGGTCGGTTCTGCCACTCGTTTACCTCGGGGAGAATTTTGTCGGTTATGCGTGAAATCAAGCCCTGCGAAATTTCGGAACCATAGATTTCACGAAGGGTATCTTCGATGTCACGCTGGCTCATTCCCTTTGCATACATAGCTAAAATCTTCTGCTCGATTTCATCTGTGCGTGTCTGTCTTTTTTCAATAATTTTAGGCTCAAATTCGCCGTTTCTGTCACGAGGAACAGAAATTTCGCACTCGCCGTAATCGCTGGTTATGGTCTTTTTGCCGTAGCCATTTCTACTGTTGCCTGAGTTGTTTCCCGCAACAGAATTTTTCTCATAGCCGAGATGCTCATCCATTTCTGCCTCAAGCATCTGCTCAATTGTTCCTGCGAAAAGACGCTTAAGCTTCGCCTGAATATCTCCTGTTGTCTGGCAGTCTGCCATCAGTAACTTTACGAGTTCCATTTCCTTTTCATTCAAACCGTGTGTTCTTGTTTTCATACTTTTTTACCTCCAAGTTTTTTATTTACTTGTGGGTATTATTGCCATTTACACGGTTTGATATTCGGACTCAAATTAAGAGGTTATATTCTACGTGACGTAAGTTCGAATCACATCGGTATTAAAAAACCACCGTAAAATATCTACGGTGGGTGTTTAGTGGTTTTCATTGGATATCGCACCAAAAAACCGCTTAACAAAGGCGTTTGACGGCAAAATATCTAAATCGACCATAAATTATGGAGCTTGTGACGGGATTCGAACCTGCGACCTGCTCATTACGAATGAGCTGCACTACCACTGTGCTACACAAGCAAATTTAATTTGCACAGATACTCACAAAAATTGCGAAATAGGGTTGAAATAGACCGCAAAATATGCTAAAATAATAATATACTATGCGAGTATCACTCTTTTTATTATACACATTTTTTGCGATTTGTCAAGAGAGGTGACTGATTTGGAGCTTAAAAATAAAATTCGTCAGATTGTGCTTAGCGTAATCTGCGGCATATTCCTTATAACTGCATTGTTTTTCGGTGTTGTTGCCGCAAGCTACTCAATAAGCGGAGGCACACCCAATATCTTCGGTACATACGTTTTCCTTGTCAACACGGACGCTTTTGATTTGCTGGAAAACGGCACCGCCCTTATGGCTAAGGAGGTGCACCCTTCTGAAATCCAGCCGTGGAATATTGTTATATTTGAGCTGGAAAACGGCGAGCCTGCGTTGGCAGAAATACGCTCAGGCGAGCTTGCTGATGGTGTTTATAGCTTTGAAGCGGCAACCGAAAACGGGGCTATGATAACTCTTTCACAAAGTCAGATTGTAGCGATGGGGACAAGCTATTCCGATATCTGGGGTGCAATTCTCGGCTTTGCTGCGTCACCTCTTGGCGTGTTGCTTGTGGCAGTTGTTCCGTGTCTTGTGATTATAATTATTGAAATGAGTAAGTTTATTCGTAAAACCTTGCCGCAGCCCGAAATTGAGACTGTCAAAAAGCAGCTTGAAGTGCCTACCTATACTCCCGACAACGGGCGTGCAGGTGCTGTTAATGCTTATAAAAAGGCGAACAGCTCCCTTGATGACAGTATCGGACTTTACGACATCCCTGTGCGCCGTTCATCCTCTGTTGAGCGCACCCCTGACCGCACTGATGTACTTGAAATTTCGGCTAACGATTCACCGCTGTTCTTGGGTCCAAAGCGTAAGCCTGTTGAAATTCAGAAAAAGCGCAGTCAAGAGCAAATGCCTCTCTCTCAGAAGAAATTAAACGAGGCAATAGCTGCCGCAAAGGCAGAGAGAGAAATGGGAATTGAGCGCGAAAAGGCGGTAAAGGAAATTCAGAAGAGCAGAGGCGCGGCGATTGCGGCAGAAAAGGAGTATGAGGACTACCTTAAAAGCTTACGGAAAACTGCTGAACAGCCTAAAGCACCTGCGGCCCCTACGGCACCGAAGCAGCAGATAAAAACTCCTCCTGTTGCTGAAAAGAAGGCTCAGGACACCTCTAAAATCCAAAAGCCGGCAGAGCGAAAGGAAAAGGATTT
>JAZQBN010000055.1:0-58496 GCA_045545795.1 Oscillospiraceae bacterium
TGTTTTGTAAGTGGACACAGGTATATATAGGTATATCAAACTTTATGGAGGGATATTATGAGCAGGAGCAAGAGCCAACGAGAAGCACAGAAAAGATATGTAAAAAAGCATTATAGGTTAGAGGTATTACTACCTGCTGACGCTGAACAAAAACTCAAAGAACACGCTGAATCAATGAATATGTCTGTATCTGCTTTTACTAACAGAGCTTTGCAATTAACTATAAAACGTGACAGACGTGAAAAAGAGATGCAAGAACAAAGTCAAAACTCAAAACAGCAAATGCGTATGCGTAAAGCTTCTAAAAAAACTAATACTTAATATGTTCTGTTGAGATAGGACAATAAAGAAGATTTGGGTACATAATACTTATTTTTACATACTACCCTATCAAGTTCATTTCTTTCTATTAATGATTGTAACGTATGACGGTGTACAGCTAAAATGGTGCAAACGTCAGGTGTAGGTATCATATCAGGATACTGCAATAGACAATTATCTACAGTATATTTATTTGTTGATATTGGTGCAGTATTGTATTTATAATAGGTTTTGTAAAATTCTGACAACGCGATTTCAAATGCACCTATACCGCTACATACAGAAAGCACACGCATATTATTTGTAAATAAATGTGGTTGGGATTTATATAAATCACGAAACAGAGATACAAGAACATCTATAACAATGCTGTTTCCGCATAACATACGCTGCACACGATCTGATAAGCCTAACGATATTATCTTGTTATACATAGTGTCATCGAAACCCATTGCACGGTAACATTCGTTTGCACTAATTTTACGCAATCGGTTGTTTTGTTTAATTACGATAGCGCCGTCACCTGAGGGGCTGTTGCTGTTTGTTGTGATACAAGGTATACGCTTTAAATCAGACGTATTACGCAGACCACAAACTGTAGGTATATATCCTATTTTAGCGTAAATGGCTTGCATTTTGCGTTTTGTGCATTGGTTATAGATGCCATTTATAATATCAATATCTGTATCACCTATAACAGATAACCATAAGTTATCTTGTATTTCAACAGCAGGCTGCAAAATGTCAGCAATAGTAACGTTACGATATCCTTCATTTGTAAGATTAACAACAGTAGTATCAAAAAAGCGTTGTATACCTATCAAAAATACACGTTCACGATTCTGCGGTATACCATAATCTAAAGCATTTGCAAAATGGGTATATATGTTGTAACCATAACTTTTTAATTCTTCAATAAATAAGTTAAATGTGGTTTTATATTTGCTGTATTTGGCGACAACGGCAACGTTCTCCCAAACAAATAACTTGGGTTTTATTTCTTTAACAATTCGTAGGTACTCTAACAATAGTGCCGATTGTGTTATATTAGTTACACGTTTTCCACATAGCGGACAATGGTATCTGTTTCTTTGGCTGTACTGTAATGGGTTATAACTGTGATTACAAGATGTACAGGTATATGTGCACCCCTTCTGTAACCCTGCTGACGAAAAATCGATGCAAGGTGTTCCTCCAACAAGCAAGTCTATTTCTGCATTTACGCTGTCTTTTGTAACATTTCGTATGTCACAGTAATTATGACAATTTGTGGCATTTGCCAGTGCTTTATAGGCATTTATGGCATTAGGTTCTATTTCGGAGTAACCTACTATTTTAAACACATAATACACCTTCTTTATGATTTTGTACTCGGACACAAGTAATGTCGGACACACGCAATAGGGCATATAAATTGTTTTAAGGAGGTTTTCTATATGAAAGAAAACACAATATTTACTCTGTCAAATTGTCTGACAGAATACCCTGCGTTATTAACAACAAAACAGGTACAGACAATTCTGTGTATTGGTCGCAACAGTACATTTAATTTGTTACATAGTGGTATTATACGTACAGTACGTTGCGGCCGTCTGTTGTACACGCCTAAGTCTGCAATTATAGACTTTCTTAATGGTGTTACAACAGAAAGCCTTGACTTAAGTGAAAAGACCTGTTATGATGCTGTTGGTGAGCAGCGTGTGAAGGAGGACGTTGCAAATGGATAAGGTAAAAGGTTATGTATACAAAAACGGAAGCTTTTGGGCTTGCAAGTTCAGGGTGTGGGATAACACAGCGAATAAATACAAGCAGATTACACGCAGTACAGGTGTACGTATTGATGAAAGCACACCTAAAAAGCTGCAAATGTCGGAAAATAAAGCAAGAAAAGCTATGGAAAGCATTATCGCTCCGTATCACGATACAACCTGCTATGCGGATATGTACATAGATGAATATATGCAGAAGTGGCTGGAACGTCATATTAAAACTTTGCAAGAAACAACAAGATATCAGTACATTCGTATGTTCGAACGTCATATTTATCCTTATTGGCACGGCAGAAAGATTTCTCTGCGTGATTTGACGATTACAAGTTTAGAAACCTACTATTCGGCTAAACAAAACGAGGGGTTGTCTCCAAATACGGTTATTAAGTTTCATAATATGATTCATACTGCGTTGAATGACGCTTGTCATAATGAGTATATCTCACGCAATGTAGCTGACTATGTTAAACTTCCAAAAACAGTAAAGCCCAAACATAGCTTCTATACTACAGAACAATTAAAACAGTTACTTGCTGTTGCACAGGGTACAACAATAGAAATCCCTATTGTTATTGCTTGCATATTAGGTTTAAGACGTTCAGAGATAATCGGCTTGCGTTGGCAAAGCATTGATTTTAAAAACAGAGTTATTTATATTAATGGTAAAGTGGTTAATTGTCATAATGATAATACTAAAGATAAGTATGTATACAGCACTGAAATGAAGAATGATGCCAGCGATTCAATGTACCCTATGTCAGATTTTATGTTTGATTATTTGTTTACACTATTCTGTAAACAACAAACCTATGTACGTACTACTGATAAGTATACTGACTATGTTTGTGTGAATGAAGTCGGAGAGTTAATTAAACCCGACTATGTTTCAAGACGCTTTAAAAAGCTGTTAGAAAAACATAATATGACTCCTATTCGTTTTCATGATTTAAGGCACAGTTGTATCTCATTACTTAATAGGCATAAGTTTACAATGAAAGACTTGCAGAGTTATGCACGCCATGAGGATATGTCGACAACACAAGAATTTTATGCTCATTCTTATGATGAAACCAAAATGGAAATGCAGAACACTATTTGCAATGTGCTTTTTAATTGATAGTGAAATCTGTTCCAAATTTTGTTCCAAATAGTGCACAAAAAGTAATCTGCGCCGCTTGCAAAAAGCCTGCAAACAACGCAGATACGTGGCGCGCCCGACTGGATTCGAACCAGCGGCCTTCAGAGTCGGAGTCTGACGCTCTATCCAACTGAGCTACGGGCGCAGATATATAAAAACATTAATCTGTCGGGCAAAACACCCGACAGATTATATTATACCATATTAATGAGAAACATTCAACCTTTTTCCTTTATTTACATTTATATTTGTCTGGGAAAAATAGTCGATTACTTTTTTGCCCTTTGCAGACTGTTCAAGCTTTTCTCTCATTTCGTCACGCATTTCACCCAATCGGTTTATTGCTGCCGAGTCTCGTTCAATAATCTGCTCTCTCAGCTGATTAATTTTAGCGATTTTCTCCTGTAATTCAAGCAGCTCGCCGTTAAGCTCGCCGATATCCTCAAATTTCATAAGCTTATTGAGGGTATCCTGCTGCTCGATGGACTGCTCGCTGATAAATTTTTTTATATCAACTGAAATGCCGTCCATTGAGGTAATTATGCTTTGTCGTTCTTCGATAAGCTCGCCTACTCCGTCAACGTCCTCATACAGCATACGGTTTGTTATTTCGCTGTAGCGTTCCATTTCACGGATTTTTCTGTCTACAAGGTTAATTAGAGGCTTGTTGCTCATAAAAACCTCCTTTTAGAAGCCTTTGGAAGCCTGTGCAAACGCATCTCTCAGCTCCTGAAAGAACGGAAGAAGCGTTTTAAGTATTTCAGCGTCCTTTTTCACGTTTGCCTTAATAAGGTTTTCACGGAAATACTGATACATTGACGCAAGGTTTTTGGAAATCTCATACTTTTCTTTGAGATGGGCATCAAGCGTATCCACGATGTCAGCAACTCTTATTATGGAGTTATGTGCTTTGGGAATGCTTGGTTCCTCTTCAATGAAGTATATAGCCTTATTCAGTTCTGTTATTGCTTTATCGTAAAGTGCAACAACAATCTGCCCAGGAGTCATTGTGGTAACTGTCTGCTGCATATACTTCTGGTATGGATTTTGCTTAATCATAATACAAATCCTTTCGGGAAAATTCTATTAATAGCCCTGCATAAAGTAGGACTGCTGCTGCTGAGCCTGAGCCATATACTTTTCAAGAGCAGTAAAGCGGTTCCAGTAGCTGTCCTGTTCCTTTTCGTACTTATCGGTAAGTCTGTCGATAAGGTCCTGAATTGTTTCCATCTGTCTGAAAATCTGGTTATCCTTGTCTGTCTTGGTATTTGCCATACCTGCGAGAGAGGTAAGATAGCCATATTTATTTGTCTTGGTGGAAATAGCGTTATCAACAGTTTTTTCAAGCTTTGCAGCAAGACCGTTTTCGGAAGTGAAGAAGTCTGCAATCTTGTCGCCGTATGTGGAAATAGCGTTATCGAGCTTGCTTTCATCAATTTCAAGCTTGCCGTGGTCCTGCCAGCTGTCGGTGAGAGTAATACCCATAGCACCGAGAGTCATACCGTCAACTGCGGAAGCCATTGTTCCTCTCAGGTCGGAAAGAAATCTCTGTACGCTTGAGTCACGGTAGAGGAGACCCTTCTTGGCATTTTCGTTCCAGTTCTTGATTTCGTCTTCGGACATTTCTTCCTTCTGTTCCTCTGTAAGAGGGTCGTAGTAAGAGCCGCTGGACTTTGGTCTGGAAGTTGTTACCTCGTCATAGAGGTCATCAAGAAGCTTGTTGTAGTCGTCAACAAACTTAACGATAACGTCCTTGATGCCGCCTGTATCTCTTGCTGTATCGATTGTGATGTATTCATCTTCCGTAAGTGCTTCAAAATCACCTGCATTGGAGAGGTTGATATTTGTTCCGTCAAAGTTGAAGGAATTGTTTGCACTTGTGTAGGTAACGAAGTTTTCTCCGTCGCTGCTTACTGTAATGGAGCTGTTTGTTCCGTAGGCAGTGATTGTATCGGTAGCGTTAGCACCCTGAATACCTGTATCCTTGCCGAAAATATCGTTAAGGAGAGCCTTTGCCTCGTCGCTTACGCCGTCGATATCAGCAGCCGCAGTGATGTTGCCTGCACCATCGATTGTAACGATACCTGCACCTACGAGGTCCTGAATTCTGATACCCTCGCTGCTGCCTGCATTTACAGTAACTTCGCTGCCGTTAACGTTGAAGGTCATTGAGTCAACACCTGCTGCTGCGAGGTAGGAAGCGTCAGCCTTCTTGTTTTCAACGTTTGTTGTGCCGCTTGCAATGTAGAAATCATTATCGCCGAAGCTTACTGCGGAGTCGGACTTAACGCTGAGGCTATATGTGGATTTCTGTGTTTTTTCATCAGTAACGGTTGCAAAACCGAATTCAACACCTGTGAGTTCTTCACCTGTCTTCTCGTTGTAAGCCTTCTTCAAAGCGTCATTGAGAGCTGTTGTAACCTCTTCATCGGTGTAAGCATCCTCGTTTGCTTCCTTGCGTGTAAGAGCACTCAGGTCAAGCTCAAGCTCGTGCTCTGTGCCGTCAATGCTGATGTTTACTGTATACTTTGAAGAATCAGCATCGTCAGCCTTGAAGCCGTATCGCATATTATTGGCGATTTCGGAGGTAATAGATGTGCTGAAATTGTTATTTATCTGAGTATATTCAATGCTGCCCTTATCGGCATTTGTAACGGAAAGCTTGTCAGAGCCGATGTTGAAAAGGGAATTAAGCAGGTTGCCGCTTGACTGGGACATATTGATTTCAGCGGAAGCACCTGTATTTTTTGTTTCGATTTCAAAGCTCTGGGATACGGTGCTGAAGGAAAGCTTAACACCTGCATCGGAGCTGTTGACCTTATTGATAAGGTCGCTGATTGTTGTATTGCCGTCAACCTCAAAGTCGGTACCGTTGATGTTGAATTTATACTTGCCGTCTGCACCTGCAACGAGAGTTTCGTTGAAATCAATCGCACCGAGCTTTGTGGAAGATGTAATCTTGCTGGAGGTGCTGAAATCAAGACCCACTGCCTCGCCTGCACCTACGCCGAAGGTATGGCAAACGCCGTCGTTTCCGCCGTTGAAGGTGAGGGTAGAAGTGCCTGCCTTGAATTCAAAGCCCTGAGAAGAATTTTTAAGGTCAGCAACAGCACTGTTTGCAGCATTGAGGAAGCTGTTCTTTGTAGCTTCAATGTCAGCACCTGCTGTAAAGGAAATATTCTTTGTCACACCGTCAAAGTTAAGCTCAACGGTATAGTTCTTTCCTGCTTCTGCCTTGGAAAAATCAAGCTTTACCGCACCGCCCGAAACTGCACCGTTTGAGTCAAAGCTTGCAGCTTTGGCAGCGGTTGCCTTGGAGATTGTATACTTTGCAGCTGTTGCACCTGCGGAAGCGGTTGCGGAAATAATCTTATCGTTTGAGGAAGTAGCAGTGCACTTCTTCATAACGGAATTAGCCTTGATTGAATTTTCGCCGAGAATATCAAGATATTTGCTCTTGAAATCGGAAATTTTGGAAATTATCGAACGGTAGCTTTCCTGCTTCCATTCAAGCTTCTGGAGCTTCTGCTTCTGGGAATTGAGACGTGCCTTTGTATTGGCGGACATTGCTTTTACAAGTTCTTCTGTATCAAGACCTGACATAAGACCCGCCATTCTGTTGGTTTCACGGATTGTTGACATAACATTACCGCCTTTCGTTTATATATTTCAGACTTCCTGCTGACTGCGGAGCAGTGAAAGCAGGTCAGCGGCAGGCTTATGAACAGCTGCCTGAATGTTGAACCTTTCTGTGTCAAAAAGTTCATTTCTGATAATTCTTACATCCGAGGGAGCATCTATACCGATTTTAACCCTGTCCTTTGAAGTTTCAACAACAGTTACAGTGATATTTTCTCCGATACGGAAGCCCTCGTTGTTTTTACGGGTTATGACCAGCATTATTCTCCCTCCTTTTTAAAGATGGGGAATTTTATGGGGTAATTTTCTGCGGCAATAGTCTGAACCGCAAGCATTTTTTCCGTATTGATGAGTATAGGGCTTTTAAGGTTTACAGTAGTTTCCTTATATTCTTCGGGAACAACCGCAAGCACCAGATACTGAGGCTCATCATTTTCGCCCAGTTCGGCAGCCGCAAGGCTTTCTGCGTCCGCAGTAATTTTATAGTCCGCCACAATCTGCTCGGGAGCGTACACTATAAAGCAAAGGTTTTCGTTGTCAACGCTCTGAAGCCAGGCAGGGTATTTGTCATCACCGAGGGGAGAGAACATTATAAATCTGTGCTCGTCTTCAAAAGCGAAAATTCCGTGGGGAAAGGTTATAATTTTTTCCTCAGCAATTGCCTGTTCGCCGAAATCTCTTGTTTTTATAGTCATAATACTGTTCCTTTCTGCCCGTTTAAGGCTTTTATGCCTTTACATCAAGGGGTGCTTCGTAGTTAGGGTCAGCACTTCTCGGGAAGTAAATCGGTTCGCCGAGGTATTCAATGTCGATTTCAGGCATCTGAGTTACAACGAATTCAATGCTTCCGGGAACGAATTCAAAGCCTGCCATATCCGCCTCGATATCGCTGCCGCCCTGCATCTGATAGTTGATGCTGAGTGTTCCGTCTGCGTAGCTTACAGCGTTGTTTTTTCCTTTAGGGAGGGATTGCAGAACAGACTCAATGCTTCTTGACTTCTGAGCCGCAAACTGGCTGTTGTCGGCACCCTGTACACCGCTGTCGGCAATTTTTGCAATTGCCTCATATGTAAGTGAAAAGCTGTTTTCGCTGTTTGCAGATGGAACATAGGAGTCATAATTTCTGTTTTCGGAAAGATTGACTCTGTAAGGGTTAGCCTCAACCCTTACTCCGCCTCCCTGCTTTGCGGAAACCTGTACGGATGGTGCACTGCTTGTGTTGTTTTCAACAGGTTTAAACTCGGCTCTCTGAACCTTAACCTCAACCTTAATCGGAACGTGCTTGATACTTAACAATTGCTCCATATTATTACCGCCTTCCCGGGCAGCCATCCCTGCCGCCCATTATAAAAAATTTTAATCCATTAATATTTTATTTCGATTAAACGAAATCGAAAATACTCTTCGGAAGAAGCTGAGCACCAATCTGGAGGGAAGCATCATAAGCAGCCATAACAGCCTCGTAGTTGATGATTTCTTCTTCCATATCAGTACCCTCAACGAGATTTTGTCTTTCCTTGAGGTTAAATCTGTAATCCTCAGTCTTGGCAAGCTGGAAATCAATGTTTGACTGCTTTGTACCGAGCTTTGCAATCTGAGTAAGAATGTGGTTGTTTGCAATGTTTGCACGGTCGATGATAGCGTTTACCGTTGCTCTGTCGTTGTTTCTGAGAGCGTCTGCAACATCGTAGGTAAGCTGAATAAGGTTATTGCTGTAGCCGTCTTCCACACCGCAGCCGAGAATTTCAGCACCGTTAAGGGCGATATCGAGAGCCGTCTGACCGTCAACCTCGTAATTATCGTTATACTTGATACCGAGACCGATATCAACGTAAATCGGCTTTGAACCGGGGAATTCACTTGGGTTATCAGATGAATTCAGAGCCTTGCCGTTATATGTAACAACCTTCTTGAAGGGTGCACCGTCAGCAGCAGCCTCAGGTATACCATTCTCATCGATAACAGGCTTTCCATCCGCACCTATTTTGGCATTTACCGTTTCAAAAGGAGTCTTGCCGTTGCTTGTTCCGCCGAAAATCTGTCTTTCGGCAAAATCAACATTCATAGTGTTTACCATATGGTCAGCAAGCTGTTCAACCTCTGTAGCGATGATATCAAGGTCCATATCATCGTATGTAGAGTTTACGGCAGCAACCAGCTTTGTTTCAAGATTGATATAAACATCGTGAGCAATTGTGTAGAGGTTTGTTTCAGCCGCTGCAAAAAGCTCTTTTGATGTGCTGAGGTTATCCTCGTAGATATCAAGGTCACGAAGCTGGCGGCGGATTGTCATTGCCTTGCTTCCGCTGATGGAGTCCTCGGAAACCCTGTTGAACTTACGCTGAGTGGTAATTCTGTTCTGGCTTCTGAGCATTGAAGTAAGAGTTCTTCTGTTGTTTCTCAGAAACTGTCCTGTAGTAATATTATTGGTAACTCTCATAGAGGTTCATTCCTTTCTTGCATCAGACCTTACAGACCGACACGACCTGTACCGTTGATGAGCTTATCAAGTGCGTCGTCAAGGGTTGTAATCATACGGGAAATAGCGTTGTACCATTTCTGATAGTTCATCATATTGATGCCTTCTTCGTCCATACTTACGTCCATAACCTCGCTTCTTGAGGTTTCAACGCTTGTGAGCATAATGTCTGTTGCGTTGTATACGCCTGTTTCGTACTCAACCTGTGTGCCGAGGTTTTCGCAGATGTGAGCAACAAACTTTTCGGGAGTAAGTTCCTGAGGAATATATACCGACGCATCAGCACCGTTTGCATCTGTTCGTGTGTCGCCGTACTTCTGAGGCGAACCGAGAACACCCAGCATTTTCTGAATATATGTGTTATCCAGTTCTGCATACTGATTGCTCTTTGTCGGATTGGAAATGAGTTCGGGGTAATCCTGCCAGTCATCGGCAACTCTGAAATTCTGAGCAGCTGTTCTGAAATCGTCGCCGTAATCGAAAATCTTAAATGAACTTACCACATCATTTCCCTGGTCATCTTTTCTTACAACGGAAGAGAAGATACCGTTCATTTCGTCGGATACGGTCTTAACGAAGGAGTTAAGCATATCTCGGTAATATTCGATACCCTGATATGGGTTTGTGATATCTGTATTGCCCTTGGCATCAACTACTGTTTCAGCAAAAATTCCTCTGCCGTTGTAAACGTCGAGAGAACCTCTGAGTGAGCCTGTATCGAGCAGGTATTCGCCGTTGCCGTCCTTGCCTGAAATATTTACTGTAGCACCTGCCTTACCGCTTCTTACAAGAAGCTGCTTGTCGCTGCCTGTATTGTTCTTAGTGCTGAGGTCAAACCACTCATCCTTGTTATAAAGGGTGGAAGTAATTTCGTAAGCCAGCTCTGTAGGAGCAGGGTTTTCCTTTGTGATAGCCATCTGAGCGTACTTATCGTTTGAAACAACAAGCTGATTTGCGAATTCAACGGTAAATGTACCGTCGTTTTCTTCCTTGACGTGCATATTGCCGTACTGAGAAAGCTCATCGAGAAGGCTGTGGAACTGGTCCTTAAGTTCAAGCGGACCGTAATCGTTCATAACGTGGTAGTTACCCTCATCGCTTTCGATGTAGCCCATAGAAATGTAAGCGTCCTTAATCTGCTTGTTGAGGCTGCCCATTTCAGCAAGAATGGAGTTTACTCTGTTAACGGTAGCCTGTGTATCACCGAAAACCTGTTCGGAAATATCGGTAAGCTTGGAATCGTAGTTTACGATTGCCTGAATAAGGCTTTCGGCATTGTTGAGAGCAATGTTTGCCATTTCTGTTCTGTCAGCGTTGTCAACAGAGAAGCTCTGGAGGGACTCCTTGAACTGGTTAACGATTGAAGCGAAGCTTGCACCCAGTTCGTCGGTTTCGATAGCGTCGAAAACGTCCTCAACGTCAGCGAGCGTAGACATCTTTGTGCCGACATCGCAGAGGTCACCGCTGTAGTTTCTTACCTTTGTATCGAGAAGTCTGTCACGAATCTGAGCAACGCCCACTGCCTCGGAGCCTTTGCCTGCGAGAGTAATGGAGGTGTTGTATCCGAGAGTACCCTTTACATTGGCAACGGAGCAGATGTCAACCCTCTGTCTTGTGTAACCCGGTGTGTTTATATTTGAAATGTTGTTGCCTGTGATATCCAGTGCCTTCTGGGAAATGAGGAGAGCCTCACGCTGAACGTAAAGACCTAAGAAGCTTGATGCCATTTATATCAATCCTTTCTCAAACATTCTTTGAAATTGCAAGACGTGAAGCGTGTTCACGCTTTACCGTGCCCTTGCCGTCATAAACGTCAAGCTCAGCGGTTTTTCTTTCGATTTTTTTCAGACGCTCCGTAACCGTTATGTTAGCGGAGTCGTTAAGTTCTTTAATTCTGAAAACAATTTCCGAAAGCTCCTTGTGCTGTTCGGTAAGTCTTCCCCTGAATTCTTCGGGAGCGTTTTCAGCAATTTCGGCAAAGGTTGCACCCTTTACACCTTCGAGAAGCTTCATACGCTTTGTTTCGTAGGAGTTGGTTTTCATAATGAAAGCCTGTTCCTTGGAAAGCGAAGCACTGAGCTGCTCAATCTGATTGTGGTTAAGCATATCCAGCTTCAGATATTCAAACTGCAAAAAATCTTTGTAATGAGAGATATACTCATCAAAAAAAGCAATTATTTTATTGTAATCGGGCATAATATTTTTCCTTTCGTATAATTATACAAAAATAATACATTTTGTATAATTTGAACCATATCCCTTTTAACCCTCAAAAATGGAAGCGGCAACATCATCAGCGGAGATGTTATAGGAACCGTCGGCAATCATAGCCTTGAGTGCGGCAATTCTTTCGGGTGAAGCAAAGCTTTCAACGGACTTCTTGGCGGAAGCCTTGGCATTTGCGAGAGCGCCTGCTCCTGAAGCTGCGGAAAATTCAGCCTTATCGGTATTTTTTGCGGCAGGTGCACTGAGCTTCTTCTTAGCAGGCTCATATGAGTTTTTCATATACGCGGACATAACCGAACTGTAATTTTTAATCTCCATAAAAGCAATCCCGTCCTTTCGTATCTGCATTGGCGTACAGACATAGTTACAGTGATAAAAATCCCTCTATTAGTTTTATCGGCATAATCCAAAAAAACTTTAATATAAATTTTTATTTTTCCGAAAAAATTTTTTGTTACATTAATAACATCAAAATTTTATACTGCAAGTATAATTGTATTGCTTTGATACACAATTTAAATACATCATTTTTGTCAAAATGACGGTTTACTGTTATTATTTTAACGTTGTATTGACTGTTTTGTCGGAATAATGTAAAATAAATATGAATGATATTATCAAGGAAGTGAATTCTTTATGGCAGGTTTCCGTTTCACCAAAATCATCGCCGCTTTATCAGCTGTGCTGGTTATGGGTTCCTGCGGCGTAACGGACAGAACTGCCGAGGTTTCAGGCTTCTTTTTTGACACCTACTCCCACATAAATGCTTGTGGGAGTAATTGCGAAAACACAATGAAAGCGCTTACACAAAATTTCACTGAGCTTGATACAGCATTCTCTCTTTGTTACACAACAACCGCAAGGCTTCTTCCCGATAACGAAGTGTACACGGAATGCCTTGACCAATGCCGTATACTCTCCGACAAATACGGAAATGGCATCAATCTGACCTGCGGCGGGCTTACCGCTTTGTGGGGTATTTCAACAGATACTCCGAAAGTGCCGACGGAAAAGGAAATACTGGAAGCACTTACATCAATTTCCTTCGACGGCAGCTATGGCGAAACAACAATGCTGGATTTCGGTGCTGTCGCAAAGGGTTATGCCTGCGACAAAGCCTACGGACTGCTGAAAACAACCGACACTGAGTACGCGGCAGTTTCTCTCGGCTCGTCATCGCTTTTGTACGGTGCAAAGCCCAACGGAAAATTCCGTACAGGGATAACAAATCCCGACAATGGCAAGGGGTATCTCGGAATAATCGAAACGGATGCCGCATTTATTTCTACAAGCGGCGGCTACGAAAGATTTTTTGAAGCTGACGGCAAGCGTTACAGCCATATTCTTGATATGGAAACGGGATATCCCGTTGAAACCGACCTTACATCTGTTACGGTTATAATTCCTGCGGATACCGAGGGCGGAGGAATAATGTCCGACTTTCTCTCGACGCTGATTTACATTCAGGGCAGCAAACAGCTTGACAAGTGGCTTGCTTACGACGAATTCGAAGTTATTGCAGCTGACGGGGACGGTAAGGTCTACACCGACTGCGGCGGATTTACACTTGATAAGGACAGCGGTTACAGCTATGGAAAATAAAGAAAGAAAAGTCATAAACAAGCGTGATACTATTATAATAGTATTTATAATAATTTTCACTCTTGCTTGTGCTTTTATCCCGAAGCTTGCGGACAGGGGCGGCACAGCTGTTATAAAATGCGGCGATGTGGTAGCTGCACGGCTTGAACTGGACAAAGACGGCGACTACACCTTTCCCGAATTTGAAGGAATGGTTTTCACCGTTGCAGACGGGACAATCTCAGTTACCGAAAGCAATTGCGGAGACCACACCTGCATACGGACGGGGGCAATCTCCCGAAGCGGCGAGGTAATCGTGTGCGTGCCGAATAAGGCGGCGGTAACAATCGAAAGCAAGGAACAGAGCGATTTAGACGTGGTACTGAAATGATAAGATTAAAACCCGAAAAGGTTTCGGCGGCAAGATATGTTGCGGTGATGGGTATGCTTTTTGCGGCAACTGCGGCACTGAACCTTATAGAAAGCATTTTGTCAGCGGCTTTGCCTGCGGGAATGAGAGTGGGGCTTGCAAACATAGTAATTATGGCGGCAATCCTCAGCATAAACCTCCCCTCGGCGGCACTGCTGGTTATATTGAAAGCGGCTTTTGTCTTTCTGACAAGAGGCTTTTCAGCAGGTCTGCTGTCCCTTTGCGGCGGTGTACTTGCCTTTGGAGTAACGGCTTTGTTGTTCCGCAAAACAAACGCAACATACATATTGATAAGCGTACTCGGTTCAATTGCACACACCCTCGGTCAGCTTCTTGCGGCACGGGTCATACTGGGCACGGGAGCAATTTTCGCATACGCTCCCATACTTGCGGTAAGCTCAATTGCGGCAGGCGTCTGCACGGGTATCGTGCTGAAAGCGGTTTTTCCGCAGATTGAAAAGGTACTGAAAAAGAACAAAAACATTACTTGATGTATATTACATCATAAACTATACAAGGAGGATTATAAATGAACAAGCTTAACGGTATTCACCTTGCTCACAATAAGGGTACCAAGAAGTGCGAAACGGTTGATTTTCCGCTTCCGAAAAGCGTGATAATTCCTATGTCACAGCATATGGGTGCACCTTGCGACAGCCTTGTGAAAAAGGGCGACGAGGTTACTGTGGGTCAGAAAATCGGTGACTCGGGTGCATTTATGTCTGCACCTATCCATTCTTCCGTTTCGGGTAAGGTTACGGATGTTATCGACTATCTGCTCCCCAACGGCTCCGTCTGCAAGGCGGTTGTAATTGAAACTGACGGCAACCAGACAGTATGCCCCGACCTGCGTGCACCTGTGATAAATGACAGGCAGTCCCTTATTGCCGCTGTCCGTGACTGCGGTCTGACAGGCTTGGGCGGTGCAGGATTTCCAACCCACGTCAAGCTGAATTATGACCCTGCAAAAACTCCCGTTGACACGCTGGTTATCAACGCCGCTGAGTGTGAGCCGTACATAACAAGCGACTACCGTGAGCTTATGGAGAATTCCAACGATATCATCGAGGGTATTCTCCTTGTTCAGAAATATATGGGAATTCCGATGTGCAAGGTCTGCATCGAAAACAACAAGCCTGACGCTATCGAGCTTATGAAGGAGAAAACCGCTGAAATCGGCTCAATTGATATTGTTACCCTCCCCTCTGAGTACCCTCAGGGTGCGGAAAAGGTTATCGTTTATTCCGCAACGGGAAGAATTGTTGCAGAGGGCGAGCTTCCGTCACATCAGGGTGTAATGGTTATGAACGTTTCTACCGTTTCACACATCTACCGCTACTCTCAGGACGGTATTCCTCTTGTCAAGCGTCGTATCACCTTTGACGGCGATGCTGTTTCCGAAAACAAGGGCAACTATTTTGTACCAATCGGCACGAAGGTTTCCGAGCTTCTTGCTTACGGCAAGGCTGAGGACGCTAAGAAAATACTTTACGGCGGTCCGATGATGGGTATGTGCCTTTACGACACGGAGCAGCCTGTTACAAAGACAACAAACGCAATCCTCGCTTTCCGAAACGGTGAGTCGCCAAAGACAACTGCTTGTATTCGCTGCGGAAAATGTGTGAGAACCTGTCCGTTCGGACTTATGCCGCTTATGATTGAAAAGGCATACAACGCAAAGGACGTGGAGGAGCTGAAAAAGCTTAAAGTAATGCTTTGTATGAACTGCGGCTGTTGTTCCTATGCGTGTCCTGCACACAGACCGCTTGCTGAAATCAATCAGCTTGCAAAGGGTTTAATTCCAAGAAAATAAATTTTACATAAAGGAACTGATTATATGAACGGATTATTTGTATCGCCGTCACCGCATCGTGCAACCACGATGTCAACGGCGAGAATTATGCTGATGGTTATTCTTGCACTTCTTCCGTCGGCAATCGCAGGCTGTGTGTTCTTCGGACCGAGAGCTGCGGCTGTGCTTGCGGTATGCGTGATTTCCTGTGTTGCTTTTGAAGCACTGTCAAGAAAAATTATGAAGCGTGAGCAGACGGTTTCCGACCTTTCGGCGGTTGTTACGGGACTTCTTCTCGGTATGAACCTGCCTGCCACAACACCGCTTTACATTGCCGTAATCGGCAGCTTTATTGCTATTGTCATTGCAAAGCAGCTTTTCGGCGGTATCGGTCAGAACTTTGCAAATCCTGCTCTTGTTGCAAGAATTGTGCTTATGCTTTCCTTTACTGACAGTATGACAAGCTGGGTTGTTCCTTACTGGTACACAAAAGCAGTTGACACTACGACAGGTGCAACGCCCCTTACGGCAAGCTGGATAAATTACACCGAAAGCGGCACAGCCTATAAAATGGCACCCTTTACTCTCGGTGAAATGTTTTTCGGAGAAACAGGCGGCTGCATCGGCGAA
The DNA here is from genome assembly GCA_045545795.1 of Oscillospiraceae bacterium. GTDB lineage: Bacteria > Bacillota > Clostridia > Oscillospirales > Ruminococcaceae > RGIG8773. Next base: position 16,006 of record JAZQBN010000055.1, read on the forward strand.
ACCTGTGCGGCGGCACTTATCGCAGGCGGAGTTTTCCTTATAGTGACAGGAATTATTTCTGCGGCAGCACCTGCTGCTTTTATTGGTTCGTTTGCACTGCTGACGTTCATCTACACAGGAAGTGCGGTTGAAACGCTTTACGGTGTGCTTGCAGGCGGTCTGCTTATCGGTGCGTTTTTTATGGCAACCGACTATGCAACAACTCCCGTTACGACAAAGGGCAAAATCATTTTCGGTCTCGGCTGCGGTCTGATGACGTTTATTATCCGTACATTCGGCAGCTACCCTGAGGGCGTTTCCTTTGCAATTCTTCTTATGAATCTGCTTACACCTTACATCGACAAGCTTACTCTTACAACACCTTTCGGTGCAAAAAAGCCTGTTAAAAAGGCTGAAGAAAAATAAAGAAAGGACGCAGTATTATGTTTAACGAAAAAATCAAGCCGCCTCTTGTGCTTACATTGATTTGCCTTATTACCTGCGGACTTCTTGTTGCGGCTTACGAGGCAACCTATGTTGACAACACAGGCGTTATAACAGATAAGCTTACAGCAGGTCTTACTGAGGTGTACGGCACTGCTGACGGATTTGAAATGCTTCTCAATGATGACGGAACAGTTTTAACATACGATGGTGTAACCTCAATTCTCTCCGATGGAACAAACTATGCTTTCGAGGTTACCGCTGACGGCTACTCAAAGGGCGGACTTCACGTCCTTGTGGGACTCAGCGAAACAGGCAGTGTACAGGGTGTATCAATTATGACAATCGGCGAGACTCCCGGTCTTGGCACAAAGGTTCAGGACAAAAGCTTTCTCGGTCAGTTCTGCGGTGTAAGCTATGAGCAGACAATTTCCGCAGGAAACGATGAGCCTGTAAAGGCAAAGGCTGTATGGGGAAGTCGTGCCGAAATCAATTCCCTTTATATTGAATATTCATTCGGGAATGAAGACAGCGACGGATTTGCTCTTGACGCTGTAACAGGTGCAACATTCTCATCAAACGGTATGTATGACGCTGTAAAAACCGCACTTGCGGCATATAACGAAATGAAAGGGGGCACAGAGTAATGGCTGAACAGAAAAAAGGCAATCTTTATGAGCTTACCAAGGGCATCATAAAGGAAAACCCTACTCTTGTAACTCTCCTGGGTATGTGTCCGACACTTGCCGTTACTACAATGGCTTCCAACGGTATCGGTATGGGACTTGCAACAACCTTTGTTCTTATCTGCTCAAATATTGTTATTTCCCTGCTGAAAAACGTCATTCCAAAGGCTGTGCGTCTGCCTTGCTTCATCGTTGTAATCGCAAGCTTTGTAACGCTTATTGAATTTATTCTGAAAGGCTACATTCCTGCACTTTATGACAGCCTTGGTCTGTTCCTTTCCCTTATCACGGTTAACTGTATCATTCTCGGACGTGCAGAGGCTTTCGCTTCAAAGAACGGCGTGCTGAAATCCGCACTTGACGGTCTGGGAATGGGTCTTGGTTTTACCCTTGCACTGTTTGCAATGGGCAGCATCCGTGAAATCCTCGGCACAGGTCAGTGGATGGGTCTTGATTTGCACCTGCCTTCAACAATGACTCTGTTCATTATGCCCGCAGGCGGCTTCTTTACACTGGGCGTAATCATTGCTCTTGTAAATAAGCTTGCAAACAAAAAGCCGCCGCAGGAAATCGGCTGTGCGGCTTGCCCCAACGCAAAGAACTGTCCTACATTCAATAAAGAGCTTGCTAATAAGGAGGTTAACGAATAATGAAAGAATTACTTGTAATCCTGCTTAGTGCAATGCTTGTGGATAACTTCGTGCTGTCAAAGTTTATGGGTATCTGTCCGTTCCTCGGCGTGTCGAAAAAGCTTGACAGTGCCGTTGGTATGGGTGCTGCGGTAACCTTCGTAATGATTTGTGCAACAATCTGCACAACCCTCATCTACTCGCTCATTCTCGTTCCTATGGGACTTGAATACCTTAAAACAATTGCCTTTATTCTTATCATCGCTTTGTTTGTACAGCTGGTTGAAATGATTTTAAAGAAGAAAGTTCCGTCACTGTACAACGCATTGGGCGTGTACCTGCCGCTTATTACAACAAACTGTGCGGTGCTTGGTGTTACAATCCTCAACATCGACAACAGCTACAATATGCTCCAGTCAATCGTAAACGCTCTCGGAGCAGGTCTTGGCTTTACAATTGCACTCGTAATCTTCAGCGGTGTACGTTCAAGAGTGAACAGCTCCGATATTCCCGAAACCTTCAAGGGTATTCCTTCAACACTTATCGCCGCTTCAATCGTGTCGGTAAGCTTTATGGGCTTCTCGGGACTTTTTGGTTAATCCAAAGGAAAGGAACGAATTGTTATGACCACATACATTTTACCGATGCTGGTATTTGCGGCAATCGGTCTTGCGGCAGGAATTCTGCTGACGGTATGCTCCAAAATTTTCGAGGTCAAGGTTGACGAGCGTGTTGAAGCAATCAGCGAGGCACTCCCTCAGGTAAACTGCGGTGCCTGCGGCTTTTCGGGCTGTTCCGACTATGCAAACGCAATCGTAAACAGCGGTGCTGAGCTTAATATGTGTAAGCCCGGCGGCAACGACTGTGCAAAGAAAATTGCTGCTGTTATGGGCAAGGAAGCTGGCGAGGTTATGCCTCAGGTTGCGGTTGTGCTCTGCAACGGCGACTGCAATGCCACAAAGTCCAAATACATCTTTCAGGGTGTTCAGTCCTGTAAGGCGGCAAACCGTTTCTACAACGGCTCCGAAATCTGTACACACGGCTGTCTCGGCTTCGGCGACTGTGCGGCTGTCTGCACTGAGGGCGGTATCATCATCAGGGACGGTCTTGCACGAATTGACAAGTCAAAGTGCATAGGCTGCGGAATGTGTATGAAAGCCTGTCCGAACAATATTATCGTGCTTCGTGATATCGACAAGAAAATCGACGTGTGCTGTTCCTCAACGGAAATCGGCAAGATTGTACGAAGCAATTGTTCAAGCGGCTGTATCGGCTGTAAGCTTTGCGAAAAGAAGTGTGAGCAGGGTGCAATTCACGTTGAAAACAACCTTGCACGAATTGACTACAGCCTTTGCAATGCCTGCGGTGCGTGCGCTGACGCGTGCCCCACAAAGGCAATACGCAAATGCGATATGATTTATGATTGATTAAAATTCGTAAAATACAATTTAATAAAAAAATAAATTTACCCCTTGACAAAATCGTGGATATGTAGTATAATATGTAAAGTAATTTCGCTTTACAACGATTTTGGAAAGGGGTAACGTGATGAATACCGAAAAAAATCTGCGTATTTCCGTCCTGCTGGACTACTATTCCCCGATGCTTACCGATAAGCAGAAAGATGTTATTGACCTCTACTATAATGAGGATTTGTCTTTGTCCGAAATTGCCGAGCACGAAAATATCACCCGTCAGGGTGTCCGTGACAGTATAAAACGCGGTGAACAGACTCTTTTTGAAATGGAAGAAAAGTTCAGGCTTGCTGAAAAAAGCGAGAAATTTTATGCTGTGATGAACGAAATTGCCGAGCTTGCTTCTCAGATTAAGAATGAGTGCGTTTACTGCGGTAACCCTAAGGCTATCGTGAAGCGTGCCGAATATCTGAAACAGCTTGCTGAGGATAACAAGGAGTTATTCTGATACACTTAACATAAACGAGATTGCGAAAGGAAGGTTTTTATGGCGTTTGAAGGTCTTTCCGAAAAATTGAACGGCGTGTTCAAGCGTCTTAAAGGCAGAGGTAAGCTCACCGAGGCGGACGTTAAGGAGGCAATGCGCGAGGTGCGTATGGCTCTGCTTGAGGCGGACGTTAACTACAAGGTTGTCAAGGACTTCGTGGCAAAGGTTTCCGAACGTGCTGTTGGTGAGGAGGTGCTCACGAGCCTTACTCCCGGTCAGCAGGTTATCAAAATCGTAAATGAAGAGCTGATTGCCCTTATGGGTGACAGCAATGAAAGAATTAACTTTCCTTCAAAGCCGCCTTGTGTTATTATGATGTGCGGCTTGCAGGGTTCAGGTAAGACTACTCACGCCGCTAAGCTTGCAAAGTTCTTCAAGGAACAGGGCAAGCGTCCGCTGCTGGTAGCCTGTGACGTTTATCGTCCTGCGGCTATTAATCAGCTTCAGGTTGTGGGTAACAAGGCTGATGTAAAGGTCTTTGAAATGGGGCAGATTAACCCTGTTACCATTGCAAAGGAAGCTGTAAAGCACGCTAAGGACCACGGCAATGATGTGGTGCTCCTCGATACCGCAGGTCGTCTGCATATCGACGAGGAGCTGATGGATGAATTAAAAACCATCAAGGCTGAAACATCACCTGATGAAATTATGCTTGTGGTTGACGCTATGACAGGTCAGGACGCTGTAAATGTTGCGAAGTCCTTCGATGACGCACTGGGCATTGACAGCGTGCTTATGTCAAAGCTTGACTCAGATACAAGAGGCGGTGCGGCATTGTCCGTTCTCGCTGTTACAGGTAAGCCAATCAAGTTTGTGGGTACGGGCGAAAAGCTCGGGGACTTTGAGCAGTTCCACCCTGAAAGAATGGCTTCCCGTATCCTTGGAATGGGTGATATGCTTACTCTTATTGAGCGTGCACAGTCCACCTTTGACGAGGAAAACACCAAAAAGCTTGCAGGCAGACTCAAGGAAAACAGCTTTGACCTTACAGACCTGCTTGACCAGATGAAGCAGATTAAGAAAATGGGTGCTTTAAAGGACATTTTCAAGATGCTTCCCGGTGTTGGCAACAAGATTGACGATATGGATATCGACGACAGACAGCTTAACCGTATCGAGGCTATGATTTTGTCAATGACTCCTGCGGAAAGGGCTAAGCCTTCCATTATCGACCCTAAGAGAAAACGCAGAATTGCGGCAGGCAGCGGCAACACCGTTGCTGACGTAAACCGTTTGCTCAGACAGTTTGAGGAAATGCAGAAGATGATGAAGCAGATGGGAGTTATGGGCAAGAATGCAAAGGGCAAGAAGAACAAGCTTCGTCTTCCGCCCGGTATGATGCCCCCAATGAGATAAAAAACACGGGTGTTTTATATGGACATCGTTTATTTCGTGCTTTTCGCCGCTGTTGGCTTGTTCAACGTGCTGGCGGGGGTGCTGGACTTCAAGTGGTATGTTGATTATTGGGTAAACAGAAATCCGATGAAGCAGCCCACAAAGAAACGCCGCAGAAAGTGGCGTGTGCTGCTGTGCATTGCAGGGATACTGCTGATTGCTTTCGGTGTTGTGTTCTACACGGGGATAATATGAGGTGACGGTATGGAAATTTTAAGCGTAATTTTTATAGCGGCAGGCGTTTGCTCAATTTTCTGGTTTGTCAAATATTTAATTGCGGCACGTTATTACGCAAAGCACCCTGAACTTGACAGGTCTGCAAATTACGATGTTGACACGCTTGTGTTTACAAATAAGTATCTTAAAGTTATTATTCCGATTGCAGGAGTTTTATCCCTTGCGGCAGGTATTATAATCACAATTTTTAAGGGGTAGCAAAATGAATGTAGTATATCTGATAATGTTTGCGATTGTAGGTATTTTTTCAATCTGCGGAGCGTATTTTAACTGGGATTTCTTCTTTGAAAGCAGAAAGGCTAAGCCGCTGGTAGCACTTTTCGGAAGAAACGGTGCAAGAATTTTCTACGCATTACTCGGTGCCTTCATCATATTCTGCGGAATAATGGTAATGGTCACAGCTTAATTCGTTCATTACGTTGAAAAACGTTTTGATATAAAGTCAATGAAATTTTAATTCGGAGGTGAATATAAATGGCAGTTAAAATCAGACTCAGAAGAATGGGTGCTAAGAAGGCTCCTTTCTACAGAATCGTTGTTGCAGATTCCAGATACCCAAGAGATGGTAGATTTATCGAAGAAATCGGCTACTATGATTCCACAACAGAACCTTCCACAGTTAAGATTGACGCTGAAAAGGCTAAGAAGTGGATGGCTAACGGTGCTCAGCCAACTGAAACAGTTAAGAAGCTGTTTGACCAGAACGGTGTTAAGTAAGATACAAAATGTGCACGTTTTGTATGGCATCTGCATTGCAGGTGTTTAGCCGATAAGGGGGACGGACTTTCTGTTCGTTCCCGTTTAAAACGGCTCTTTAACCCGCATATCAATCCTATGGCAAAGCCGCCGATTTCGTTACTTCGCAAGGCTTTGCTTTTTTATTGTATAACGAAAACAGAAAGGTATTGGTGTTAATTATGAAGGATTTACTTATCAGCATTGTAAACGGTCTTGTTGAAGACAAAGAAGCTGTAAAGGTTGATATAGACGAGCCTGACGCAGACGGAGTTATCGTTTATCATCTGCACGTTGCATCTGACGATATGGGCAGAGTAATCGGCAAGCAGGGCAGAATTGCCAAGGCTATCCGTACTGTAATGCGTGCAGGTGCAGGCAGACAGAACCAGAAGATTATGGTAGAAATTGACTAAGTCAATTTTTTGAGATTAGATTAATCTTTTGAGGTTGACTAAAAATCAAAAACGGTGCATCATTTATATTCGGTTTGGCAGATGCCGAAATTATTCGCTGTTTAAATGAATAGTGAAAAATGAATAATGAATGGTGAATAATAATTATCAGGGGAATACCCTATGCTTTGCATCGGATATTTCCCTTTTTCAATCAGGGGTGACATTATGTATAAGAATTTCAATTATGAAGTGAATGCTCAAAATGCAAAAAGAAAAACCAGTGATATGTGTATTCAATTAAAGCTGATGTTTTCGCTGATGGGTGCTATGATAGGAATGATTGCAACCCGTAAGTTCCACGAATATATTTTTGTCGGAATATTGATTGGTGCGGCTGTTGGTTTTGTGGCAGGAATTATTGTTATTGCGATTATAAAATCACGTTCGAGCAAGGTGCTTAAGCTTGAACGCAGTGAAGGATATACCGATGCAACGGTTGCGGCTGTGTATGAAATGATTGAAAAAAAGCCGAACGTAGCCAGTAAAACTACTGCCGCTGTTATGCACAATTACAGAGGAGAGTTTAATAAAACAATAGCGGTACTTTCCGACATTAATGAAAGTTGCTTTGACAGTCAGCCTTTCGGTGCGGAACTTTATTACTCCCAGCTTATACTTGCTTATCATATGCTTGGCAATCACGACAAGGCAAATGAAGTTTATAATCGGGGCAGCTATTTTATGCAAACATATATGAATAGTCCCAACACAGGCGGTTATGTTTCAATGGTGCTGGCTGTGCGTGAGTATTTTTTACAGCACGCAGACAGTGCACTTGAATTTATTAACGCTTCTGACAACGCTTTTATGAGCGGCGATATCAAGGAGGAGGACAAACTTCCGCAAAGCTGCTGCTGGACGATAAACTGCTATTGGCGTGCTCTTTTTCTTGCGTGCAAGGGTCTTACCGAGGATGCGTTGAAGATAATTGATAATACAAATGGTATATATGTTACAGATTATTACAGAATGGCATTAAACAAACTGCGTAATGATATTAAAAATAAACACGAAACAAATGGAAGTGAAAATATATGAAGCGTTTTCTTGAAATAGGAAAAATCGTTGCTGTTCAGGGTTTGAAGGGCGAGGTGCGTGTTGAAGCGTGGTGCGATGAGAAGGAATTCCTCTGCGAGTTCGACGTGCTCTACTTCGACAAGGGCGAGACACCTGTCGAAATCGTCCGTGCGCACCCTCACAAGAACATCGTGCTGATGAAAATCAAGGGCGTGGACACTGTTGAACAGGCACAAAATCTGCGTGGCAAAATATTATATATGGACAGGGAAGATGTTGAGCTTGAGGAGGGCGCATATTTTGTGCAGGACCTCATCGGGCTTGAGGTTGTTGACAACGACAACGGCACAAGCTACGGCAAGCTTTGCGAGGTAAGCTTCACGGGTGCGAATGATGTGTACCATATCAAGGGCGGGGACGGCAAAATCCGTCTTATCCCTGCTATACCTGATGTAGTAATTGATACAGATATTACGAATGGTATTATGAAAATCCACGTTCTGGAGGGTCTTTTCGATGAGGATTGATATTGCCACCCTCTTTCCTGATATGTGCGAAACGGTGCTGAATGAGAGCATTGTGGGCAGGGCAAGGAAGGCTGAAAAAATCGAGCTTCATTGTCATCAGATAAGGGACTACTCCAACGACAAACACCGCCGTGTTGACGATACGCCTTATGGAGGCGGAATGGGTATGGTTATGCAGGCTGAGCCGATTTACCGCTGTTATCTTGCGGTTGAGGAGCAGATTGGTGCAAAGCCACACGTTATTTATATGTCCCCTAAGGGTGCGACCTTTACCCAGCAGCGTGCGGTTGAGCTGTCAAAAATGGATAATATTCTTATTATCTGCGGACACTATGAGGGTGTTGACCAACGTGTGATAGACAAAATCGTTGACGAGGAAATTTCTATCGGGGATTACGTCCTGACGGGCGGAGAGCTGCCTGCACTGGTGGTTACGGACGCTGTTGCAAGAATGTGCGGCGGAGTGCTGTCATCGGAGGAGTGTTTTCAGGAGGAAAGCCATTTTTCAGGCTTGCTGGAGTACCCGCATTATACCCGTCCCGAGGTGTGGGAAGGGGAAAGCGTGCCCCCTGTACTTTTGACGGGACACCACAAGAATATTGCAGAATTCCGTCACAATGAAGCCGTTAAAATAACCAAAGAACGTCGTCCCGATATGTACAAAAAATTTGAAGAAAATTCCAATATGAACACGAAATGAACTTTGCTGTGCTAAAATATTAAAAATTTTAGGGTAAAATTACTATAAAATCGTGTTGGAAATTGTTCATAGGTTATAAAATTCGTTATTATTACCAAAATTGAGAGATGACTTTATCCAACAATTAATTAAAAAGCAGAAATTTCACTTAACAGGCATTTTCGTAACAATTTTGAATTGACTAAAGGCATTTTGCAAGGTATAATAATAACATAAACACAGACTATACATTCACTTCAATATGTAAAGAAATGAGTTAGGAGAGAGTATTATGTTCGTTAAAGATGTAATGGTTCAGAATCAGGTTGGTCTTCACGCACGTCCTGCTACATTCTTCATCCAGAAGGCAAATGAATTCAAGTCTTCTATCTGGATTGAAAAGGAAGAGCGTCGTGTAAACGCTAAGTCACTTCTCGGTATCCTTTCCCTCGGTATCGTAGGCGGCACACAGATCAGAATTATCGCTGACGGTGCTGACGAAGAAGCTGCAGTAACAGGTCTTATCGAGCTTGTTGACAGCGGTTTTGCTGAGGAAACAAGATAAGGAACTTCATTTCGGCACATCGGTTAATCCGATGTGCTTTTTTGTTTGTGAATAAAAACCCCTTTCGGTGCATAAAATATTACAGCACTACCGAAAGGGGTTTTTCTATGAGAGGACGAAAAAAACACGCTGCAACTATTGCTGCGGCAGGAATGTTCACGCTTATGCTGCCGCTTATGACAGGAGCGGTATCGGTTTTTATGCCGTCTGCGGCGGACGCGGTTTATTTTGCGGCAGGTGCGTCAGCTAAGCTTACGGCTTATGATTTTTCAGGGAATAATGAAGCTGCTGAAATGCAGGCTGCTGCCGGGGAAGCAATTGCGGACAAGCTGCCTGTCCCTGCCGCATTTTCAATTGATGACAGCAATATGCTTTCATACGGTGAGCTGCGTATGCCTAACAGCAGCAATGAGGAAGCTGTTGTTGATGATGAAAGCTATGATGCGGGACCGAAGCCGTACCCCGAAAGCATTGAAAGCAATGACGGCACAATAACGGCTATAAGCTACGGCACATATGACGGTGACGATTATATCAGCCTTGACAACGGGCAGGTGCGGAATATTACGTCTGTGAGCAATGAGGATTTGCTTGAAGAAAGTCAGCTTGCACCTGATTTTGAAATTGAACTTAACGGTGAGCCGCAGGTGCTGATTATGCACACTCACGCAACGGAAAGCTATGAGCCGTATGAGCGTGATTTTTATGACAGCTCCTTCAATTCCCGTACAACCGACCCTACGAAGAATATGATTGCTGTGGGAAATAAAATTGCCGAGCAGCTTGAAGCGGCTGGAATCGGCGTGCTCCACGATGAAACGCTGCACGATTATCCGTCGTACAACGGAAGCTATGACAGAAGCCGTGAAACGGTGCTGCGATATCTTGAGGAATACCCATCGATAAAGATTGTGCTGGACGTGCACCGTGACGCAATTGAGCGTGAAAACGGCGACAGAATTGCACCTGTTGCGGAAATTGACGGCAGGAATGCGGCACAGGTTATGATTATAAGCGGCTGTGACGACGGCACAATGGATATGCCGAACCATATGAAGAATTTTCGTTTTGCGACACTTCTGCAAAATCAGCTGGAAGGTGACTGGGAGGGATTGACACGTCCTATACTGTTTGACTACCGCAAGTACAATCAGGATTTGACCACGGGTTCAATTCTTATCGAGGTAGGCGGACACGCAAACAGTATTGAGCAGGCTGTTTACAGCGGCGAGCTTATCGGCAAATCCCTTGTTAATTGTCTTACATAAAACGAAAGGGGATTTGTATGTTCAATTTCAACGTGCAATTAAATGCGAAAGAGAAATACCGCCGCCTGCTGCTTTACACGGCAACGGCGACGGTACTTATGGTGCTGTTTACGATTGGATTTATCACGGTATACGTCAACTCATACAACATTATTCACGCCGAGCCGATGGAGATTTTAGGCTTCTACCGCACGGCTGACGGAATAGGCGTGATTTTTTTCAATCACTTCTTTGAGCTTATATAAAAAATAAAAATGCCCCGCTATGCGAGGCATTTTGCTGTTTCTTAATTAGTCGGAAACGTAAGGCAGCAGAGCAACATATCTTGCACGCTTGATAGCAACTGTGAGTTCTCTCTGGTGGCAAGCACAAGTACCTGTTACACGTCTTGGGAGAATCTTAGCTCTCTCAGTCATGCACTTCTTGAGTCTGTTGATATCCTTGTAATCGATCTTCTCCACTCTGTCAGCACAGAACATACAAACCTTCTTGCGTGCTCTCTTAGCGCCGCGTGGAGCTCTTTCTCTATCCTTCTCCATTATGAAACCCTCCTTATAGAATTTAAATACAGTTTTCAGCGTTATCAGAATGGCAGGTCGCCATCGCCGATAACTTCTTCAAAATCGCCCAGATCTCCGAAAGAAACTGCAGGTGCAGGAGCACTCTGCTGCGGAGCAAACTGTGGCTGTGCGTTCTGAACGGGCTGGCTGTACTGAGGCTGTGCAAACTGCTGGGGAGCGTAATTTCCGCCGCCCTGCTGCTGAGCAGGCTTATCACCTGCAAAGTAAACCTGGTCAGCGTAAACTTCCATTACATAATGTGTAACATCAGGATAACGCTTGTCAGGATAGCTGCTTGTTCTAAGGTTGCCTTCAACGCAAATCATTCTGCCCTTTGCAAAATATCTGCTGACAAACTCAGCTGTCTGACGCCACGCAACGACTGTGATGAAATCCGCCTGTCTTTCGCCGCCCTGAGGCACGAAATTTCTGTCGCAAGCAACAGTAAAGCGACAGGTAGAAACGCCGTTTGGTGTCTGTCTCAGTTCAGGATCGGCAGTAAGTCTGCCCATTAAGATAACCTTGTTCAACATAAATACTACCAACCTTTCCGAATTAGCCGTTCACATTTCAATGATTACTTTACAGTAGTCATGGAACGCATAACGCCGTCTGTGATCTTGAATACACGGTCGAGCTCTGCAGGGAAATCAGGCTTGGATGTGAATGTGTAAAGCACATAGTAGCCTTCTGCTTCGTAGTTGATCTCGTAAGCAAGCTTTCTCTTACCCCACTCGTTAACGGACTCCATAGTGCCGTTAGCCTCGATGAGAGCAGTGAACTTATCGTTAAGAGCCTTAACGCCTTCCTCACCGTTCTTCAGGCTGTAAACTGCCATGGTCTCATAAGTTTCGTTTACCTTTGCCATTAAAAACACCTCCTCTTGGATTACGCCTGCGACGATACGCAGACGAGGATACCTTATCAGTATATCACTTTCCCGACAGCTTGTCAAGGGCAAATTTTCCGCAAATTTATTTTTGGAAAACTTGTTATTTCGGGAAACAAATTTACGCAGTTAATTGGTTGTTTTGATAAATCATAATTTACATCACCGCATTTACAGCTGCACAAAGAATTATCCCCACTACTGTCGGAATTGCTGCCGCAAGAAGCGTCCACTTGAAAGAACCCGTTTCTTTTTTAACTGTCAGGCAGGTTGTTGAACAAGGAAAATGGCAAAGCATAAAAATCATCGTGCAAATCGCTGTTGAAACCGTCCAGCCGTTGTCAACAAGAATTGCTTTAAGCGAGGCAAGGCTTTCGTACTCCACAAGTGTGCCCGAAGCGGTGTACGCCATAAGCATTATCGGTACAACGATTTCATTCGCAGGAAATCCCAGAATGAACGCAAGCAGAATTACTCCGTCAAGTCCTATAAACTGTGCAAAGGGGTCGAGGAAGTCCGCACAGTGCATAAGCAAGGACGTGTCGCCGATTTGCACCGTGCCCAAAATCCATATCACAAGCCCCGCAGGTGCCGCAACAGCAACCGCACGTCCCAGCACGAAAACTGTCCTGTCAAGAATTGAACGTACGATAACCTTGCCGAATTGAGGGCGGCGGTAGGGCGGCAGTTCCAGTGTAAATGACGAGGGCACGCCCTTTAACAGCGTTACCGAAAGCAACTTTGACACCGCAAATGTCAGCAGCACACCCAGCACGATTACCCCCGTGAGAATTGCAACCCCCGTGAAGCTTTGGAGCAAACCGCCTCCTGCCGCGAGGAACATTGTTATTATCGCAATAAGAGTCGGAAATCTCCCGTTACAGGGCACAAACGCATTTGTCAGAATTGCAATCAGCCGCTCTCTCGGCGAGTCGATAATTCGGCACCCCGTTACCCCGACAGCGTTGCACCCAAACCCCATTGCCATAGTAAGTGCCTGTTTGCCGCAAGTACCTGCACACTTGAAGCCCTTGTCAAGGTTAAAGGCAATTCTCGGCAGGTAGCCCACGTCCTCCAACAGCGTGAACAACGGAAAGAAAATTGCCATAGGCGGAAGCATTACCGAAACAACCCACGCAAGCACACGGTACACTCCGTCAACAAGCATACTCCGCACCCATTCGGGCACGCCCATAAAGATAAGCCCCTCCGAAAGCCTGTCACCCAGTGCAAACAATCCCTTAGACAGCAGTGCCGACGGGTAATTTGCTCCCTCAACCGTTATCCAGAAAATCCCCAGCAGAAGCAAAATCATAATCGGCACGCCCCAGATTCTGTGGGTCAGCACCTTGTCAATCCGTCTGTCACGCTCGTAATAATTTTTCTTCTCAAAGGTCACGCACTTTTCCGCAATTTCTTCCCCTCGCCGCACATAAGCCGCCGTAACAATATCTGACAGTTTTTCCTCGTTGATACCCTGCCCCGAAAGAAAAATCCGTGCTGCCGAAACCGCATCAATCAATTCATCATTTTCAGCAATTTCCCGTCCCATAAAAAGTGCAAGCTGTGAAGCGTCAGCCTCGTTGTTTTCCAACAGCTTCAACGCAAGCCAGCGGCACGGCAGCGTGCCCCCCGAAAGCTTTTCCAGTATCGGAGTAACCTTGCCCAAAGCCTTTTCAATCTCCTCAGGGTACGTTACACAAGGCTTTTCAGCACGCTGTTTTTCCATAGCCTCGGGAAGTAACTCCATAAGCCGTTCAATTCCGTCACCGTCACGTGCGGAAGCCGTACAGACAGGTACTCCAAGCATTTCGGACAGCTTAGCCGTGTCAATTCGTATCTTCTTTTTCTCAGCTTCGTCCATAAGGTTCACGCAAAGCACTACCTTCGGCGTAACCTCAATAATCTGCAACGCAAGATTGAGATTACGTTCAAGACAGGTCGCATCGCATACAACCGCAACAGCATCGGGTCTGCCGAAGCAGATGAAGTCCCTCGCCGCTTCCTCCTCAGCGGAATGAGGGATAAGGGAGTACGTCCCAGGGATATCAACAATAACGTAGTCCGTGCCGCCCCGTGAACAGCGTCCCTGGGCATTTTGTACCGTCTTGCCCGTCCAGTTACCCGTGTGTTGCTTCATACCCGTAAGAGCATTGAAAACCGTGGACTTGCCCACGTTTGGGTTGCCCGCAAGCGCAATAACCTTTTCGCCGTTCCTCTCAATAATAAAGTCACCGCCGTGACCGTTGCCCATACAAAATCACTCCTTTCTGCAAGTCTATGCAGAGGAGAGGTTGGACAATTACAGGCAAAAGAAAAAGCCCACGGGTGTGGGCTTGGTATATATGCGTTTGTTGTAATTCGTGAAATTATCCGCCTTTCTCATTCGGAAGCATTTCTGCGTAAATCACTTCCATATCCTCATTAAAATAAAGCACAAGATAAAAACTCCTTTGCTTATGGTCGCTCCAATCTGTTCCGTAACCAACATTGTAATTTGCCTTTGCATAAGCAGTTATACTTTTGTTCCATGATATTGAAATGCTTTTTTCAGTATCATTTAATATATCAGGTTCTGTTTTTTCATCAAATACAAGAGCATTTGAACTGATTAAAATATCATAACATTCTGCAGGAGTCTTGCCTATCAATGCTTCTGATTTAACAATATCATACGCTTTCAGATACGAGTTGTCATAGATACCTGTTTTTAAAAGGTAGTAATCAGAGGTGAAATACAGTAATAAGCTGACAATTATTACTGCCGATAAAAGCAGGCTGCCGAAAACAAGTTTTTTCTTCATAAGTTGTTCCTCCGATGTAATCGTCTGACATAATTTTACCCCAAATTTTCACGCTTGTCAACAAATTCCACCCCAAACCAACACGGCTAAATTTTCAAAAACCCCTTTACAAATCAACTTTTGTGTGCTATAATATTAACCGTTGAAATTATCGAGGTGTGGCTCAGTTTGGTAGAGCGCTTCGTTCGGGACGAAGAGGCCGTGGGTTCGAATCCCGTCACCTCGACCATCAAAGGTCATAATTGAATATGACGAAAAACTCCCCTGTCAGATGACGGGGGAGTTTTTGTATTATTGGGTGTCAAAATGGGTGTCAGCGTATTCCATAAAAACATAACGTCAATTTCTACATATCCGACCTTGAAATCAGCAGGTAAGTGTGATATTATTGCGGTAAAAGGGGTATGTAGGAGGTTATATTATGTTAGGTATGTATAATAGTGATTTCCATAATATGTATTCGTTGTTCAATGATGGCAAGCGTATAACAGATGATGCAATACCACCTTTGGATATGGAATGGGATAATATTGAGCAAGGGTATCAATACATTGATGCTCATTATGCTTTAGCGTATTTTATTATGTCCGAGCATGTACATGAGTACTTTCTTAAAGATGCTATCAAGAGCGCTATTATAGCATATATGCAAAATGAGGGACCAGAAATTGATATCAGCAAGTATGTTGATACATCAGTAATTAATGATACATTAACTCAAATTAGCGATAAAGAATGTCTTAATATTAAATTGATGTCGAGCACAGACCGTGAAAATATACTAAAAGATATAGAATCATTGATAAAAGTACTCATGCAATATCAGAATGACTTTGAAAATTATAGAGTTAAACTCAGCAAGCACCTAAGTAATGATAACTGTCAGAAATCCTCCAAACCAAGACTCACATTCGAAGTAATATACGGGGGTGTTATTTGCACTTATTTGCCGGCTATCATTTTCTCATTTATAACTAACTATAATACAACAGTCAAATCAAACTTGTGTAAAATTAAAGACAAAAAGAAGATTACTAATAAAGGTATAGACAAGTTGACGGAAAGCCTTACAATGCCTACTGTATCTATATCTGTTAGTCAGAAACAATTAAAGGATGCCCAAGGTGTGTATACTAAAGCAATAAATGCTTTAGTATATGCATCAATATACAATTCAACCCTACGAAGTTGTACAAACTTGAATTTCAAGATGGCATTTATCTGGTTTGAACGCCATGTAGGTACATATCAGTATTATCTTAAATCAGATGAGTACGCAAAGATAATTAATCATATGTGTCAGCACAAGTCTGATATGGATGTTAATGTCGATATTTCTCTCTCTATGTTAATGTGCAGGAAGTTCATCAAAGAGTTTGGTTATCTTCAATATCAAAAATGCATAACTATTCCTAATTTTAAATGTGCAAAGAACCATACATTTAAATGTTCCAATAACCACAAGCTTAAATGTGCAAAGAACCATAAGTTTAAATGCATAGAGGATCTTAAATTTAAACATATGAAGCACTCTATGTTTAAGTGTGTTGCTGCATATGAAGATATTACCGATTTTGAATCTATATTAAATGATGAGGGTTGTATTTCAACAGCAAATGAATGGCTTGGTGTTTATAGGGATGATAACGATTGCTTTATATCTCAAAAAGAGATGGTTTACGAAGTTATTAAGCTAATTGCTGATCCTAAATATAAACATGTACTGACAGTGCTGACAAACTTCATGTTTTATAACGATATCTTGTATAGAACGGCTTTGAATAAACGACACCGCAATTACATATTCAAGTGTGAGTCAATCATTTCTGATGTATATACTATTAGCAATGCTGAATTTGACCTTTGGATAGTGAAGCCTGATGAAGTGTATCCCGAGGAACTTCTGAAAGTATATTACAACGAAGAATTCAGTCAGTTATGTCCAGGTATAAGCTACAATGTCAAGGATGTTGTATTAAGCGAAACAATGCCGTTATGTATTATTAAGTTAACAAAAGCTGATCAATTACGAATTTATAGTGTTGAAGCACCCAAAAGGGGTATGTTGTGTCTTACTAACGCAAAATTCAATAAGTTGACAGTGCATGTTCCTGAGTCTTCTATATATTCAAAATCTAATTCGCAATACAATCATAGCCTGTGGGAGGAACCGTTTAAACAAATCAATGGTATGCACGAAGGAAGTATGCAGGTTACTTTTGGCTTGAATTATTATCTGAATGATGATATTCAGAAATCACCTATAGTGATTCAGAACGTTGCTGCATTATATGTAAATGGGTATATCAATTATAATAACCGTGCTGTAATCCCTGACCACCACGTATATAATCAGATTGAAAAGAAGTTGAAATCACATATGAAAGAACGCAAACTGCAAGTGAATAATGTTGGTTGGAATACACTTGGCTGTACTAATGGCTGTTCAAACTCAATTGTATCAGATGCTAACACAACTGAGATATTCAAAGCTAACGAGAAGCGTATACAATGGGCAACAAGTGACGCAAAACGTGACGCTAAAATCCTCATGCCCACAAATATAACGCAGGTAGTTGATATCGTTTATGCCAAATCTGCAACCGAGCACGAGAAACAGTATCACCTTGCAGACATTTATTATCCTCAGGAAATGTTTGCTGCTTCTTACCCTGTCATTGTAAGCATACATGGCGGCGGTTGGTTTTATGGTGACAAGGAACTTTACAGCCGTTACACCAAGCACCTTGCTGAGCAAGGCTTTGCAGTAGTTAATTTCAACTACCGACTTGCCCCTGAGTACAAGTATCCCTGTGGATTTTCTGATGTATGCAGACTTATGGACTATATTTCAAAAAATGCCGAGCAGTACAAGCTTGACCTTTCACGCTTATATATGGTAGGTGATTCAGCAGGTGCACAGCTTGTAAGCCAGTATGCGATTTATGCAACCAATTCCGAGTATAGAAAGTTGTTTGATGAACTTAATGAACTTGATGCTACTATACCTGCAAAGGTAGCTTTAAATTGCGGTGTGTATGAGTTAAGTGACAACGATGAGTGTGTAGCGTGGTATCTGCCTGAGGAAATGTCTGAAGATATTCAGAGGAGTACTGAGAATATTCTTGAGTATATGAATGATAAATTCCCCGAAACATTCCTTATGGTCAGCGTAAACGATGATCTGTGCAGTTGCTCCGATATAATGAAATCAAAGCTTGAAGGACTTAAAATACCGCATACTTACGAGGAATACGGACATTCTGATCCATCAGCGGGACACGTTTTCCATATCAACATTATCAGCGATGAGGCTACGCAGTGCAATAGTGACGAAATTAATTTCTTCAACAAAAAATAGCAGAAGGACTTCGGATTTTAGTTCCGAAGTCCTTCTCTTTACCCCACAACCTCAAACGCATCCACATCAACATTCAATGCCAAGGTAGACCCGTTATCCCACCGAACATGAATCTGCCCCATATCATCAACCATTCTGACCGTGCCTTCTAAGCCGCAATACATCTGAGGTTCGCCTGACATGCAAATCAGACGCACTCTCATACCCGAGGTATACCTCGCCTTCAATTCATAAATCTCCTCTCTCATAATTTCTCACCCTCCTATAAAACGCACTCTTGCTAAGACCAACCTTGCGCATAAACTCGACAGCAGTAACCTCACCGTTCTGCCACTTCCGATACAATTCATTCCAAAGCTGCTCATCAACAGCTTTGGATTTTCTGCCCGTGTATTTGCCCTGTGCCTTTGCAATAGCTATGCCCTCTTTCTGTCTGTCGAGGATGTATCCACGCTCAAGTTCGGCAACAGCCGCAAATACCGTAAGCATAAACTTTCCTGCAGGTGTAGCAGTGTCAATGCTCTCTTTCTTGCTGATGAACTCTACACCTTTCTCTGTCAGCAAATCAATCAGCTCAAGCAGGTCACGGGTGTTCCTTGCAAATCGTGAGATGGATTCAACGATAACCGTGTCACCTGTACGAACAAAACCGAGCATAGCTTTAAGCTGTGGTCTGTCCTTTGACTTGCCAGAAAGCTTGTCAATGTAGATCTTCTCGACCTCAAGCTGTTCCATCAGAACCTCCTGTCGAGCCGTGTTCTGTTCCTCGGTGGAAACTCGTATGTATCCGACTTTCATAAATACCTCCTACCAACCGCTAAGGTGTCCTTTTAGACTACACTTTAACGGCACTCAAAAAATCAAGCATAAATAGTACCGATAGAGTTGAAATCCGAATTGTGGCACGTTCCACAGCCAAGACCAACCCTATCGGGACATTTAGGAATAGCCAGCTTATTGCAAAGTAATAATCTGGCTATTCTTTTAGCACAATCTCCATCATCCGCAGTTCTTCAATACACCTCTGCATCTCAGCCGGCTCGTAAAGCATGCACTCAATGTCAAACTCATCATAGCCGTAATCATAAAGCATTACCACGTCCTCCTCGTTTATCCCAAAGTAACCGGCATACTCCGTCAGCATTTCGATTGCTGTGTCATCGTATGCCGTAGGGTGAAAAAAGCCGTAGTAATCTCCGTAAGTATCAGGAAACTCAAACTGCTGTACCTCAATTGCTCCGTAAGAATTGATACGCAGAATATCACCGCAGGCAACATTGACCTTGCTGTAATTCATATAACCCAATCGCTTGATAGCTTTTGTCAGAATGTCATCAGTACTTGCGTATATATAGAACCCGTTAAACTTGTAGATTGCCAAAGGATTGTCACCCTTTACGAAGTACAGGTTATTCCTATCGTCCAACACTGTATAACAGAAAGAACCCTTGGTCTTTTCAGCCATCTTACGAATGGCATCGAAACCAAGGGTATTTTCTTTCTCAATAAGTTGCACAGCAACATAGCTGTCGGTCTGAATGTGCGTGTATGGCAATTTCTCCGTTTCTTTCAGACGATAATCGTTATGCAGAACTCCATTATGAGCAAGAGCAAAGTTCATCTTGTCAACGTGCCCTGGGAATGGGTGGTTATTGTAGTTAAGCTTCTCACTGCCCTGAGTAGTCATTCTGGTGTGCCCCATAACGATGTTGGCATTCTCAGGAATGCGATACCAAAGCTGATGAGCCGCAAGAGGACGTTTGTAGATATGCAAGCCAGTATGAGTATTGAAAGCAATACCAGTAGCGTCTGTTCCTCTTGCTTCACATTCTGTCGATAAAATCTTGATAATCTTATTCTTCTCCCTTGCCGAAAATACGTTACCATAATCAATAAGTCCAAATAAGCAACACATTATACATCCTCCTCACATTCAATAGGTTCGTTTACATAGAGTCTACGCTCTTTCAGATAGTTAATCAGCTCGGGTTCATCAATACTTGATACGAAGTCGCACCAATTCAACGAAGTCAGTTCACCATCAGTCATACGAATTGCAATATCGCAGATTTTGTTGACAAGCTGAAGCGTTGCAACCAAGGTGCTGTACTTCAGAGTACCACGGAATATGCGGAACTCAATAGTATGATAATTCGTCAGATTTACGCAGGTATATCTTCCCGAGTAATTCTTCTTCGCATTGTCAAGAGTAGCTTTAGGGCTTTCCTTGATTCCGTATCTTGCCGCCCAGCGTGCAAGCTGTCCTTCGGTTCTTCGTGAGAACTTCAACAGTTCCTGCCAGAACCTTTCCACAAAGAAGAGTACCCTTGAAATGCACTCTTCCTGTTCCTCATGGTTACTGCCAAAAGTATTCCTGTTGACATGAATATGTAAGCCACAAGTAGTTGTCTTATGGGAAAGATATCCCATTCGTATTGCCTTTGACATCACGTTCTCCCAGGGCATTTCATTCAGATGATAGTCGAGAGACATTGGATGTGTGACAATTTCCATACCGTCATTCAGACTTCCATCGTGCTTGATATATATGCGTTTCTCGTCATTGGTGTTAGCAATGTCGGTAAGCTTCTCTGCGTTGCCATCATCGTGTCCGCCCTCGTCGATTTCAAGTTCTACACCAAAGTAGCGGTTACCGTCACCATAGAAAATGGGCTCAGGCTTGAAGCTGTAATCGTGGATGTACTCTCCCGAACAACGTTGTTCGTAACAGTTGTGGCAATATGGATAATCGTTGCCGTCATCAAAGTAATATGCGTCATCGTTGTGAAGTGTGCGTCCACAACCCTCACAGTTAACGTAGTAATCCTCATAGCATCCTTCGCAAAGAACTCTGTCACTGTCAACGGCATTGTCTGACCAAATGCGTCTGCCACAGTGTTCGCATACTACGGTTTCTTCGTGGAAACAATCGGGGCAAAGTTCTGCTCCGTCGAAATTGTGTCTGTCCTCAATATCCCATTGCTCGCCGCAGTGGGTGCATACAAATGTATCGCTCATTTTAATTCCTCCTAAAATACAAAATGGGACAAGCCTTGTGGCTTGTCCCAATGGTTTAATATTCTTCTGCTAAAAGCATAGTGCAATGTGTGTCATCGTCGATGACGTAGATTTTTGCTGTAATTGGATTTGCTATTTCAATGTCGTACTCCTTGTGATATTCGGGTTGCTCCGATTCGTGGGATATGTGCTGTTTGCCGTTTTGAACCGTAAGTTTGAATACCTGGAAGTAGTCCTTTGGTTCAGCGAGTTGGTCAATCAGTTTCCACATAAAGAATTGGAGTTCGAACGGGATTGACCTCTGAACTCCACGGGTTAAGTATCGCTGTCCTTGGAAGTGCATATCTTCAACACCTCGCTGTTTGCCTTTTCTTCAAGGCTGTTGCAAATGGCAAGAGCTGCTGCCCCTGCCACTACTGCGATTACCTTTAAAATGATATCGCTTTTGTTATCCACAGTTATCACAACCTTTCGCAATTTGTCGCATTTTTAGTCATCGAAGAATGACCGTACTACTGCCGAAACCACGGCAACGATTAGGGTTCCGATGATTTTACCCATAAGTATCACGCTCCTTTCATTAACTGAAAATATGTGTATATCCTGCCGTTTTGCCTGATGTTACATCTTGAACATCAGGATTTATGATAGCATAAAATTACCCCGTAAATCCTGCGAAAGCCAAGGATTTACGGGGGTATTACGATTATGCATTAGAATAATATATATTCCAAGTTTGACAAATTGCGCTAAATTGCAACAAATTACTAATACAAATGAAAGGGGTAATTATATGATTACTGATTATACAGATTACTTGACACCATATGAGGTAGCGGACGAGCTTTGCGTGAGTCTGACTACCGTGTACAACCTGCTCCGTGAGAAGAAGCTACCGGGGTTTAAGGTGGGGAAGGTATGGAGGATTCCGAAGGATGCTTTGGAGAGGGTGATTTATGGATAAAAAGATACAGGTTATACCACAACGGTATAACCTGTATCTTTTAGTATTAGGAAACATATAACAGATATAGTTGTTTTTCATACTTTTTTATGATATAATAAGTCAAAATATAATAGTATTATGGAGGTGCGTTTATATGCTTAACGAAGGTTTATACGAACAAGTCATATCGAAAGCACTCAGTTCAGAGCTTGAGAATCCCGAACAGATTGTTGATACAAATAAAATAGATAATGCCGAAGCCCCTGCTATCCTTGCGAAATATATTGCGGAGGTAGTTGAAAAGGGTTTGCGTCAGGTGCAGAGTAACGATATTTCTGAACAGTTAAAGCTTGCCAACAGAATTGTATCTACTGTTGCTGAAGTTACAGGCGATGACGAATTTGACGGCAACACTGTTGATGAGCGTGCGGAACAGCTTTTGGCAGTTGTCAACCGTCAGAACAACATTTCTGCTGTTAGTGGCAAAATCAATATGACACGTCCCGAAACATCTCTTGCTTCAAGCTCGCTTTTTACTGGTTCACTTAATGAGCCAAGTATGATGACAGAGCTTAAGAAGGAAATTGTGTCATGCAACAGGGTTGATATGCTTGTTTCCTTTATTAAATGGAGTGGTCTGCGCCTTATTATTGATGAACTGACTGAGTTTACAAAGAATGGCGGTCAGCTTAGAGTTATCACTACTTCATATATGGGTGCGACTGATGTTAAGGCTATCGAAGAATTACGCAAGCTTCCTAATACACAGATTAAGATCTCATACAATACCAAATCCACACGACTTCACGCTAAGTCGTATGTTTTCTATCGCAACACAGGCTTTACAACAGCTTATGTAGGTTCTTCTAACCTCTCTAATGCAGCGATCTCAAGCGGTCTTGAATGGAACTTGAAAATTACAGCCCACGACCTGCCAGAAACAATCAAGAAGATTTCTGCTACCTTTGACAGCTACTGGAACAGCAACGAGTTTAACGATTATAACGAAACCGACAAGGAACAGCTTGTTCAGGCACTTAGCGCTGAAAAGTATATGTCTCTTGACGATAACACTGATTACAGTTTTGACATCTTCCCTTACCCATATCAGCAGTCAATTCTTGATAAGCTTGATGCGGAAAGAAAAATCCGTAACAAGTATAAGAATCTCCTTGTCGCAGCAACTGGTACGGGTAAAACCGTTATCTCTGCTTTTGATTACAGACGCTTTGTACGTGAACACCCGGGCAAGCCTTGTCGTCTTCTCTTTGTTGCTCATAGAGAAGAAATCCTCCGTCAGAGTATTAAATGCTTCCGTGGGATCTTAAAGGACGGCAATTTCGGTGAATTGTTTGTTGGGGGATATACACCTAACAGCCTTGATCATCTATTTGTATCAATTCAGACCTTGAATTCGCGTTCCCTTACTGAGAAGACATCCCCAGATTTTTATGACTTCATTATAGTGGACGAATTCCACCATGCTGCTGCGCCTACATATACAGAGCTGTTGCAGTATTACAAGCCTAAAATTTTGCTTGGACTTACTGCAACCCCTGAGCGTATGGACGGAAAGAGTGTTCTTGACTACTTTGACAACAGAGTAGCGGCTGAAATCAGACTCCCCGAAGCGATTGATAGAAAGCTTCTTTGTCCGTTTCAGTATTTCGGCATCTCTGATACTGTTGACCTTACAGATGTTAAATGGTCAAGAGGCGGTTATGAGCGTTCAGCACTTTCTAATGTTTATACCGGAAATGATATTCGCACAATGCTGATTTTAAAGCAGATTAACCGCATTGTTACGGATATGAGTAAGGTTACAGGTCTTGGCTTCTGCGTATCGAAAGAGCACGCCTTCTATATGGCTGAAAAGTTCAATCAAGCGGGTATCAAATCAATGGCGCTTACTGCGGATAGTTCGCCAGATGAAAGAAGAACTGCCAACAAGCGACTTGTTAGCGGTGAAATTACGTTTATCTTTGCAGTAGACCTTTATAATGAGGGTGTGGATATTCCTGAGATAAACACAATCCTGTTCCTTCGTCCTACTGAAAGCTTGACTGTGTTTTTGCAGCAGCTTGGACGTGGCTTGCGTTTATCCGAGGGCAAGGAATGTCTTACTGTTCTTGATTTTATCGGACAGGCTAACAGAAAGTACAGCTTTGAAAATAAGTTCTCTGCCCTTTTATCTGACAGCGGAAAGAGCGTTCAGAACGAAATCAAGAATGGATTTATCTCACTTCCGAAGGGTTGCTATATTCAGCTTGAAGAAAAAGCTGCTGAATATATCCTTGATAATATCAAGAAAAGCGTTGGAAATAAAATTGCTATCGTTGGTAAACTTTCTACTTTTGCCGATGATACAGGTCTTGAACTCACTCTCGAAAACTTCCTCACCTACTATTATATTGACTTTTCGGCTATTTACAACACCAAAAACAGTTTTGCAAGGTTATGTCAGATAGCAGGTGTTAAGTCTGAGTTCGATGAAGAACTTGAAACTATAATGACAAAGGCATTCCCACGTATTTGCAGCATAGATTCAAGACGTTGGATTGAATTTATAGTTGATTTCCTTCCCGAAATTGATAAGTATACTCTTGATGATTTCAGTGAAGGCGAAATCAGAATGTGGCAAATGTTACAGTTTACAATCTGGCAAAAAACTTATGAAGAATGTGGATTTACCGACCTTCTCGAAGGTTTCAGACAGCTTCAGAAATCGCCTGTTATGTTGGCAGAAATGCTCGATATTCTGTATTATAACTACGACAGAATTGACTTTGTTGATGAGCAGGTTGACTTAGGCTTTGAATGTCCCCTCGACCTTCATTGCACATATTCAAGAGATCAAATTCTTGTTGCGCTTGACTTCTTAAAACCGAATACAGTCAGAGAAGGTACAAAATATCTTCCTGACAAGAAGGTTGACGTTCATTTTGTAACGCTTAACAAAGCAGAGAAGGACTATTCTCCGACCACAATGTATAACGATTATTCTATCAATGATACATTGTTCCACTGGCAGAGCCAGAGCACGACCTCTCAGGAAAGCAACACCGGTCAACGTTATATGAAGCACAGAACAACCAGAGACATGGAGCTTTTGTTTGTTCGTGAATACAAAAAGGACAAGCTGGGTGCTTCTCCGTATACATTCTTGGGCTTGGCTGACTTTGTTAGCTGTGAAGGCTCGAAACCGATGAATATTGTATGGAAGCTTAAGAGGCATATCCCTGCAAAATTCATCAAGAAAACTAATAAACTGGTGGTGGGATAATGACGGAAGTAGTTGCAGCTCTTATACGGGATAACGACAAGTTTATGATATGTCAGCGTCCTGCCAACAAGGCAAGACCACTTCTATGGGAATTTGTCGGTGGAAAAGTTGAACCTGGCGAAACCAAAGAACAGGCTTTAATTCGTGAATGCAAAGAAGAACTTGACATTACGCTTGAAGTTGACGATGTTTTCACCGAAGCTATTCACGAATATCCCGATATCACTATCAGACTTACTGTATTTAACGCTAAAATCGCAGAAGGTGTGCCGAAGCTCGTTGAACACAACGATTTGAAGTGGATTACTCCTGATGAGATACCAAAGTATGAGTTCTGCCCTGCAGATATTGAAATACTGGTAAATTTGACAAAAGCGATACCTAAAAGATTTACCCCCGTAAGACGCATAATATAGCGCCTTACGGGGGTTATCTGTTGGTGGTGAATTGGATATTTACTGATTTGTTCTGTCAAGGGATACATTTTGAAAAAAATATAGTCCTTTGTACCCACATAATGAACTATGGTAATATATAAACACTTACTATACAAAGGAGGAGTTTATAATGATCCATATAAAAGATATCCAAGCAATTGACACTAAGAAGTTAGTAACCGACACAGCCAAACTGCTTAAAAGTGAAGCCCAAATTGTCCTATTAGAAACTGATAAGATCTTCCAAATCAGTTACGGAAAGAGTTCTACGGTATGTAAGCTTATTGTCTTACCTCTCAAGGAACACAGGATATATGACAAAATCGGTACCTGTCAGAAACGCATGGAAGCACTTGTGGTATATGCAGATTACAGGACAGAAGAGATATACTTCAGTCAAGATGAACTGACACGAGAGGGCTTTAAAAGCAAGCTTATCCTTATTAAGCAGTACGGCATTATGTCAGACAAGGACTACACCATCTTGTATGACGTTTATATGCTTACTGCTAAATATGGCTTGGATTCCACAGAGGAATACTTTGGTGAAGGCTTGACTTTTGATCAAGAATTCCTGATATACAAAGATTCTATGTTGCCAATTCCTTGTACATCAACAATTCCACAAGAGGATGGGGACGTATGCCAATATATGTTCCACCAATTTATGAAATGCTGTCCGGAAGGAAAAGCACTATTACTATTAATGGTACAACTGATGGGACTTTCTTTTGAAACTATTAAGAAGTTGCCACCGGATATCAGACGCAGATGCTTACCAACTGTCCTTCCATACATTTTCGGTGAGAGTGGTAGTGGCAAGACTACCATATGCAAGGCTTTCTTCGATGCATACAGTGGCGATAGATTTATTGCTGTCTCAACCGCAACAGAAGCCGCATTACAGAAGAAAATATCCTCGGTATATAGCGGAGTAATCATTATTGATGATATTCCGCATGTATCCATAGGAAGAAGTTCGAGGAAAGTATTAGACAAACTTGAACTGATTCTTCGTACATACGGTGACGTAGGAGCAGAAAAGGAAACTGCTTGTGGCAAACTTGCCGAGACAAGTTCATGGGCGGTAGTAACTGCTGAAGCATTGTTTCTTACTGTAGAGTCTAGTGTTCTAAGAATTTTGCCTGTCGAATTTCACCGAGGTGAGATATGCTTTGAGCAGGTTGAAAGTCTTGAACGTCACAAGACCGAAAGGGATAAGTTCTTTAAGACATATTTGAATTGGTTTATCTCACAGCTTACTATATCGGATGGTAATATAATTGATATCCCAGAACTTTCAAACGGTTATTATACCGCAAGGAAGGAGGTGAGTTACAATGATTACAGCTATGGAAGAATTACTGATAGCCACACCCAGCTGTTTAACTTCTTCAATTTCATATCAGATTTCCTTAGTATGGTTGGGATATCTGATAATAAAATTGCAGATTTGAAGACCGAATTAAAGGAACTGCTAAGACGTTCTGCTGAAATGCAGACCATACAACTTTACGAATCCTCACTGCCTTATTATATTAATAAGGTTCTTAATGAAATCATAACAGAAGGCATGACTGCGTCATATACGCTTAAAGCGTGCAAACGTACAGAAATCGAAGCAAAGCTTACAGATACCGAAGCAATTGCGTATCAAAAAGATGAAGTATTGATATTTACATGCCCACAAAAGAAGCGTCTATTCTCTATGATTCGTAAAGAGATCCCCGGGAATATCCATATCAAGGATACAGATATAATACAAGCCTTAACATCTATGAAGCTGCTTGTTGATGTTGAAAGTGAACGGCCTATTACGCAATGGCGTAACGACAGTAGAATGACAATTAATGGCACAACAATGCGTGTATATAAGTTAAAATTAAACAAGGAGGATTTAACATGAACAAACACTTTGCTCTTGATGAATTGAATAAAAATGATGACTTTAAAGATGTACAAATCTCTTCAGATTACGAAGCTGACCTTGTTATTACAGGCTATATTATACAAAACAAGGAATATCCTAAAACACTGTATGAGTTATTGGATAAGCATTCTGATGTAATGCCGTACAAGCATTGGTTAACCTACTTCTGTATGTTAAGCAATGATTTCGGAAAGTATAGTAGTGACATTTCAACAAAAGCAGGTAATATCATTAACGAAGTTAGCGACGCAGAACTAGTCAAAGATGTATTCTGCACATTGGAATATGATATGTCAGGGGTAATATGTCCTCAATATAAGGCTAAACTTTTAAAAAAGGTAGCAGGCAGAGCATACTATCTTACAAAGGATAAACGCTACAGTTTGTTTTCAAATTATGCTTGGCTCTATTCGGCACATGATGTCGAAAAGTTAGAAGAGGCAGTCAGAAAACTTGATAGTTATCTTAGTGCTTCTCAAAACCCACAGGATAACAGAGTATATTGCTATCTTCTTATACTTGCCTTACAACGATTAGCTGTAATACATGACACAGGCATAATCAGTAGCGAAAGTATAGGTGTAAGATACGAATGTTGCTTTGATGAAGAATATGCCTCTGAGAGGTGGCATGTTATTGATTACGATTCTCTAAACTGGTTTGATGCCTGTAACAAAATCCGCAAATATAACTGTCCTGAGGCAGCCAATATTTTCAAAGCAAATTCGTATTATTATGATGCGAGGTTTTTACATAAATTGCATGAAACTGTTGCTGAAACAATCAAGCTATTTGAGTTTAGTTCAGAGCAATCCGTATTATCGCAAAAGTTTGTCTTTTTGTCACAACAACGTGCAAATGACGAATTTGCGTCAAAGCTGCATGACAAATACTGCAGTTAATTAGGATAACTATCTGTCATAAAAATTGTCGTCCTCGACAACTCAGGTATATATTATACCAAAGACCCCATTACAAAAGGAGGATATTATTATGACTACAACTACCGAAAGACCTATTAAGGTCGCAGCCACAGGTAAGCCTGTGCCAAAGAAAGTCAAGGAAGACATTGCACTTCTTTGCGTCTACTCCGTTCTTAACAAGATCAAGAAGGAGGGGAGCAGGTAAATGTCCGAGCGTTTGAAAAGGGCTGTTGCTTATGCACGTTTCAGCAGCAGTAATCAGCGTGAGGAGAGCATTGACGCTCAGAAACGTGCGATCAAATCATTTGCGGAGCGTGAGGGGTACGAAATTGTACAGTTCTACGCTGACTCCGCAAGGTCTGCAACCACGGACAACCGTCCCGAGTTTCAGAAACTCATACACGAGGCACCGCTTCTTAATGTAGAAGCGGTGATCGTACACAAGCTTGACAGATTCTCTCGTGACAGATATGACAGCGCAGTGTACAAGCACACTCTTAAAAAGGCCGGTATACGGGTGGTATCTGTACTTGAGAACTTCGACAACACACCCGAAAGTATTATCCTCGAGTCACTGCTCGAGGGTATGGCTGAATATTATAGCCGTAACCTTTCAAGGGAAACGATGAAAGGGCTTATGGAGAATGCTTACAACTGTCGTCACAATGGCGGCAAGCCGCCATTAGGGTTCGATGTTGATCCAGTTACCCGCCAGTACGTTATAAACGAAAATGAAGCGTTTATAGTAAGAAGCATTTTCGATATGTACCTGGAGGGTAAAAGCTACAAGGAAATCGTTGAGTATATGAATACTCACAATTGCCGCACCAAGTCAGGCAACGCATACAGCCGAAGCAGTATAAGGGATATACTCTGCAATGAGAAGTATACGGGTGTATACATATTCAATATGCGGGCCGCAAAGGGTGCTGACGGAAAGTTCAACTCCCGAAAGCACAAAGCCGATGAGGATATTGTGCGTATCGAGGGAAAGATACCCTGTATAGTAGAAAGAGAGAAATTCGACAGGGTCAAGGCAATGTTTGACAAGCGCAAGAGGGCATCGGGTTCCTTTTCTGCAAAGCGAAGCTACCTGCTCAGCGGCAAGATAATTTGCGGCGAGTGTGGTTCAAGGTATATAGGCAATTATCAGAAAGCAACCAACCGATTCCCAGAGTATATTTCATATAGGTGTAGCCGCAAGAACAGGTCTGTTCATTGTAGCAATAAAGGTATACGCTGTGATGAGATTGAAAGCAAGGTACTGAAGCTTCTTGCCGACAGAATTTTTGAGGAAAGCCTGTTTGAAGATATCTCCCTTCACTACACCGAGTTTGCGGAGAGCCGCAACAAGGAACTTATCAAACTCAAATCCTTATGTGAGAACTCTATCAGTAGCCTCAATGCAAAGATTGCAAACATCGTTACAGTAATGGCACAGACAGGTTCGGCGGCACTTGCTGAACAGCTTGCCGCATTTGAAAAGGACAGAGAAAGGTGTCAGAGCGAGCTTACAGAGATAAATATAAAGCTTGCCGAAAACGGATACGCAGATAAAGACGAACTCCACGAAGCCTTTGAGCAAGCAAAGACAATGCTTATCAACGGCAGCCTTGAAAACCGAAAGCTTATAATTGACAATTATGTCGATTCCATTGTAATATACAATGACAGGATAGACGTTAACATAAACATCGATGGTGACTTCAATATTACCGAAACACTTGAAGATGTTTAATTGATACCGTTCCCGCTGATATGGCAGGAACGGTATTATTTTTTTACTTATCTGCAATACCTGCCATCTTCCGTAATGGTTCGGCAGGTATCTTCCACGTCTTGTCATTGACCTTTATTCCTTGAATTGCTCCGTCACGCAGGTAATGATACATGGTTGCTGTGGATACACCAATGAACTCCGCAGCCTCTGCAACTGTATAGAACTTCTTATCAGACATAGTACTCCTCCTGTTATATACCAAGTAATTCGTAAAGTCCCGGGATAACTTCCTCCCCATGCTTGTCCCTGTGCACAAGGGACATGGGATTCATATTGAGAATTTCAAAATGCTCCATAATCTTGCGACATGTACTTTTAGAATCCAATTCCTTGATGATATGCTCCTTGGCAGATCTGAATGATTTACGTGAGAATTGGCTTTCGGCAAATGTAAGCATATTTGATTTTGTTTTGCGTGAAAATGATGATTCATTGATCATCTTGTGCATAGCTGTGAGGCAGTAATAACTGCCCTTGCAGAAATGTTTCTGTATATAGTCGATGAATACATCACGGCTTACTTGAGCATAACCTTCAAGCGTATGTATGTTTTCCGTAAAGTTGCAAGTCCTTTCAGCTTTACAGATATTCTCACGATCGACGGCTATCTCCAATCTCAACATTCCTTTTGACATAGCATCATAATTCTTTCCGATATCGTCAAGCTGGAAGTACTTATCATATGCTGTAAATGTCAGATCTCCTGTTTTAATGCGGAAGCTATGCTTGTTCTTATTATAAGAGTTTGGCTTGTCTGAATTAAACTCGTCCACCTCATCATATTTACTGTACTTCATAGAACGTTTGATAAGTTTGATATATCGTTCTGCTGAATAGGTTTCCGAAAGCATTATATTCACACATAAATCTATTCTGGAAAGATAGAAGCTATCCATGTGGTAGTCTTTTCCCAGTGCTTCTGCAATCGTAGAATTGACAAGCTGATGGAGTCGATTAAAGTCACATCCTTTAGTAAGTATGGCTGTTGGTTCTGCATTTTCATCAAGAATCTTTGCAGGTGAAACGATAACTTTTATCTCATTAATGCCATTAGGGGCACAAATAAGATGAACACGCATGCCTTCCTGTGAAGGGTAGATAACAAGATTCCTACTATTGGGAATGTTGAAGTGAGTGATATCATTCTTGTCAATATGATTCATAATCTTACAAAGTCTCTTATTAGTTATGCACGGCATATTAAGTTCAAAGGTATGTATGCCGAAACCATCATTGGTGATGGAAAAGTTCTTATGCTGCATATGCAATACTCCTTTCAGTATTTTTACATGTATGTTATAACTTTTATAGAAACTTCAACGGTTTTGCAAGGATGACTACGATTTTTACAATTATTATAACATATATAGTAAATTATAGGATCAAACCGTCAGTTAGGTTCTCTGCCTGATAGGAGTGTGGGTTATAACCGATTAATCTCTCAATATAGAGTAATATCATATAGTGAATTATCTGCATATATCAGATATGTAGTGTAATGACATTTCTTTCTCTCTATCCATATAATTTACGATTAGGATAAGAAATTCGTATAGTAAAAAGTTAACCTATAAGGGTACTAAATACTATATGTGAAATTTTGGATGAGTTGGCTCACCAATTCTTTCAGTTGTAAATGAAACGATTGTCTTTCAAATCATACGTGATAGCTTGTAATATAACAGTGAGTGGACGGTAGAAATCCTTGCAATCTGATAAAGTTTATTGTATAATTGATACAGATACGATTGAAATTCCAAACGAGGAGGCGGTTTGCAATGGACGATATGAACAAGCAGATGCATTACGTGCTGTACCATTCCGATGAGTCAGATGTTTCTGTTAATGCTGTTATACAGAATGACAGCATATGGGTAACCCAGAAAGCTATGGCTGATTTGTTCGCAGTGAATATTTCGTCGGTGAGCAGACATTTAAAGAACATATTCGAAGAAGGCGAACTTGATGAAAAAGTGGTTATTGCAAAAATTGCAACAACCACTCAACATGGTGCAATGGAGGGGAAAACACAGACAAAGGATGTAAATTTCTACAACCTCGACGCAATTATCTCCGTCGGATACCGTGTTAATTCCCGTCAGGCAACCAAGTTCCGTATATGGGCAACAGGTGTTCTGAAGGAGTATATGATAAAAGGCTTCGCTATGGACGATGGGCGTCTGAAACAGGGCGAGGCAGTGTTCGGTAAGGACTATTTCCGTGAATTACTGGAGAGAGTTCGCTCTATCCGTGCAAGCGAGCGCAGAATATGGCAGCAAATTACCGACATTTTCGCAGAGTGCAGCATTGACTATGACAGACATGCTGATGTTACCAAGCGATTTTATGCGACGGTGCAGAACAAGTTCCATTACGCAATTACAGGACAGACAGCGGCAGAGATCGTCTACTCATCGGCTGACAAAGAAAAGGAGCATATGGGACTTACCACATGGAAGAATGCTCCCGATGGACGTATTCTCAAATCAGATGTAACAATTGCGAAGAATTACCTTGATGAAAAGCAGATACGTCAGCTTGAAAGGGCAGTGTCGGGTTATTTCGACTATATCGAGGATTTGATTGAACGTGAGAACACATTTACCATGGAGGAGTTCGAAGCGAGCATCAATGAGTTCCTTAATTTCCGCCGTTATGAGATATTGAAGGATAATGGTAAGATCTCCGCAAAGCAGGCAAAGGCTAAAGCTGAGTCGGAATATGACGTATTCAATGCAACGCAGAAAATCACTTCGGACTTTGACAAGTCAGTGATGAAGATGATCGAGGCAAATGGCGGGGAGAAGTAGACTTCGCACATAGAATTACACTAAAATGACCGCATACACCCTACCGGTGCATGCGGTCCATTATTTATAAAGTATACTTTTTATCAGTGCCTCTACCGTGTGCAGTTATCAGACCTGCTCCTTTCATTGACTTAACTATGGTGTATGCACGGGTGCTCTTCACACCAAGAAGTGTCTGAATCTCACTATCGGTTATAGAGCCATTTTCATTGATATAGTCCAGAATCATTTTCATTTGCGGTGTAAGTGTAGATTTACGTGGCATATCCTTCCGCATTGACACACTCTTATTCATATTAGGCAGGATGAATTTAAAGGTGTTGGTAGTAACCTCTATGCGTGGCTGCAAGCTGCAATCACGATAAAGGCTGTAAATCCTTCTGATACCTGTGCCATATGATTCAATCAGATGCAGGCGATGAAATATTTCGGCAAGCTTCTTATTGCGTGGTTGTGAAATGCCACTTTTGATATCATCGGGGGACAATCCGGGAAGTAATCCACCTATGGAGATGAACTCAATCCCATTGTCGTTTACATTTATTATAATACTTCCGCTGAAGCTGTAATCACGGTGTACGATTGAGTTCAGCAACGCTTCACGCAAGGCTTCTTCGGGGTAATCGGAATGGTCAATTCTTTCCAGCCCTTCAAATGAAGCGGTAGTTTTGTTGCAAAGCATAAGATAAGAGAAAGCATCTTCAAGCTGTTGGAAGACTGAGCCTGTGAATTCCTTGCTGTCTCTGAACTGGGTGTTCATATCATCACCGAATACGGCAACTTTGATTGTATGTGTACACTGATCAGAAATAATATGTGCAAGATTAGTGTAGAGTGCATCGGAGGTATCTTTTATTCCGAGGACTCTGTACTTTTCCTCTGCGAACTCAACGTTGTACTTATGGAATGCCTTCTCTGCTGCTTCAAAGGTCAGGTCCTGTTCCATTGAACGCATCTCTTCGTAAACATCACCGTCAGATTCCTTTATCATTCTTCGTATCTGTTCGGATGAAGCCTGCACACTTGATGTGCCTTGACGAATGTATACTCCGCTTGGTTTAAGTCCTTTTGATTTAAGATAGTACGGTTTATAACTTCCTTCTCCGATTGAGATTTTAACTACTTGATTATCCTGCAAGGTGTATTTGATAAACATTGTAACATCAGGCTGTATTGCATCACGGATACCGTTTGTAATTCTTGTATATGTTTCATCAACGTCTGTAATGCCTACGGCATTTCCATTATCATCAATGCCGATATAAATAGTTCCGCCATCTGTATTGGCAAAGGCAATAACTTCCTTGTAGAGATCGTCCGTTGCTCTTAATTTGAATTCAATATTTTCACTTTCAAACTGCATCTCAGCACCTCCGATTCAACTTAGTCATATATATTATACCCACTTTTTTCACTTTAGTCAACAGTAAATAGTGAATTTTCACTCTAAATAGTGAAAATTCACCGCAAAGAGTGAAAATCACACAGCACACCACATACCCCTTGCATTTCCCTCACAAATATGCTATACTGAAATAAAGAAAATCTATGAGGCTCTCAAACGACACAGTTAAGCCGTTTGAGAGGTGCGAATAATTATGACCTTTGGTAGGCGAGGCTCACCTCGACCAGAAAAATCCGCAACAGGCTTCAAAAAAGCTTGCTTGCGGACTTTTTTATTACCCATGTCCCGACTTGAAAATTCCCCTATTGATTTTGGGTCAATAGTATGGTAAAAATCATAGGATTTCTCACAAGCCAACAGTTTAATCCGTTCACGCTTTTTAAAGCTTTTTATCAATCTTTCCCGTATAGTAATGGGAAGTGTATTTACATACACTTCCACATAATCATCAAAAATCAGCACCTTGTCCAGATATAAATTTATAAGTTGCCGTTTCTGCTCCGTGCTTGCGTCAGCGAATAATTCCCGTGCCCTTTTGTATGCCTCGGTAATCTCATCTTCTGTGAGTGCCGAGGCTTTTGTGTTCTTTTCCGTCTTTGCAATGTCAGACAAAAGCTGTACCTTTTCAGCCTCCGCTTCTTCAAGTGCGGAAATCAGCGAAGCGTTGCCCGATTTAGAAATTACGGAAACAAGATTTTTTATCCTTCCTTCGCAATCGTCAAGCTTATCACTGAGAAACTTCAGTTCATTTATTGCACTCTTGTTCTGACGTGTGCAGAAATCCTGATAATATGAAACAATTCGGGGAATATTCTCGTCGGAAAGAATTGCCCTGAGAATTTCATTAAGTACAAAGCTTTCGATATATTCCCTTCGGATTTCCTTTGTTCTGCACTTCACCCCTGCCTGACGCTGTTTAGACGAGCAGGTGTAGGAAACATAAGGCGTGTGCTTTTTGCCCGAATATCGTATTCCTCCGCAGTATGCACTGCCGCAGTTGCCGCAGAAAATTCTGCCTGTCAGTAAATATTTCTGCGTACTGCCGCCATAGCTTTTCAGCCGTTTTCTTGAGGCAATTATCTTGTTCACGCTTTCAAAAAGCTCATCATCAATAATTCTCGGCATACCACCCTCAATTCGGATTATCTCATCATCAAACTTGTTCAGACGGCTGTTGAATTTCCCGTCAGCATCCTTTGCGGCACGGCGGTTGTAAATGTAAACACCCTTGTATTTCTCATTGTGAAGCATATCATATAAGCTGTTCTTGCCGAATAAATTTCCGCTTCTTGTCCGAAATCCTTTAGCGTTAAGGTCAGCAATCACAGCATTGTAGCTTTTGCCCTCACTTATACTATTGAAAATATATCGTACCGCTTCAGCTTCATTTTCATCTATTTCATAGCATTGTGTTTCAGGATTAACCTTGAAGCCGAATGGCGGACGTCCGCCGTTGTGCTTGCACTGCAAAGCGTTTTCATTGTGTCCCTTTCGCACCTCACGGGCAAGATTTTTCGAGTAATATTCAGCCATACCGTCAAGCAGAGATTCCATAATAATGCTTTCAGGCGAATCATCAAGATTTTCAAGTACGCTTACAAGAGAAACGTTCTGCTTTTTAAGCTTGTTTCTGTAATTGCTGCTGTCAAAACGGTTTCTTGCAAATCGGTCAAGCTTGTGGACAAGAACAATGTTGAAATTTTTCTGTTCAGCATCAGAAATCATCCTGAGAAATTCAGGGCGGTCATCTGTCGTAGCAGATTTTGCACGGTCAACATATTCTCCGACCATAACGACCTCATTGTCCTGACAGAATTTTGTCATTGCACGAAGCTGTGCGTCAATTGATTCGTCACGCTGATTATCCGAGGAAAAGCGTGCGTACAAAACCGCCTTAGGCACAACTCCTCTCATTTTCAGCTGTTCGATAATTTTCACAAGCATCATCCTTTCGTCCCGAATTATTAAGTGTGTAAACCAACTCTGCAAGCGCATATTCATCACGCAAATCCGCCTCACCGTCAACAGCGGATGTTTTTACAATAAGCGGTGTGCCCTTGCAATAGTGTTCATATAGCGCCCTCCTTGGCACTGTAATTTTGATAGTTCTGTATGTCAAATAACGGTGTCCTCCTTTTTATTATATCATATTTAAAACAAAAATTCAACGTGGTAAAGCGATAAAGTAAAACGGCTTTTTTCATTACAATTGCACTAAATTTATCTTCTGCGAGTTTTCCTCACAGCACTTCGTTTTTCATTTTGTTTCATCTTTTCTTGTTCAACCCTGATTTGCTCTGCCCGCGACCTCATAAAATCAGGAACAGCCTTAAACATAGTCCTGTCCACAAAATATGCTTTCTGACCATTTATAACAATCACAGCACCAACCCCAATATTTGAACGGCTTCTGCAAATATTTTCAAGCTTGTCGCCAACGCTTTTACCCTCAACATCAAACCAACTGCCCTCGATGTCCTTGAAATAATCATCAATATTCGGAATACGTTCAAGCTCATCGTAAACCAAACTTTTTCCGTTGCACGGATAATACACCTCATAAGTTTCCTCTTCCAGCTTTTTTAGTTTGATTTTCTCCTGTTCGTCCATTTTCTCACGGGCAAGCCGTACAAGTCTTGATATGTAATCCTCGCCCGAACAAGCTTCAAGAATACTTTTGTAATCATCAATCCGATTACGGATTTCATCAACAGAAGTCTGCAAAACAGAAATCTTGTCCGAATATTTTTCAATATCCGTCTGAAGTTTTTCGGCATCATCAGCGGACTTTACTCCAAACCTGTCAAGCAATTCCCTGTCAGCCTTTTGCGAAGCCTTCGGATATTGCTTTGCCTTTCCGAACATACCATACTTTTTGAAATACCGTTCTGCCGCTGAAATAACCTCCTCGGCAGATTTTTTCTTGTCCTCCAAATCATCAAGCTGTAACTGTGTTTCTTCCGCAAGCTTTTCAATCTCTAATAGCTTGTCCTTAACCATAGAAACGGAGGTCAAACCTTCGCCGTTGACAATATTAAGCTGATTTGCAAGCATAGCCGTTGTATTCTGTACGCTTTTTGCAAAAGAAAACTTCCTTGTCTGAAAATCAAATTGCCCCATAACCTCTGCAATAATTTCCGCAACAGTCTTAACTCTTGGAAATAATTCAATATATTCCCGAAATTTCCTCCGCAGATTTCCTTCGGTGTAATCCACACCCAAGGTTTTCAGCCTGACAAACCTCTGCTGTTCGGGAAGTTTCACAGAAATATATTTCCCACGCTTAACAGTACAGCCCTGTCGTTCCAATTCTTCCAGCAGACATGCAAAATCAGGAACAGTTTTAACAAGAAAATTAATTTTGCTTCGGACAATTTCTTTCCACGACGTGCCACGCTTACGATGTATCCACTCGCCATAGCTTACTCCAACACGGGCGTGATTTTCTTCTGCCATAATCCGTTCCATTTTGTTAATTCCATATGCACGGCAAAGCTCATCTGAAATCCGTCGGATATTTTCAAGGCTTCTTTTGTTGCTGTTAAATTTCTTTCCGTCCAAATCATAGGGACACAAACAAATATGATTATGAACGCAGTCACGGTCAGTATGAGTTGCGACAACAGCCTGAAAGTTCTCTCCGAAAGCCTTTTGAACCCATTCCAAACCGATTTTATGTGCAACCCCTGCATCACATTCACCTGCCGCAAAGGACATAATAATGTGAAAGGCTTTGACAGATGATTTACCATTGTCGGTTGGTGTTGCATAAAAATTCTTGTGCGAATAATTCTGATAGGTCAAACAAAATTCCTTTTCAGCAATCGAAATATCCTCGGAGCAGTTTACCCCCGAAAGAAAAAACTGCCCCTCGGTTTTATCAGGATTGGCAATGTATTTCAGGCAGCCTTTAACTGAATTTCTGACAGATATGCACTTGATATACGGCATACTTCCTCCCGAAATCTTTCAAGCTGACGAAGCTCGTCAGCGGTTGCATATCCGCTTGCATTGGCAACCCTTGCAATCTGATTAACGTTGCTGCCGATTTTATTCAAAGCAGAAACGAACTCGTGACAGCCGTGCAAATCAAGATTAACAACCTTTCCGTTCAAAGCTATGTGCTTGATATATGTCGCAGTTTTCATTCCGCATTCGGCGGATAACTTCTCAATCCGTTCCCATTCTTCAAAAGTGAACGTAAGATTTTTGTATTTGCGGTTCTGTCTTATCAATCAGCAAGCCTCCTTTTTAATATCAGCCTCAGCAAATTCTTTGACCTCATCAATAGTAAGAATAGCGTCAAGCTTTTCCTTGAATTCATCAGGAGAAATATTGTCACCAAAAATCCTGTACACCATTTCACCAATCCTGTCATTGTTCTCACGTCGCTCTGCCAACTCAATTTCTTCAAGCTCATCAGCAGGAGCTTTTTTTTGGCTTTCACCTTTTCAAGCTCCGCAAGCAAGCTTACTTCACGTCTTTCACAAGCCGAATACTCCGTGCATACCGTTTCCTTATTTCTCTTTCTTGCCATTTAATTTTACCTCTTTTCCAAATGTTTTAGTTCACTGTATCAGCAAATCAAGGGTAGGGTTCCCTTGATTATTCACGATTTCGCCAGCAGGAATTGCCACTGAAAGGTCGGGCGAAAATCCGAAATGTAATATTACATTTCTATGCTTGCGAATAGCTACTGCAAGCAAAAATATCCATCAACTCCCAAATTGATTACATCAGCATCATTCCTTTCATTAAAATCTGAGAGAGCATTGCACCCTTTCATAAGTACCTACAATTTCGTCCGATTTTTTAAGTCTATTTGCAGAACCAATTTACAAGTTTGTACACCTGCACAAAATATGTGCGGTGCAGTATTGCAATGTACGGATATATTGCCTCTCATAAGTTAGCTATGGGAATGAGCATTTTTAAACCTATTTGCAAAAAGTTTGGATATGTGCATAAACAAAAAGTAGCGTTACTGGCTATTTTGTAACGTTGTAGTGAGGGAATTTTCTGTTTATGTTGTTTTTTTAGTCGTTTAATCTGAATTTGATTGACTTTTGTATAAGTTTGAAATATTATTAATACAAGCTAATATTTTTAAGGACGTGACATTTATGTTAGGATTTTATCTTACACTTATTGATGACGATGAAGGAAAAAGTCAATTTGAAGAATTGTACATAAAATATAAGCAGGATATGTATTCGGTTGCATATAGCATTTTACATAATGTTGAAGATGCTGTTCATCAGATTTTTTTAACGATTGCAAATAATTTTGAAAAAGTTCGCAAAATTCCTTGTCAGGAAATTAAAGCTTACATTGTTATTATAATTAGAAATGTTTCTATCAATATATATAACAGCAATAAAAGAAAAGCTGAACATAGTGCAGAATTAAATGATAATGTTACGGTGGATGTTGATGTTCTTGAACAATATGAATATACGCAGTTGGTGAAGGTTATTTCTGAGCTTCCACAGATTTATAAGGATATAGTTTATTTGTATTATCTTGAAGAATTTACTGCAAAAGAGGTTGCTAAAATGCTAAACATTTCTGTTGATACAGTGTGGAAACGAGCCGAACGAGCGAAGAAATTATTAAAAGAAGCATTGGAATTGGAAAGAGGTGAACAATATGACGAATGAAATATTTAAACGTGCTATATTTGAAGCACTGACACAAGAATATGAAAATTCCATTCAAGATACGGAGAAACACATCTTTTCACCAAAATTTGAAAAAGAAATGTCAAAGCTTATTAAGCGACGTGAAAAGCCATACTATAAAATGATTAACACATTCGGAAAAAGAGCCGCTTGTTTTACTGTAGGAATTCTTGTAGCTTCATCATTGACGATAATGAATGTAGATGCATTACGAGAGGCATTTATTAAGTTCGTTGTTAATGTTTTCGAGAAATTTTCAATTGTTCAAGCCGTTGATGTAAATGATTCACCTGAAACAATTGAAGATATTTATGAAATTACTTATGATATGAGCAAATATTCTGTAGATTATGAGGAACGGAATGAAATTTTTTATAACATTATATACAGTAATGAAAATATTATAGTAAATTATAATCAATGGATAAAATCAGAGTATGATATACTTTTAAATACAGAAAATGCCGATATTGAGACAATAATGATAAATGGGCATGAAGCTATTTATTATATGGATAATCATAATTATCATCATATAATCTGGGATAATGATGATTATATAATTTCATTAGGTTCTAATATTAGTAAAACTACACTAATTGACATTGCTGACTCTGTACAAAAAGTAGAATAAGAAAATAATACAAATTATTTTGTCAGGAATTCACTTCCTATCTTGTTATGTAATATTGAATAAGAAAGTCAGGTATACTTTTTTATTGAAATAAACAGGATAGGGGGTGAATTTTATGTTTAAAAAACTTGTTTCGGTAATTTGTGTTATTGTTGTATCAGTAATGTGTTTTGGAATAATTGCTTCCGCAGAAAACATCGCACCGTTTACATTGTATACTGATTATGCAACTTCTACATTAACAATTTCGGGAACAAAAGCAACTTGTGTGAGCAAAGCCACAGGTTATTCAGGAGAAACGACCAAAATTGTTATGGAACAGACTTTACAGAAAAAGACTTCGTCAGGTGGTTGGAGTGCAGTGGCAAGCTGGAGCGAAACAGACACAGGTTACATAGGTTCTGCTACAAACACGAAAAGCAGTTTATCAAGCGGTACATATCGTTTGAAAACAGTTTTCACTGTTTATGCAGGCAGTGACTATGAAGTTTTGACAAAGTACAGTACAGAAAAAACAATTTAATTTGAAAGGAAGATTATTATGACCATTAAAAAATTTGTTAGTGCTTTAGTAAGTGTAGCTATGTGTTTCACGATGTTAAATATCCATGTTATAGCTGTTGATGCAACTGATGCACTTATAGAAAAAGACCGCATCACATACCAGAACGAAGAACTTACAACGGAACAACTTATAGACGAATTACTTAATATGGGGTATACTCCAGTTTCTGGTACATATGTTAATAATATGCTTGATGCTTCTGGTTCTGCACGTTCAGTGCGTTCAATTAGTTTACCGTATTCTAGTGGAATTGCATTTGGTGGCTCAATGACATATGCTTTATCACCGATATTTGACGTAACTAATCAATTAGCCAATGATAAGCAAGTTTTACTTTATTGGACAAAAAATAGTGGATACAAAAAAATATCTGCAACATCATATATATATCTACCGTCATTAGGATGGTGGGAATCTACAACGAAAACTACAACATACTCACCTGCATCAATAATTATACCATCAACAGTTAATGGTGATATTACACAATTTTATGTGAAATTTAACAGAGATGATTCTCAGTATGCTACTGATTTTGATTATTCGCTTTCAATTGCAGATTATCCACTTACATAAAGGATTGATGTTACTGTGAAGAATGTATCAAAAAAGAAAAGAATAGCTATAATTATATTTTCTTTATTCTTGATTTTTTTCATGATTATGTGTTTGTGCATTATTTCAAGTAAAGCAGATATCAGTAAACAACAAGGTGGTATACCAGGTTCAACACAAATATATGAATATTATTCATTTTCAGGGCAGTCAAATAAGTTATACAACAAAATATTGTCATCAAAACATAACTATGTCAACAACGAATTAGATATCAACAATGAAGCGTATATGGTACTGTCGATTGATAATAAACTTAGTGTGTTACC
>JAZQBN010000056.1:0-101125 GCA_045545795.1 Oscillospiraceae bacterium
TGTTGGTTCAGAAGGTTCTGTTGGCTCAGAAGGTTCTGTTGGTTCAGAAGGTTCTGTTGGCTCAGAAGGTTCTGTAGGCTCAGAAGGCTCTGTTGGTTCAGAAGGTTCTGTAGGCTCAGAAGGCTCTGTTGGTTCAGAAGGTTCTGTAGGCTCAGAAGGCTCTGTAGGCTCAGAAGGTTCTGTTGGCTCAGAAGGTTCTGTAGGCTCAGAAGGCTCTGTTGGCTCAGAAGGCTCTGTTGGTTCAGAAGGTTCTGTAGGCTCAGAAGGTTCTGTTGGCTCAGAAGGCTCTGTAGGCTCTTCTGTTGGATCTTCAACCGGATCCTCAGTTGGATCTTCTGTTGGATCTAACACATCATCAATAGCATCAATAACATCATTATCGTCATCATCATCGAGTGCATTTGAACCGAACTGATTGCCGCCGGTATAATCCTTACAGAACAGGGAACCCTCAAAGTGATTGCTTCCTGTAGAA
The DNA here is from genome assembly GCA_045545795.1 of Oscillospiraceae bacterium. Classification (GTDB taxonomy): domain Bacteria; phylum Bacillota; class Clostridia; order Oscillospirales; family Ruminococcaceae; genus RGIG8773. The sequence continues at coordinate 476 of JAZQBN010000056.1, forward strand.
CCGATTACACTGGAATTAGCTGCAAGAAGTGCACCCATATTATCATTAATAACAACTGTACCTGCACTTGTAACATTGAAAAGAATAAGGTCATTCAATGTGCTGCCATTGGTTACAGCCTGACCATTGTAAAAAGTCTGTGCGTTAACACCAAGGTCAATATCTCCGTCACCGGTAATGTTTATGATACAGGTAGAACCATCTGCTACCTTAAAAGCAAAACTAAGCTGAGTATTATCTCCTCTGAGAGCATTGTATTCAGATGTTGTGAGATTGAATACATTGAGAATTGCATCCGTACCTTCAAAAACTATCTGGCTGGTCCAATCGCCAAGTGAAACAGTACCGTTACCCTCAAGACCAGCAAGTTCATCGGAGAGATTACGAAGCTGTTCAAATGTGCTTTCGAAATTAACGCCTTCATTTGTGTAACCATTATCAAATACGCCGCCGTTTACCTCACCGCCGACAACAACGAGTCCTGCTGATATGTTACCGGAAATATTTGCATCTCCGCCGATAGCAACATTACCGCCAATGCCGCCGTTACCAACGTCAATGTTTTCGGTTGTGTTGTTGTAATCACCTTCAACAAACACATTGAAACCGCTTGCGTCACCGAGTGTTCCGATATCACTTACGATATTCTCAGCTGACGGTTCTGCAGCAGGAGTTTCTGCAGCAGGCTCATCAAGTGTTGCATCCTCATTGGTTTCAACATCATTGGTACCATCGTTATTTCCTTCAGAAGCAGAAACGCTAACATCAGCCTCATCATCGTCGTCGGAAAGAACAGTTGCACCGGCCACATCGGTACTCAGTGCTTCAGCTTCCATCGCACTTGCAGCAGGAGATTGTGCAGCAAACATACTTACTGCAAATGTAAAGGCAGCAACAGATTTAATCAACGCTTTTTTCTTGTTGTTATCCATTGTAGTTTCCTCCCAAATTACAGTTTTGAATATATTGACACGTTCATAGTATAAACTTACTTCATCTTACAAAAATTATATCATAAAAACTACAGAAAATCTACACCTTTTTCCTCTGAATAACTTACAATCTTTCAATACGTTTTTATGCACACTGCACAAGAAACCGCTTACATGTTGAACAATCAACATAATTAATTACTAACACGCTTTGCCATAATATCCTGATTGTAAGAAAAATTAACCGCCGTTTCAGCTGTGATAATCCCATCACGGTACAGCTTAAGCAGTGAGCTGTCCATAGTCTGCATTTCGGGCTCAGACTGGAGCACGGTGTCAATCTGGTGGGTTTTCTGCTCTCTTATCATTGTTCTGATTGCATTGTTGACAACCATTATTTCAAACGCAGGAACAAGCCCGCCGCCGATTGCGGGAACAAGCTGCTGCGAAACAACCGCACGAAGCACCATCGAAAGCTGAACTCTTATCTGGTGCTGCTGATTTGTGGGGAAAACGTCTATAATTCTGTCAACCGTATTTGCCGCACCGTTTGTATGAAGCGTCGAAAGGACAAGCTGACCTGTTTCCGCAGCTGTCATAGCTATATTTATTGTTTCAAAATCACGCATTTCTCCCAGCAGAATAACATTCGGCGACTGACGCAGTGCAGCTCTCAGTGCATCGACATAGCTGCCCGTATCAATACCGATTTCACGCTGACTGATAATGCATTTCTTGTGCTTATGAAGAAATTCAATAGGGTCCTCTATCGTTATTATATGCCCCTCCGAGGTGGAGTTGATTTTATCAATCATACAGGAAAGCGTCGTGGATTTTCCGTTTCCTGCTGCACCCGTAACAAGTACGATACCGCTCTTTGTTTCGGAAAGGTTCATTACTGTTTCGGGAATACCGAGCTTTGAACTGTCAGGCAGTTCAAACGGCACACAGCGTAGCACTGCCGAAAAAGAACCTCTCTGACGGTAGATATTTGCCCTGAAACGTCCCGTGCCCTTGATTGAAAAAGAAAAATCCATCTCATTTTTCAAATCATCGGGGCTTGTGATGTCAATCTGTGCAAGCGAAAAAATCTCCATCACCGCACATCTTGTATCATCAGGCATAAGCACGTCACCGCCTGCCGACATAACACGTCCGTGAATTTTATATGCAAGTGCCGCACCCGAAATCATAAATATGTCAGAGGCTTCTTTTTTTACCGCGTCTATCAAAATTTCCTTTACATTCATCACTTGAATTCTCCAATCTATTCGCCCATCCAGACGTTGAGGGGTTCTTCCTCAGGTTCACTGCCCTGAATTGTACGCCAATCCGTTATATCGAGTCCTGCTTCCGTAATTCTGATTTCGGAATATATACTCTGTCTGTCGTTTATTTTCGTTGTCCAGCTTATGTCAATTCTGTCGGGACGGCTTTCGTATGTCAGACCGCCTATTCCGTCAAGCTCACCGATAAGCATAAAATCGCTGTAATCGGTGTAATTGCCAACTGCTTCGGCGACCTTTGCAAGTGTATACTTTGCTCTTGCATCGGCTTCGTAGTACACCTTTGTATACTCCGCAGCCTTTTCGCTGTACTTTCTTTCAGACTCAGCAGCCGAAAATGAAAGTGCCGCCAGCATCGTAAGACAAAGCACCACAAAAATCATCATCAGCGACAGGTAACCCGTGCCGATGCCTGCGGGACGGGTGTTATTCTTCTCCATAATCAAGCACCGTCCTTTCAGGCTTGAAAGCCGCCGAATTCATTTCATAAAGCACATTTCCGTCATCATCCCTGAAAGAGATATTCAGCACAATATAACGCTGTCCCTTGCCGTATTCCGAATACGAATACTGCATTGTCAGGAAAATTTCCGCATCCTCCATATACGGACGGGTGCAGTCCTCATTCAGCGGAATTTCAATGTATGTTGCATTTTCAAAGCTTTCGGGGTCAATACCGAAAATATCCTCTGCCGTTTCTGCAAGGTCAGCAGTAACCGAAAATGACTCCGCCATAGACTGTGCACAGAAAGCCATTCTTTCAAGACGGATGTTTTCGGCAGAAACCCTGTCCGCTGCAATAAATGCTTTGAGAATTACCGCAGAAGCAATGCTGAAAAACAAAAGAACAATTATCATTTCCAGCAGAAACAGGTTAAGCTTGCCTCCGCCCCGTACGGACTTCACAGGACTACGCATTTCCGTCACCTCCGTCCGTCATACGGCATAATGCTTCAAAGCTTCTGCCATCGCTGTCGGTAACAGTTACGGAAATCAGTCCGCCCTTATTCTGCAGCAGCAGCTTTTCCGCACGGAATAATTCCTCTCCGCCCTCAGCAGTGATAATGTCGCCCTCGGGAAAAAGCCTTTCATACAAAATGCCGTTCTGCTGATAAATAAGAGTGCTGTAACCCGAATTTTCAAGCAAAAGCTGATTTTCCGAAAGTATTTCCGCACTCTCGCTTGCTCGGATTTTATTTGTTATGTAACGTACTGCCGCTGTTGAATTAAAGGTGCTGCCGTAATTTTCGTTGATACGGCTGTAGGCTGATGCCGCAACCGTAATCATTACCAGACAGCATACCGCAAACAGCAGAAACAGCGTCATATTTGCCGCTGAGCTTACCGTTTCGGCAAGCCGCTTTGTTTCAGGTCTGTTCATCTTAAGCTCCTGTCTTTTCGGCAACAATCACCGTCGGTCGGATATTTGCACCGAAATATCTGTAGTCAACAATATATTTATCGCTGTCAATAATTACACCGTAATTTTCTGTAAGATAATCAAGGTCGGGAGGATACTCCCCTTCAATCGAATAACACAGCACAGCACCATTCATAACCGTGCTGTGAACAGACTCTGTACGCTTTTTGTCAGCCGCACTTCCTGCATTTCCTACCGAAATCAGAAACCACGCAACAATCAGAGCAAACAGAATTACCGAAAGAACAGTAAGCCTGCTGATACGCTTTTTCTCCATACCTTACCTCCGCATCATCCTATCGTTGTGATGATATCCGTCATAGGAAGCATTACCGCCAGAAGCACAGAACCGATTATAACCGCAAGAATACCGATTATCACAGGCTCGATAAATGATACTGCACCGTAAATTTTCCTGTCGCACTCCTGTGTGAAGCGTTCACCTATTTTCTGCCACGCCGAGTCAAATGCACCCGACTTGTAGGCTACCTTGAGAGAGTGTGCATAAATTGACGGAAGAAGCTTTGATTTTGCAATTGCGTCCGCAAAATATTCGCCGTCCAGAACCAGCTTTTCGCACTCCTTGATACGCTTGCGGACAATTTTATTTGCCGTAAGGTCATACACAAGTTCAAGTGACTGCTCGGGAGAAATGCCGCAGGAAGCCATCATACTGATTGCATTTGTAACATCAGCCATAGCTGTCGCCTCCGACAGACCTCTTGTAAGAATAAAATTTGAAGCAAAGCCTGCAAGTCCCTTTTTCGCAGAAGGAAACTGCATAAGCAAAGCCGCAGCAAGAGTTATTGCCAGCACAGCCGCAAGCGTAATCATTACACCCATACCGATACTGTAAGCAAACGAAATACTTCCTTCAACAGCAGCTGCCGCACTGTCGTCAAACTGGAAGAAAATATCCCTGAACATCGGAATAATTTTTATTACCATAACCACAATAACAACAGTCATCATAGCCAGCAGCATAAGCGGATGAGCAACCGAGCTTTTAACCGTCTGACGAAGCTCCGCACGTTTTGCGTAGTAATCCGCAAGCCCGTTGAGGGTGTCCTCCAAACGTCCCGTAAGCGAACCGATTTTAACCATTTTCACCGCATAATCAGGGAAAATTCCCGACTTATCCATTGCATCGAAAACAGTCATATCCTCATTCATCAGCTTCACAAGCGTATCGGCAATTTCCTTGAAACGCTTGTCGCCCGCATCCTCGGAAAGCACCTCGATACCATCCGAAATCGGCACGCCAGCCTCCAGTATCATTGCCAGCTGTTCACAGAAAAACGAAGTTTCCTCATTAGTCAGCATTTTTATTGCCATCTCAAATCATCCTTCCATCTCATTGCGTCAATATCTGTACACAGCGGAATAATTGCTCTCATCCTCAATATATCCCGCAATTTTTTTCTTATCTGAATTGCCTGCGTAAAAAGTTGCATCGGCAATATTAAAGCCCTTCTTTTTCAGAAACAGCTCAGGGGTAATCCAGCCTGTTTCATCTGTGTAAATTTCATTCCAGGCGTGGTAAATATCAGGCTCGGCCCAGCCTATAACAAGCCTTGTCGGCACGCCCTGTGAGCGAAGCATAGCCGCCATAAGCGAAGCATAGTCGAAACAAATTCCCGTGCCCTTGTCAAGCGTGCTGTCAGGGTCGGGGATATATCCGCTTTTAACCGTTGCGGCAAGCTTCTTGTCATAAGTAATATTCCCTGCGACATAGCCGAAAATTTCCGCTATCTTTTCCACGTCATCGTCAATTCCCGCACAAAGCTCAGCTGCTTTTTTTACGCATTTTGACCTGCTGTCGAAATCAATATATTTGTTGGGATAAAGATACATTCCCACCGCACTTTTGATTTTCACGTCAAATTCAGCGGAAACCGCCTCGCCGTAACTTTTTCCCGTAACAAGCTCATACACCTTAACCGAATAGCTTCCGCTTTCCATAAGCGGAAAAAACTCTCTTGTACCGTCAGCCGCAAGGTCGTGGTCGTACTGCAAATCTCCGCACTTTACCCTCAGCTTTGCACGCTCGCTTTTTCCCGTGTACACAGCCGAAATATAGCCCTCGTCCGCACAGCTGAAATCAATCTCAGCCTTGTCGCTTTCCGCAACGCTTACACCGCTTGCAAGCGGAGTTTTTATTTCGGGAATTACAACCTCAGCCACAGGCTTTTTTGTTTCGGTAATTTTTTCTGTTGTTGTAATCGGTGCAGTTGTCTGTACAGTTGTTTGTTCTGTAGCTGCTTCGGTAACAGCCGACGTTTCGGCAGCTGTGGTTTCCGACACGGTATCAGCTGTTGAAGCAGCCGTCGTTTCCGATGCTGCTTCGGTGCTTGTTTCAGTAACAGACGAAGCAGAAGTCTGCACGGTTGTTTCAGAGGAAGTCTCAGCAGACGCAGAAGGTTCAGTCTCAGCAGATGTTTCGCTTTCCGTTGCGGCAGCTGTTACCGCACTTTCCGTAAGAGTATCAACGCTTGCCGAGGGAGTATCTTCGCTGCAAGCGGAAAGTATAAAAAGACATAAGGAGAGCATCATACACAATAAGCGTCTGCGCATAACATCTCTCCTTTCCTTAAATTTATTATCCGGATTTATTTCTCATATTAATTACAGTGTGAATATCCTGCATTTCGTAATCAAGTGCCGAAATTTCCTCAGCACATTTTTTCAGACGCTCACGCAGGTCATCGTCAACCGCATTTCCTGTTTTGTATCTCAGCTTATGTTCAAGACTTGCCCAGAAATCCATTGCAATCGTCCGTATCTGAATTTCCACAGGCACGGGCACGGGTCCCGTTGAAAGAAACACGGGAATTTCCACTATAAGGTGCAGACTCTTGTAGCCTGCGGACTTTGGATTTTTTATGTAATCTCTCACACGGACAAGCTTTACGTCATCCTGTGCCGTAAGCATTTCCGCAACACGGTATATATCGTCAATGTAATTGCATATGACCCGTATTCCCGCAATATCGGTAATATTTTCGGTAATCGAGTCAATCGTAACTTCAAATCCCTTGGCCTTGATTTTTTTCACAATGCTTGGCATTGATTTCAGCCTTGACTCAATGTGATGAATGGGGTTGTAAGAAAATTTCGACTTGAATTCTTCATCAAGGATTTCAAGCTTTGTGCTGATTTCCTTTATTCCGCCGCGGTACAGCTGCATTCGTGCGGCGAATTTCTTCATTGTTTTTTCCAGCTCTGAGCCTTCCGCAACATCTACAAGCTCATTGATGCTGTATCTTTCATTATTCATTTTTATCGTCCTTTTACATAATATTCCCCAGTGTTATTTTACCACTCTTTTTACACAATGTCAACAATGCCGCCTTACATAACTTTCTTGTAATATAATTGCGTAAAACGCTGAAAATACAAACAGAACAAATTTGAAAAAAGTAAGGAGTGCCGAAATGCCGAGAGCTGTTGAAGATTTTATTGTTTTTCTTTTTGGGGGAGTAATCTACTCGCTGATAGAGGTTGCCTTCCGAGGTTTTACACACTGGAGTATGACGCTTACGGGGGGACTTTGTCTGCTGATAATGTTCAGACATTTCGCCGCAAAACCACAGGAGCCGCTGGTGATGAAATGCCTTTTCGGAGCAATCACAATTACCGTGCTGGAATTCATTGCAGGGTGCATAGTAAACCTTTGGCTGGGATGGGGCGTATGGGACTATTCGGGAATGATGTTCAACCTTTTCGGACAGATATGCCTGCCGTTTTCGGTGCTGTGGTTTTTCCTGTCAGTACCTGCTGTACTGATTTGTAACTATCTTGGCAGGCGTTTTTCCGAAATGTAACCATTTGTAATTTTGCTGTTGTTGAAAAGACATATCTGTGATGCTAAAATTACTTTATCACAGTAAAATAATTACAAAGGGGTAATCATTATGACAACAAGAAACAGGAAAACAATTGCAGTTATGACAGCGGTTCTGATGACAGCAAGCGGCTGTTCAGGAGTAGGCTCTGGAATTTCGGAAGAAGAAATCCTGCTTGATATACCTGCTGATGACGGGTTTGAAGAACTTGTTGACGAACCGCTTGAAGAAATTATGCTTGAAACAAGCACCGCATCACAGCTTGAAGAAAGCGTGCCCGAAGCAGACGCTGACGAAATAATTCCACTGGGGGACGAGGGTAAGGTTCTCAGAATTCTCTGCCGTAACGAGGACGTCAAAAATGCCTTTGAAGGTATGTACGGTACGGAAAATCTTCCCGAAGGAATTTCCGTTGAATTTACTGTTGACATAAATCTTACCTCGGATTACGAATACGCCGACTATTTAAGCGGAATTGCAGGAAACGGCGGAACAAACCCTGTCGATATTTTCGTTACCGAGCCTGATTATATGTATTCCCAGATAAACTCCGAATTGACCCTTCCTCTTTCAGAGGTAGGATTTACCGAAAAGGACACGGCAGATATGTTCGGCTACACAATTGAACTCGGAACAAGCGAGGAAGGCGTGCTTAAAGCGGTAAGCTGGCAGGCTGAACCAGGTGTTTTTGCTTACAGACGTGATATCGCCGAGGAGGTTTTCGGCAATTCCTCACCCGATTACATTGCAGAGCTTATGGCTCAGGATTACAGCCTTGCGGCGGAAAATCTTGCCGAAAAAGGCTTTTACATAACAGGCTCAACAGCGGAAACCTACAGGGTTTATGCCCAGAACAAGACTTATCCGTGGATTGATAAAAACGGCGGTATAACCATTGACACAGCATTGAAGCAGTGGGCGGAGGATATGCTTTCCGACGTAAGAAACGGCTTCAATCCCAATTACGGCTTATGGACATTTGAATGGTGTGAAACCTTCTATGGTGAGAATAATGTTTTCGGAATTTATCTGCCTGTATGGGGTACGGAGGGTGTTATAGAAAACGGCGGTTCAAAAAGCGGAATATGGGGCATATGCTCTCCTATAAAGCCTTACTATTGGGGCGGGAATTTTCTTTGCGTATCAGCCGATACCGATAACCCTGTGCTTTGCGGCGAAGTGCTCAAGGCGCTTACCTGCAATTCTGAGGCTATGGGAAAATATGTGTTGGAAAGTGAAGATTATTTCTGCAACAGCCGAAACGCAATGAAGAAAATTGCGGACGGTTATTACTCCGAATTTTTCTCGCAGAACACTTATGAGGTTTATCTTGAAGAAGCGGAAAAAATTTCAGCGTCTTACAGGACAGAAGCGGATACAGAGCTTGATAACAGTTATACTTATGTAATGCAGAATTACATAAACGATTATGCGTCATATGAGGATTGCGAAGCCGAGGTGTTGGAGAGTTGGAAATGAAAAAAATAATTTGCATTGCCCTGTCAGCAATTTTGCTCACAGCTTGTCACGCTGAGGAAAAAGAACAGCAGGTTACGGGTATGGTAGAAACAACCGCTACAACTCCTCTTACGCTGACGGAAATCATCACGGAGGAAATACCGTTTATTCCTGAGGAGGAAGAAAAGCAGGAGGTTATTGAGCTTGCGGTGTTTAATCCTTTCGAGGACTCGGTTAAGGTTGAGGACGAGGTTTACCGTGAACTTATACAATGTACGGAAGCAGCTTATGATAATCTGGATACGATTTTTGATATGCAGGTTCAACGTCCGAAAGAGACTTACATAACCGACTATAGTGAAAATAGCTTCAAGTCGGTTGTTGTGGTGTACGGAGAATACCCATTCAACTCATTCCATTTTGATTTTGTAATGAGTAATGACGAATGGATTGTTGAAAAATGGGATGTGCAAACGTATTTTATAAAGGAATATTCAATGCTGTACGACATTTTCGTGTTCAAGCGTGATAAATGGAATTCAATTCTCAGCGGCAGAGTTGACAAAAATGCCCCGTCGGTAATAATCGGGGATGAAGAATACAAGCCTGCTGACACGGGAATGACTCTTGACGAAATGCGTGAGTTTTTTGATGCAAATCTCGGAGAAACAGTACGGGAGGATTACAAACAGAAATACATAGAAGAAGTTTACGGAGTTCTTGACGGTAGGCTTTATCGCAAGGTTTCCGCACCTGAATGGTATATGCCTGAGGCAAAGCTTGACGTGTTCAATATTGGTATGATTAGGTCAGGTGCGGCTTCAAAGCAGTCTTATCATTATTATGCTGATATACGGCTTGATTTTTCAGATGCAATTTCTGAAAAAAGCTTTGATTCTGAAATAAAGCTTGTTACATTGGGACTGCGTAACAGTTGGGAGTACGATGAGGAAAACAACACCTGTATTTTCCCGTACTACCAAAAATATGTAGACAGCGAATTACCGATAATGGAGGTAACAAAATGAAAAAGATAATTTGCATAACCCTGTCAGCAATTTTGCTCACAGCTTGTCACGCTGAGGAAAAGGAGCAGCAGGTTACGGGTATGGTAGAAACAACCGCTACAACTCCCCTTACGCTGACGGAAATCATCACGGAGGAAATACCGTTTATTCCTGAGGAGGAAGAAAAGCAGGAGGTTATTGAGCTTGCGGTGTTTAATCCTTTCGAGGACTCAGTTAAGGTTGAGGACGAGGTTTACCGTGAGCTCTCCGAGGCGGTGGAAAAGATTTCTGACGGACGTGCATTTTTGTACAGCAATCCGACAGGCTTTTTCAGCAACTACAGCACACACCAATCCCGATATTATTCAAACTATGCCGATAAGGATAATGTCCTTGAGGACAACATAGAACTTGAATATTATTTTTGTCCGCTTAATCCTGAAATTGCGAAAACAGAAGAAGAATTATTTGAATACATACGCAGTATTTTTACTGAAAATATGCATACAGATGAGGAAATAAGGGAACTTCTTTTTGCAATCGGAAGCTATGACAATCAGCCGTGCTATAAGATGATTGATAACAAGCTGTGCATAAAATGTCTGCACGGTGCCCCGGGTGTTATGTCAGCTATTGATTTCAGCACAGTTAATGTGGTTTCTTATGACGAAAATCGTGCTGTAATACAAAGTGAGGCATCAAGCCTTGATTATCCCGACCCTGTAGTTACTATGACTCTTATCAAGTCAGAGGAGTACGGCTGGCGGCTTGACAGTATTGAATTCAAGGATTACTACATTGAGGAAGCAACACTTCTTTACAATGGTGTAAAGCTTCGTGAGGAACAGCTCAACGCTATCCTCGGCGGAGGTACACAGCCTGAAAATCCGAGAACAACTACTGTTGACGGTGAAAGCTACACCGAAACAAATACGGGTATGTCGTTATCCGAAATGCAGGAATTTTTTACGGTAGCCTTCTGTGAATACATCTGGGATTATCAATATGCTTTTGAAAACAATGATTACGAAAACGCAAAAAGCGTACCCCTGCGTGACAGGTACATAACAAAATACATTGATGACGTATATTATGAACTGGACGGCGTGCTTTACCGAAAGGACAGTGCACCGAAATGGTATACACCCGAACTGACAATTAACCCTTACGGAGAAATGAAGCAGTCAGGCGGCGGAGCAAGGATTGACAGCTATTTTGTAATTTCACAGCCTTACTATGATTTTATAAAGGACGAAACCTTCAACAAAAATATAACCATTATCTATGAGGCAGAGTATGACGAAAATTACAACTATGAAAGCTGTTCGTTTATTTATATCGCATCTGAGCTTACGATAAGGGAGGTAACAAAATGAAAAAGATAATTTGCATAACCCTGTCAGCAATTTTGCTCACGGCTTGTCACGCTGAGGAAAAGGAGCAGCAGGTTACTGGGACGACACCTGCGGAAACAACCGCTACAACTCCCCTTACGCTGACGGAAATCATCACGGAGGAAATACCATTTATTCCCGAGGAGGAAGAAAAGCAGGAGGTTATTGAGCTTGCGGTGTTCAATCCATTTGAGGACTCGGTTAAGGTTGAAGAAAGCACGACTGCGGAGATTGAGAAAGCACTGATGCGGATTTCTGAGGCGTGGAGTATGTATACGCTGTCTGCAAATTATAAGCTTGATTGGAATGACTTTATTTCTCCCGATGATATTCTTGAAAGCAATCCTGAGGAAGAATATTCGTATCAGAAAGTCCTTTTCGCAGATGATGAAGATGAGCTTTACGAATATTTTCAAAAAGCGTTTAATGAAAACTGGTTTCCGTATGAACGTTTCAGAGAGGAACTTCTTGAAGATACCGTTGGAATTGCAAAAGTAGAAAGACCAAGCTATAAAACAATTGACGGTGTGCTTTGTCAAAGAAATCAATATCTTGGTGTATCGCCTGCTATCGTTTATGATGATTATGTTGTTACATACTGCGATGAAAACCGTGCGGAAATAATTGCCGAAGCACAGGGACTTGCCGATGACCCCGAAATGTTTTTCCTTTCCCTTGAATGGTCAGAGGAGTACGGCTGGCGATTGGATAATCTGGAGTACAAGCCTTGCTATCTTGAAGAAGCAACACTGATGTACAATGCTATTACTTTACGCAGGGACACGCTCAATGCAATTCTCGGCGGCGGTACAACACCCGATAATCCGAGAACAACGGTTATTGACGGAGTTGAATACACTGAAACAGGGGTTGGAATGTCGCTTACCCAAATGCAGGAATTTTTTGAGAAAACCTTTTACAGAAATGTTATACAGTGCGATGAGCACAATAACAGGTCAATCAGCGATATACCTTTGCTTGATGAATATATGCACAAATATATCAACGAGGTTTACGCTGAAATTGACGGTGTTCTCTACCGCAGAAACGGTTCACCGAAATGGTATCTGCCTGAACTGAAAATTGACGTGATGAAATATTTTGACGAGCAGACCTACATTGACAACGGCGAGGAGATAGCGGGTGAAGCGTTGATATGGGAAACGTCACAATGGAATTCTCAGACCAATGAACAGGAATACACAGAGCTTAAAATTGCTTCTGAATTGCCTATAAGGGAGATGGCTGAATGAAAAAGATAATTTGCATTGCCCTGTCAGCAATTTTGCTCACAGCTTGCAGTTCAGAGAAGAAGGAACAGCAGGTTACGGGTACAGCGGAAACAACCGCTACAACTCTTCTTACACTGACGGAGATTATTACAACGGAAACAAGCTTTGTACCCGAAGAAGCTGAGGAAAAACAGCGGATTGAGATTGCTGTTTTTGACCCGTTTGAGGACTCGGCTGCGGTTGAGGACGAGGTTTATCGTGAACTTTCCGAAGCGGTGGAAAAGATTTCGGATGGGCGGGCGATTTTAAAAGGAAACGTTACCGGACTTTATGCTAAAGATAAGATTATCCGTTCAAAATATATTGGCAAGCTATTTGATAAAAACGTTGTGCTTGAAAGCGGTAATAAAGACGGCTTTGAATACAGCTTTTGTCCTTTCAACACTGAAATTGCCGAAACAGAGGAAGAATTAACAGCCTTTATCCGCAATATTTTTACGGAGAATATGTACAGCGACGAGGAAATCAATGAAATCCTTTTTGCACCCGAAAGCATTGATGACCAGCCGCAGTACAAGACCGTTGACGGTGTGCTTTACATTAAGGACCACTATGACGGAGTTATGTACGATATCAATTTTGCGGACATAATTATAGTTTCTTACGAAGAAAATCGTGCGGAAATCCGTGCTTATGCAAACGGTGCTGATTATCTGGGTCAGATTGCTTTTATGACAATTGTAAAATCCGAGGAGCACGGCTGGCGGCTTGATAGCCTTGAAATGAAGGATTACTGGGAGCATGAAGCAACGCTTCTCTATAATGGATTGAAGCTTCGTGAGGAACGGTTCAACACTATTTTAAGCGGCGGTACACATCCCGAAAATCCGAAGACAATCACTGTTGACGGGGAGAGCTGCACCGAAACTGACACGGGTATGACGCTTACCGAAATGCAGGAGTTTTTTGCGGAGATGTTCAGCGAACGTATCCAGCCCGCAAAACCGAAAACAATAGCTTTGCGTGAAGTTTATACTCAGATGTATATTGATGAGGTTTATTTCGAGCTTGACGGGGTACTTTACCGAAAGGACAGTGCACCGAAGTGGTACTGCCCTGAAATACAAATTGACCCATATGATATAGGGGAGTTTTCATTGGTAAGCGGCGGCATCCGTGCTGCATTCACCATTGAACAGGACTTTTATGATGCCGTTGCTGATACAACATTCAAATCAAAGATTTCTATGACCTACCACAACGATTTTCTTGAAGACTCCAAAACCTGTTCCTATGTTCAGATTTCTTCTGAATTACCTATAAGGGAGATGGCTGAATGAAAAAGATAATTTGCATTGCCCTGTCAGCAATTTTGCTCACAGCTTGCAGTTCAGAGAAGAAGGAACAGCAGGTTACGGGTACAGCGGAAACAACTGTTACAACTTCCCTTACACTGACGGAGATTATTACAACGGAAACAAGCTTTGTGCCCGAAGAAGCTGAGGAAAAACAGCGGATTGAGATTGCTGTTTTTGACCCGTTTGAGGACTCGGTTGTGGTTGAGGACGAGGTTTATCGTGAATTGTCTGAAGCTATGGAGAAGATTTCGGACGGGCACACATTTCTTTACGCTAACACTGACGCATTTTTTTCAAATGATAACTGTAAATCAAAGTATTATGAAAATTTCGCCGATACGAATATTATTCTTGATGAAAGCGACAAACAATCATATGTATATTGCCCGTTAAATCCCGAAGTTGCCAAAACAGAGGAAGAACTTTTTGAACTTATGCGAAAAACCTTTACGAAAAAACTCTACACCGATGATGAGATAAAAGAATTGCTGTTTTCATCTGAAAATACTGACAATGCACCTGCCTATAAAACCATTGACGGAACACTTTGTATTCGGGTAAATACAGTGGGCGGTGCTTTCAGAATTAACTTTGATGAGTTCAATATTCTTTCCTATGACGGAAATCGTGCAGAAATTTGTCACTATGCACCGAATATGGCTTATCCGCCTTTTACGGCTTTCCTTACTCTTGAGAAATCCGAGGAGTACGGCTGGCAGCTTGATGCGTTTGATTTTATCCCCTACTACATAGATGAAGCAACACTTATGTATAACGCTGTTGCTTTGAACACCGAAAAGCTGAATACAATCCTCAGCGGCGGTATACAGCCTGAAAATCCGAGGACAACACTTTTTGACGGTGTAGAATATACCGAAACCGACACGGGTATGAGTCTTACCGAAATGCAGGATTATTTTGCGGAAATTTTTGCTGAAACCAACATTTACAAATCCGATGCTTATCACAGTCAGGACGAATTGCTCAAAGAAATTTTCGGAAGGAAAATAAAGCTTTGTGAGGAATACACGGAGAAATACATCAACGAGGTTTATCGGGAAATCGACGGAATTTTATACAGACGAAATGACGCTGAAAAGTGGTATCTTCCCGAAATAAAGGTTACACCCTATTGTGACAACGGCGGGGGCTATGATGAATACAGTTTTGTTTACTCTCAACAGCCATTTTATGATTTCGTAACGGGAGAAGATTTTGAAGAGGTTGTTGTGTTGAAATATGACGTTGAATACAATGAAGCTGAGAAGCTATATTACGACTTGCAGATAGCTTATTATCTTCCCATAAAACCCCTTGAATAACCCGCAAAAATATGCTATAATTAATCCAACACTTGTAAAGGATTGATTTTATGGAAAATAGCGAGCGTGTGTTCAAAATCCCTGAGTTTGAATATTTCGATATGGGCGGCAAATACAGCGGCAACAAGAGGGGCACATCCGAGGACGATTTCAACTACCACATCATCCCTAAGGACGATATCCGTGTTGAGATTTGGTACGGCGTGAATTCTTTTGACCTGTCGGAAATCGTTTCGGAGCAGGTCTTTGAAAAGACCCGTGACGGCTACCACGCTATGCTTGACTGGATTGAGGAACAGTTCCAAATATGGAGCAAGGAGCACAAGCTGCTGGACAAGAAGCTCGGCACCTGGACTATCCCTGAAAAAGACAGGTTTTACGTTATCACGGGCAAGCGTGACGATGAGCTTACTCCCGAAGAATGGGAATATTATACAAGTATGGAATAATGATAAAGGGTACTGCAACGTGGTGCCCTTTAACTGCTTATTAAGAAAGGACGGTTGTTATGGAAAAGGTTACAAACTGGGGAATTATGGCTACGGGAAAGATTGCACACACCTTTGCTAAAGCGGTTAATTTTGCTGATGGTGCACGGCTTTATGCCTGTGCGTCGAGAAGTGCGGAAAAGGCTGCTGAATTCGGTGCACAATACGGTGCGGAAAAGTGCTACGGCAGCTATGAAGAACTTGCCGCCGATGAAAATATCGATGTGATTTACGTTGCGTCACCTATGAGCTGTCATTACGAAAATGTGAAGCTTTGCTTTGAGCACGGCAAAAACGTGCTCTGTGAAAAGAGCATTACGATAAACGCCGCACAGCTTCGTGAGCTGATTGCAATTGCAAGGGAGAAAAATCTTTTCTTTATGGAAGCTATGTGGACAAAGTGTCTGCCTGCCTTCCGCAAGGCTAAGGAATGGGTTGCCGAAGAAAGAATAGGCGAAATCAAGGCTATCCGTGCGGATTTTTCAAACGCTGTTGACTTCGATGAAACCGATAGGCTCTTCCGCCCTGAGCTCGGCGGCGGTGCACTTCTTGATTTGAGTGTTTATCCGCTCAGCTTTATCACTTCTTTCCTTGGCTTTGAGCCTGAGAAAATCACCTCCGCCGTCAACATTGACAAGCTTGGAGTTGATATGGACGAAGCGGTTATAATGCAGTACAAAAACGCTTACGCAAGCTTTGTAAGCGGCTTTGATATCGACAACGAAAACCGTGCTGTAATTGTTGGTACGGAGGGCAGAATTGCGTTCAATCCGTGGTTTTTCTGTACGGACACGGTACGGCTTCACGGCAAGGACAACAGACTTGTTGAAGAAAGCATTACGCCTCACCTTTGCAACGGCTATGAATATGAAGTTATGGAGGTTCAGAGGTGTCTTGCTGAGGGCCTTAAGGAAAGCCGTATCAATCCCCTTTCCGACACACTGGCAATAATGGAAATTATGGACGGACTCAGAAAGGAATGGAATTTCAGCTATCCTGAGGAATAAGGATTATTTTGTAAAACAAAAGAAATTTCTATTGTTTTTTGCACTTTAATATGGTATAATATAATTTAACATTAAAGCATAGATTTCCAAAACTGATTTACAGAGGAATTTTCTTATGAATAATAAAAACAAATTCAAGGAACGTGCTCCGCTTATGCGGAAAATTATTATACCGCTGCTGGCTGTTACTGTTGTACAGGCACTGATATTCTATTTCTCAATGTCAATTTCAGGCACCGAGGACAAAATAAACGCAAATACCGAGCTTCTTATGACAGAAAATTCGGCAAGACGTGCACTGTACGTTGAAACAGAAATGCTCCGCAGACAGAACGGTGTTTCCGAACTGGACAGGTCTATACAAAAAGCCTATACAAATATTGCTTCAAAGTACGCTCTTAGCGTCAAGGAATTTCTTGACAGTGACAAATACACTTCGGATTTTCTCACCGACATTTCAGATGATATTCTCGCTTCACTAAGAATAAATTCCGCAAACGGTGCATTTCTGGTGCTGACCAATTCCCTTGACGAACCGCAGAAAAATGTTCAGTCAAGCTTCCGCGGGGTTTATTTCAGCGATACTCAGCCCGACTCTGCTCCGTCGGATTACGCCGATATAATTATGCTTAAAGGTTCTTCGCTGATTTCGGATGAATATGACATACCGCTTGATATCAACTGGACAGATAAATTCCGATACAATCCGATTGACACTGATATGGATTATTTCTTCACACCTGTCAAAGCATTCCGCTCAACTCCCTTTGCTTCTGCAGGTGAGCTGGGTTACTGGAGCAGACCCTTCTATCTTTCCGAAAGCAACAATTATTACGGTGACCTTATTATCGCTTATTCCGAGCCGATAATAATTGATGATGCCGTTATAGGTGTTGTGGGCATAACCGTTTCCGTTGACAACATTGCCGAGCTTCTCCCTGCCGAGGAGGCAACAGGAAAAGAAAGCGGCTGCTACGCTCTGCTTTCATACAGCAAGGACAACGATTATTTGACCATTGATGCAATTTCTGAAACCTCCAACGGTTTTGAGCAGCACATAAGCAAGCCGCTTAAGCTTGTATCCGAAAAAGAAAGCAGACTTAAAAAAATAAATAACGTAAAAATAGACAACTCACAGGCATTCTGTGCATATACCGACCTTAAGCTTTACGACGATAATTCCCCGTACGCAAGAGAAAAATGGGCTGTCGGAGTTATTGACAACGCCGATAATATATACACCGATTTCAGCGAATTCAGACTCAGGCTTGCAATTGCCCTTTTATCAGCAATTATCATCGGTACGGTAACCGTTTATTTTACCGCACGATATACTGCCAAACCAATCAAGGCTCTTGTTTCAAAGGTGCGCAATTCCGATGCCAATAATGTTATCGGGACAATTGACACCCGCATTTCGGAAATACACGACCTCTCTGAGGCTCTTCACACGCTCAGCTCCAAGCGTACCGAATATCAGAATGACCTTATTACCGAGCGTGAACGATATCTGATTGCCCTGAGGAGCATTAACGAAAATATTCTTGAATACGATTGTACAACCGACACCTTCTATATGTACTATTTCCGCAGCAACAACCGAAACGGAGATATTACAAAAAAAGAATATCCCAATTTCAGGTCGCTTGTTGAAAATGGTGAAATCACCCACAAGGATTACATCAGGACAATGCTTGATTTCATAAACGGAACAGTCGGCGAGGACGGAATATATTTCAGAATAAGAAAGCCTAAGAATGACGGCTATATCTGGACCTTCGCCAAAAGCAGAAGCATTTATGACAACGACGGAAAGCTTATCCGCATAATTGCAAGTGCCAAAGACGTTACTGCCGAAAAGGAGCTTGAACAGAAAAGGCTTGAGCTTGAAAGACAGGACCCTGTTACAAAATTCTATACCTCGGACTACGGCGAAATTCTCGTTTCAAAATTCGTTATGGAATATCAGGGCAGCACAGCCATTTCCGCAATTCTCAGGCTTATCGGAATTGACGTTATGCTTAACCGTTACGGACGCACCTTCTGCTCTGCGGTTCTTGAAGAAGTTGCTGACGTTATAAGACGGAATGTTCCCGAAAACTACGTTGTATACAGGGGCGGAATGGACGAATTCGTCATAATCACAACCCTCACCTCAAAGGACGAGGCAAGGGCATTTTTCAGAAAGCTTATTGACGAAATTGCTTCCATATACAGCAACGATAATCTCAGGATTGAAAGCGTTGTGGGTGCATATCTCCGTACCCATACAGAACCGATGTCCGCTTCCAAGCTTAAAACACGCTTTGCTTCTGCGGCAGCATTCCGTTACCGTGACGAATTCGGCGGAATTGTATTTGCCAATGAAATAACCGACAAATCCGAATTCATAAATGATTTCAATGCCACAGGTCCGCACACATTTTTGCCGTTTGGAAATGTAAAGCTTGAAGAGGTTACGGATATCATTTCCTTTGCATTCAACATCTTTGAAAAAACCGATGATATCAACATCGCTCTTGAAGTGTTCCTGAAAAAAGCGGGACGTATGCTGAATATGGACCGTATACTTATTTTCGGTATGAACAAGGATTACTACACAGTAAGACTTGATATACAATGGAATTCACCTGAAATGGCTCCGATTGAAATGAAAAATTACATTTCGGGTAAGGCGGCTTACATTGAATTTGAAAACAGGTTTATCGGCAAGGATTACAAAATAACCGATACGGCACGCTTTGAACGCAACACCACTCCCGAATACGGCAAGCGTGCTTGCGAGGGCACACCGTATTCCGTGCCTATGACAGACAATGACGCAATCACGGGAATTATCGTATATGAGCTTCACGATGTCAATGAGGACGAAAATGTAATTGCCAACCTGTGTGAGCTTACAAAAATTATTTCGGCATACATTTCAAAGTCGAAAACCACCCGTGAAAGCCGCGCAAAGAGTGAATTTCTTTCAAAGATGTCCCACGAAATAAGAACACCGATGAATGCTATCATCGGTATGACAGCTATTGCTATGTCCTCTGAGAATGTTTCCGACTCAACAATGGAATGTCTTAAAAAGATTGACAAATCTTCACATTACCTGCTTGCCCTCATCAACGACATTCTTGATATGTCCCGAATTGAAAGCGGTAAGATGACTACCGAAGAAACCTATCTTAATCTTGATGAGCTTATCAATCAGATTGACGCAATGATAAGAGTACAGACTGACAACAAGGGTATATGGCTTAAGGTGGAAAACAGAATTGAACATACACACCTTCTCGGTGACCCGCTCAAGCTTAATCAGATACTTGTCAATATTATGGGCAACGCTGTCAAATTCACAAGCAGCGGCGGAATTCACCTTAAAGTTACCGAAGCTGCCGGTGAGGACGAAAACACCGTCAACATTTCATTCTCGGTAAAGGATACGGGAATAGGTATAAGCGAAGAAAATCTGGAGAAGATATTCAACAACTTCGAACAGGCTGACACCGACACTGTAAGAAAATACGGCGGCACGGGTCTTGGTCTTGCTATCAGCAGCAACCTTGTTCAGCTTCTCGGCGGCAAGCTTGAGGTTCGAAGTGCAGTCGGCATAGGCTCGGAATTCTTCTTCACAATTCCTATGAAACTTACCGAAGAACCTGTCAGCAATGGCTGCAACTGTTCAGGTAAGGTTGATTTCACTACAAAGCGTATCCTTATTGTTGAGGACGACGAACTCAACAGTGAAATTGCACGCACTCTTATCGAGGCTGAGGGCATTACAACCGAGCTTGCCGAAAACGGACAAGCTGCCGTTGATAAATTCTGTGCTTCGGAAGAGCATTACTATGATGCAATCCTTATGGATATCCGTATGCCTGTTATGGACGGTATCGAGGCAACAAAGCGTATCAGAAACACAGACAGGCTTGACGCATTTACCGTGCCGATTATCGCTATGACAGCAAACGCATTTGACGAGGATATGAAAAAATCCGTTGAGTGCGGTATGAACGGACACCTCACAAAGCCGATTGATATGACAAAGGTTATAGAGACCTTCTGCAGAATATGGTCTGCAAAATAACTTAAACAAAATGTCCCCTTGCCACGTTAAATAACGTGGCAAGCCACTTATTGAATTTCCGAAAGGTCGGTTTCCGTTGCCTGAATTAAGCAGAAAAAACAAAGCAGTGCTGCTGATTATAATGTCGGCACTTTTCTTCACGGGTATGAATTCCTGCGTAAGGCTTGCGGGGGATTTGCCCCCCGTGCAGAAAAGCTTCTTCCGCAATTTTGTTGCGGCAATATTTGCGGCAGTAACTCTTGCAAGGACACACACACCAATTAAAATTCCAAAGGGCTGCCGTATGGCAATGCTTATGAGAGCACTTTGCGGAACTGTCGGCATACTCTGCAACTTCTACGCAATTGACAAGCTTGCCCTTGCGGACGCTTCAATGCTTAACAAGCTTTCACCGTTCTTTGCGGTGGTTTTCTCAATATTTATCCTTAAAGAAAAGGCTTCACCGAAACAGATTGCTGCCGTTGTGATTGCCTTTATCGGAAGCCTTTTCATAATCCGCCCCACATTCTCCAATCTGGAGCTTGTACCGTCGCTGATTGGCTTTCTCGGCGGTGTAGCGGCAGGTGCGGCGTACACCTTTGTACGATTTATGGGACAGCGAGGTGTAAAAGGACCGATAATAGTATTCTGCTTCTCGGTTTTCTCCTGCCTTGTGACGCTTCCGATTATGCTTGCAGGCTTCAAGCCAATGTCGGCTTCACAACTCGTCATACTTCTTCTTGCTGGACTTTTCGCCGCAGGCGGACAATTCGCAATTACGGGTGCGTACTCCTTTGCACCTGCAAAAGAGGTTTCGGTGTACGATTACTCACAGGTTATTTTTGCGGCAGTTGCAGGATTTTTCCTGTTTGACCAGATACCCGTGCCGATGAGTATTATCGGATATGTGATAATCATTTCGGTTGCGGTGTGGACATTTATACAGAACAATAAGGCTGCTGACAAAACAGAAAAAATGAAAGGCTGATAAAATTTGTTCAAAAGAATTGATAACTACTTTGACCTTAAACACAAAATTTATGCCGCAGTCTGCTCAGTTGTGTTTGCAATCGTGTGGCTGATACTGTGGGATATGTTCCCTATGCAGTTCTATTCACTTTTCTGTGCAAGCCTTATCGGCAGCTTTATACAGCTTATTCTGCTGAATGCGGTTGTTGTGCCGATTTTCCTGCTGATATTTACACTTGTTACAAAGACGGATTTAAGCTTCTGCAAGACCGTGCCGCTGAATATCATTTGTATTTTCGGCATTGAGCTTCTGCGTCTTTTTATCGGCTTTTACGGCTGGAGTATGTATCTGCTGCTTGCAGGAATTCTTGTTCACGCCGCAGTATGCTTCTGGGCTTTTGCAACAGCTCCAATCCGTGACAACAAGGCACCAAAGGGAATGAAAGCACCCGCTCCGCCAAAAGAGACTGCTATAAAAAAACAGCCCCTGATTTCGGCAATCTGGGCTGTTACATTCGCATTTTCAATTGATATGGTATGCCTTTGGCTGTACCGTGTTATGGCTCTCATCTACTATCCCGAAATGGCTTAACCGTTAATCTTGACAACAATGCACTGGCTTCCGTTTTCCTCAAAACGATTAAGGAAGCTTTCCTTTGAATATGCGGTTATTTCATTTTTATCATCGCAATCCATAAAGTAATAGCAATTGCTGTCGTAGCCGCAAAGCACCAGTGTATGAGAGTTGCCAATCCAGGTAAATTCCTCACCCGTGTCATTGAGCAGCCACACAGCAGGCTCACGAAATTTATACGGCTTCATTCCGCGGCTTGCCCACACTATCATCGGCACGCCCTCATTAAGAAGCTTTTCAATGTCCGCCTCGTTTATATTTTCAAGAGACAATGCTTCGTAGTCAGGGTCGTGATGGGAGAAAAAACTGTTCAGCGATTGCTCGATTACGGGAGCGAAACAGCCGTAACCCCAGTCATACGGGTCACCTGCAAAAACCTTATACGGGTCGGGACCGTGGGAAACCATATTTTCATCGTATGTAAAATTATCGTCCCAGGTAAGATAATTTTCAGTCATATATATCTTGTCAACGTCGAAACCGAGATATTGCAGAACAGCTGCTGCACTGGTAATTTCACAGCCAATCGGCAATTCGGGAAACTGATTTATAATCGGCACGTCAATGCTGACCTTGCCGAAAACGGACTCAGGCTTTTCATAGCCCTCACCAAGCTGTTCAACCGTATATCCGCAGTAAAGAGTATTAGGGTCGGCGTCAAGCTGTTCATAACGTTCTATTTCAGCACTGCGCTCGTCGTAAATCTGCCCCGTGTATACATAATCGGAAATAACCGTGCAAACCGCAGTACACAGCGCAAGCGTTGCAACAAGAACCTTATTCTTCACTTTGACACCTCCCATCATTTTATACATTATAACACACATTTTTACTTTCCGCAAGACGGATAAAAGCATTTGAAAGGAGCAACCTTATTATGACAGGACTTGTACTTGAAGGCGGCACATTCCGCGGAATTTATTCAGCAGGAATTATGGATGCTTTTCTTGAAGAAGGCATTGAATTTCCATACGTTGTAGGCGTTTCCGCAGGTATTTCCAACGGCGTTTCCTACGTTTCAAAACAATTCGGAAGAAACATTGAAATTATGGACAAGTACCGCAACGACAAGCGATACATCGGTGCAGGCAACTACAAGAAGCACAAGAGTCTTTTCGGACTTGATTTTGTTTACGGTGAAATTCCGCAGCAGCTTGTCCCCTTCGATTACGAAACCTTCCGTCAGTATGACGGCAAATGCCTTGTAGGCGTTACAAATGCACTTACAGGCAAGCCTGAATATCTTGATGCAATGGATGATAACGAGGACTTCAACTTTCTCCGTGCAAGCTGTGCAATTCCCGGATATTTTCCTGCAATAATGATTAACGATACTCCTTACTACGACGGCGGACTTGCCTCGCCTATTGCCGTAAAACAGGCACTTAAAGACGGCTGCTCAAAGGTTGTTATCATTCTCACACAGCCCGAGGGCTTCGTAAAAAAATGCGGCAAGGGCAACGTGGTAATGAGTCAGCTTATCAAGAAAAAATATCCTCAGATTGAAATGCTGCTCCTTGCACGTCATAAGATTTACAACAAGCAGATTGAATTCTGCAACGAGCTTGAACGCCGAGGAAAGGCAATTATTTTCCGTCCCGAATATAAGCTGGACAGCTTTGAAAGCAATAACAAAGTGCTTCGTGAAAGCTGGCAGATGGGCTATGATATGGGTAAAGCCCGTGCCGAAGAAGTTCGGAATTTTATCGTTTAAGGGGAGTTCGAAATGGACACAAAGCTTCTGTTAAATGCAATCGGAAAATTTACGGCAGGTCTTGTTCTTGTGGGACTTATGCTTTTTCTCCCTGCTGGCACTATTGACTATCCGAACGGTTGGCTGTTTATTCTGCTGTTGTTCGTACCGATGTTTCTGCTCGGAGTGTGGCTGATGGTAAAAAATCCCGAACTGCTGGAAAAGCGTCTGAAAAGCAAGGAGGACGAATCCGAACAGAAAAAAGTCATATCTCTTTCGCTTATTCTTTTCATCGTGGGATTTGTCGTTTCAGCCCTTGACTATCGTTTCCGCATTACACAGCTTCCGCTTTGGGTAGTGATTATCGGAGCAGTGCTTCTGCTTGTATCATACGGACTTTACGCAGAGGTTATGCGTGAAAACACATACCTTTCACGAACTGTTGAAATACAGGAAAATCAGAAAGTCATTGACACAGGGCTTTACGGCATTGTACGTCACCCGATGTACTTTGCAGCAACTCTGCTGTTTCTTTCCTTTCCGCTGGTGCTTGGTTCGGGTATCGGTTTTGTGATTTTCCTTGCACAGCCTTTCCTGCTTGTAAAGCGTATCAGAAACGAGGAGGAAGTTCTTGAAAAAGGACTTGACGGCTACACCGAATACAAGAAAAAAGTAAAATACAGACTTATTCCGTTTATCTGGTAAGTATATTATGCAAAAAAACGCAAACCCTATTTCCATGAAAGGAAGTAGGGTTTATGAGAAAATATGAAAATCTCGACGGCTTGTTAAACAGCTGTGAAACAGCTAAAATTTATTTTGCATCACTTCCCGATTACGTTCAGGGAGCGGTGCTGAAAAACAGCAGCAAAATCCGTACCGAAGATGAGCTGCACCGAATTGCCGAGAGTACAATGCACGAATTCAACTGAAAAAAGCTTGGGAATTTTCCCAAGCTTTTTGTCTTTACGCAAGCTCAACACCTGTTGTGTCAACGTCAGAAAGCGTAAGCAGTTCACGTTCATCAACAACCAGAATTTCCATATCAAATCTTGCACACCTTGCAACATTGCAGAAATACTTTGACTGCATCAGCAAATTCATACTGCTTCCGCCGTTGATAAAGGAAATCTTGTCAACCGCAAGCACCTTGTCAACCAGCAGACCAAGCATCTGCTCGCCCTCTGTAAGCACCACAACGGTTTCCTTGAATGTGGATTTATACGCATTTTCAGCGTCATCGATTGCCGCAAGAACCTTTGGCATATAATCTGTGCGAACCCTCTTTATCAGCTTTGCAACCGTTTCCTTGTCGCCCTTGTCGGCAGCAGCAAGTACATCGTGTGCTGCATCGTGAAGCTTTCTGTGCGGCTCCTCGATTTTTTTCAGCAGCACAGCCGCAGACGGATGATTTTTGGTAAACTCATCGTACCACAAACCGAGTGCACATTTATGGCAATCCGTAGCAAGAGTAAACGCTTCACCTGTTTCAGCACAGCGTTCAAGAGTTTCCACCCATCTGAGGTGGTCAGCCTTACGCTGCTCCATCATTGCACGGAAATCGGCAGCTTCCTCATCCAGCGTATTGAAATGGAAAACCTTTCTCATATCAAGAAGCGGATAAACCTCTCCTCGACGCTGAACAACGCCGCAATAAGCCTCAGGTGCCTCAGGAATAGGAGTAATAGCCTTAGGCTTCATTTCAATTCCGTTGACATACTTACTGTTTACGGCATAAGCCTTATCGTCAAGGGTAAAGATAAGCCAGGGCAAATCCTCGGCAACGCTTGTGTTTTCGATATTATATAAATCAGCCATAATAATCCCCCTGTTGAAAATAATTATCCTTTATCATTATAACACATTTTACAACGCATTTCAATGAAAAATTTGACAATTTATACAAATGTTTTTTGATATATACGTCAACAAATGTACTTGCGAAACTATTCTATTGAAGAATTTGTCTGCGTATGATATAATAAGGTGTACTGTTGACGCAACATTATCTGAAAGGGTGCTATGATATGGATGAACTGATATACCGTCAGGCTGAAAGCAAGGACATCGACAATATTGTAAAGCTGAGATTTGCCTACGTCAATGCTGACTACGGTGAAATTGACGCTGAAACAGAAGCGGTGCTCCGTACACAGCTTGAAGAATATTTCCCTGCACATCTTGATAAGGACATATTCGGTTTTCTTTGCTTTGACGGGAACAAGGCGGTTTCTATGGTACTGCTTTACATAATGGATAAGCCTGCATTTGTGACTACTCCCTCAGGCAGGTCAGGTACACTTTTAAGCGTTGTAACACTTCCTGAATACCGTAAAAGAGGAGTTGCGGGAAAGCTGGTGAAAATGGCTCTTGAAAAAGCAAAACAGCTTGGTGCTGATTTTGTAGAATTGCAGGCAACTGCCGACGGTGCACCTTTGTATAAGAAAATCGGCTTCAAGGACAAAGAAAGCCATTACACGCCGATGATATATAAATTTGAAAAGTGAGGTTTTTAATATGCCCGAAGATTTTGAAAATGACTGGGGCAAGTCCGTTGCGGGAGTCGTAATCCGTGACGGAAAGGTGCTTCTTGTGCGGCACACCTACGGTGCAGGCACAGGCAGGCTGATTGTTCCGGGAGGATATATAAAGCAAGGTGAAAGCCCCATTGAAGCGGTTGAACGTGAGGTTATGGAGGAGACTGGCGTAACCGTTCGTGCAGATAAGCTTGCAGGTATTCGCTTCAATTCAAAGGATTGGTATGTTGTATTCACGGCTGAATACATAAGCGGCGAGGCACGTTCCGACCACGATGAAAACAGCGAGGCTGTATGGATTGACATAAACGAAGCGATGAACCGTGAGGACGTGCCCGACCTGACAAAGAAAATTTTGCAGAGTGCCGCAAGCGGAAAGCAGCTTTTCGGCAATGTTCCCTATGAAGGAAACACAAAAAACGGCGCATACTATTTTTATGGATTGGAATAAGAAAATGGATATTTACGAAGCAATGAACTATCTGAACAGCTTTTCAAAGCTGGGCAAGCCTGTGAACAACCTGCTCAGGTTTGCAAGAATAATGCGTGCACTGGGAAATCCTCAGGAAAATCTGAAATTCGTGCACGTTGCAGGTACAAACGGAAAAGGCTCAACCGTCCGAATGATTGCGGGGACGCTTACTAAGGCTGGCTACAGGACGGGCGAATTCACCTCACCTTATATCTACGTTTACAACGACCGTATACGCATTGACGGGGTGAATATTTCCGATATGGAGCTGGCTGAAATCGTCACTCAGATTAAGCCTATCATTGACGGAATGTGCACGGAATGTTCTCAGTTTGAAATCACAACGGCAATTGCGTTCATTTACTTTGCGGCAAAAAAATGCGACGTTGTTGTGCTTGAAGCAGGAATGGGCGGACTTCTTGACTGTACCAACATTATCGAAAAAAGCTGTGCATCGGTTATCACGTCAATTTCTCTTGACCACACGGCAATTCTCGGTGACACGATTGATAAAATTGCACGTCAGAAAGCAGGCATTATCAAGGAGGATTGTCCCGTTGTCCTTGCACCGTCACAGAAGCGTGAGGTGCACGCACTTGTTTACAGAACAGCTATGCAGTTCAACTCCCTGTTCGTTTCTCCGAATACGGACAGGCTGAAAATTGAGAAGTGCGATTACACAGGCAACAAATTCACCTACAAGGGCTTTACCTATCTTACGTCAATGGTCGGCAGGCATCAGATTGACAATGCACTTACCGCAATAGAAACGCTAGACATACTGAAACGAAACGGTTTCAGCAGGATTTCCTACGTCCACATATACGAGGGCGTAAAGGGTGCACAGGTGCCAAGCCGCTGTCAGATTATCCGTGACGACAAGCCGTTTATAATGATTGACGGTGCACACAATCCTGATGGTATGAGAGCACTTGCGGATTTTATCAGAAGCGTGCCCAAAGAACCAAAGGTGCTTGTCTGCGGAATGATGGAGGACAAGGACTGGCAGACTGCAATCGGCTACATAAGCCGATACATCGACAAGGCGGTTTGTCTTGACGGATTTGCACCCAAAACAGTATTTGCACCAAAGCTTGCGGAAATGTTCCGTGACGGAGAGGTTTCAAATCTTCAGAATGCTGTTTCCCGTGCTGTAACAATTGCAGGAACAGAGGGTATGGTTGTTGTTGCAGGGTCGCTTTACCTCGCTTCCGCACTTCAGACCCACACAAAGGTCTGACGCAGCTTTTTTCTTCTGCATTGAAATGCACAAAAAAATTGATTTTTTTTCGTCATAAAAATTGTCGAAAAATACAAATCCGCTCTTGATATTAAACGTTTAATATGGTATAATGTCTTTGAATAGTGTAGCTGTTAAAGCTATATTGTTGCGCAATAATGAGAAATTCTGCTAAGGCAGATAACAGAAAGGAAGATTTCATATGAAATTCGGCTTCTATGATGACGCTAATAAGGAATACGTCATTACCTCACCGAAAACTCCTTACCCTTGGATCAACTACCTCGGTACACAGGATTTCTTCGGACTTATCTCCAACACAGCAGGCGGCTACCACTTCTACAAGGACGCTCGTCTCGCTCGTATCACTCGTTACCGCTACAACAACGTTCCTGCTGACGCAGGCGGACGTTACTTCTACATAAACGACAATGGTACAGTATGGAACCCCGGCTGGTCCCCTGTAAAGACTGACCTTGACGAGTACAAGTGCCGTCACGGTATGGGCTACACAATCATCAACGGTAAGAAGAACGGTCTTTCCGCTGAGGTTACTTTCTTTGTACCACAGAACTTCACAGGTGAAATCCAGAAGGTTGTTCTCAAGAACGAAAGCGGTGCTGAAAAGTCCTTCAAGCTTTTCTCCTTCATCGAATGGTGTCTCTGGGACGCTCAGGACGACTCCGCTAACTTCCAGAGAAACTTCAACACAGGTGAAGTTGAACTCGAAAAGAACGGTGCTGTTATCTACCACAAGACTGAATACAAGGAAAGAAGAAACCACTTTGCTTTCTACGCTGTAAATGATACAGTTGACGGCTTCGATACTGACCGTGAAACATTTATGGGCGATATCTACCACGACTTCCAGGACCCTGTAACAGTATTCAACGGCAAGCCTGAAAACTCCGTTGCTGACGGCTGGTCCCCAGTTGCTTCCCACTACAAGGAAATCACTCTTGCAGCAGGCGAAGAAAAGACTCTCGTATTTATGCTCGGCTACGTTGAAAACCCATATCCTGAAAAGTTCAACGCTGACGGCTCTATGAACAAGTCCAAGGCTTACGAGATGATGGCTAAGTACGACACAGCTGAAAAGGTTGACGCTGCTTTTGCTGAACTCAAGCAGACCTGGGACGCTCTCCTCGACAAGTATACTCTTACCTGCCCTGATGAAAAGCTCAACAGACAGGTTAACATCTGGAACCAGTACCAGTGTATGGTTACATTCAATATGTCCCGTTCCGCTTCTTACTTCGAAAGCGGTATCGGACGCGGTATGGGCTTCCGTGACTCCAACCAGGATATCCTCGGCTTCGTTCACCAGATTCCTGAAAGAGCAAGAGAGAGAATTCTCGACATTGCTGCTACTCAGCTTGAGGACGGCGGCAACTACCACCAGTATCAGCCACTTACAAAGAAGGGTAACGACGCTGCCGGTACTAACTTCAACGATGACCCGCTGTGGATGATTCTTTCTACTGCTTCCTACATCAAGGAAACAGGTGACTACGATATCCTCAAGGAAATGGTTGACTACAAGAACGACCCTGCTCTTGCACAGCCGCTCCTCGACCACCTCAAGAGAAGCTTCTATCACGTTGTTGACAACAAGGGTCCTCACGGTCTCCCACTTATCGGACGTGCTGACTGGAACGACTGTCTCAACCTCAACTGCTTCTCCCGTGTTCCGGGCGAAAGCTTCCAGAATACAGCTTCCAATATCGCTAAGGAAGTTCACCCTGAAACAGGTGCTCCGCTTAACGAAGAAACAGCTGAGTCTGTAATGATTGCAGGTATGTTCACATACATCGGACCAGAATACGTTGCACTCTGCCGCAAGATGGGCGACAACGCTGAAGCTGATAAGGCTCAGGCTGAAATCGACAAGATGAAGCAGGCTATTATCGACTACGGCTGGGACGGCGAATGGTTCCTCCGTGCTTACGACGCATACGGAAGAAAGGTTGGTTCCAAGGAAAATGAAGAAGGTAAAATCTTCATCGAACCACAGGGCTTCTGTATTATGTCCGATATCGGCGGCAAGGAATTCACAGAAAAGACTATGGCAAGCATTGACAAGTACCTCGGTACAAAGCACGGTCTTGTTCTCAACAACCCTGCATTTACAAAGTACGTTGTAGAATACGGCGAGATTTCCACATACCCGGGCGGTTACAAGGAAAACGCAGGTATCTTCTGCCACAACAACGCTTGGATTATGTGTGCTGCTGCTTACGCAGGCATGGGTGATGTTGCGTTCGATTACTATACCAGAATTGCTCCTGCTTATCAGGAAGACGAAAAGCTCCATAGAACTGAGCCATACGTTTACGCACAGATGGTTGCAGGTAAGGACGCTAAGCGTTTCGGCGAAGCTAAGAACAGCTGGCTCACAGGTACAGCTTCCTGGAACTTCGTTGCAATTTCCCAGTACATCCTCGGTATCATTCCTGACTATGACGGTCTGAAGATTGACCCATCCATTCCAAAGGCTTGGGACGGCTACACAGTATCCCGTTTCTACCGCGGTGCTACATACAACATCAAGATTGAGAACCCTGACCACGTTTCCAAGGGTATCAAGTCTATCACTGTTGACGGCAAGGCTATCGAAGGCAATGTTCTTCCTAACTTTGACGGCGGCGTTCACGAAGTTGTTGCAGTAATGGGCTAAACACAAAACAAAGGGCTTCGGATTTCCGAAGCCCTTATATTGTAGGAATAAATACAACATTGGAAAGTCGTTTGAAGTGAAAAACAAAGGGGTTATAATTATGCGAAAAATATTATGTCTGATATGTTCAATTGTGTTGGTAATTGCAATGCTGCCGCTGAACTGCTTTGCGGCAAAAAGCGAGAAAGTTACCCTTTACGGAAATAAGATTTCTGTAAACGCAAAGCAGATATGCTTCGTTGCAGGCGAAAAAGACGAATATGAATTTATTGACACTATGTATGATACGTCCTTCAAGAAGTATTATTACGTTGGCGATAATACAATTGATATCAAAACAGTTGCGGAAAAACTTCCTAAGCTGCAAAATCTTGTAATTATAAAATGCGATGTGAAAAATCTTTCTTACCTGAGCAAGCTTGATGACCTTGTCTGGCTCGGACTTCATCAGTGTGACGGCTCGGAAAATCTTTCCTTCCTGAAAAAACTTACAGGACTGAAAAAATTCCGTTATACAAAAACCTATTCGAAAAATCCGTGCAAAAGCATCAAGCCCGTTTCCTATCTGAAAAATCTCACAGAGCTTTATCTTGATGCAGACGCCTCGGCAATGGAGGATATTACCCCTCTCAAAGGACTCAAAAAGCTTAAAAAGCTTACTCTTGAACACGTCGACGGCGAAGATGTTTCCATAATAAAGAACTTCAAAAATCTTCGTGAACTGAAGCTGAGACTTGGCTCTGAAAGAACTGATGTATCCTTCCTTTCAAAGCTTGATAATCTCGAATCGCTTGATATTTCAGGTAATACAGCCTTCCTCGACTCCATAGTCAAAACAAAAAGCAGGCGTTTAAGCAAGCTTTCAATTGACAGCAATGACGAGGATTTGTCCTTTATCGGAAGCCTTTTACTGGAGGAGCTTTCTCTGTCATATGTAAACAGCTCTTTCACAGACTCTATCAAAAATCTCGGCGGACTGAAATATCTTTCGCTTATGGATATAAATAACGGACGCTTGTATGATATGTCATTTATGGAGCGTCTGTACAGCCTCGAAACACTTATGGTTTTCGGCAACAGGGACGTCAGACTCCACGGCAACACAAGCGTGAAAAATGTGTCAATAATGCTGAGCAGCTTCAGCAGTATGATAGGTCTGAATGAATGTGAAAACCTTGAATCGCTGGTAATTTACAATAACAACTCAGATTTTCATATTTCTTGGATTGAGGGTATGAAAATAAAAGAGCTTTCCATTTCTGACGGTGCGGATTACGGCATAAAGAATATGTCAAAGCTTGCAACACTGAAACAGCTTGAAACGCTTACACTTGATTTTACAGGCATAAGCGATGAACTCTGCAAGGCAATAAAAAAAGCACTCCCCAAATGCGAAATTGAGGTTTGTGAGCTGGGTGGCGACCCTTATTCCATAAGGAACTATTAATCAGCACCAATCCGCATATACCTCCTGAGACTTTAAATAAAATTACGGACTCTGATTAATTCAGAGTCCGTCAGTTTGTCGAAAAAGATTTTTTCGACAATGAATAGTGAATATTGAATAATGAAGAATGAAGAATGAATAATTAAGGAATTGCCTTCGGCAATAACATTAAAAATGTCCGCAAAGCGGACACCTTAACTATTCACTATTCATTATTCATTTTTCATTAGCCTGTCGACTTTATCGACAGGCTCACGGACTCTGATTAATTCAGAGTCCGTTTTTTAGTTATCAGCCCATTTCAAGCATACGGTCAATGCAAACCGAAGCCTTTTCCATAAGCTCTGCGGGGAGTTCGATTTCAAGACCGCCGCCGTTAAGAGCCTTGTACACGTCCATAAGAGTTGTACGCTTCATATCTGCACAAATAAGATGCTTTGAAAGCGGATAGAATTCCTTTTCGGGGCATACAAACTGGAGATGCTCGGCAATGGAAATTTCCGTGCCGATAATGAATTCCTTTGCATCGGAATTAAGTGCATAGTTGATAATTCCGCTTGTTGAGCCTACATAATCGGCGTGCTTTGCAACATCGGGAATACATTCGGGGTGCACAAGAAGAAGTGCTTCGGGATGCTTAGCCTTTACTGCAAGTGTTTCCTCCTCAGTTACCGCCGCGTGAACAGGACATCCGCCCTTGATAAGCTTCACATTCTTTTCAGGCAGGCTCTTTGCAACGAAAGCACCGAGATTGCAGTCGGGGATAAACAGGATGTTGTCATTTTCTATCTTACTGCATATTTCAACTGCCGAAGCAGAGGTTACACACACATCACATTCAGCTTTCAGCTCGGCAGTTGTATTTATGTACGCAACAACCGTGTGGTCAGGGTTGTCCTTTTTGAACGTAGCAAGCTCCTCAGCGGTAAACTGTTCAGCCATCGGACAGCCGCAGCCATCCTTTGCAAGAATAACCTTTTTATTCGGAGAGAGCAGTTTGCAGGTTTCAGCCATAAAGTGCACACCACACATTATCACGGTATCGTTCGGGTCAGTTTTTGCAAGCTCGGAAAGACGGAAGCTGTCGCCTGTATAGTCGGCGATTTCCTGAATTTCCTCAGCCTGATAGCTGTGTGCAAGAATTGTTATATTCTTTTCCTTTTTTATACGCAGAATTTCCTGCTGAATATCCTTAATCATAACGATTTTCCTTTCAGAATTAATGGAACAATTATAACACATAATTTTTCTTTTTTCAACAGCATAAAAAACAAAAATAATTCTGAAAAGTCTATTGACAAAGTTTTGGTAATTATGTATAATTATTGATAGTAAATCGGATTTGCTGTAGTTCAAATTTCCGATTAATGAAAGGATGATAATTATTATGGCAGAACTTAAGGGAACAAAAACAGAAGCTAATCTTCTTGCTGCATTTGCAGGTGAAAGTCAGGCAAGAAATAAATACACATACTTTGCAAGCGTTGCAAAGAAGGAAGGCTACGAGCAGATTGCTGAAATTTTCCTGAAAACCGCTGACAACGAAAAGGAACACGCTAAAATGTGGTTCAAGGAGCTGGGCGAGCTTGGTGACACAGCTGCTAACCTTGCTGCTGCAGCTGAGGGCGAAAATTACGAGTGGACAGATATGTACGAGAATTTCGCTAAGGATGCCGAGGAAGAAGGCTTCACAGCTATCGCTGCAAAGTTCAGAATGGTTGCTAAGATTGAAAAGGCTCACGAAGAACGCTACCGTGCACTGCTGAAAAACGTTGAAATGCAGCAGGTATTTGAAAAGGGCGAAATGACAATGTGGGAATGCCGCAACTGCGGTCACCTTGTAATGGGTACAAAGGCACCTAAGGTTTGTCCTGTATGTGCTCACCCACAGAGCTTCTTTGAAGTAAGAAAAGAAAATTATTAATCCAAAAGTCCTCGGGAGATGTTTCCTGAGGACTTTTTTACAAAAAAAGCTGCTTCCTGAATCAGAAAGCAGCTTTGATTTTTATTTATCAAGTTCAGCGGCAATTGCGTTAAGCTCCTCAATTACAGCGGTAATATCGGAAACGCTGCTGCTTATAAGCTGTGAACTGTTGTTAAGCACTTCAACAGCCTTATCGGTATTATCCACATTATTTTTTGTGTTGGTAACCTCATTAATAATTTCATCAGAGGAATTCTTGATTTTTGTAACGCTTTCAAGAATTTCATTTGTATGTGCCTCAGCCTCGGTAAGTGTTTCTGCCGACTTGATAGCAAGTGTTCTTACCTCGTCTGCAACAACAGCAAAGCCCTTACCGTGCTGACCCGCTCTTGCGGCTTCAATAGAAGCGTTGATAGCAAGAATATTGGTCTGACTTGCAATAGCGGAAATCTTTTCAAGAATTTTTGTATATTCCTCGATACTTGCACTGATACTGTCAACAGCTGTAGCAATTCCGTCCGCACGGTCAGAAACACTGGTAATATCTCTGCTGATAATATTCATATCACGCTTAATGCTTTCATTCTGAGCAGTGTTTTCAGCTGTATTTTCTGCAATCGGCTGAATTTTGCCTGTAAGGATTTCAAGCGAGCTGTGAATTTGTGCAACAGAATCTTTAAGGACTGCGTGACGGCTTTCAAGATTTTCCTTAAGCTGAGCCATCTGCTGCTTCTCGTACATAATACAGTTTGCAGGTGTATTATTGCCTGCGTAAATGGTCATAGCCATATGCTTACAACTCTTGAAACCGCATGCGTGACAGTCAACGCGACGGTCTGCATCGGTATATTTGCCCATACTTCTGAACACGCTGTCAAGCTGTGCCATAGTAGGAAGCGTTTCTGTGCTTCTGTTTGTGTAGCTGCAGAGAAAATCCTCAAGCTTGAGCTGTCTGAAAATCTTTGTATGGAAACGCTCATTCTTGCTGCGCTTGCTTGCAAAACCCTTTACCTTCATCATAATGTCATAGGAATTGAACATATCAAACTTTTCAGCAGCACCTGCACCCGAATTACAGCCGAACTCACAGGAAAGCACGTCATAAACTGTAGGAACCTTTGACGGGTCTGTTTCAAGATATGTTTCAAAATCCTCATAAACCTTCTGTACGCCCTCAGAGGTTGCAACGGAAAGGTCAGGAGCAAATACTTTAAGACATTCCTTAAGACCGCCCGGAATTGGATAGAATGCACCGTCAAAGCCTCTTGTCTTACTGAACTCAAACGGACTGTGTCCTGTACCGAGAGGGATATTGTTCTTCTCGATATATTCAGCAAGGCGTTTGAAGGTTACGTTACCGCTTACAATACCTGTATTACGGAACTCATCTTCCTTTGCAATACAAGGTGTAAGACCGATAATAGTATCGTTGTTGCCAAGATACTTGCGTACATAAATTGCTGTGCACATAAGCGGAGACTGCACAGGAGAAAGCCTTGAAAGAAGTTCTGGCTTATGCTTTTCGGCATAGTTTACGATAGCCGCACAAGGCTGGGAAATAATCTTCGCGTCAGGATTTTTCTTGACGTATTCAATGTGAAGGTATGTACATATATCAGCACCGAAGGAAGCGTCATAAATTTCGTGAACACCCATATCCTTCAGCCATTGAAGAACGTGTCTCCACTTGCCGTCCATAGCGGTTTTGATGGCAGGAGCAACAACAAGAGAAACGCTTGTTGTCTTGATAAGGCTGAGAAGCTGTTCAAGGTCATCGGTATAATAGCGTGCACCGTGCTGGCAATTTTTCACACACTCACCGCAGCGGATACACTGGTCGTTATTGACGTGAACAACATTACCGTCATAACGGTTTGCATTTGGAACGGGACAGACTCTTATACAGGCATTACAGCCTATACATTTATCGGCGATTACGTTAATCATAAAAATAATCCTTTCATTCTTTGTTTGTTCAGGAATGATTGTTAAATTTCTAACTATTTGACTAACCTAATTATACCACATTCATTATATATATGTCAACAATGTTGTTTTTTCAACATTCAAAATTGTTTGTTTTGCACAAGTGATACCTTATTTAATGTATAAAAACAGCAGGTACACAGCATTAATTGTGTACCCGCTATAAATCAATTGAGAATTTTTTCACAAAAATCAATCATCGGCTGAATGTGATTACGGCGACCTTCAATAAAATCAAGAATACACTGTGCACTCGCATAGCCTCCGCCAATTGCTTCCTCAGCATCGCTTATGTCGGGGTAACGGTTAAAAAACTGCTCATAAAGCGGAGAGTAAATGCCTATGAATTCCATCAGCCTGTCGGTAGCTGCCGTCTGTTCAAAACAGCCATCGGAAAGTCCCGTCAGACGGTCGTAGAATTCCGTGCGGAAGCCCTCGTTTGTCATAAGGTATGCAAAACAAAGCACCGCAGGATTGTTTGTATCCATATCAAGCAGACCGTTAGGTTTATAGTTGTCCTCCTTTATGGTATTTGTACGCACGTCACCGCCGCCGCTTACGCCGCCGAATTCCATATCATAGAACATAAAACGCCATCTTCCGTCAGCATAAGGGTTTGACTCATCAATACTGATAGTTTTCCACATTGACCAGTTCTTTCCGGGCCAGTCCCACTTGTTGTTAATCCAGCACTGCACCGCAAAATAGTCCATTACCGACTCAGGGTCAACAAGCTTCACGAATTCATCGTAGTCCGCCTGTGATTTCAGGTCGGAATGACTCTTGAAGAAATCGTACAGTTCCTTATAGTAATAGCTTTCCTTTTCACCCTCGGGAATTGTACCCTCGTCAAGGGCATAGCCTCTGCCGTACATTTCAGCATCGCCCTTGTAAACGACAACGTCATCCTTGTTTACGCCGTGCACGTCCTCAAAAAAGTCGTCACTGTAATCCTCCTCAAGGATATAGAGTCCCCAGTATTCGCCGTTGAGATAAACCACACAGGGACGTGATTGCTTTGTTTCACAGGCAGTATCGTGAAGAAGTGACTGCCAGTAGGTGTCATTGAATTTTGTTGTGAAAGCACAGTTTCCTCCCGCACGGAGAACAAGATGCTTGAACTTGCTCATAACCTCGCCGCTGTCGTTAAGATAATCCTCACCGAAAACAGCATAATTGAAATTCTTCTCGCCGTATTCCTTGCGTGCATAAAGACGGAAGCCCTTCTGATAGTCGGAACGTGAATAATTGCCCTGAATACGGATGCCGCAATTCTGATTAATCACAGTTTCAGCACCCTCGGCAGTAACCTCCAGCATAGTTACAGAAGCGTTTCTCTCCCACTCCCTGCCCCTCTGCTTGTAGTTTGCGTCAAGGGAACGTGCGTCCTCGGTGTCACGAAGCCGATTACCCTCACTGAGGAACTTTTCCAGAGCCTTGTCAAAGATATCTCCCTTGACATAAATGCCCCTGTCACCGCTGAAAAGGTCATCATAATTCATATTTATGCTTATCACCGCAAGTGAATTCCCAGCCGCCTCACAGCTTTCAGCAATGCCCTTGATGTGCTCCTCGGGAGTTCCGATAAAATAAGAAGCGGCATTGTCCGTGCCGAAAGTTCCGTCCGTCTTTTTAACAACGGCACGGACTACAGTGCACTTGTCAACATCCTCGTTTGCGGACACTTCTTTTTCCCATACAAACCCGTCACGGCTGTCGTTGACCTTATTGTAATTTGCGGAGAAAAGCACCGGATTAACAGCCGAAACCACATTTTCACGTCCCGCAGCAGAAGTGATTTTCAGCGGCTCGGTATATGCAATTGCAGTTTCGCTTGTTGCAGGGTTGCTTCCGTCAAGCGTGTAAAAAATTTCTCCTGCCTCAGCTGATGTGATTGTCAGCTCAAATTCTTCTGTATAAAATCCGCTTGCCGCAGAAAATTCTATCGTTGTAGGGTCAGGAATGATAACGTTTTCAACCTCAGCATCAATCGCTTCTGCCGTCTCTGTAACCGTCTCCGTTACAGTCTCGGTCTGCTCTGTCAGAACAGCAGCCGTTTCCTCAGTTGCAGCAGAACTTCCCTCAGCAACCTCAGCAGGCTGTTCAGAACAAGCCGAAAGCAGCATTGCCGAAGCAAGAAGAAACGCTGCCGCTGAATAAAATTTCTTCATATCGCACCTCCGAATTAAAGCTCATACTTGCTGTCGGGAACAATTCCGCAGCTTACAGTAAGGTTGCCGTTGCGGCATCGGATTTTGTCAAGCATTTCCTTTTCGGATTTGTCTGCCTTGCAGGTTATCACATAAGCAAGCTCATACATAGTACCCATACGGATTGTCTTGACATTATCAAGACGGTGAGAGTTTGTGTACTCTTTGAAAATATCGTCAAATGCACCATCATAATCCATATCCTCAGGGATAATGATTTTCAGCTGACGCATTGCCGCACGGTTCGGAGGAATAAGCTTTTCAGCGGCAATTATTACAATTGCGAGAATTACCGTGAAAATCAGTGCGTACCACATAAAGCCCATACCGCAGGCAAGTCCCGAAGCCATTGCAAGAAAAAGCATACATATATCACGGGAGCTGCCGGGGATTGAACGGAAGCGTACAAGGCTGAATGCTCCTGCCGCCGCAACACCTGCACCGATGTTGCCGTTGACCATCATAATAATCACCTGCACAATCGCAGGAACAATAAGCGTTGAAATTATCATAAACTTTGACGGACGGTTTGTTCCGACACGGTAAACCACCGCAACAATCGCACCGCAAAGCAATGCAATCAGCAAGCCTGCCGCTGCACTCTGAAGTGATGAAAGCATATTTATCTGTGTTAAAATATTCATATCTTTAATTCCTTTCTGCCTGCTTTTTTCTGAACATATGCGGTATAAATCCTGCCATACTTTGAAAAAGAAACGGGATAGATTTTAAGTCTTGAAAGTATTTGCGTAATTTCAATCGGAATTGCACGTCCCGACTTTATTTCCATAAGACGGTAATTCTCCGTTCCCGTATCAAGCAATTCCGAATTTTCATCGGAAGCAAGAGTAACGTTATCCCACCGTCCCCTTATATTCTTATCAAAGGTAATCCGCACCTCGGGGTGTTCTGTCATAAAATAAGCCTCACGGTCATAAGCTAAATAAAGCTTTGGCTCAGGCTTATATTTTTTCATAAGGAAGTCAATTTCCTCAAAAATCTGATTTGGAATAAATCCATCAAGGCTTTTCGGTCTTGTGCCGTTATGGACATAATCTACTGCCTCACTGAATGAAATGACAATCCTTCTTTTGTACACGACTCCTCGTGACTTTTTCTTTATTTCAAAGAAAATTTTCGTTTTTTCATCAGCATTTCCATAGCTTCTTATCCTGAGTTTTTCCTTGTATGCAGGTTTGTCAAGGGAGTGCTCAATAAAATAGAAATCATCTGTATCAAGATAAAGATTGCAGATTGTATACTCGCCGTACTTGTCACGGGAAAGCAGATTGTGAGCCTCACGGATAAAAGCCTCCGCCTGCTTCTCTGTCAGCAAATATTTTGTTTCACGGCGGTCAAAGCTTTGTATGTAACCCATTTTCTTCCTTTCCTTTTTATTAAACTTACAAAAAAACATATACATTCACAATAAAGTATATCATTGATGAACAAAATTAAATATGAAAAAATGCTAAAATTTTGTAAATATATTAATAATTTATAGGAAATATAAGGTAAGACTTTTGTTGACATCAAAATACAAGTATGCTAAAATTTACTTACGGATTTAATCAAATCGGAGGTTTTATGAAAATCAGATTTTATGTCCTGTTATGTGCAATTTCGGCACTCCTGCTATGCGGCTGTGCGAATGTTAAGGAAACACCCGAGCAGTCTTCCGTCTATACATATATAGAGCCTATGGAAAAGCTTTACTTTACAGAAACAGACCCCTTAACGGAAACGACTTTCACTTTGGAAACATCGGAAACGCCGCTTGCATTTTCGGAAACAACGGAAACCAACGAAACAATTTCCGAAACGGAAACAACAGCGTCCGAAGCAGTTTCGGAAATCACCACGGAAGCAACGGAAACATCTGCCGAGGCTATTGCGGAAAGCACGGAAAATAAGCTTTATGAGGCAGATTTCCCCATTGATAATGAACACGTCAAAATCAGCGGAAGAACCTTTACTGACAATAGCGGTACGGTTATTCTTTCCCACACCTGCTCAGCTGTTGAGTTTGCTTTCTGCGGCACGCTTGCGGAAATTACCCTCACAAGCGACTGCAAGGACTCAAAGGCAAGGGTCGGAATTTTTGTCAACGGAGAGCGTGCAGTTGACACTATGCTCACCGAAAAAACAACAACATTCAAAGTGTTCGAAAGCGACGCCCCCAAAAACTGCATCATATCTGTTGTCAAGCTTTCGGAGCAGTCACATTCTTACGCGGGTGTAAAAAATATTCACGCTGTTACGGAGTACGGAATAATTCCCACCCCTGAGCGTGAACATAAAATTGAATTTATCGGCGACAGCATAACCTGCGGCTACGGTGTTGACGCACCAAGCGAGCATTACGATTTCTCAACCGAAACCGAGGACGGCTCCAAAACCTATGCGGCACTTATCGGCAGGACGCTTGACGCTGACGTGAGCACTGTTGCCTGGAGCGGTATAGGAGTGTATTCCTGCTACACAAGCGGCGATGAGCCGAGTCAGTGGAAGCTTGTTTCGGGAATTTACGGAAACACAGACACAATGCACACAAGCCAAAAATGGGACTTTTCCAAGTGGCAGCCTGATGTTGTTGTAATCAACATTGGCACCAACGACAACAGCTGGACAAGAGGAATTGCTGACCGTGTTGACACCTTCGGCGGTGCTTATTACGAGCTGATTTGTCAAGTCCGTGAGAAAAATCCAAACGCTTATATAATCTGCACCCTCGGTGCAATGGGCAAGGAGCTTCTTCCCGAAATTGAAGAACAGGTAGGGCAGTATACCGCTGACACAGGCGACACACAAATTACAACATTCGAATTCGATATGCAGAACGGCTACCGTGACGGATACGGTGCTGACTACCACCCAAGTGCCAAGACACATCAGAAAATGGCTGACAAGCTTGCACCGTTTATTGCTGATGTTATGAACTGGTAAACAGAAACCGCCTTGAGATTATGTCCCAAGGCGGTAAATTTTATGAGTTTTTCTTATTGCGGTAATGTGTAAGAACAATATAATAAATCGGAATTGTGATAAAAATAGGAAACCACATTGTAGCAAACCAGAATTCCCCAATTTGCTGGATAATCTGAGCGAGAATAATTCCGACTCCAATATATACCAACAGGCAAAGCACAGGGTAGCAGAAAATCAGTGGGTTACGCTTCTTTATTGCAGGATAAGCTGTGTAGAAAAGCGGAATTGTAAGGAACAGCAGCCACATTGTACCGTACCAGTTATCAGCAAGTCTTGGCATAAAAACGTCAAGTGTTCCGCCGACTGCAAGATAAAACCATACGCAGAAAACTGGGTAGCAGAACATCATTATTTTCTTCTGCCTTATAGCCTCTTTTGTTGTATAATAAAGAGGAATGAGCAGGAACGCTGTCCAGCCGGGATGTGCAAGATTAAACGGAATTGAAACAAAGAACACCATCAGCATAAGCAGCGGAAATAACTTGTCAAGGAGAGTTGCAGGCTCTTTGTGCTTTTTCGGAGCAACATCACCAGCAGTAAATTTGGAACTTCCGTCAGCCTTATCGCCGAATTTGCGTTCCATCTTTTCACCGAACTGCCCCATCTTCTTGCCGAATTTTTCCATACCCTTTTCAAGCTGAACTTCCCAGCCTTCCATTTCACGTTCAAGCTTCACTTCCCAATCCTCAGCTTTGCCGTCCGCCTTTTCTGCATTTTTTACAGCTTCATTGATTTTCTGACCCGCTGAGTTAATCACGTCACCGATTGCACGTCCTGCCTTTTCGAGATTTTTCACAAGGTCGTCCTGTGCAGTATCAGTGCCTGCACCTGCCGATTTCTTTTCTTCCTCGTCAATGTCCACGCCGAATGGTGCACCCTGAGGAATTGAACTTTCGCTGCCCAAATTAGTGTTAGGGAAGATTTCCTCGTCAGTATAATTGTCAGGACGCTTTTCTCTTACAGGGTCATCTGTGAAGCCATAGTCGTCCTTTTTAAGGGAAATGCCTGCACTTACAGTTTCGGGAGAAGCACCCGTATTCAGCAGTTCATCAATAGTTACCCCGTAAAGCTTTGCAAGCAGAATAAGGTTTTCCATATCAGGTGCAGACTCTGCACGCTCCCACTTTGAAATCGCCTGACGTGTAACCCCCATTTTTGCGGCAAGTTCCTCCTGAGAAAGATTATTCTTTTTTCTCATCTGCTGAAGCCTGTTTGCAATCTCAATATTCATATATCATTTTCCTTTCGCATAAGTCGTGTTTTCAAGTTCAATAATATTATATCACATATATTATTATAATGCAAGTATTTTTTAGTTGCTTTTTAAAAATATCCGAAATGCAACCTACAGTTGCGAAAAGGACGTTTCCTCTGATAATCGGAAACGTCCTTTTTTTTACATTCTTCCACGGCTGTAGCCGTGCTTGCGGTGAGTAGCCTTTTCGTCGTACATAAGCTCATCAGCGGACTTGATAAATTCATCAAGACTTGTACCCTCAGGCGGTACAAACGCATACATACCACAGCTTGCACCAACCTTATATGGCTTGCCCGAAGCAGCATTGTAGTTATGCAGGAATTTATAGAATTTATTCATAAAATCGTTGGCATATTCCTCATACGGACAAGCACCTGCCACGATATATTCGTCACCGCCGAAACGTGCAATAATTTCATTTCCGTCCGAAACCATAAGCAGGGCATTTGCAATTGTAGTAATCGCATTGTCACCCTCGTGATGACCATAGGTATCGTTTATTCCCTTAAGGTTATCAAGGTCAATGGAAAGAACCATAAATTTTGTCTGCTCCTTAATGCACTTATTGTAAATTTTAGGAACAAGACGATAGAAGCCTCTGCGATTATAAAGTGCCGTCATTGAATCGTGAACATACATATCCTCCAGCCTGTTTACAACCGCTTTAAGCTCTGATTGAATTCGTGCATTTTCCAGAACACGGCTTATATTATTGATTAACGAACGAAGGATATGATAGTTACGCTCCGTATGTGTAAATTCAAACGCAAAATAACCG
The DNA here is from genome assembly GCA_045545795.1 of Oscillospiraceae bacterium. Classification (GTDB taxonomy): domain Bacteria; phylum Bacillota; class Clostridia; order Oscillospirales; family Ruminococcaceae; genus RGIG8773. The sequence goes on from JAZQBN010000056.1 coordinate 44,098, forward strand.
ATTACCCTGTCACGGAAGTTAAGCGGCAGGAACATCAGATTATTATATTTTTTCATAGCATTTGCAAAATCAGGAACAAGCTCCACAGACTCAAATGGCTCCAGTATGTCAAACTGAACATCCTCAATGCCGCGAACAACATATTTCATAATCTTGCTGTAGCCTGTACGCCTGTAATTCTCTGCCGATTTGGAAAGGTCCTCCGTCTTTGAAACTTCCATAAGAAAGTCATCACATATACAAAGCCAGCATTCCTTTGACCAGGCATATGCAAGAAACGGCTTGATGTTTTCCAGCGTTTCCTCAAATGAACCGCTGTTTGTCACACCCTCTGCCATTCCGATTATTTCGTCAGAAAAACCATTCCACAGGTCGATACGGCCATAAAGCTTGTGCTTAAGCTCATTATCCTCCGTTGAAAGTCTTGCAGGCTCACAGCCGCAGGACTCACGGTACAAAAGCGTCCCCTCAACCGTTTCGCTTCCCACAGCAGGAATTTCACCGTTAAGGATTTGCACCGCACGTTCAGCCGCAGTAACCCCTGCGGAGTCAATATCAAGCATAAGAGTTGTAATTGACGGGAAGTATGTATTTCCCTCAGGTATACCGTCTATACCTGTTACTATAACGTCCTCAGGAACTTTATACCCAAGCTCGGTAAGCTTACCGCACACACCTACAGCCATTGAGTCGTTTGCACACACGAAAGCGTCAGGCATTGAACCGAACTTGTCGTAGTGCCTTTGAACAGCGTCCGCAGCGGCAGACCACCAAAAATATCCATAATCTATATTATCATCTGTAACCTCAAGATTATATTCAGCCATAACCTTTCTGAAAACGTTTTCTCTTGCATCAGACTCATCATTGCCCCTATCACCGCTGAGAAACTTGATATTTCTGGCATTATGCTTTGTAATAACGTGCCGCACCATTTCCTCCAGTGCGTCAACATAGCCGAGATAAATGTTATATGCACCCTCAATATGACCGTCAATTGAGATTATCGGCAGGCTGTGTTCACGGGCTTTTGCTGCAATTTGCTCCTTGACATCATTGTTTACAACCGTCAGGGACATAATAACCACAGCGTCAATAAGCTCGTAATTAATCAGGTTGAATATATTAAGCTCACCTTTATTGTGAGCAATATTATTAGCATCACTTGACAGGGATTGAAACCAAAGCACACGGCAATCATTTTCGGCACACTTATCGACAAAATTCTGAACAAGCACGCTGTGATACGAGTCATCCGTGCCGCACGAAATCAATGCAATGACTTTCATATTCATTCTCCCTTCCTATAATATATACACATAAAGTATATCACATTTATGCACCTATAATAATGTAGAGTGATTTACAATTTTATTAACAAATAATTAATTTGTAAGAAATATAAAACAAAAAGCACAGTAATTCCATTGAATTACTGTGCTTAATGACAATCTGATTAATTTCAAATATTACCTTTCGGACGCATTACTTTCTTGAAAGCCAAGCGTATGCGATATCAAGTGCCTCATAAAGACTTGCTTTTTCGCTTTGCTTGACAACACGCTCAATCGGATTGAGTGTTTCATCGGTAGCCATTTTATAAAGCTTAACCTTGCTTGCCACGTCCATATCGCCGACCTTTGTCTTTTCTGTAATCTGCATCCAGACTACATACTGGTCACTCATATTTCCGTAGTAGATTTCATCTTTGTTTCTCACAAGAGGGTAACCCTTATAGCGGAGAAATCCTGTAGTATTTTCTGCCATTGCATTTCCTCCTTCTAAGTTGTTGAAAATATCATTCATTTAATATTGTACCATAGATTATTCACAAAATCAAGAGGAATTATTAAAAAAGATGATATTTCCATTTTAGTCAGCAGTCCTGCTATTATAACATATTACAAGTGTAAAAAATGTCGCAATTACCAGCTGGTGATAATTTCCTCACCGTTTTTATACAGCTCAATGTTGGAAATAAATCTGTCCACATAAGCTGTTGCACACTTGTATGTTACCTTGCCGTTAAGTCGGATAACAGACTGTCTGTTGTCTGACGGAATAAATTCGATTAAATCGCCGCCTGTGGAAGTCCTGATATCAACCGTCAAAACAGGCTCAGCGGTTGTTTCCTCCAGATAGATATCGCTGCTTGGTGCACGGAGAATAAACTGATAGAAGTCCTTGAATGCATCGCCGTCAACAGCCTGACCGTCAAGTGTAACGGCAAAATCGTCTGCACTGCTGCCTGTGATTTCAAAATCAAGCTTATTATCAGCTGTTGTGATATCAAGAGAGGTAAGGTCGTAAACATAGTTGCTTGTAAACATTGTTGTTGTAATATCCAGCGGCTTCACTGTAAGCCATGGGAGAAGCGAGGTTTCAAAAACATAGATGATGTCAACCCCGTCAACATATGCAAAGCGTCCTCTGTTGCCATCCTTGTCAACAATTTCGTTGCCGATTGTAAGATGCAGCTTGCCGACGTCAGCTTCAACAGTAAGAACCAGACTCGGTTCGGTAATTCCGCAGGTAACCATATCCTCCTCGTTCGGATTTACAATACCAAGCTCTGTTGCTGTAAGACCGAACACACCGTTTGTTACAGCATCACAGGTTTCAGGGTTAAGCTCACGGAAAACAGGTGTTGTCATAACGTACAGCGAGGAATTCGCAACCATATTATTCTCGTCGTCGAGACGTTTGTCGTACTCAATTACAATATCGTAATCAAGGTCAGGACGGCTTATGGTCATCTTGTCAATCACAGTCTCTGCGGCAGCTGCCGAAAATACCGTCTTAATAACGGTTGCCCACTTGTCATTGAGGTAAGGACTCATCTCACCGACATTGACGGTGTACACCGCAGGGTCACCCTCCATCATAAAGTAGTGAGCCGTACCCTTTGGAGTCTTGTTGCCGACGAAAAGCTTTCTAACAGTTTTATCGCTGTTTGTAAACTCCGCCGTAACCGTTGCAAGGGGTGCATCAAAACCGTATATGGAAATATCCTCAGGATTTTCCGCAACAGTCTGCTGAGCGGTAACAGAAATTGCATTTTCCACAAGTGCAGTAATAGCTGCATTGCTAAGCGGAAGATTGGCAATTTCCTTGATTGTCCATATGTTTTCGCCCTCAAATTCAACACGTTCAACCTTGTAGGAGCCGTGCTCATTTTCAATTGTCAGCACGGCAAGGTCATCAAGCTTGTTGCTGTAGAGAAGCGTGGTTGTAACCTCATCTGCTTTCGCCGGTGTCTGCTCCTCGGGATTATCCTTCTTGGTTGTCATAAGGAAAACAAGAAGCCCCGCAAGCACAGCCACAACAACTGCACAGATGATAATAAGTCTGATATTCTTTTTCATCGTTCGTATTCCTTCCTGTTACTTGTGACGGCGTCTGAGCCATACAATGATACCGATAACCGCAACAGCAGCAGGGAGCACAAACATAATCACAATTCTCAGAGCATTAACCTGTGCTTCCGTAGCCTGGAAGGTTGTGCCTGTCAAATCCTTGGCAACAATGGAAATACCGTTTTCCTTGCCGGAAATCTTGTTTACGATTGAAACAAAATAGTCACCGTTGTTATAATATGTTGTCTCGGTAAAGCTTGGATTAAGCATTTCATCCGAACCGAACACAACAAGGTTTGAAAGAACCTGCTCATTGTCAATAAAGGTATACTTGTTGGAAAGAGCAATCATAGGAATCGCCTTTTCCTCAATTGCAGGCATAACACCTGTCTCCTGATATTCCTGCATAATTTCCGTTGTAAAAGCAAAGCCTGTTTCGGAAGTGGTCAGGAGCGGAAGTGTGCTTACGTTGCCGCTGAAATCAAAGAGAAGCTCGATTGGACGTGCATAGTAGGTAAGCACAGGTGCTGTAAGGTTATCAGCAGCGATACCGCCTGTATATTCATTTTCTGTAATATAGGAAGCAAAGCCGTAGCCTGAGCTGCCTGAGAGGATATTCTGTGTATTGCTGTCACTAAGAATACCGCTGCCTACAACGATACCCCATTCCGCAAGGAAAGCGTCAATGTTAGGTGTTTCGTTCTGTCCCATACTTGCAAGGTAAATCATATTCTTGCCGTAGTTACCGCCGTTTTCCATAAAAGTGTAAAGCTGGTCGATAATCTCAGGAGCAAGGTCGTTCATAGGAGCGTTGAGCACCATAAGGTCAGCGTCCATAGGAATTTCCTCTGTAAGAGGGTCAACAGCAACAAGGTCAAAGCCGTTTGCTTCAAGAAGTGCCTGAACATTTTCACCTACAACGCTCTGTGTAACAACGTTGAGGTAAACCGCTGTCTTAGGCTCAGGGTCTGTGATATACATAATCGCAGAAGTAAGAGTCTGTTCAGCCTTTGAAGATACAATTTCCTCCTGGAAGTAATAATAGTTTACCTCAGTATTGAACAGGTCGCTTGTGGAAAGGACTCTGATACGCTTTGTATCCTCGTTGAAGATGATGATACTGCTGTCGTTGATTGTACCGTCGTAATACTGCTTGTATTTTTCAACATAGGTCGGGTTTGCAGTCATATCAACGAAATTTACAGTAATCTTGTCGCTGTTGTATTCGTATTTTTTCAGTACCTCGTAAGCCTGACGGTAGTATCTGTTTTCAGAAGTCTTGAACACGAGTTCATCAACAGTTGTGCAGATTTCAACATTTTCAGTCAGTGTAGCAAGGTAGTCCTTTGTATCCTGACTGATTTCGAAATCGCTGTTAGGAGTAAGGTCAAAGTTCATATTGTAGCTTTCGGAAAGAACGGAAAGCACAACGTTGAGAAGGATAACGATTGCAACCACAACAGCTGTTATAACAATTGAGGCTGTACCGTATTTAAGCTTTTTCTTGTTAATCTTCATATCAGCATACCTCCTTCATTATGACCAGCGGCGCTTTTCAAGCACACGCACGGTAAGAAAGTTGAAAATGAAAATTGTGCTGATGAAGAACACAATGTTCGGGATTGAGAAAATGCCCTGTGAAAATTCCGCATATCTTGAATAGAAGCCGAGGGCGGACATAATATTTCTGAGCCATTCAACCTGAACCATTCCCGCAAGCATATCAATAAGGTAGAATGCCATAATGATAATGAAGCTGAGAATTGCGGCAACGACCTGATTTTCGGTTGTTGCAGAGATGAATGTACCGATTGCAATAAAGCTTGCGCCAAGCAGGAGAAGTGCGAAAAGGTTGCCGAGAACGGTTGCCCACGCTACTGAACCTGCAAGTGAAGTAAGCACAAGAATGTAAACCACATAAATAGCCATTGCACAAAGAAACACGCATACAGAAGCAAGGAACTTGCCCATTACTATGGAGAACAGATTGACAGGTGCAGTCAGCAGGCACTGGTCTGTACGCTGACGGCGTTCCTCAGTAAAAAGACGCATTGTCAGCAGCGGCAGCAGGAACATCATAATTGTGAATGCACTGGTGAAAACGTAGGACATATCGGTGAGTCCGTAGTAAAGGTTTGTGTTTACAAAATATGTTGCCGTGTAGATATAGAACACTGCAATGAAAATGTAAGCGATAGGCGAGGTAAAATAAGCCTTAAGCTCACGTCTGAAAATAGCACCCATTATTCCTCACCCTCCTTTTTTTCAGCAGCTTCCGCCTTTTCGGCAAGCTTGTCATATTCGTCAGCCTTTGCATCAGCAGCTGCTGCTTTTTCGTCGTACTGCTCAGCCTTTGCATCTGCTTCAGCAGCCTTTTCTTCGGCGTTTTTCTTTGTCTTGATAACAACATCATCGCCCATTGTAATCTTAAGGAAGATGTCTTCAAGAGTCATTTCCGTTGTCTTAAGTCCAAGAATTACCCAATTTCTCGCAACAACTCTCTTGAACAGCTCACGACGCAGGTCAACGCCTTCCTGTGCTTCGATTTCGTAATCAAAGATACCTGCCTCACGCTCCATATCCGCAACAACGGACACAACACCCGGCATATTCTTGATAGTCTTGAGAATTTCGTCACGGGGACCGTCAATTCTTGCAATAAGCTTGTGGTCGGTGGATATGTTCTTTGTAAGGTTTTCGGTTGTATCGTCAGCAGCAATCTTACCGCCGTTGATGATGATAATTCTGTCACATACAGCCTGAATTTCGGGGAGGATGTGAGAGGAAAGAATTACCGTATGCTTCTTGCCAAGCTTCTTGATAAGGGTACGGATTTCGATAATCTGCTTAGGGTCAAGACCAACAGTAGGCTCGTCAAGGATAAGGATAGGCGGATTGCCGATAAGAGCCTGTGCAAGACCAACTCTCTGCTTGTAGCCCTTTGAGAGGTTACGGATAATTCTGTTGTATACGTCCTTAATCATAACCAGACTGCAAACGTCCTCTAAGTGTGCCTTACGGGGGAGCTTGCACTTTTTAAGGTCATATATGAAGTTGAGGTAGTCCTTAACCGTCATATCGAGATAAAGCGGAGGAATTTCGGGAAGATAGCCGATATTCTTCTTTGCTTCGATAGGGTCGTCGAGAATGTCTATGCCGTTGATAAGTGCCTTGCCCTCTGTTGAGGAAATATAGCCCGTCAGCATATTCATAGTAGTGGATTTGCCCGCACCGTTAGGTCCGAGAAAGCCTAAAATTTCGCCGTCATTGACGGTGAATGAAAGATTGTCAACAGCCTTTTTTGCACCATACTGCTTTGTAAGGTTCTGTACTTCAATCATTTCAGCAGCCACCTTTCAGTAGATTTTACATAATATAACTTGTAAATTATACAAGCGTAATGTGTTGATTAAGTGATAATGCCGTAAAAGTCGGGTTAATTGCTTAAAAGCTCAATTCCCTTTGCAATACGAGCAAGGCTTTCCTTTTTGCCAAGGATAGCCGCAAGCTCAACGCCGCCGCCCGGTGTGGACTGCTTGCCTGAGAGAGCTGCTCTGATTGGGAGGAGCATCCAGCCGTTCTTTACGCCGAGAGCTTCAATCTTAGTGAAAAGTGCGGAGTGGATATTTTCCTCTGTCCACGCATTATCATCAATACCCTCGAACACCTCAGCAGCAGCCTTAAGTGCTTCAAGGCTTGTTTCGGGAGTAGTCTTCATTTTCTTGTTGAAGTAAAGGTCGGTGCTGTATTCACGGAGCTCATCAATGAAGTCAACCTTTTCGGGAATATCTGTGAAAAGCTCAGTACGGGGCTGGAGTGTCTTTACAAGCACGTCAAGGTCGATATTCTCGCTCTTGCAGGTCTGTCTGATGTAAGGCAGAGCAAGTGCCTTGAATTCGTCAAGAGAAAGCTTCTTAATCCACTCGAAGTTGATAGCCTTCATCTTCACAGGGTCAAAGATAGCAGGTGACTTGGAAAGACCGCTGATATCGAATTCCTGTACAAGCTCGTCAAGTGTAAAGATTTCCTGTTCACCCTTAGGTGCCCAGCCGAGAAGTGCGATATAGTTGAGGATAGCAGGGATATAGAAGCCCTTTTCCACGAAGTCACCGAAGTAAGCGTCACCGTCACGCTTGGAAAGCTTGTGAGTAGCGTCACGCATAATGTGTTCAACGTGAATGTAGGTAGGAACTTCCCAGCCGAATGCCTCATAAAGCAGGTTGTACTTTGGTGCAGAGGAAAGATACTCGTTGCCGCGTACAACGTGAGTGATGCCCATAAGGTGGTCGTCAACAACGTTAGCAAAGTTGTATGTCGGCATACCGTCAGCCTTGAGCAAAATCTGGTCGTCAAGGTCAGCATTTGGTACGGTGATATCGCCGTAAAGCTCATCGTGGAAAGTAGTTGTGCCGTCGAGAGGAACCTTCTGACGGATTACATAAGGTACGCCCTCTGCAAGAAGCTTGTCCACTTCTTCCTGTGGAAGCTCACGGCAATGTCTGTCATAAGTTGGTGTAATGCCCTTTGCACGCTGTTCCTCGTGAACCTGCTCCATACGCTCCTTTGTGCAGAAGCAGTAGTAAGCGTGACCCGACTTTACAAGCTGTTCAGCGTATTCCTTGAAAAGACCCATACGCTCGGACTGGATGTACGGACCAACAGGACCGCCGATGTCAGGACCTTCGTCCCATTCAAGACCGCACTTACGGAGTGTGTCGTAGATTACCTCTGTTGCACCCTCAACAAATCTGCCCTGGTCGGTATCCTCGATACGGAGAATAAACTTTCCGCCGTATTTTCTTGCGATAATATAAGTGTAAAGTGCAGTACGAAGATTACCGATGTGCATATAGCCTGTAGGACTTGGCGCAAATCGTGTTCTTACATTTGCTGTATTCATTTTTATCAATCCTTTTTATTATAATTCGTAGCTGATTTTATATCCTCAGCAATCTGATTTTTCAGTTCGTCAACGCTGTCAAACTTCCTTTCCTCACGGATAAAGGAAACCAGCGAAACCTTTGCAACCTCGCCGTAAAGCTCGCCGCCCTCGAAGCCGATTATGTAGGTTTCCGCAAGGGGCACGTCGCTTCCCACGGTTGGCTTTACACCAACGTTGGTAATGCTTCGGTAAATCCTGCCCCACACTTCCGTGCGGGAAACATACACGCCGAATTTCGGGGTAACCTGCCGTTTGGAGAGGTACTGATTTATAGTGGGAAAATCAAGGGTACGTCCAAGCTGTCTGCCGTAAGCAACGGGAAGCCTGAAGGTGAATTTCGAGTCCAACAAGGAGTTTGCAAGCTCAATCTGACCGCTTGCAATAAGTTCTCTTATCATAGTCGAGGAAATACGCTGTCCGCCGTCCTCCAGCACAGGTGCAACCGTCCGCACCTGTATGCCACGCTTGCGGCACATCTTGTCCAATTCAGCAACACCGCATTCAGCACCCTTGCCGAAGCGGAAATCACGTCCGCAGATAACAAACTTTGCCGAAAGCTTGTCACAGAGAACCAGCTCAACGAATTCCTCACCGCTTAAATTCTTGAAGTTCAGAAAATCGGGAGAATAGATGTAGCGTACACCAAGCCTGTCAATAAGCTCGAATTTCATATCCCTTGAATGAATGTATTTCACACCGCCCTCACCTTTTGAGGTTACGGTTGCGGTGTCAAAGGTGAACACGGCAGGGTCAATACCGGGCATCTGTGCGGCAATATCAATTGCAGTACGGATAACCGTGCGGTGTCCGTGATGAATACCGTCAAAAAGTCCCATAGCAACAGCCGTGCTGTTTTTAGGCACGTCATTTGTACCCGTCAGGTCAACCATCCGTGTTCACTTCCCTTCCTAAAGATAAAACGTCTTGTCAACTCTCAGAACACCGCTTTCCCTGTCAGGGACAGCTGTTCCGATGAAGCCCTTTTCGCCGTAAACGCTGATACGCTCGGCGGTGATGTCAGTTCTGATTTTTGTCAGGTCAAGCTTTATACCGTTGCGATACATTCTCTCCTGTGCACCGTGAAGCATAAGCTTCGGAAGTTCGGCAAAAACTTCTTCAACGGGTTTGAGATACTGTTCGAAGTTACGTTCATTTTCAGCTTCACGCTGTAAATCCTCGATTGTAACGCAGTCGTCAAGTGAAAATCCGCAGGCGGAAGTACGCACAAGCGAAGTCATAATTCCGCCGCAGGAAAGTGCTTCACCTATGTCATTGATGAGGGTGCGGATGTAAGTCCCCTTTGAACAGGAAACCGTCAGCACGCCGCACTTTTCAGCCTCGTCAAATTCCGCAAGTTCAAGCTTGTAAACCGTCACGGGACGAGCCTCACGTTCAACCTCTATCCCCTGCCTTGCAAGGTCGTAAAGACGTTTGCCGCCAACCGAAACTGCCGAATACATAGGCGGTATCTGCATAATCTCCCCACGGAATTTTTCCAGCGTATCAAGCAGCTTTTCCTTTGTAACCGCAGACGGGTCACGCTCTTGTGTAACCGTACCCGTACAATCCTGCGTATCGGTTGTTACACCTAAACGGAAGCCTGCACGGTAAATCTTATCGTGGTCGGGGAGAATATCACACGCCTTTGTTGCACGTCCCACAAAAACGGGAAGCACACCCGTAGCCATAGGGTCAAGAGTGCCTGCGTGACCAAGTCGCTTGATTTTCAATATGCCCCTCATCTTTGCGATAACATCAAAGCTTGTGAAGCCCTCAGGCTTGTTCACGCAGATTACTCCGCACATTTCTTCATTGTTTACGCAAGCCATAAGTCAATCCCCATAACAGGTGCAATACCTGAAAGCAGACGCAGCTTAACATCATCGAGGTTGCCTTCAAGGGTACAGCCTGCCGCCTTGACGTGACCGCCGCCGCCGAATTTCTGACAGATTGCGGAAACATCTATATCCGAAGCGGAACGCATCGAAATCTTGAATTTGCCCTCATCCTTTTCCTTAATTACAACGCCTACCTGAACGCCCTCTGCCTGAACGCTCATACCTGCAATGCCCTCGAATTCCTCCTGTGCAAGACCTGCTTTTTTCATTGTATCAAGAGTGACTGCTACCATTGCACACTTGTCGTCAAGGTAGTATTCCATTGCCGCATTGATATGCTGCTCAACCTTTAAACGTGCCTTGCTCTTTGTGTCGAACATTTCACGGTTAATCTGCTCCATTCTGATACCGCAGTCCATAAGGTGAGCGGTAATAATGTGGCAAAGCTGAGTGGTGTTGCCGTATTTGAAACAGCCTGTATCGGTTGCAATACCTGTGTAAAGGCACTCAGCAATCTGCTTTGTAAACTCAATGCCCATTTCGCCAAGCACCTGATATATTACCTCACAGGCAGCAGCAGCCTCAGGGTTAACCAGCAGCCGCTCTGCATAATGCATATTGGAAACGTGATGGTCAATACACAGATTTACATAATCGCCGTACTGAGCCAGCTTAGTGCCCAGCAGCTTCTTGTCTGCAACGTCAACCGCAACGATTGTTTCGGGGGAAAACTTCTGCGGCTCATAACCCTCATACATAAAATGATATCTTTTCGGGAACTCATCAGAGCAAAGCACATTAGCGTTCTTGCCAATCTGACGAAGAGCATAGCAAAGACCGAAGCCGCTGCCCATAGTATCGCCGTCAGGACTCTGATGTGTAAGAATATAATAGTTATCGTGATTTTTAAGGAATTCGGCTGTTTCTGTCAAACTTATATTCATTAGCGTCACTCCTCTCATTAATTTTATTCCTCGTCATTATCCTCTGATGTGTCAATAGCTTCAAGCATTTTAGCAATTTCCGCTGAATGCTCGATAGAGTTGTCTGCAATAAATTTCAGCTCGGGGCACTTTTTAAGACGAAGCTTGTTTGAGATATGACGTCTTATCATACCCGAAGCACTGTCAAGACCCTTTACTGCGGACTTTGAAGCCTCAAAGCCTGTAAGGTCGGAAATATAGACCTTGCAGTGAGAGCCGTCGCCCGAAAGCTCTGTTCTTACAACGGAAACAAAGCCGCCGTTTACTCTCGGGTCCTTGATTTCCTCACGGATAAGAGCTGAAATTTCTCTCTTTATATCCTCGGACAAGCGTCCGTTTCTGAAATTAGGCATATAGAACTCCTTTAGGATTTGTATTTGGGATACCGCAGATTGCTGCGGTACCATTAGTATCTGAATTAGTCAGGACGGTATTCTTCCATAAAATATGCTTCAAAGATATCGCCCTCACGGATATCGTGGAACTTTTCAAGTGTGATACCGCACTCGTAGCCTTCCGCAACCTCCTTGACGTCGTCCTTGAAACGCTTAAGGCTGGACATCTTGTCGTCAGCGATGATGATACCGTCACGAACAACACGGATTTCAGCGTTTCTTGTAATCTTACCGCTGAGAACGTAGGAGCCTGAAACTGTACCAACGTTGGAAATCTTGTACACCTGACGAACCTCAACACGGCCGAGATTTACTTCACGGTACTTAGGTGCAAGCATACCCTTCATAGCGGTTGTGATTTCTTCGATTGCGTCATAAATAATTCTGTAAAGACGGATATCTACGCCGTCACGCTCAGCACTGTCAGCAGCAACAGGGTCAGGACGAACGTTGAAGCCGACGATGATAGCGTTGGAAGCACTTGCAAGCATTACGTCACCCTCGGAAACAGCACCAACCGCACCGTGGATAACACGAACACGAACCTCGTTGTTTGAAAGCTTTTCAAGGGACTGCTTAACAGCTTCAACAGAGCCCTGTACGTCAGCCTTGACGATGATTGGAAGTTCCTTGATTTCGCCCTGTTCAATCTGACTGAACAGGTTGTCGAGAGTAACCTTCTGGTACTGCTTGAACTGTTCCTGCTTAGCCTCGTGCTTACGCTGTTCAACAAGTTCTCTTGCAAGTCTTTCGTCCTCAACAGCGTTGAATACGTCGCCTGCGGAAGGAACTTCTGCAAGACCTGTGATTTCAACAGGATATGAAGGACCTGCTTCCTTAACAACCTTGCCCTTGTCGTTTGTCATAACACGGACACGTCCCACAGATGTACCTGCAATAATGATATCACCTGTGTGGAGAGTACCGTTCTGTACGAGAACAGTTGCGATAGGACCACGACCCTTGTCAAGTCTTGCTTCAACAACTGTACCCTTTGCAAGACGGTTAGGGTTAGCCTTGAGTTCAGCAACTTCTGCAACGAGAAGTACGTTTTCGAGAAGGTCATCAATACCCATACCTGTCTTAGCTGAAACAGGAACACAGATAATGTCGCCGCCCCATTCTTCAATAACAAGACCGTGTTCTGTAAGCTGCTGCTTGATAACATCAGGATTAGCAGCTTCCTTATCCATCTTGTTGATAGCAACGATAATGGAAACGCCTGCTGCCTTAGCGTGGTTGATAGCTTCAACAGTCTGAGGCATAATACCGTCATCTGCAGCAACTACGAGGATAGCGATATCAGTAATGGACGCACCTCTTGCACGCATTGAAGTGAACGCTTCGTGACCCGGAGTATCAAGGAAGGTGATATCCTTGCCGTTGCAGGTTACACGGTAAGCACCGATATGCTGTGTAATACCGCCTGCTTCTGTGGAAGTAACGTTAGCGTTTCTGATACGGTCAAGAAGTGAAGTCTTACCGTGGTCAACGTGACCCATTACTACAACAACAGGAGCTCTTTCTTCGCCCTCGCCGTCGTCGTCAGAGTCGTCAATAAGACGTTCTTCAATTGTGATGATAACTTCCTTTTCAACCTTTGCGCCAAGTTCTTCAGCAACGAGGGACGCTGTATCAAAGTCGATAACCTGATTGATTGTGCACATTTCGCCAAGCTGCATAAGCTTCTTGATTACCTCAGTAGCTGTAACCTTGAGTCTTGAAGCAAGCTCGGAAACAACGATTTCGTCAGGGATAAGAACCTTGAGCTGCTGCTTTCTTGCACGTTCAAGCTCAAGTCTGCGGAGCTTTTCAGCTTCACTCTCACGCTTGTTGGAGTACTGCTGACTCTTTCTCTGCTGTGACTTCTGAGTAAGCTTCTGCTTCTTTGAGAAGTTATCCTTCTTGCGGTTGTTGCCGCCCGAAGCGTTAGCCATATTGTCGTACTTTTCGTTATACTTATCCATCTCAACATAAGAGCCTCTTGTGTCGATTGTGTGGATTTTCTTGTTGTCAACAGCCGCAGGAGCGTCCGCAAATTTAACATCAAGCTTCTTCTTGTTGGACTGTTCAGCAGGCTTATTTGCAGGCTTCTGTTCCTGCTTTTTCTTCTTGTCGCCGCTTAAAACCTGCTGTGTGTTGAAGCGGTCGTTCTTGTTCTGAGGCTGGTTGTTTACAGGCTTTGGAGCGGGCTGTTCCTTCTTAGCCTCCTGCTTTGGTTCTTCCTGAGGCTTTGGCTGTTCCTCTGCCTTTGGTTCAGCCTTGACTTCTTCCTTTGCCGCTTCCTTGACCTCCTGTTTCTTTTCAGCAGGCTTTTCAGCCTTGGGAGCAGCCTCCTTCTTGGCTGTTTCCTTTTTAGGCTTTTCAGTCTTTTCCGACTTTTCAGCAGTCTTCTTTGCAGTTTCCTTTTTAGCAGCAGCCTTCTTAACAGGCTTTTCTTCTGCCTTTGGTTCTTCCTTAGGCTGATTTTTTGTAGCAAAATACTCATCAAAGGACGCTACCTGATTATTCTGTGAAAAAGCTTCAAGGACGTAGTTCATTTCGTCTTCTGTAAGAGAAGCTGTAGGCTTCTTTGATGTGCCGAGCTTTTCGTTTACAAAGTCAGCAAGTTCCTGACCTGTTGTATTAAGCTCCTTTGCAACATCATTTATTTTAAGCTTAGTGGATTTTGTTGTACTCATAGGCTGTATACCTCCGTTTATTGAGATTTTATTCAATGTTATCAGTGTTTTCAGTTTCGCAAAGGGAAATTGCCTTTTCAGCAAAGCCCTTGTCGCATATAGTGAGAATGCCCGCTTTCTTTCCGAGTGCATAATAAACATCGTTAAGCGTCATAGAAGTTTTCGCAACAGGAATTTCCTTTTTACCCGAAAAGAAACGTACTTCCTTTTCCGTTTTCGGAGAAATATCCGATGCAACAATTACCGCCTGTGCCTTGCCGCCTGCAAGAGCGTCCTTCATAGGGTCAAAGCCCATAACGAGCTTGCCCGCCTTGCGGCAGATGGAAAGCAGACCGCTGATACTACTCATTTTCAATGACCACGCTTCGTCAGAAGCGTGTGTCCTCCTTTCGTAAGATGTTTTGTGTGGTTTTGCTTGCAAAATTTTGGACGGCAGTCCAAAAAGCACAAAACTCTTAGTTTGAAAATTAATTTTCAAACTTCAGCTCCTTTTCCATAGCGTCGTAGACTTCCTCGGAAATCTGACAGGAAAAAGCTTTTTCAAAGCGTCTTGCCTTGCGTGCCAAGCGGAAGCATTCGCTGCTCCTGCATATATAAGCACCTCTGCCTGACTTCTTGCCTGTCAGGTCCATAGAAATTTCACCCTCAGGAGATTTCACCGCACGGATAAGCTCCTTTTTAGGCTTCATTTCATTGCAGCCGAGGCACATTCTCATAGGTGTTTTCTTTATACCTGCCATTAAATCACTACCTTATCAGTCAATAGGATTTTCAGGCTTGATATCAATCTTGAAGCCTGTGAGTCTTGCAGCAAGCTTCGCATTCTGACCCTTGTTGCCGATTGCAAGAGAAAGCTGATTGTTAGGAACAATAACTGTGCAGGACTTCTGCTCGCCTTCCTCAACAGTTACGCTGATAACCTCAGCAGGAGCAAGAGCGTGTGCAATGAAAACAGCAGGGTCTTCATCATAGATGATAATGTCAATCTTTTCGCCGTTAAGCTCATTTACAATATTCTGAATACGGCTGTGCTTAGGACCAATGCAGGAACCTACAGGGTCAACGTTCTTATCCTTTGACCAAACCGCAATCTTTGTTCTGGAGCCTGCTTCACGGGAGATTGCCTTTACTTCAACCGTACCGTCATAAATCTCAGGAATTTCAAGCTCAAACAGACGCTTTACCAAATCCTTGTGTGTACGGGAAACCTTGACCATAGGACGTCTTTCACGGTTGATGATATCAACAATATAAAGCTTAACGATGTCGCCCTCTTTAAGTACCTCGCCCGGAATCTGCTCATTCTTGAACAGATAAACCTCATTCTTGTCGATTGTAAGTGTAGCATTGCCGCTCTCAGGTTCAATTCTCTGAACTGTTGCTGAAACCGCCTCCTGAACCTTGCTGTCGAACTGATTGATGTACTTCGCACGCTCAAAGCCCTTGAGTTCTGTTCTGATAGCCTGCTTAGCATTCTGAGCCGCAACACGTCCGAATTTAGCTGTGGAAAGCTTGAACGGAACAACATCGCCTACCTTAGCCTTTTTGGAGCAAACAGCAAGTGCCTCATCAATGTGAATTTCGCTCATATCAAGCGGCTCATCATCAACAACAGTTCTCATAAGGCATACTTCAAGCTTTTTCTTGTCCATATCAATCTTTACAAGATAGTTTTCGCAGTCGGGATATTCCTTCTTAACTGCTCTTGCGATACCCTGCTCAATCTTTTCAACAAGAGTTTCCATAGGTATGCCGTTTTCCTGTGCCAGCAGTTCAAGCGCCTCAAAAAATTCCTTGTTCATTTTTATGAATTCCTCCTAAATGTGTTCAAATGGTTTTCTATATAAATTTAAACTTTACCGTAAATTATTCCTCGTCATCGCCGTCATCAGCAAAAAGCTCATCATCGTCATCATCAAACAGCCTTATGAAAGCCGTCTCAGAAATAGCAATCTCCTTGTCGCCCTCCTCAGTGATAACGGAAATGCTGTCCTTGTCATAGCCTTTAAGAATAGCAATGAATTCCTTCTGTCCGTCAGTTTCACGGATGTAGCGTATTCTTACAGGGCACTCCAGAAACTCCTCAAAGTGCTCAGGCTTTTTCAGGTCACGTCCCAGTCCGGGAGAACCAACCTCCAGCATATAATTCTGTTCAATCGGGTCAGCCTCGTCAAGTGCCTTAGAAAGCGGACGCGTCATAGCCTCGCAGTCGTCCATGTCAAGTGCCCCGTCAATCTTGTCGATAAGCACCTTCAGAAACCACATTGCACCTTCCTTTTCGAAAGTAACGTCCCAAATTTTCAGCCCCAGCGAGTCAGCAATCGGCTTCGCAATGTCATAAACCTTAGCCACAGTGTTGCCGCCTTTTTTACCGGCCATCTCAATCCTTCCTTTCTTTTATCTGTACGAATACAACACAAAAGACCGAGAAGGTTCTCGGTCTTTTGTACATCTTATTCTGTTGCAATTATTATACCACATTTTTTTGCGGATTGCAAGGGGTTTTTGAAAATTATTTTTAGTATAAAGTCACTAAAAATCGATATGTAAAAGCTCTGTAAGTCCATTAATTTCGTAGTCAGCAGCATATTCCTCACTAATAGCACGCTGAACGGAATAAAGTCCCTGCACAATTCTCACAGTTTTCATTCCCACGCTTTTTGCAGGGAAAACGTCATTATCAAGTCTGTCACCAATCATTACTGCTTCATGCGGCTGACATTCTGTTTCTTCAAGTGCACGCTTAAAGAAAGACGTATCAGGCTTGAACAGGTTCACGCACTCCGATAGCAAGCAGATTTGAAACAAGTCATACAATCCGTCTTTTTTCAGCCGTTCAGCTGTGTTGGGCGGCTGATTTGCAATAATGCCAAGCTTATATTTTTCCGAAAGCTTTCTGATAACCTCAACAGCGTTTGGGTAAAGAATTTCTTTCTCATTTGAGTAAGGCACGTTTTCCTCAATCCCAAGCTTTTCACGTGCCGCACCAAAGGGTGATGGTGCAAATTCTGCCGCCGATTTCTGCATTTCAGCATAAAAATCATCGTATGCAATATCAAACTGTGCTTTTTCAATAAGTCTGTCAATACGTTGTTTATCGGAAAATGTTTCATCATAAACCGTGCCGCCCAAATCAAAGAATAACCATTTTACCATAGCCTACTCCTTTATAACGTAGTCCGCATTCATTGCAGGCAGGCACTTTTCAACGTAATGACGTTCCGCAGGGAAATAGCGGTTGTCATACTTAGCCTTTATCTGTTCCTTGTCACCGATATAGCCGTCACGTTCAAGTACACGTTCAAGCCGCACCGACTCTGAAATGTCAATGTAAATCATAAAATCAAACAGGTCACGCAGTTCTTCTCTTTGCAGGAACACGCCCTCCACTATAACAACACTTCCCACGGGAATGTCAGCGTTACTCAGATAATATGTATCATTTTCCTTGTCATAAAGTTCGATTGCACCCTTGAATTCACCACATTTTATCGGCTGAATTACTTCGTTTACAAGGTAATCATACCGCCATTGAATGTTGTAGTAGCACTCCCACTCAGCATAGCTGTCATTGTAGCGTACTGAACGTGGGTGAATAAAATCGTCAATGTGAAGCAGGGTAACGTTGTAACCGTCTTTGCAAAGCTGTGCGTAAACAGCTTCGGAAACCGTACTTTTTCCTGCACCACCCAAACCGTCAATTCCGATAATAAGCGTGCGGTCAGGTTTGAGTAAGCTTTTGATTTGTTCTGTAATTCCAGTAGTCTGCATAATTGCCTCCGTTTAAATTATTACACAAGCAACCCCTTCTGTCGTGTTACCTTAATAGTACCACTACAAAAGGGGCTTTTCAACAATTGTACCACATTGTAAAAATTTGTAACCGAAATGCAACCGCTTACACGTTCGTACTCCCAAACCCGCCGACTCTATCCCCGTCAGCCTCGTCATCAACGGTTATCCCAAACGGCAAGAACACGCCCTGCGCAAAGCCTTTTCCACGTTCAAGGGACAGCGTTTTGCCGTGACGTCCGTCGTTTGTAACCTTGACCATAATGTGCCCCTCGTTTGCCGCGTTGTAATAATCTGCATCAATTATACCAACAGTATTGTCAAGCTGCAAGCGGAACTTGAAGCCCAGACCGCTTCTCGGATAGATATTCAGCACCCACCCGTCAGCAATTTTCGCACGGATACCCGTAGGAATAAGCATACCTTCACCTGCTTCAAGGCTGATTTCATCGGGCAGACAGAAATCATACCCCGCAGACCCCGCCGTAGCACGGACAGGCAGGGGGATTGCCTCATAAATTTTCTTTATCTTTTCTTCGGCACAGTCAGGAAAATTCTTGCTCCAATCCGCCGCAAACTGTCCGAAGCTTACCTTTTCAAATTTTGCGATACGTTCCATATTATCACCTCACATACCATTATATTGTATTTGTCCCAACTTGTCAATCCGTGGTTTTAGTGCAATATTCACATCACAGTAATTCAAAACGTGAGTACGATATGTTCAAAGGGGCGATAATTTGCAGGAAAAGCAAAAAAAGCTTGCAAAAATCAACGGTTTGTATTATTATATAAAATAGACTGCAAAGAAAAATTGTATGTGTAGGAAAAACAATTGTATTTTGTGACGATACAATTTCAGAACAATGCATATAATGTTAATAATATAAATCGAAAGGGAAGAATTGGTTATGAAGCTTACAGAAATGAGTAAGGAACAGCTTTCCGCATTCAAGGCGGAGTGCGAAAAGGAGTATGAGGCGTACAAGGCAAAGGGTATGAAGCTCGATATGTCCAGAGGTAAGCCCGGTGCTGACCAGCTTGACATTGCAATGCCTATGTTTGACGTGTTCACAAATTCCGCAAGTATGATTGCTGACGACGGCACAGACTGCCGTAACTATGGTATGCTGACAGGTATTCCTGACGCAAAGAAGCTTTTCGGTGCACTCCTCGGTGTTGGTACAGATGAAATCATCATCGGCGGTAACTCCAGCCTTTCCCTTATGTACGACACAGTTGCAAGAGCTGTTACACACGGCGTTTACGGCAGCGAAAAGCCTTGGGGCAAGTGCGACAAGGTAAAGTTCCTTTGTCCTGCACCCGGTTACGACAGACACTTTGCAATCTGTGAAACTTTCGGCATCGAAATGATTACAGTACCAATGAAGAATGACGGTCCTGATATGGATATGGTTGAAAAGCTTGTTGCTGAGGACGAAGCAATCAAGGGTATATGGTGCGTACCACTCTACTCCAACCCTGACGGAATTGTTTACTCTGACGAAACTGTAAGACGCTTTGCAAACCTTTCCCCTAAGGCTAAGGACTTCAGAATTTTCTGGGATAACGCTTACTGCGTGCACTACCTGAAGGACGCTCCTGACCGTATTCTCAACATTCTTGACGAGTGCAAGAAAACAGGCAAGGAAGATATGGTATTCATCTTTGCTTCAACTTCCAAGATTTCTTTCCCCGGTGCAGGCGTTGCAGTAATGGCAGGCTCCGTTAACAATATGAAGCAGGTTGCAGGTCTTATGGGTATCCAGTGCATCAGCTACGATAAAATCAATCAGCTCCGTCACGTTAAATACTTCAAGGATATGGACGGCATTATGGCTCATATGGCTAAGCACAAGGAAATCCTTGCACCGAAGTTCAATATGGTTCTCGATATGCTCGACAAGGAAATCGGCGAGCTTGGTATTCTCGAATGGAACAAGCCGAACGGCGGTTACTTTGTATCTGTCAACACACTTGACGGCTGTGCAAAGAGAACAGTTCAGCTTTGCAAGGAGGCAGGCGTTGTCCTCACAGGTGCAGGTGCAACCTTCCCATACGGCAAAGACCCAGCCGACAAGAACATCAGAATTGCTCCTACATATCCACCTGTAAGCGAGCTCGAACAGGCAATGAACATCTTCTGTATCAGCCTTAAACTTGCTTCTGTAGAAAAACTTCTCGAAGCCTAAAAAATCAATCCGTTTCCGATTAATTTCGGAAACGGATTTTTTATGCTACAAATAATAATCCTGTGTAGGTGTTATGGAAACCCACTGGGGAAAACCTTTCTGGAGAAAGATTATTCCCCAGACCCCTTTCCAAAGACTTTCAGTCTAATTTTTCATATAGGGCTATAGCCCTATATGAAAAATTACATTAAAAGTTTTAGGGAGGGAGTTTGAGGGACGACCCTTTTCCAAAAGGGTCGTCCCTCAATAGATTTCCACAATGCTGCTCAAGATTATTATTCGTCGCATAAAAATTCACCCTTGACCGAAATCAAGGGTGATAATTTTTAACCGTTATAGTCCATACCAATCTGTACAGCCTTGAGGTTGTTTGCAGCGAGTGCAGCCTTCTTAGCAGGCACAACCTTTTCGATTGCCTTCTTGAAGGTTTCTGCGGAAACGATACCTGTTTCCTTGAACACCTTGCCGAGAAGGATAATGTTTGCACCGCCAGGAAGGTCGTTATCTGTTGCAAGCTGTGTAGCAGGAATGTAGTATGTGTTTACATCTGTACGCTCAACAGTTGCGTCAACCATTGTGCTGTCGACAACGATTGTACCGCCAGCCTTAACGCTGTTCACGAACTTTTCAAGGGAAGGTGTGTTCATAGCAATGAGGATTTCAGGCTCGTTAACGAGAGGTGAAGCAACCTCATTGTCGGAAATACATACGGAGCAGTTACAAGTACCGCCACGCATTTCAGGACCGTAGGAAGGAAGCCACGAAACTTCCTTGTTGTCCATAAGACCTGAGTAAGCGAGGATTTTTCCTGCGAAAAGGATACCCTGTCCGCCGAAGCCTGCGAGGAGAATATCGTGTGTCATAATTATTCAGCCTCCTTTTCAGTTTCAGGGAAAGCGTTGCCGTCCTTGTATACGCCGAGTGGGTAGTAAGGAATCATCTCGTCATTGAGACGCTTGAGAGCGTCAACAGGAGAAAGACCCCAGTTTGTAGGACAAGTGGAGAGAACTTCAACGATAGAGAAGCCCTTCTTGTCACGCTGATTTTCAAATGCCTTGCGGATTGCCTTCTTAGCTTCTCTGATGTGAGAAACTGTATCAACGGCAACTCTCTGTGCAAGAGCTGTACCTGTCAGTGTTGCAAGCATTTCACAAACTCTTACAGGGTAACCCATAAGCTTAGGGTCACGTCCGAAAGGAGTTGTCTGTGTAACCTGACCAGGAAGTGTGGTAGGAGCCATCTGACCGCCTGTCATACCATATGTAGTGTTGTTAACGAAGATAACAACGATGTTTTCGCCTCTTGTTGCAGCGTGAACTGTTTCAGCAGTACCGATAGCAGCAAGGTCACCGTCGCCCTGATATGTAAATACGAACTTGTCAGGGTTTGTTCTCTTTACACCTGTTGCAACAGCCGGAGCACGTCCGTGAGCAGCTTCAATCATATCGCAGGTGAAGTAGTCGTAAGCCATAACGGAGCAGCCAACAGGACATACACCGATTGTATCGCCTTCGATGCCCATTTCATCAATTACCTCGCACACAAGACGGTGAATGATACCGTGTGTACAACCGGGGCAGTAATGCAGAGGAATATCTGCAAAGGACTTTGGTCTTTCAAATACAACTGCCATTACTTAGCACCTCCATACTTCTTAATTTCATCAAGAATTTCGGAAGGCTTAGGAATTACGCCGCCTGTTCTTCCGAAGAATTCAACCGGCTTGGAGCAGTTAACAGCCAGCTTGATATCATCAACCATCTGTCCCATTGACATTTCAGCACAGATGATAGTGTGAGCGTTCTTTGCACCCTCGTTAATCTGCTTAACAGGGAATGGCCAGAGTGTGATAGGACGGATAAGACCTGCCTTGATACCCTGTTCACGAGCCATATTTACAGCAGCCTTTGCAACACGGGCTGTAGCACCGTAAGCTGTAACAACAACCTCTGCATCCTCTGTCATATAGAGCTCAGCATCGGAGTGCTTTTCCTTGATTTCAGCGTAACGCTCAAATCTGTCCTTAACGGATTTTTCGAGCACGTCAGGCTGGAGGAAAAGGGAGTTGATGATGTTATGCTCACGCTTGTTGCCGTGACCGTTTGCAGCCCAAGGCTTTTCTATTTCCTTTGCTGTAACCTCTGGGAATGTAACAGGCTCCATCATCTGACCGAGGAGACCGTCAGCAAGAATCATTGCAGGCATACGGTATTCGTCAGCAAGGTCGAATGCCTTTGTTACAGTATCAACCATTTCCTGAACGGAGTTTGGTGCAAATACGATAAGGTGGAAGTCACCGTGACCGAGAGCCTTTGTCGCCTGCCAGTAGTCAGCCTGAGAAGGCTGGATACCGCCGAGACCAGGACCGCCTCTCTGTACGTTGATGATAACGCAAGGAAGGTCAGAGCCTGCGAGGTAGGAGATACCCTCGGATTTAAGGGAAATTCCGGGAGAAGATGAAGAAGTCATCGCACGCACGCCTGTAGAAGCTGCGCCGAGAACCATATTGATAGCTGCGATTTCAGATTCAGCCTGAAGGAATACGCCGCCTGCCTGCTTGAAGCGTTTAGCGAGGTATGCGGAAATTTCAGTCTGAGGTGTGATTGGGTAACCGAAGAAGCACTTACAGCCTGCACGGATAGCGGCTTCAGCGAGAGCTTCGTTGCCCTTCATAAGATTACGTTCCAAAATACTCACTCCTTAAAAAAATTTGAGTTAAATTACTTTTCAACAACGATTGCACAGTCAGGGCACATCATTGCACACATTGCACAGCCTATGCACTGTGAGTCGTCAATACAGACAGCGGTGAAGTAGCCCTTGCGGTTACGTTTTTCCTTCTGGAGTTCGACGATTTTCTTCGGACAAGCTGTTGTACAAAGAGCACAGCCCTTGCACTTTTCAAAATTGACCGTAATTTTTGCCATATTAAAGCTCCTTTCGGTTTAGAATAATTTATACAAGCTGCAATTAACAGTTGTTGGTTTATTTAAGCTCTGCCGAAAATTTTTTCAGGCAGATTATGCCGTATATAATGTTGAACACGGGGATAAAGGAAAGAACAATAAACAATGCTTTCATCAGTTTGGTTTTGTCTGAATGTACGATACATCTTATGCAGCCATTTGTTACAAGCATATTCGGTACAAGGAACATTATTGTCATCATACCCAGCATTAGCAGCTCTGCACCCAAAAACAAGAAAATCAAAGCTACAAGGATATTAATAAAGGGCACTAGCATCAAAAGCAGCCAAAAAATCGCCGCTTGAAAAATCGAAATAATATCGCTGCCGAATATACTTACAAATACTGAACCAAGCCAGCCTGATTGAACAATCAGAAGTATACCGTATACGACAGAAATTGCACTTCCTGTAACAATGAGCCTTTTTGCCGCATAATAGCTTACATTTCCATCGTGCTTTCTGATTACAGCTGATTTATTCACGGGAACAATGTGCCCCCTAATATAAATTACAGCCGCAAGCACCAGAAGCAGAATTCCCAAAGCAAAATACAGAATTGCTTCCAGAAAAGTTTTTTCAACCAATGCGAAAACAGGTGTCGCAACAGCAACAAGCAATGCAAGGGGAACAATCAGCATTGTTATTGCGTACACAATCGGATTTGAAAGCAAATGCCTTTTGAAAAGGTCAGCAATGAGCAAAACAGCCAGAAAAGCAATCAGAAAAATCATTGTGCCGATGTTGCAGAACATTAAACCGAAAAACATTACATACACCCCTTATGTCAGAATAATTATGTTTCCCAGATTTTCTTCACATAAATCTCCACAGGGAACGGCTTCGGCACGTCAGCGTCCAGCTTAAGCGGAACGCAGGTGAAAGCAAGCGGAAGTCCCGCCTTTTCGGCGATTTCCTCCGCAAAGCCTACCGAGTCCTCAAGGACTTCCTTTGTGGTTTCATAAAGAAGATTAGTGTTGTTTACAATTGCAGTGTGCTTCATATTAGCCGCCATTTCGATTTCGCCCATCAGTTCAAGTGCTTCATCAGCGGTCTGTGTAAGAAATCTGCGGCAATTTACAACGTAGTACATCTCGATTTTATCGGCAAATTTCTTGAAAGCCTCAGCGTAACGTCCGAGAGCAAGTGCACCTGCGTCGTTGCCGCCTACGTCAACGATGAGGTAGCCGTCATCGGTTGCGATACGTTCAAGGTCGAAAGAAATTGCAGGGATATCGAGGTTTGAGTTTGCGTACATCGGAGCAACAAGCTCGATGTTCTTTTCATCGAACAGCTCACCGAAGTCAGCTGAACGGAAGTAAGGGTTAACGATATCGAGGTCAACAACCGTGACCTTTTCGCCGCCCTTTGCAAGGGATACGGCAAGGTTTGCGGAAAAGTTCGTCTTTCCGCTGCCGTAATGCCCCGTAACAATGTTTATTTTTTTCATAGACAATCCTTATTCAACGGAAATGATATAGTAGTAAACAGGCTGACCGCCGTCAACAAGCATAACCTCAGCATTCGGGAACTTGTTCTGAACAAGCTGATGAACAGCCTCAGCGTCCTTGCTGTCAACGTCTGTGCCGTAGATGAGAGTGATGAAAGAAGTGTTGCCGTCAGCAAGCTTCTTTGTAAGCTTATAAGCAGCCTTTGTAACATCTCTTTCGGTAAAGGAAAGCTTACCATTGTCAAGAGCGAGAATATCACCTTCCTTGATGTTATGTCCCTCGTAATCGCTGTCACGGGCAGCAAATGTAAGCTGACCTGTGGAAACAGTGTCAAGACTTCTGCTCATATTGAGTCTGTTTGTATCAAAATCAGCGTCAGGGTCAAAGTTCATCATAGCTGTGATACCCTGAGGAATTGTTCTGGACTGGAGCACGCATACACGTCTGTCAGCAAGCTTAACAGCCTGTTCAGCCGCCATAATGATGTTCTTGTTGTTAGGAAGAACAAACACGGTTTCGGCAGGTGTAGCCATAATTGCCTGAAGAATATCGTCTGTGGACGGGTTCATTGTCTGTCCGCCTCGTACAATGCAGTCAACGCCAAGGTCACGGAAAAGCTCCTCGATGCCGTCACCGCTTGCAACGGAAACAAAACCGAATGGCTTTTCAGGTGCGGCAGGAACAAACTTCTGCTTCTTCACAACAGCCGCTTCCTTAGCCTTGTTTTCGTGCTGATACTTCATATTTTCAATCTTCATATTAATGAGTGAGCCGAAAAGCAGACCTTCTTCAATAGCCTGACCCGGATGCTCAGTGTGGACGTGAACCTTGATAATTTCGTCGTCCTCAACCACAACAACGCAGTCACCGATTGTTTCAAGAAAAGCACGGAGCAGAGCCGCATCCTTGCAGTCGGGAGCCTTGCGTGCGATAAATTCTGTGCAGTAGGTGTGAGTGATATCGTCATCAAACTCGCCAACGACAGTGCTGAAATTGTCAACAACAGCCTCAGTCTTAGGAGCTTCCACAGGCTTCACAGGCTCGCCGCCCTTGAACACGTCAAGCATAGCGTTCCAGATAAGAAGCAGACCCATACCGCCTGCGTCAACAACGCCTGCCTTTTTCAGTACAGGCAGCAGGTTCGGTGTATCGTCAAGTGCTTCCTTTGCAGCAATGCAGACATCGCTCCAGAGTGCAACCTCATCGTTTGTGGAATTCACAGCAACCTTTGCCTTTTCGGAAGCAAGACGGGATACAGTAAGAATTGTACCCTCTGTAGGAGTCATAACAGCCTTGTAAGCACCTGCTACACCCAATTCAAGAGCCTTTACCATGTCCTCGCAGTCAGCAGTAATCTTCCCCTTGAAGCCCTTTGCAAAGCCTCTGAAAAGCAGGGAAAGAATTACACCCGAGTTGCCTCGTGCACCTCTGAGAAGTGCGGAAGCAGTAGCGTCAGCAACCTGAGAAACAGTGACAGTATCGTCCATAACCTCAAGCTCACGCAGTGCATTGCTCATTGTCATAGACATATTTGTACCTGTATCTCCGTCAGGAACGGGGTACACATTGAGCTGGTCAACCTCACGCTTTTTATTTGCAATTGTTACCGCACCCGAAATGAATGCGTCTCTGAGAATTTTACCGGTTATCACTTTAAATTACCCCCATTAAGCCTTCATACCGTCAACAAAGACCGTAACCTTGCCGACTTCAAGACTGGTTTTTTCTTCGATTGTATAACGGATTTTGTGCACCACACTATCCACGATTGCGGAAATATTGGTGCCGAAAACAACCGTGATATGCAGAGCAATAACCAGCTTACCGTCCTTGACAGCAAGCTTTACACATTCATTTCTGCCCATATCAGCCTTTTTGAAAAGGGAAGAAAGAATGGATTTGCTGTCCGCATTGTTCAGGTCAGCAACACCGAAGCAGGTTGAAGCAGTATGAGCAATCAGGGAAGTAAGATATTTCTTGGAAATACTGATGGTTCCAAGATGGTTTTCAATATTCAGCATACCTCTCAGCTCCTTATTGATATTATAGGAAAATAATTACATATATTTACACTTATGCATTATAACAATACATATACACTTTAGTATACCATAATTTTTTTCCCTTTTCAATACGAAACTTAAAAAAACCGCCAAAATCGTCATTTTTCATATAAGTTCCGCTTAATAAGTACAGTATACATATTTATTCAGCACTCATCAAATCCATATAATCAAAAAGAGAACGGAATATAAAATCCCGCTCTCCCAGTTTGTCGAAAAAGACTTTTCGGCAATGAATAGTGAATATTGAATAATGAAGAATGAATAATTATGGAATTGCCTTCGGCAATAATATTAAAAATCTCCGCAAAGCGAACACCTCAACTATTCATTATTCATTATTCTTTATTCATTATTCATTATTCATTATTCTTTATTCCGCTCTCCCCTATCACTCATCAAAATCAAGGTCATACAAATCCAGCACCGCATTGATCTCGCTGTAGCTGTAGCCCTGCCTGAGAAGTGCATTTTTCACCTTCTGCACACCCTTTTCGCTTGTCAGATAACGCTCATATTTTCTTTCCACAAGCTGCTCAAGCCGTGCAAAGGCTTCCTCCTCATCAGCGTAAGGCTCAATGACCTCCGCAATAATGTCATCGGAAATTCCTCTCCTGCGAAGCTCCATTTTCGCCTTGAACATTCCCACACGCTTGATTTCAAAAAGCTCCCTCGCACGAAGCTCAGCATAGCGTCTGTCGTCGACAAGCCGCATTTCGGCAAGATATCTGCAAACCCTCAGACAGATATCCTCCGAGTAGTTTGCCTCCAGCTTTTCATACAGCTCCTTGAAGCTGTAATCACGTCCGTCCAGCAGATACAGTGCACGCTCCCTTGCCTTGCGGTACTCATTAGCCTCGGCAATTTCCTCAACTGCCTCCTCGGGGACATTCATCCCCTCCTTCAGATTATACTCCGCAAGAATTGAGCTGTGAATGTAAAGCCTTGAATTATCATCAAGGACAACACACATCGTGCTGCCCTTGAATTTGGATATTTCAGTTATAACCATATGTAATTACTTAACAGGTGTGAATTCTTCGAAATCGTCATCAGCGTCAATAATTACGTTGACAGGCGGTTTTTTCGCAGCAGACTTCGGTGCAGCCTTCGGCTGTTCGGCAGGCTGTTCAGCCTTTACCTCAGCGATAACCTCAGTGCCAGCAGCAACTTCAGCAGCAGCGTCTGATGCAGCCTGAACAACGGCATCCTTCTTGCCCTTCTTGGAAACCATAATAAGCTCAGCAGTTCTCTGCTTGATTTTCTCCTCGATTTCCTTAGCCTGCTCAGGGTGTGTACGGAGCCATTCCTTGGTGTTGTCACGTCCCTGACCGATTTTATCCCCCTCATAGGAGAACCACGCACCGCTTTTGTGGATAATATCCAGCTCAACTGCAAGGTCAACAACCTCACCCTCACGGGAAATACCCTTGCCGAAGAACAGGTCAAATTCGCACTCCTTGAACGGAGGTGAAACCTTGTTCTTTACAACCTTGCACTTTGTACGGCTGCCGATAACCTCAGCACCGTTCTTGATAGCCTCACCCTTACGAACCTCGATACGCACGGAGCTGTAGAATTTCAGTGCACGTCCGCCCGGAGTTGTTTCGGGATTGCCGTAAATAACACCGATTTTTTCACGAACCTGATTAATGAAGATTGCCACACAGTTGGACTTTGAAATTACAGAAGTAAGCTTTCTCATAGCCTGCGACATAAGGCGTGCAAGCTGACCAACGTGCGTATCACCCATTTCGCCGTCGATTTCAGCCTTTGTTACCATAGCCGCAACGGAGTCAAGGACGATAACGTCCAGTGCACCCGAACGCACGAGTGCTTCGGCAATTTCAAGAGCCTGCTCACCGCTGTCAGGCTGTGAAACAAGCATATTGTCAATATCAACGCCCAGTGCCCTTGCGTAAACAGGGTCGAGAGCGTGCTCAACGTCAACGAAAGCAACCTCACCGCCCAGCTTCTGTGCCTCAGCAACAATCTGGAGTGCAACTGTTGTCTTACCTGAGCTTTCAGGACCATAAATTTCAACGATACGTCCTCTTGGAACACCGCCTATACCAAGTGCCATATCGAGAGTCATCGAGCCTGTGGGGATAGCATCCACATTATAATCCGCAGACTGACCGAGCTTCATTACCGCACCCTTGCCGTACTGCTTTTCAATATGCTGAATAGCGGCTTCAAGAGCACGCTTTTTTTCCTCTGAGCTTGTAAGCTTTACAACAGACTCCTTGCCGCCTGCCGCTTTCTTCTTTGCATCTGCCATAATTTACCTCCGAATATAAAAATCGAACATTTTTTCTTATTTTAGCATTTTTTACTGCTTTCGTCAATAGGATTTGCAAAAAAATATTTACCGCCATACTCCGCAGGCAAAACAATCATTCACTTGACACAATCCCGTTTTCAGAGTAAAA
Organism: Oscillospiraceae bacterium; assembly: GCA_045545795.1. GTDB lineage: Bacteria > Bacillota > Clostridia > Oscillospirales > Ruminococcaceae > RGIG8773. Next base: position 73,188 of record JAZQBN010000056.1, read on the forward strand.
TTATATGCAAAGGGGGGACTAAATGTGGAAACAAAATTTATTGATAGTATACGGCTTAACAAATACCCGCCGCAAACTTCATATATTGCTCACCTGCCTGTAGTTAAAAATCTCCGTAAAAAAGGTGAACTGACTTTTGATAAGCGTGTTACCTTTATTGTTGGTGAAAACGGCTCAGGAAAATCCACTCTCCTTGAAGCCATTGCCGTTGCATTCGGCTTTAACCCTGAGGGCGGCACACGTAATTTCAATTTCTCCACATATAACAGTCACTCCACTCTCAGCGATTACCTTACAATCAGCCGCTCCGCATACCCTAAGGACAGCTTCTTTCTTCGTGCTGAAAGCTTCTACAACCTTGCCAGCAATATTGAGGAAATGGACAAGCTTCCGGGGAGCGGCAGAGTTATCGACAGCTACGGCGGCGTATCCCTCCACGAGCAATCCCACGGCGAAAGCTTCCTTTCAGTTATACAGAACCGCTTCTTCGGCAACGGTCTTTATATCCTCGACGAGCCTGAGGCGGCACTTTCCCCAACAGGAATTATGTCTATGATGATTACTATGAATGAACTGCTGAAGAAAAATTCCCAGTTTATCATTTCCACCCACTCGCCAATACTGATTACTTTTCCCGACTCGGAACTCTACGAGCTTTCCAGTGACGAAATCAGAAGCGTCAGCTACAAAGAAACCGAACACTATGCTGTTACAAAGCAGTTTCTTGACTGTCCCGAAAGAATGTACAGCCGTATTTTTGATTAAACCGAAAAGGAGCATAAACTTGGCAAGAATTTATCCGCTGTTTTCTTCAAGCAAAGGCAACAGCACATACATAGGAACAAAATCCGAGGGCATCCTCATTGATGACGGAGTGTCCTTTTCCCGATTGAAAAAAGCTATGGAAATCAATGGACTTTCCCTTGACGCAATCAAGGCGGTTTTCATCACTCACGAGCACAGCGACCACACTAAGGGACTTGCGGTGCTCACCAAAAAAATCAAAGCACCTGTTTTTGCACAGAGCCTTACCCTTGAATACCTCTGTCAGAGCGGTCTTATCAACGGTGAATGTTTTGAATTGAAAGAGGGTGAAGAAATCTGCGGAATGAATGTCCGCTGCTTCAACACACCTCACGACACCCGTGAGTCCTGCGGCTACAGAATAGAGCTTCCCGACGGCAAAACTGCCGCAGTCTGCACTGACCTCGGACACGTTACCGAAACCGTTGAGAAAAATCTTCTCGGCACGGACTGCGTGCTGCTTGAGGCAAACTATGACATTGAAATGCTGCGTAACGGCATTTACCCATACTACCTTAAAACCCGTATTTTCAGCAACAACGGTCACCTCTCAAACGTTGACAGCGGTGCTTTTGCGGCACGGCTTCTGAAAAGCGGCACAACCCGTCTTATTCTCGGTCATTTATCTCAGGAAAACAACACCCCTGAGCTTGCGGAAAATACCGTGTTCAATTGTCTGCACGGCTTCGTCCGCAACAGCGATTACACCCTTTCCGTTGCACCTGTCGAAACAAGCGGCGGATATATTACTTTCTGAGGAGTACATTTATGCTTAACGTCAATCTTATCACTGTAGGAAAACTAAAGGAAAGCTACCTCCGTGACGCCTGTGCGGAGTACGCAAAACGTCTCGGTGCTTTCTGCAAGCTGAATATTATTGAGCTTAACGAAAGCCGCCTGCCTGACAATCCCTCCGAAAAGGAAATCGCAAACGCACTTTCCGCTGAGGGGAAAAATATGCTCACATATCTCAATGGCAAGGATTGCTTCAATATTGCAATGTGCATTGAAGGAAAACAGCTTTCCTCGGAAAAGCTTGCCGAAAAAATTTCCCGCATTTCCGTTGACGGAAAAAGTACGCTCAACATTGTTATCGGAAGCTCCTGCGGCATTGCAGATGAAATAAAAGCAATGTGCCACTTCCGCCTGTCAATGTCGGAAATGACATTCCCCCATCAGCTTGCAAGAGTTATGATTATGGAACAGATTTACCGCAGCTTTCAGATTAACAGCGGCGGAAAGTATCATAAGTAGTTCAAATCGCATACTTTTCAATACTTATTTTGGCTGTTGACACAAAAAAGTTAAAAATTAAGCAAATAATCATTGACAATTGTTGTTGAATTGGTTATAATATTTTTAATGAAGATTTAGCTTGCTTCTTAATTATTTTGCATTAAACAATGAGGAGGATTTTGACTATGGCTGCTAAGAAAACTACCCCTGCTGAAACAAAGGAAACTGTTGTAAAGGCTGCTGAAACAGCTGCTGCGGAAGTTAAAACTGAGGCTGTTAAGGAAGCTCCCAAGGCTGATGAAAAAAAGGCTCCCGCAAAGAAGCCTGCGGCAAAGAAAACTGCTGAGAAAAAGCCTGCTGCAAAGAAAGAAACCGCTAAGGCTGCAAAGAAGGCTCCCGCTAAAAAGGAAACTGCTAAGAAAGCTCCTAAGAAAAAGGGTCTTGCTTACGAAGATGTTGTTGCTGCCGCAAAGAAGAAGATGGCTGCTGCTGACCTGACAAGAATTAAGTATCCTATCGCTGCAAACGTTGAGCTCAACGGTGCTGCTGACGGTATCTTCTACATCTACATTGACGAGGCAAACAACATTTCTGTTGAACCTTACAAGTACAATGACTACGACGTTGAATTCCGTGCTGACGCTGATGCTTTTGTTGCTGTTATGAACGGCAAGAAGAATGTTTATGATGCTCTTGCTGAGGGACTTATCAAGGTAAGCGGCAACGTAAAGAAGGCTATTTTGTTAATCAATGCAGCGCTTTGATTTTCAGTGCAGCGCTTTGATTTTCAATGCAGTGCTTTGATTTTTAGTGCAGTGCTTTGATTTTATGCAAATTATTAAGGGTATCGGGGCAAACCCGATACCCGTTTTTTGGAGTAATTATGATTTATTACAGACTTGTCGATGAAGCGTTTACTGCAAAAGAGCTTCACGAAACAGCACACGCTTTCCTTGCTGAGCTTCTGAAAAAACACTACGGGATTGAAAACTACCGGATTGAAAAAGGCGGACACGGCAAGCCGTTTCTCCCCGATTATCCTCATATTCACTTCAACCTCAGCCATTGCAAAGGGTTGATTGTCTGCGGATTTTCCAATGCGGAAATCGGCGTGGACGCTGAGATAATACATCCCTATAACGGCAGGGCGGCAAAACGGATTTTTTCTCCCGAGGAAATGGAGTACACAGAAAAAAGCAGCACCCCTGACGAGACTTTTTTCCGCTTCTGGACGCTTAAAGAAGCACTTGGTAAAAACCTCGGAACGGGACTTTTCTCATCATTGTCAGAAGTGACATTTCAGCTTGTCGGGGAAAATCCGCAATGTGAAGCTTATCCGCAAAAAAGCTTTGTACAAAAAATAATACAAAAAAAATGGGTTGTCAGCATTTGTGCCGACAACCCATTTTATTATTAATAGAAACGCTTTTTGTTCTTAAGAACAATGATTGTTACCACAACGGCAACAGCAACCACAACAGCAATTACAACGATAAGAACAATCGGAATTCCGCCGCTGCTTTCCTTTTCTGCGGAAGGAGCAGCTGTTGTTGCAGCAGTTGTTTCTGCCTCTGTAGCGGCTTCTGTTGTTGCTTCTGTTACAGCCTCAGTTGCAGCGGTTGTTGTAGTTGTAGCCTCAGCAGCTTCAATATTTGTAACGGTAACCTTTGTTACCTTAACACCGACAAAGGTTGCACCGATACACACATTATTTACATCGCTGAGGTCTTCCTTACCGCCCAAATCAGTATAAGCAGCAATCATATCGGAATACGCAAACTTTGCGGAAGTTTCATTGTATTCATAAGGAACAATCTGACACCAAATCTGAGGGTCAGAACTATAATTCTGGAAAATAAGTTCAGCAGGGTTGTATCCGTTATCAGGCATTGCACCGCCATCTGTTTCATACTCGATAATTACTTCTGTATTCTCTGTAAAGCCGGAAATTTTAAAATCAGAAGCAGTATAAGTAACTGACTGACCCCAAGCAGGACACATTGATGCTCTTGTTGTGGAAAGCTCAACATCCTTTACCTCAGCGAAAGCAGTAACAGCCATTAAAACAGCCGCCATACAAGCTGTCAAAGCAGCCATAGCAATCTTTATTATCTTCTTCATAGCTATATCTCCTTTTATTTGTTTTACACATAATCATACTAATAATTTTACTCCTTTTGCCGCCTGATGTCAACATCATTTCAGATTTTCAACACTTGCGACAAATTCAAAAGAAATATAACAAGTATACTTTGTTAAATTGACAACAATCCAAAAAATGTTCATACTGCGTTTATTCCTAATTTTTCTGAAACGGGTTAATGGTTGACAAATGAATAATTCAGCACCTTGCGGCAATGCTATTTCTGAATAAAATCAAAGGAGTAACGCTATGAATAACCGTAAAATTATACAGGAAATTGACAGCCGTCTTGAACGCCTCGGCAACCATTACCACGACAAAAAGAACACTGACGGCAACCCATACGGGGAAATGCTTGCCGCTGAGTCAAAGCTTCTTAACACTGCACTTTCAAACGAGTTAAGAAGCCTTAAAGAGTTCATCGAAAATGATGGGAAGTAATAAAGTCCGCCGCAGGCGGACCCCAGATTGTCGAAAAAGGCTTTTCGACAATGAATAGTGAATATTGAATAATGAAGAATGAATAATTATGGAATTGCCTTCGGCAATGATATTAAAAATGTCCGCAAAGCGGACACCTTAACTATTCACTATTCATTATTCTTTTTTCATTTTTCATTAGCCTGTCGAGTTTATCGGCAGGCTAACCCGCCGAAGACGGACTTATTATTTATTCATTATTCACTATTCATTATTCATTATTCACTTTGTAGCCCCAGCCGTCAAGTCCTGCACGGCGCATTGCCCCGAAAATACGGTCGGAGAAGCCCTTGTCAAGCTTGTCACGCTCAGCAAGAAACTGCTTCGTCGCCTCGCGGGAGGTGTGTCCGTCTGCGGGACATTTCGATTTCACAACCTGAAGATTATTGCGGTTTGCGGCACTGCGTATATCCTTTTCAGGCGCAAGCACCAGCGGACGTATCATAGTGATATCCTTCCTCGAAAGGTAGCTTTTCGGCGCAAAACAGCCAAGCCTGCCCTCGTTGAAAAGGTTCATAATAAATGTTTCAACCACGTCCTCGTAGTTATGTCCGAGGGCGATTTTGTTGCAGCCGGCTTCCTTTGCAGCGTCGTGAAGTGCACCTCGTCTCATTCGTGCACAAAGGCTGCAAGGGTTGCTTTCCTGACGCATATCGAAAACAATCTCACCGATGTGCGTGCGGATAAGCTTATACTCAATCCCCATTTCCCTGCACATTTCGTCCACAGCGGAGTAGTCTCCATCCGTGCCACCGAAACGTGGGTCAAGGGTTATTGCAACGATGTCGTACTCGATACCGATAAAGCGTTTCAGCAAAAACAGTCCGCGGAGTAACACAAGGCTGTCCTTGCCGCCCGAAACACCTACGGCAATCCTGTCGCCGTCCTGAATAAGGTCGAACTCCTGAATTGCCTTACGCATATAGCCTAAAATTTTCTGCATAGAACTGCACCTTTATTTCCGCAATTATTTCTGGAGCGTACCGTGGGAAAGTGCTGTCAGATAAGCGTTGATGAAGCCGTCAAGGTCACCGTCCATAACAGCACTGATGTTGCCGTTTTCGTGACCTGTACGGTGGTCCTTAGCCAGTGTGTAGGGCATAAATACATAGGAGCGGATTTGTGCACCCCAGGCAATTTCCTTCTGCACGCCCTTGATATCTTCAATCTTTTCAAGGTGCTCACGTTCCTTGATTTCAACAAGCTTGGAAACGAGCATCTTCATAGCGTAGTCCTTGTTCTGATACTGGCTTCGCTGTGTCTGACAGGATACAACGATACCTGTTGGAATGTGTGTAAGACGTACCGCAGATGATGTCTTGTTGACCTTCTGTCCGCCTGCACCTGATGCACGGTAGAAGTCGATTTCCAAATCTTCGGGACGGATTTCGATGTTCAGGTCAGCGTCATCCATTTCAGGCATTACTTCGAGAGAAGCAAAGGAAGTCTGACGGCGTCCTGACGAGTCAAACGGGGAGATACGAACAAGACGGTGTACACCTGTTTCTGACTTCATAAAGCCGTAAGCGTTAAGACCTTCAATGAGGATAGAAGCGGATTTCAGACCAGCTTCATCGCCGTCGAGGTAGTCGAGAGTTGTAACCTTGTAGCCGTGGCTTTCAGCCCACATATTGTACATACGGAAAAGCATCTGTGCCCAGTCCTGAGCCTCTGTGCCGCCTGCACCAGCGTGGAAGGTAATGATAGCGTTCTTGCTGTCATATTCGCCTGTAAGGAGAGTTGTAAGCTTCATTGCTTCAAGCTCCTTTACAAACTGGTCAGCGTCACGCTTGATTTCGAGGGCTGTTTCCTCGTCCTCTTCCTCCTCCATAGTAAGCTCAATCATAGTGAGACAGTCCTCAAGCTTTTCGTTGAGCTTGTCGTAGCTTGCAATAGTATTTTCGTTGTGCTTGATAGTCTGCATAACCTTGTTGGAATTTTCAATGTCGTTCCAGAAGCCCTCCTTAGCGGACTCCTCCTGAAGCTGTGCATTTTCTTCCTTAGCCTTGTCGATATTGAGGATTGTGTAAAGCTCCTTCATATCCTTTCTGTATCCTTCAAGCTCAACTCTGAGTTCGTCAAGTAATAACATTGTGTTTCCTCCTGTATATGATAAATTTATTTATTTGTATTTTCTTTCTTCACATTCTCAGCATAGCCCACAGGTCGCAGCTTTGACTGGTTGAACCGCTGTGCACTGTAAAGTCCCCAATAGCCCGAAAGCATATAACTTACTGCGATTGCCAGTGCGTAGTACGCAAGACCGCCTGCACCGAACAATTCAATGCTGAGGATAATTGTTGCAAACGGACAGTTTGTTACTCCGCAGAATACCGCAAGCAGACCAACCGCCGCACCAAAGCTTGGGTCAAGTCCAATCAGTCTCCCGAAGAAGCAGCCGAAGGTTGCTCCTGTGAAAAAGCTTGGGACGATTTCACCGCCCTTGAAGCCTGCACCGAGAGTAATTGCCGTAAATCCGATTTTCAGCAGAAACGCCGCAGGCGAAGTCTTGCCGCTGAATGCACGTTCGATAACGTCCATTCCTGCACCGTTGTAATCTGTCGTGCCAAGCAGAACCGTAAGCAGAATTACAATTCCCGAACCGACAAGAACCTGCACAAAATCATTTTTTATATATTTTACAAAGGTTCTTTTCGCCGCCTTTATTGTCACGCAGAACAATATACTTACCGCCGCACAGCCTATACCCAGCACCGCAACACGAACAAGGTCAAGTCCCGAATTTCCGTCAAGTGCAGGTATTCCCTGAACTATAAAGCTTTCAGGCTTAACGCTGAAAATTCTTGCCACAACGCTTGCCGCAATTCCCGAAATCATACAGGGAACAAGTGCCGCATACTGTGCCGCCGCCACGATTGTAACCTCAACCGCAAAAACCGCCGCCGCAACAGGTGTGCCGAACAAAGCCGAGAAGCCCGCCGCCATACCGCACATTATCAGCGTTGATGTGTCCTGCTTGTCAAGCTTCAGAATTCTTCCCAAAGGCGAAGCAAGGCTTCCGCCTATCTGCAAAGCCGCACCCTCGCGTCCTGCTGAGCCGCCTGTCAGATGTGTAAGAAAGGTTGCCGCAAAAATCAGCGGAGCAAGCTTCAAGGAAACCTTTTCCTCTCCTCTTGCACCTTTTATAATGCAGTTTGTTCCCGGGTCGTTGGACATTCCCAGTAATCTGTAAATTGCTGTGATAATAAGACCTGCAATCGGCATTGCAAATATTATAACCCTGTTTTCTGTGCGGAATTCCGTTGCAAAGCCAAGTGCGTGATGAAATGCAACTCCCGCCAGACCAACAATTACACCTACAATTGAAGCAATCAATGCCCATTTCACAAAGCCCTTTACCAGCGAAATGTAATTGTGTGCCTCTGCCTCGAATTTCTTTCCGTCTTCATACGGAAGCTTTTTTGACATCTGTATTTCCCCTATTCCTTAATCCTCCAGCATAAGCAGCAGCTCACGAAGCAGCTTGCAGGCAACCGCCGTTGACACACCGCTTGGGTCGTACTGAGGTGAAAGCTCGTTTATGTCAGCACCCACAATGTTCAGCCCCTTCAGCTTCAACACCGCTTCAAGCAGCTCGATGAACTGTACACCGCCTGCTTCGGGAGTACCCGTACCAGGGAAGATTGACGGGTCCATAACGTCCATATCTATAGTCAGATACACGTTCTTGCCCTGTAATTCAGCTACAGCATTTTCAATGCCGTTAAGATTAAATTTGTTCATCTTTGTGTGTTCAGCCGCAAACCTGAATTCTTCACGCTCGCCGCTTCTTATGCCGAACTGGTAAATGTGACCGTCACCGACCATTTCCCAGCAACGACGCATTACACAAGCGTGGGATTTTTTTACCCCAAGATAGTCGTCACGCAGGTCAGCGTGTGCATCGAACTGTATAATATATAAATCTTTATACTTATTGTATACAGCAGTAACCGCACCCAGCGTTACCGAGTGCTCACCGCCAAGCATAAACGGACGCTTTCCGTCGGCAAGAATTTCCGCCGTAAGCTCCTCAATCTGTGCAAGAGCCGTATCAACGTTGCCGATGCAAAGCTCAGGGTCGCCAGCGTCAAAGATGTTGTAATCAAGCAAATCCTTGTCCTGATAAGGCGAATAGGTTTCTATGCCGAAGCTTTCGCTGCGGATAGCCTTGCTTCCGAAGCGTGTGCCCGGACGGTATGAGGTTGTGCTGTCGAAGGGTGCACCGAAAATAACCGTTTTCGCCGCCTCGTATTCGCAGTCACAGCCGATAAAAGCATTTCTTTCAATCTGCATTGTTTAATAAATCCTTTACATAGTTTGGTATCGCAAAACAGCCTTTATGCAGCTCCGTGTTGTAGTAACGTGTTTTCAGACCAAGGCTGTTCCATTTTTCAATATCCGCAGTAAGCGGGTCAATCGCCTTTGAAGCAAATCCGAAAAGCCAGTGTCCCGACGGATAAGTCGGGATGTGTGCCTGATAAACCCTGCATACGCTGAAAAATTCCTTGATACGCTTATGTGCCCTCTGCATAGCCTTTGCATCGTCAGCGTAGTATGGACTTTCGTGCTGATTTACAAGAATACCCTTTTCAGTCAGTGCATTGAAGCAGTTGCCGTAGAATTCGCTTGTGAAAAGACCTTCACCCGGACCAAACGGGTCGGTGCTGTCAACAATAATCAAATCGTAGCAGTTTTCCTTGCGGCGTACAAAACGCAGACCGTCATCGTACACAATATTTACCCTCGGGTCGTCAAGACGGCAGGCTGTCTGCTGCAAAAATTCCTTGCTGACTTCAACCACACGCTCGTCAATTTCAACCATATCTATATGCTCAATCGTGTCATATCGTGCAAGCTCACGGACAGTACCGCCGTCACCTGCTCCGATAACGAGAACATTCTTTATTTCGGGATTTGAAGCCTTAGCAACGTGAGTAATCATTTCGTGATAGATGAACTCGTCCTTTTCGGTAAGCATCATCAACCCGTCAAGAGTGAGGAAACGTCCGAACTCTTTGCACTCGAAAACATCAATTCTCTGAAACTCGCTCTGCTCGCTGTGAAGCTGCCTGTCAATGCGTATCGACATTTTCACATCGGGAGTATGCGGTTCGCTGAACCATAAATCCATAGCTTAAAATCCTTTCTGCAAGTTATTTCTTAACAGCATTTTCAACCGTTTCGGCAATTTCTATTGCCTTTTCCTTTATCTCAATGCGGTTATCCCTGTAATAAACATTAAGGCACGCAAGCGATGCAACCGCCCATACCGCAGCTGCCGCAAAGCCTGTAACAATCTGAATAAGTGCAGCATCGTGAACCATTGACAATACCGAAACAACAATCATAATCAAAGTCAGCGAAGCCATAATAAGCCCCCATATAAGGTACGACCTGCTCTTTATCGCTTTGTAATTTCTGTCGTAGTAATCTTTCATAACAGTTCCTCCCGTCAGATAATCACCTTGATATTTTCAATTGCCATATCCTCAGTACCCGTCATCATACAGCCTCTTTCCTTGGAATAACGGATATAATCAAGGATTTCCTCCGTAATCCTCTCCCCTGGGGCAAGTATCGGAATACCGGGCGGATAGCACATAACAAACTCACCGCTGATTTTGCCTGCACTTTCATCAATCGGCATAGAAACCTGCTCACCGTAGAAAGCCTCCTGCGGCGAAAGCACAACCTGCGGATTGATGTATTCGTGGTCAAGCATACCCGTCTTATCCTTTGCAAAACGCCGCTTGATTTCAGCAAGTGCGGAAACCAGTCTTTCGATATCCTTCCACATATCACCTGCGGAAATGTACGCAAGAATATTTCCAATATCGCCGAATTCAATCTGAATATCATAGTTGTCACGGAGATAGTCGTAGACCTCGATACCCGCAAGCCCTATATCACGGGTGTGCACCGAAAGCTTTGTGCGGTCAAAATCGTATATATCATCACCGTTTATAAGCTCATCGGCAAATGCGTAATAGCCGCCGATTTTGGAGATTTCCTCTCTTGCGTAAGCGGCGTTGTTGATAGCCTTCTCAATAATTTTCTTACCGTCCAGTGCAAGATTTCTTCTTGAAATATCCAGTGATGACATCAGCAGATACGAGCCGCTTGTTGTCTGCGTAAGGTTTATCACCGCACGGACTCTGCCCTCTGTTACGCCGAATTTTTCAGCACCCTTTCCGATAAGCAGAAAGCTGCTCTGCGTAAGTGAGCCGCCCGACTTGTGCATTGAAACCGCCGCCATATCAGCACCTGCCGCCATTGCGGAAATCGGGAGATTTTCACCAAAGTAGAAGTGTGTGCCGTGGGCTTCATCGACGATAACTGCCATTCCGTGAGAATGTGCAAGGTCGGTAATTCTTTTCAAATCGGAGCAAATTCCGTAATAAGTCGGATTGTTCACGAAAACCGCCTTTGCATCAGGATTTTCAAGTATAGCCTTTTCCACGTCCTTAACGCTCATTCCGAGAGGAATACCCAGCTTTTCATTAACCCCCGGGTTAACGTAAACAGGAATTGCACCGCTCAGAATAAGTGCGTTGATAGCACTTCTGTGCACGTTTCGGGGCATAATGATTTTCTCCCCCGCCTTGCAGACGGAGAGCACCATTGACTGCACCGATGAGGTCGTGCCCCCAACCATAAAAAAGCAGTAAGCCGCTCCGAATGCCTCTGCCGCAAGCTCCTCAGCTTCCTTGATAACGGAAGTAGGGTGACAGAGATTATCCAGCGGCTTCATAGAATTTACATCAACGGAAAGACAGGTTTTCCCGAGAAATTCCGTCAGCTCGGGATTGCCCTTTCCGTGCTTGTGTCCCGGTACGTCAAAGGGCACAACCCTTGCGTCACGGTATCTTAAAAGTGCGTCATAAATCGGCGCTCTGTGCTGGTCAAGCATTTTTATCATTCCTTTTCAGCGTGATATCAGCCGTCCGCATCGAGTATCCACTCATCACGGGCAGACTGGTATTCGTAAAAATCCTTTCCGTCAACGGAAACCGCATACATACCAAAAAGTCTGTCTGCATTTTCACCTGCAGGGGTACGCCACGAAAAAACATAAACCTTTACATCTTCAATCATCATAACATTTTCTTCCGAGAGAAAATCGGATTCCTTGTCAAATCCCTTCTCAACAAGATATTTTTCCATAACTGTCCTTGCAACGGTTGAGGAAACCTCGGATTTAGGCTTTTCGCCGCAGCCCGTAAAGCACATTGCTGCCATTAAAACAAAAGCCGAAAGAAGAATTTTAACTATGCTTTTCATATGCGTCACCGCCTTTAATAAATATTCATACCACTGAAAATTTCAATCATCTCGCGTCTGAGAGAGTCATTGATTTCAAGACGCTTCTTAGGTGCAAGCTCATAAGTATCGGTATTGAAAAGATAATTTTGGAGGAAAATCTCCTTAATCATCATCTTTGTATGGAAGATATTGGACTGATACACATTCACATCAACAGCGTCATATCGTTCAAGGGTATCCTTTGCGATATAGTCCTGAATTGACGTGATATCGTGGTCGATAAACAGCTTCTTGCCCTTTTCGTCACGGGTAAAGCCTCTTACACGGTAGTCGATTGTGATGATATCCGAGTCAAAGCTGCCGATAAGGTAATCCAGCGATTTAAGCGGAGTAATCTTTCCGCAGGTAGAAACGTCGATATCAACCCTGAACGTGGTAATTTCGTTTTCGGGGTGAAACTCGGGATAAGTATGCACCGTAAGATGGCTCTTGTCAAGATGTCCCGCAATGCTCTGCTTTTCGGGAGAGGAAACCATTCTCATATTACAGGACTCGTCGATTTCATCATAATCACGGTGGTCCTCAGAAACCAGCAGTGTAACCGAAGCACCCTGCGGCTCATAGTCCTGCTTTGAAATATTCAGCACATTTGCCCCTATCATCTCCGTAACGTCGCACAAAATCTTTGTCAGACGGTCGGAGTTGTACTGTTCATCAATGTATTTTATATAATCCTGCTGCTCTCTCGCACTTTTGGCGTAGCAAATATCGTAAATATTGAAGCTGAGAGTTTTAGTCAGGTTATTAAACCCGTAAAGCTTGAGCTTGTCGTTCAACCCTATCCTCACGTTCCTTTCTTTTTATCCTTCAACGAGCATATATACTCATTGAAATAATACGATAAAATGGTGAAAAAGTCAATAGATTTTCTGAAAAAAGTTTGGAGTGTGGAAACCGAGCAAGCTCGTTTGGTGGAGTGTGGAGTGTGGGGTGTGGAGTTAATGTTTCCGCCTTCGGCTGACATTTTTATAGACTCATATATTTTTCAAACTCTTTTTCAACATTTGAAAGACTATTGCTGTCAACATATTTTATGTCTGCACGAACAAATACTTCTTCCGAAACGCCGTTCCAACATTCAAAATCAACCCAGTAGAGCGAATTTGACTCATACAAGGTGATTTCAGCTGTTCCGCCGCAGGAATTAACAAGTGTTACAGTATAGCTGTGACGATGAGTTTCTGTATATTTCTGATTTGCAATTTTCAATCCGATACTTTTCCAAACTTTTTCCATATCGCAAATCCATTTCTCAAAGTCAATAAATAAATTATCCTTCATAGCTAACTCCACTCTCCACTCTCCACACTCCTCACTCCTAACTCCTCACTCTCTTTCCTTAGCGTACCATTCCTTTACAACGACCTCCGCCTTCTTGCCAACAATGGAAAAGCCCATTTCAGGGTCACGCTGTGGGATTTTGGTGTACCAGTCCCACCAGAAATAGCCCGCAAACCAAGGCTCGTTCCACATTGAACGGAAGCAGGACTCATAAAAGTTAGCCTGCTCGTCCTCGTCGTAAGGAAACTCCTTGTGGCTGAAATCGTATGGCATCATTGCACAGCCCTTTGCACTTCGGCAGCCGATTTCCATAAAGATAATCTGCTTGCCGCCATTAGCACGGGAAAGCTCTGCAAGACGCTCCTTCTGCTTGTCCCATTCTGCCTTCATATTCTCCATACTGTCCCCAGGGACTTTTCCGACACCGTAGTAAGCGGACGTGCCGATATAATCGCAAGCGTCCCACCACTTTACGCCGAATTCCTTGCCGTGGTTGGTGTTGTACACGATAGGACCGTGGTAAATCTTGCGTACTTCCTCGATTGCCTTACGCCAGTAGTCAACCTTGTGCTCCGTGCCAAGCATTTCACAGCCCACGCAGAACATTTCACAGCCTGTTTCCTCGGCAATTTCAGCATAATGACAAAGGAAAGCCGTGTAGCAGTCAAACCATTCCTTCCAGTAATCCTTGTCTCCCCATTCTCTTTCGGGAAAGTGAATATTTGCACGCCATACACCGTCAGCACTGTTGACAATTGGCTTCATACAAACCTTTAAACCAAGTGCGTGAAGCTTGTCAGCGGCGGTTGCAACGTCCTTGTCGGTAACGGTGTAGCGGTAGTCGGGGCGGATAATCGTTGAGCTGAAGCTGTCCTGATGAATTGTAAATGCAAGTGCCGCCCAGTCGCCGCCGAGCCCTGCAAGTCTTTCCATAGAAACAGCCGCTTCTTCCGTACGGTAAGCACCGCGTCTGCCGTCAAAGCCGTATGTGAAACCTTTTATAAACATAGTAATCCGTCCTTTCGGTTTTGATTGTTCGATTGTTTTTGTAGGGGACGGGTTTCCCGTCCCGTTCATAATTTTATTCAACAAACCTAAGAGTTTTTGCTTTGCAAAAACTCGGAGCTGAAAACCGAAGGTTTTCAGTTTTCAAATTGGGAATTATACAGGTTAGCGTAAAATCCGCCCTTGTCAAGGAGTGTTTCGTGGTTACCCTGCTCGATGATGTTGCCGTCCTTCATAACGAGGATTACATCAGCGTCACGGATTGTTGACAAACGGTGTGCAATAATAAAGCTTGTCTTGCCCTTCATCAGCTTTGCAAAGGCACTCTGAATTTTCAGCTCTGTACGTGTATCAATGCTTGAAGTTGCCTCGTCAAGAATGAGCATCGGCGGATTGGTAAGCATAATTCGTGAGATACACAAAAGCTGCTTCTGACCCTGTGAAAGCGTGCCGCCGTCCTCGGAAACAACGGTATCGTAACCCTGCGGCAGACGTCTTATAAAGCTGTGGCAATGGGACATCTTCGCCGCCGCAACGATTTCCTCATCGGTAGCGTCGGGCTTGCCGTATGCGATATTCTCGCGGATTGTTCCCGTGAAAATCCATGTATCCTGCAAAACCATTCCGAACAGTGCACGAAGCTCATCACGCTTCATATCACGGATATCGTTTCCGCCGACCTTTATTGCTCCCTCACGCACGTCATAGAAACGCATAAGCAGGTTGATGAGCGTTGTTTTTCCGCAGCCAGTAGGTCCGACAATTGCAATCCTCTGCCCAGCCTTAACATCAAGATTAACGTCCTCCAACAGCTTCTGCTCAGGCTTGTAAGAGAAGGACACGTCCTCGATTGTAAGTGTGCCGTCCGCAGCAGCAGGTGCAGGCGGTTCCTTTTCGGGAATTTCCTCCATTTCATCAAGCACGGCGAAAACACGTCTTGCGGAAGCAAATGCCGCCTGCAATTCGGTTATAACGCCTGTGATTTCGTTGAACGGCTTGGTGTACTGGTTTGCGTAGCTCAAGAACGTAGCAATCTGACCGACGGACATTGCCCCTGCAGCACCGCTGATAACGGAAATTGCACCGAAAACACCTGTTGCAACGTATACTATATTATTTACGAAGCGTGTGCACGGGTTTGTAAGTGCGGAATAAAACTGTGCCCTTACTCCGCAGGTGTAGAGTCTGCCGTTGATTTCCTCGAACCTGTTCTGTGCTCTGTCCTCGTAGGCAAACGCTTTTACGATTTTCTGTCCGCCCACAAGCTCCTCAATACAACCGCTGAGTTCCCCTCGGATTGAGGACTGCTCACGGAATTTGTCGTGGCAAAGCTTTGTAATGAATGCCGCTACAAAAAGGGAAAGCGGTGTGATGAAAATTACCACGAGAGCAATCTTCACGTTGATACGGAGCATAAATATTATCGTGCCGAGGATTGTAACAATACCGGTCAGGAACTGTGAAAAGCTTTGCAGCATACCATCGGAAATTGTTTCGATATCCACGGACATACGGCTGATGATGTCGCCGCGTGCGGTGCTGTCGATGTAGTTGAGTGGCACTCTGTCCAGCTTTGCGTACAAATCACGTCGCATATCGCTTACCGCACGGTAGGTAATCTTGTAGGTGCAATAGGACATCACCCAGCTGAAAAGTGCCGAAACGACAACAGTTATTGCAATATAGATAACATAACGCTTAACCCCGTCAAAGTCAACGTTGTTCTCGCCGATGATGTAGTCAATGCCACGTCCAACGAGGATAGGCGTGTAGAGAGAAAGCATAACGCTTACGATTGCCGCAATTACCGCAGGAACAAGAAGTGCGGCACAAGGCTTGGTGTAGCTTAAAATTCGTTTTACAACTGGTTTTTTCACGCTTTAGCCCCTCCCTCTTGTGACATAACAATTTCACGGTAAACCTCACAGCTTTCCATAAGCTGTTCGTGTGTGCCGAGTCCGACTGCCTCACCGTCATCAAGAACGATTATTTTGTCGGCATACTTTATGGACGTCGCACGCTGTGAAACGATGATAACGGTCATATTGTCAGTGTGAGTTGCTATAGCCTTTCGCAGTGCCGCATCCGTTGCGAAGTCCAGTGCAGAGGCACTGTCGTCAAGGATAAGTATTTCGGGGTTGCCCACCAGTGCACGGGCAATGGTAAGTCTTTGCTTCTGACCGCCCGAAAGGTTGCGTCCGCCCTGATTTATAATAGTATCAAAGCCGTCAGGCATTTTGTCGATGAATTCCTTTGCCTGAGCAATTTCAGCAGCTTTTACAAGCTCGGCATCGGTTGCATTTGCATCGCCCCAACGGAGATTTTCCGCAATTGTTCCCGAGAAAAGCATAGCCTTTTGCGGCACGACACCAATCTTGTTTCGGAGTGCGTCAAGGGTGTAGTTTTTCACGTTCTCGCCATCGATAAGCACCTCACCCTGTTCAGCATCGTAGAAACGTGGGATAAGGTTCACAAGTGTAGATTTACCCGAACCTGTACCGCCGATTACGCCGAGAGTTTCACCCTTGTTCAGCGTAAATGTGATATTTTCAACAGCGTTGTCGCCGTTTTCACTGTAGGAGAAGGACACGTCCTTAAATTCAATCTTAGGTGCATTTTCCTTTTCGGTCGCACCCTCACCGTCAACAATTGTTGTTTCAACCTCGAAAACCTCGTTGATACGACCTGAGCTTGCCGCCGCTTTTGTGAACAGCACAACAAGGTTTGCCACAACAACAAGGGCAACGGAAATCTGTGTCATATAGTTTACAAAGGCGATAACCTGACCCTGAGTCAGCGAGCCGCTTTCAACACGGAAGCCGCCGAACCACACGATTGCCGCAATTGCAAGGTTCATAATCGCATATGTAAGCGGATTGAGAAGTGCGGAAAGACGTCCCACACGCATTGAAATTTCAGCGTAGTCATCGTTAGCCTCGTCAAATCGCTCCTGTTCCTTGTCACCTCTTGAAAAGGCACGGATTACCCTTGCACCTGAAAGGCTTTCACGGGTAATAAGGCTGATTTTGTCCAGCTTTTTCTGTATCACACGATAAAAAGGTACTGAACGTGACATAATAAAATAAAGCACAGCCGCAACAAGCGGAATTACCGCAAGGAATATCAGCGACAGCTTCAAGTCAATTGTCATAGCCATTACCGCCGCACCGATTACAAGGAACGGTGCACGGACAACAAGTCTGATAAGCATTGCAACTGCACTCTGCACCTGATTTACATCGTTTGTAATACGGGTAATAAGTGACGGCGTACCAAACCTGTCAAGCTCAGCGTGGGAAAAAGTTCCGATGTGACGGAACAAATCGTTGCGGATTATTGTACCAACTCCCTGTGAAGCACGGGAAGCAAGGTACTGACAGACGAGGGTTGAACAAAGTCCGAAAACACCCATAAGTATCATCAGACCGCCCATTTTGAAAATGTATTCCTTGCCTGCACCGCCATTGATGCCCTTGTCAATGATTTCCGCCATAACCAGCGGAACAATCAGCTCAAAAATCGCCTCAATCAGCTTTGCGGCAGGACCTATGATAAGCTCCTTTTTAAAGCCGCCGAGATATCTTTTTGCCAGCTTAAACATCGCCGTCCTTATCCCCCTTTTTTCTGAAAATAACAAGCTTGCTGAAAAGGTAATTCAGCACCAGTATAAAAATCTGTGCAATAAGCTTCATAACGTACTCATTCTGCATAAGCACCCTTACCGTGAAGCTCATAAAGCCTAATTCAAGGAAGTAGGTCACAAGCCGTGCACCGTAAAATGCGGCAGCCTGTGAAATCCAGTCCTTTTTTGTTTTTGACTCATTCTTGAAAACCCACACCTTGTTGGTGAAAAATGCAAAGGTCACGGCACAAATCCAGCTTATTGTGGTGTTTACCTCTGTTGGCAGACCGAAATATTTTGCAATATACTGCGTGCCGATTGAAATAACGGTAGTCATTGCCCCTACTATTAAATATAGAAGCACAGATTCGTGCTTGTCATAGAAATCCTGTATCCATTTCGGGAAAACCGAAAGTATTTTTCTTATAAGCTTGTCCAAATTGTCAACCTCCGTGCAAAATAATACATACAAAATTATTATAACACACATTATACAAAAAATCATTAACTAATGTAAAATATTTCTGTAAAAGCCTGATAAAGATATCTAAGATTAGGCTAAATTATGGAATTTGTTATGGAAATGCTTGCAATACGCTGAAATGTGTGCTATTATATATGTTATTATCCTTGAAGGGTAAAATTATTGTATAATCAGAAAGGTCAGGTTTTATATCGTGAAGTACATAGCGATAGCGTGTCTCCTCGTAATGTCCGCACTCTTTTCATCAATGGAAACAGCGTTTTCCACAGTCAACAAAATCCGTTTGAAGCATCAGGCTGCAAACGGCAGCAAAAAGGCTGAGCGTGCCTTGAAAATTGCTGAAAACTTTGACAAGGCACTTACCACAATCCTTGTCGGCAACAACATTGTAAACATTCTTTCATCATCACTCGGTACGGTTATTTTCACTGAGCTTTTCGGTGCAGCAGGTGTTGCTGTTGCAACAGCCGTAATGACTGTTCTCGTTCTCATTTTCGGTGAGATTATGCCGAAATCCTTTGCAAAACAGCACGCTGAAAGCTGTGCACTTGCATTTGCGGGAATTCTCAATGTTATAATGTGGATACTGACTCCGATTTCCATTATTTTTGCTCAGCTTCAAAAGGCTATGGCAAAGCTTTCCAAAGCAGGCAATGAACCTAACTTTACCGAAGACGAATTGAAATATATCATCAACGAAATCGAGGACCAGGGTGTCCTTGAAGAACAGGAAAGCGAACTTGTTAAATCAGCACTTGAATTTGACGAAACAACAATTGAGCAAATTCTCGTTCCGAGAGTAAAGGTTGTGGCTGTTGAACGTAATGATGACCCTGATGAAATTATGGAAATCTTTATCCGTGACCGCTACACGAGACTTCCCGTTTATGACAAGTCCATCGACAACATAGTCGGTCTTATCAACGAAAAGGACTTCTTCGCACTTAAATTGCGTTCTGACGGAAAACCAATCAGCATTGAAAGCATTATTCAGAAAGCTCTTTATGTTTCGGAAATGAAAATGATTTCCGAGGTGCTCTATGATATGCAGCGTACTAAAATCCATATGGCAATCGTAAAAGACCAGTATGGCGGCACAAGCGGTATTGTTACAATGGAGGATATCATTGAGGAGCTGGTCGGTGAAATCTACGATGAAACCGACGAGATAGTACACAACGTTGTTGAGGTTGCCGAGCATATGTATGACGTACAGGCTGACCTGAGTATAAGTGATATGCTTGAAGAACTGGAGCTTCCCGAAAACCTCATTGAAACCGACAGCAACACCGTCGGCGGCTGGGTTATGGAGCTTTTCGGACGTATTCCTGAAACAGGCGCAACGGAAACAAGCGGTATATTTACTGTAACAATTCTCGAGTCAGACGAACAGTCTGTTTCAAAGGTCGGCATCAAAATTGATATGCCAAAAGAAAATAATGAAGAATAAAAGCAAAGCCTCCGAACAAATCGGAGGCTTTATTGCTGCAAAAACGAGGCACCTTACGGTGCCTCGTTGATTTTATTATGTGCCCTTAGGAGCATTTGTATCTATTGTTGCCCATTTCTCTGTATGCTTTTCTGTTCCCTGTTCATATGTACAAAGCACATAAATTGTCTGGTTGCCGTACTGCATTGTAAGAACATACTCACCCTTTGACTCGTTTGCGGTCGGTGATGTTGAATACATAACATACGGTTCATAAACACCTGTATCTGCCTTGATTGCGTCATTTCTCTTAAGGATATCAACATCAAATGCAGGAACCAGCATATATCTTCTCTTACCATTCTTGGTGTACATTACAATAGAATCGCTGCCCGGGGTAATCTCAGGATATTCATCAAAAATCTCGTAATGCTTATGGGAATTAACCCCTTCCATGTCTTCATTCTTGATTTTTTCAACCTTATCCCTATCCCATTCTGCATAAGGAATAAGCATATATCTGTTGATTGTCTTGCCGTTCTGAACAACTGTCCATGTTTCGACAATTTCCAGCAGCGAATTGTTTGTCACGGGCTTTACGTTGTAAATTGTCCAGTATTCATAGGAATTATTGTACTGTGCAACCAGCGTATTATACTGAACCTCATCATATGTCTTAGGGAGAAGAACATATCTCTTTGTATTGAGAGTATTGTTGTAATAGCTGCTGCTGTAATTAGGATTAATATATGTAGCGTTCTTGTTTACAAATTCCTTAATCTGGTCAGTAGTTTCAAGCTTATTGGGAACTGTATCATATACAGTATAATATGCAAACTGTCCGAACTTCTTTGCTACAAGAGTATACACATAAGCAGGGTCATACTTTTCAGGAACAAGTATGTAGTAATTCTTGCTGCCTGCCTGAATGGTAAGCACCTTGTCGGTTGCGGCAATTGTTACCGCAGGTCTTGTTTCACTGATTGTATAGTAATCAGCCGAGCCTACAGTAACCTTTACATCAATATAATTCTTGACATTGTTCTTGTTGTAAAATCTTAATACTGTAGTACCTGCCTTAAGACCCTTGATTACATAGTTTCTGTAATTGCCTGCAAGGTTGCTCTGTGATGCGGATGCAATAGTTGAGTCATAGAACTGATATGCAAGATTTTTAAGGTCTGTGCAGTAAAGCTGGAGAGTATAAGTCTCATTCGGAGCAATATTGACATTCTGAGTATATGCAACAATTTTCATATCCTCTGAAGTTTCGTTGCCGATATCCTCTTCAACCACATCAGGTTCTCCGACACTTACATTAATGTACTTGTAACAGGTTGAAGGATACTTCTTCAGGTAAACCTTAATTCTTGCATCGCCGTCACCTGTTGCTGTAATCTTAAGCTTAATCTTGTCGCCGTCCCAGCTGACAGGCTTAACCCATGAAGCAGCAGCAACTTTCTTGTTTGTTGAGCCTACGGTAAGACCGCTGTGAGAGCCCTTTACCGTCATAGTAACTGTCTTTGTTTCACCCTTTTCAAGTGTAACGTTAGATGTGCTTGCAGTAATCTTTGCAGCAACGACCTTAACCTTGCACTTAAGGGTTGTATTGCTTACCTTAGCATAAATATAAGTAGTACCGACGCCCTTGCCGACAACCTTACCCTTTGAAGAAACAGTAGCAACGGACTTATCGCCTGTGGACCACTTTACTGTGCTTGAAGTTCCGCTTACTTTAAGGGTTGTCTGATAGCCCTTTGTAAGAGTAACGGAAGTCTTATTGAGCGATACCTTTGCCGCACTTGACGGAACAACCATCAGCGAGCAAACCATAAGAACTGCCAGAAAAACACTGAGCAGTGATTTCATTGTTTTTGCCATAAAAACTCCTCCATTTCTTTTGGATTTATTTTATCCTGTATACACATTTTAACATTAAATTAATATAAAGTCAATTAAATAACGAGAACAATACAGTGACAAATGGTGACAATTCAGTAACAAAATACCTTTATTTTATGCAGTATGACATCTCATCGGAAGCGTTTTCCAGTGACTTCACCGTGAATACGCCGTCCTCGTAAATCATATAGCTTTTCTGCTTATTTTCCTTCGGCAGGGAAACAGACCCCGGGTTCATATATACATAGCCGTTGCTGTCGTCAAAAATCTGAACGTGGGTATGACCGTGCAGAAGAATATCCCCCTTCTGCAATGCGGGCGGATTTGCCGTATTGAACTTATGTCCGTGAGTAACAAACACCTGTCTGCCTTCAAGATAGAGCAAAGCGTACTCCGCAAGAATAGGAAATTCCAGCACCATCTGGTCAACCTCGGTGTCGCAGTTGCCCCTTACGCAGAGCAAATCAGCCTTACGCTCATTAAGCATTGCGATGACCTTTTTGGGAGCATACCCCTCAGGCAGGTCGTTTCTCGGACCGTGGTAAAGGATATCACCCAGCAGGAACAGCTTTTCAGCCCCTTCCTCGTCAAAGCGTTTCAGCATAAGCTCACAGCTTGGTGCACTGCCGTGGATATCCGATGCAAACATCAATTTCATAATATTTACTCCAAATTATACAATATGTAATTTTATTTAGTGAAAAATCTCTGTGAAACAGTGTATGTCTGCTTCGGTGCAACCTCCTCGTAGCCGCTCTTTTCTCTTGGCATATCAAGGTTAGGAGCATTAACCTGAGCAGTCATCGGCTCGGGACAGAAATAGTTCATAAAGCCCTCGTGGTTCCATACAATCCAGAATTTATACTTGTCATCAACCTCGTAGCAGATTTTCTTTCCGCTTTCGGTATCTGTCATTACGCAGCCGTAGAAGTCCTCGCCGTCAAGCTTTACTGTGCCTGCTGTGTACATATCGTTGCAGATATCCTTGAGAACAGGACACATTGTTCCGTTAACGTACTCCATATCATAATCGGTAAGGTTAAGCTGTCTGCCGTTAGGAAGCCATCTTTTCTTATTGAACTGGAGCTTCTTTACAGCAGGAACCTGCAAACGGATATTTTCCTGCTTGCCGCCGTCAACAAACGGAGCGTTGATTGTTGTATGTGTTGCAATTGAAATCGGAAGCATCTTCTTGGACTTGTTTGTGATAGAGAAAGTGTGCTTAAGACCATTTTCGGAAAGCTCGATTGTAATATCAACCGTAAATTTCAGCGGGAAGCAGTTGAAGAAAAAGCTGCTTTCATCGTGTGTATATGTAGTTGTAACGTACGCTTTGCCTGTTTTGTCAGCGGCAAGTGCCTTGATTTTGTGTGCAGCCTTGTGAAGGAAGCCGTGAAGGTGATTGCCGAAGCGTGTTTCGTTTACAGGGAAATGATATTCCGCATCAGATGTTTTCAGCACGCCGTTATCAAGACGGTTAGGCAGATAAAGTGTAGGCAGACCCCAGATTTCAGGTGAGTTCATAAACTCGCTGATTGTCAGGTCGTCGCTGTAACGGAAAATCTCCATACCCTTTTCGTTGTCACGGAAACGGAGCACGTTGCTGCCCAGTGACGGTGCCACGATAGCATAGTATCCGCCTGCTGCAAGCTCAACAGCTTCAATCCCCTTGTGCATAGTTTTTCTTGCGTAAAATTCCTTTGCCATTTTTCTTCTCCTTAATATATAAAAATCTTAATAAGCATAATCAACCGTCATAGGGGCGAACTCTGAGTTCAATTCCCAGCGACATCGCCAGTGCCTTGCATCTGCTGATATCCTCAGGCGGAATAACGTCCACAACCGTGAACATCACCTTGGGCACATATTTTTTGCAGTCTGCCGCAAATGAAATCATTGCGTCGAAGCCGTCCTCCCATTTGGGACGGGTCACGGCATTGTATTTTTCCTTATCACACTGATTAAGTGAGATTGACACTATATCAACCGCACCCTCCAGCATTTCAGCGGTAGACCTGCCGTGGATTTTATCACCAAGTCCGTTGGTGTTCAGACGTACGGGCAGACCGAGATTTTCCTTGATGTAACGTCCGATGAAGGCAACGTCCTCTGCACGCTCCATAGGCTCACCATAGCCGCAGAAAACAACCTCAGTATATTTGCTGATGTCGTACTTGCCGAACTCGGCAATAACCTCATCAACAGTAGGCTCACGCTCCAGCCATAAGCTGTCCGAGCCGTAAGCGCCGTCCCCGTTCTGACGTATACAGAACGTACACGCACAGGGACACCGATTTGTAAGGTTGACATAAATCTTATCGCCAACCGTGTAAAGCATTGTAAGCATAATCTATCCTTTCAGAAATTTTTGATTTGCAGGATAGTGTTCTTGTAAACCATTGAGGGAGACCCTTTTGGAAAAGGGTCATCCCTCAAACTCCCTCCCTAAAACTTCTAATGTAATTTTCCATATAGGGCTAAAGCCCTATATGGAAAATTAGACTTAAAGTCTTTGGAAAGGGGTCTGGGGAAGGACCTTTCTTCAGAAAGGTTTGCCCCAGCGGCTTACGAGAATACTACCCTGTAAACCGAGAATTATTGACAGTATAAATTTGTTTCCCACGCGGGAATGTAAAGCTGGTGGCGGATGTAGAATTTCAGGTTCGGGTTGATTTCCTTTATTAGCAACGGCAGGTCGAACATATCCTCGTTGCGGTGATACAGCGAGCAGAGAATTCTCGTGCCCCCTGCGATATGCCGCCTTGCACCGAGTATAGCCTCACGCTCAGCACCCTCAACGTCAAGCTTCAGCACCGTAGCCTGCTCCGTAACAGCCTCGTCAATTGCATAGGTAGGTATCTCAACCTTTTTCCCCGCACCGTTTGCACGGGACATTCTTCCCTCGTTCGCGGAAAACTCAATCGTGCCGCACCTGCTCCAAGCCGCACCGTTGAAAAGCGTAATTCTCTCATCTTCTGGGAGATTTTTCGTCATCTTGCGGTAATTTTTCGGGTTCGGCTCAAAAGCATAAACGTGACGGAATTCGTTTCCGCAGGCATTTATAAACTCCTGCACCGTGTCACCGTTGTACGCACCCAAATCCACGAAAACCTCGTCCTTGCCAAGCTTTATGATTTCGGAGTAAATCTCCTCTTTGGGCGTGGTGCAGTTGTTGAGATAATCAATCTTGCCGCTGATTTTGAAGTTTATCACATCGGCATAGACCTGCTTGGATTTTTCGTCCGCAAGCATATCGTAAACCGCCTGAATTTTCTCCGCATTTTCCACGCAGTAGCCATATGTGAACAAGCCGTCACCTGCAACGGGCACATCAGGTGCAAGAAGAATATGCTTTTTCGCAATTTCGTTTATCCTGTCATACAGACTCTGATAGCCTGCCGCAAAAGCAAGCACCACCACAAATTCGTCGATAAGTGCTTCAATCTGTGAAAGCGTGTGGACGAGGTGCCCCTCAAAGGTATGTCCGCGTACAAACTCATCGCTGGCAAAAAAGCCTGCAAGAGGAATTTTGTACTGCTCAAAAACACGCATAATTTTAAGTGCCCCGTCACCCATACCATATATAAATATAGGCAGGTCGGTTTCTTTGAGGAAGTCCCAGCAATCCTGTTTTTCCTTGATAAATCCGGGTATATTATTCGTGGTCACAGTCACAGTCATCTCCGTCAAGGTCTGCACCAATCATATCTCTGCCCCTTGTGCGGTACTTGTCACGCTGTTTGTCAACGTGCTCCTCAAGTGTATTCATAAACTCACGGGGATTTTTTACCGAAATGACCTCCTTGACGGGAGTGTCCGTATCACGGCAATTGATGTGGATAGTGCCGCATCCGAAAATTCTCTGACCGAAAGGCTGAATGAGCTTTTTGTCAATAACACGGTAAAGCTCGATTTCGTCCTCAGTAATGGACAGCAGACCCTTTCTTGTAATCAGCTTCTTCTCCGTAAGAATATAGCGTGTGAAGGAAATCGGCAGACCGAAAAGCGTACGCTTCTTGTCCGTCCATACATATGGATAATCAATTTTTGCCATAATATCAATCCTTTCTGAAAAACAAAATATTCAATCAGTATAATTATACTATACTTGTTGTAAAAAATCAACTTTTTATTCTCAGATTATTGCTAAACGAGAAAAAATACTATATAATATAGTTATACTTTATCCGAAAGGTTGATTGAAATGAAAGACGGATTTCTCCGTGTTGCGGCGGTAACACCCGATATAAAGGTTGCCGACTGCGACCACAATGCCGATGAAATAATTAAGTACGCAAAGGAAGCGGCACGCAATGACGCTTCTGTAATAGTTTTCCCTGAGCTTTGTGTAACAGGAAGCACCTGCGGGGATTTGTTCCTGCAGAAAACATTGCTTGACGGGGCAAAGGCGGCTCTTGAAAAAATTGCAAAGGCTACTGCAAAGTGTGACGCTGTAATAATTGTGGGTATGCCCTTTGAAATGTATGGCAAGCTTTATAACTGTGCCGCTGTAATATCAGACGGTGACGTTGTGGGAATTGTTCCGAAAAAAAATATTTCTGCTTCCGAGGCTGATATTTTCACTTCATGGAATGATGAACTCATCTATGCTGAACGAGGAGAAATTTTCAGTGGTCTTACTCGTTTTGGCGACCTCATCTTTGAATGTGAAGATATTCCCGAATTTGTTTTCGGAATAGTAATCGGTGACGATAACACTGCTGAAAGTCTTGCAAAAGCTGGTGCAACAGTTATCTGCAACCTTTCCGCTTCTCCTGAAATCGTGAGCAGAAGCAGTGCCGTGAAAAAGCTTGCAGAGGTGAAATCTGCCGAACTTCACTGCGGATATATCCGTGCAAACGCAGGTATGGGCGAGTCGACCCGTGACCTTGTTTTCAGCGGCTACAATCTTATTGCCGAAAATGGAAAAACGATTGCTGAAAGCAAGAAGTTTACAACAGGTATAACCTACACCGAAATCGACCTGTTCAGAATTGCCGCAGAAAGACGTGCTGACAAGAATTTTGCTGCAACAAATAAGGAAAGAGCGTTGGAATACGTTTTCTCACTAAAGAAAAAAGACCTTAACCTTACACGCAGATTTTCTCTCAATCCGTTTGTACCCGAGGACAAGGACGAACTCCGCAATCGCTGTGAGGAAATCCTCACTATGCAGGCAACGGGACTTGCCACACGTCTTCGCCACATCAACGGAAAAACAGCTGTTGTGGGACTTTCAGGCGGTCTTGACAGCACTCTTGCACTCATCGTGACTGTTCACGCTTTTGATATGCTTGGGCTTGACCGCAAGGGAATTGTTGCTGTAACAATGCCTTGTTTCGGAACAACGAGCCGTACCAAAAACAACGCTTATTACCTTGCTGAGGCTTACGGCGTAACGCTGAAAGAAATCAACATTGCCGCCGCTGTACGTCAGCATTTTGCCGACATCGGACAGGACGAAAGAAATCTTGATGTTACCTTTGAAAACGCACAGGCTCGTGAGCGTACGCAGGTGCTGATGGACATTGCAAATATGATGAACGGACTTGTTATCGGCACGGGTGACCTTTCCGAGCTTGCACTTGGTTGGGCAACATACAACGGCGACCATATGTCGATGTACGGCGTAAACGGCTCTGTTCCGAAAACGCTGGTGCGTCATCTTGTTGCATTTGAAAGCAGCAACACCGAGGATACAAAGCTTGCTGAGGTGCTTCGTGATATTCTTGACACCCCTGTTTCCCCTGAGCTTCTCCCCCCTAAGGAGGGTGAAATTTCCCAGAAAACCGAGGATATCGTCGGACCGTATGAACTCCACGACTTCTTCCTCTACTACTTGGTACGATGTGGCTTTGCACCGAGCAAGATTTTCCGCATTGCCGAAAAAACCTTCGACGGAATTTATGACAGTGCAACAATAAAAAAATGGCTCACAATTTTCGTACGCCGCTTCTTCACTCAGCAGTTCAAGCGTTCCTGCCTTCCTGACGGGCCAAAGGTCGGCACGGTTTCCCTGTCCCCGAGAGGTGACTGGAATATGCCGTCCGACGCTTGTGTACGCTTGTGGCTGGAGGATTTGGAGAAATCAAAACCACCCGTAAAACGGGTGGTATGCAAAAGCCCTTAAAGGGCTTGGTACGACCCTTACCACTCAAGTGGTTCTGAAAAGTCTGCCAACCGCATTTGATTCACGGGCAGCCCCTCAAGGGGCTGTCTTTTTATT
>JAZQBN010000057.1:0-96523 GCA_045545795.1 Oscillospiraceae bacterium
TGGAAGGAAAATGTGTACTTTTCAAAGAGTTTGGTGACGTAGATGCATTCCCAATCTGTATCAAATCAAAAGATGTAGATGAAATTGTAAATACAGTTTATTTGATTTCAGGCTCATGTGGCGGAGTTAACTTAGAAGATATTGCTGCTCCACGTTGTTTTGAAATCGAGCAAAAATTAAAAGAGAAATGCGACATTCCAATTTTCCATGATGACCAGCACGGAACTGCAATTATTACCCTTGCAGGACTTATCAATGCGTTAAAGGTTGTTGGAAAAGATAAAGAAACCATCAAGGTTGTTGTAAATGGAGCAGGTGCTGCGGCTACAGCAATTACAAAGTTAATTCTTTCATATGGTGTAAAAAATGTAATCATGTGTGACCGTACCGGTGCAATTTACGAAGGACGTCAAAAAGGTATGAACCCATATAAAGAAGAAATGGCGAAATTGACCAACTTTAAAAAACAAGAAGGTTCGCTTGAAGACGTAGTTGTAGGTGCAGATGTATTTATCGGTGTATCGGCTCCGGGTTCTTTGACAACAGAAATGGTTCAGACAATGAATAAAGATGCGATTGTATTTGCATGTGCAAATCCAACACCGGAGATTTATCCGGACGAAGCAAAGACTGGTGGAGCTCGTGTAATTGCTACAGGACGTAGCGATTTTCCTAACCAGGTGAATAACGTGCTTGCATTCCCAGCACTTTTCCGTGGTGCATTTGATGTTCGTGCAAAGGAAATTAACGAAGAAATGAAGATTGCAGCATCATTGGCGCTTGCAAACTTGATTTCTGATGAGGAGTTAAATGAAGATTACATCATTCCGGCTGCATTTGACCCACGCGTAAAAGACGCGGTTTCAAAAGCAGTAGCACAGGCAGCAAGAGATACAGGTGTTGCTAGAATTTAATTTTTTGTCTATATTTTACGTTTTATAAAACAGTTGTGATTGTGTCACAACTGTTTTTATGTTATAATAACCAAGTGCTTTGTTGCTTCATAGCGATAAAGTATCAGAATAATTATTTAGAAAGGAAAGGTTTTATAAATGGAAAACAAAAACGAATTTAAACCTTATATTCCGGCTGAAAAAATCACTCCGGAATTAACAGTTACTTCAATCGTTATGGGTATTATCCTAGCAGTAATCTTTGGTGCAGCAAATGCGTATCTTGGACTACGTGTTGGTATGACTGTATCAGCGTCGATTCCGGCAGCAGTTATTTCTATGGGTGTTATCCGTGTGATTATGAAGAAAAACTCAATATTAGAGAGCAACGTTGTGCAGACAATCGGTTCTGCCGGTGAATCTCTTGCGGCAGGTGCCATTTTTACATTGCCAGCGCTGTTTCTTTGGGCGGCAGAAGGTGTTATGGATAAACCGAGCATTATTGAAATTACATTGATTGCATTGCTTGGTGGTCTCCTAGGTGTGTTCTTTATGGTGCCACTTAGAAATGCACTTATTGTAAAAGAACATGGCGTTTTGCCATATCCGGAAGGACAGGCATGTGCGGAAGTACTTCTTGCAGGTGAAGAAGGGGGAGCGAATGCAACTACTGTATTTGCAGGTATGGGTATTGCAGGTGCATTTAAGTTGGTCATTGACGGATTAAAAGCTGTCCCAAGTGAAGTGTCACTTCGTTTCAAAGGCTTTGCTGGTGAAATCGGAACACAAATTTATCCGGCCGTTATGTCAGTTGGTTACATCTGTGGTCCAAAGATTTCTTCTTACATGTTCGCAGGTGGTGTAGTGAGCTGGATGGTATTAATCCCACTTATCGTACTTTTTGGCGGTTCAGCGATTCTATACCCAGGTACAGAAACAATTGGTGAAATATTTGCGGCAGATGGGGCAAGCGGAATCTGGGGTAGCTACATACGTTATATCGGTGCAGGTGCTTTGGCAGCAGGTGGTATCATCAGCTTAGTGAAATCACTTCCACTAATTGTTCGTACATTTGCAGATGCTATGAAGAGTTTAAAAGGTGGTGTAGGCTCTGCATCTACAAAACGTACGGAACAAGACATCAACATGAAGATTGTTCTTGGCGCAATTTTAGTATTAACTTTACTCGTTTGGTTAGTACCGGCAATTCCGGTTTCATTAGTTGGTGCAATTATCGTAGTTATTTTCGGATTCTTCTTTGCAACTGTTTCTTCAAGAATGGTTGGTCTCGTAGGAAGCAGTAACAACCCTGTTTCGGGTATGGCTATCGCAACACTCCTCATCGCAACACTTATCCTCAAGTTTACAGGTGCAAGCGGTGCAGACGGTATGGCAGCTGCAATCGCAATCGGGTCTATCATCTGTATCGTAGCAGCTATCTCAGGCGATACATCTCAGGACCTCAAGACAGGCTATCTCCTCGGTTCTACACCTAAGAAGCAGCAGATAGGTGAGGTAATCGGTGTATGTGCAGCAGCACTCGCTATCGGCGGTACACTTTACCTTCTCGATACAGCTTGGGGCTTTGGCTCTGAGGAACTCGGTGCACCACAGGCTACACTTATGAAGATGATTATTGAAGGCGTTATGAGTGCAGAGCTTCCTTGGAACCTCGTATTCGTAGGTGCATTCATTGCAATCCTCGTTGAAGTAATCGGTATTCCTGTTCTTCCTTTCGCAATCGGCGTTTACCTCCCTGTACAGCTTAACGCTTGTATCCTCGTGGGCGGTATCATTCGTCTTGTATTTGATAAGATGAAGAAGAAGGAAGAGGAAGAAAAGAAGGAAATCATCAACGACGGTATCCTTTTCTGCTCAGGTATGATTGCAGGTGAAGGTCTTGTAGGTATCGTGCTTGCTCTCCTCGCAGTATTCGGTGTGGACAAGGTTCTCGATATCTCAGGTGCACTCAACCTTCCACCAGTTGTATCAAGTATCGGAAGCGTTGTAGTATTCGGTCTTATCATCTGTACACTTCTCAAGTTCTCCATCTGGAAGAAGAGAAAGAAAGCTGATGTGAAGAATGAAGCGTAAGCAGCAGCCCGAAGAAAATTATCTTGAAAAATGCCCGAAGCGTCCCGAGCATATCGGCTGGAAAACGGACGAAAACGGCATTGTTACCCTTGAAATTGAAAACAAGGGTGTAATGAACAGGATAATGCAGAAAATCGCTAAAAAGCCGAAAATTTCGTATATCCACCTTGATGAATTCGGAAGTTTTGTTTGGAATTTGATTGATGGTGAAAAGAAAATTGCGGATATGGGTGCTCCAATGGAAGAACACTTCGGTGAAAAAGCTCACCCCACATACGAAAGACTTGCAAAATTCTTTCAGATACTCGAAAGCTATGGCTTTGTAGAATGGAAATGATTAAATCCCTGACTGGTTTCGGTCAGGGATTTTTGTGTCACTGTTGAAAATATTGATTTATGTCAGAAGTGGTGTTATAATAAAGCTACAAATCAAGGTCGGAGGAATTATTATGATTGAAACAGATGACAGAATTGGTTATGAAGAATGGGATAATCAAGGATTTATAATACCTGATAGGTTTCATCTTGATGAAAAAAGTAAACTGCACGAAGCGATAGAAGTGTTTTATATGGCAGGAGGATATGATTTCTTTGAAGTTGTAAATCCTGAAAAATATGCTTTGAATTGGTTGATTTTTATGGGAAAGTTGTATTCGGATATTGAAGATGGCTTTTTTAAAACTGATGGGAAGCATCATAGTAATCCATTAACAGAAGAACAAAGAATTATACTTTTGGAACAAGGCGTGCCGCCCGTTTTTGTGAATGATATAGAGTAAATTTACTGGTTGCAGCAGCTTCCAAACCGTGCTATAATATAATCATTAAAATTTTAGGAGCAATGAAAAATGAAATACCAGCTTGCAATTTTCGATTTGGACGGAACAATTCTCAACACCCTTGATGACCTTGCAGACAGCCTTAACCACGTTTTAGCGCAGCACGGCTTTCCACAGCACACAGCTGACGAGGTGCGTATGATGGTTGGCAACGGCATACTTAATCTTATAAAGCGTGCTTTGCCGAATGGCACGGAACAGGCAACAGTTGAAGCGGTTTACGCTGATTTCAACGCCTACTATAAACTCCACAGTGCTGACAAAACCAAGCCGTACAACGGGATAACAGAAATGCTTGAACAGCTTAAAGCAAGGGGCGTGAAGCTTGCTGTTGTGTCAAACAAGGCGGATTATGCCGTGCAGGATTTGTGCGTAAAATACTTTGGAGAAATTTTCGACGCTGTTGCAGGAGAAAAAACAGGTGTGCCGAAAAAGCCAGCTCCCGACGGAGTCAACAACATTCTTGCTGAACTGGACATTGAGCGTAATAATTCAGTTTACATAGGTGACTCGGACGTTGACTTGCAGACGGCGGCAAACTCTGCAATGGACTGCATTGCCGTAAACTGGGGATTTCGTGATGAAAAACTGCTGCGTGAAAACGGTGCGAGAGTGATTGTATCATCTCCGAAAGAAATAGCTGAAATTATTGCAAATGAATAAATTTGCACAATAAGTCAGTTTATCGGGAATGATTTGCTATTGCACAAAAGCTTGATGCGCTGTATAATATAGCTAAATAATTCAGTTATGAAAGGGCGATTCCAATGGCAAATCCATATCTTCCGAATTGGGAGTACATTCCCGACGGCGAGCCGAGAGTTTTCGGCGACCGTGTCTATATCTACGGCTCTCACGATAAAGCAGGCTCTGACAAATTCTGCGACTACGTGCTGAAATGTTGGAGTGCACCCGTTACAAACCTCAATGAGTGGGTTTGCCACGGTGATGTTTTCCACACGCAGGCTGACCGTGACCACGAGTCTGATACCGACTGGACAAAGAGTAACAACGAGCTTTTTGCTCCTGACGTTGTTGAAAAGGACGGTAAATACTACCTCTACGCTTACATCGTAAACTCAATTGGTTGTGTAGCTGTAGCAGACAAGCCTGAGGGCCCATTCAAGCTTGTTTCTACCTACAAGTATACAATCCCCGATGAAATCTGCTGTAACGGCTGGTTTATCGACCCCAGTGTGCTTGTGGACGATGACGGTCGTACATACATCTACTGCGGTTATGAGCGTTCATTCCTTGCGGAAGTAAACAGCGAGAATATGTACGAAATTCTTGACGGTACCTGCATTGAGCATTTTATTCCCTGCGTGCCGACCGAGGAAGGCGGCTTTGATGAAAAGGATAAGTGCTTCTTTGAGGCGGCTTCACCCCGCAAAGTCGGCGACACCTATTATATGATTTACTCTCCGAAAAGGGGCAGCAGACTTGCTTATGCGACCTCTGACAGCCCTACAGGACCATTTACCTACAGGGGTTACATTGTTGACAACGGTGCGGACTACCCAGGCGGAAACGACCACGGCTCAATCGCTTGCATCAACGGTCAGTGGTACATTTTCTATCACAGAATGACAAACGGTACGATAATGTCAAGACGCGGCTGTGTGGAGAAAATAGAAATTCTTCCTGACGGCACAATCCCGACAGTTGAAATGACCTCACTCGGCTTTGAGGACTCTCTCAATCCGTACAGAATTACTCCCGCAGATATTGCCTGCGTGCTGAAAAATGGCAACGGAAATATTATGATTACCGAAAGAAATGTCTTTGAGCGAGTTGTAACAAACATCACTGACGGCTGCGTAATCGGTTATAAATACTTTGATTTCGGTGAGGATTTCTCCAGCAAGACAATGGAATTTGCCGCACAAATCAACGGCTTCGGCTGTGATTGCCATATGCACATCCTTATCGACGGTGAGGACGGCGAGGAAATCGGCGTTGTTGATATCGGGCACGATAACGGTACGGTAAGTGCAATCGTGAAAAACGTAACCGGCAGACACAGTGTATTCTTTAAAATCACAACCGACTATACAGGCTGGACGGGTGATTACTTCAAGGAAAGAACACTTTTCGAGCTTAAATCCTTTGTGTTTATGAAATAAGGATGTGATAACGTGAAAATCGGTGCAATCGGATATAATTACGAGCACGATAATACCTTTTATATGGACAGACCAAACGGCAACGGCTGTTATCTGCTGCTCCTGATAAAAACACATTCGTTGTTTGAGGTGGACGGTAAAAAGATTGATGTAAAGCCTAATTCATATATACTGTTTACTCCTGAAACACCTTGCAGATATCGAGCCGCCGAAAAATATTACACTGATGACTGGATGTTCTTTGAGCCGACAGAAGCAGATATAAACAAACTCAAAGAATACGGAATACCGTTCAACGAAATAGTCCATCTCGGTAATATTGATGAGCTTTCCCAGATTATTCACGTTATGGCTTATGAGCACTATTCCTCGGAATTCTTTCACGAGGAAATAGAGCGTGGCTATGTTGAAATCCTGTTTATGAAGCTGGGCAGGCTGGTTAAGTCCAGAAACTATACCTTGCCCCGCTCAATTGCAGAGCGTAACGGCAAGTTTACCCAGCTCCGCACAAGAATTTTTACAATGCCCAACACTATCGGCAGCGTTGAGGATATGGCGGAGGAAATGGGTATGAGCCGCTCAGGCTTTCAGCACCTTTACAAGAAAATGTTCGGCGTAAGCGTTATGACGGACGTTATCAACGGCAGGCTTGAACGTGCAAAGCGTCTGCTGTGTGCAACAAATCTTACCGTGAAGGAAATTGCGGAAAGCTGCGGCTATAAATGCGAGTATAATTTTATGCGTCAGTTCAAAAGCAAGTACGGCAAGACACCATCGGAGTACAGAAAAATTATATAAATTAAGGAGAGATTGTTATGAAGCTTACAAAAATTCTGTCCGCAGTAATTGCGGCAGTAATGTGTCTTTCAGCTTTGACAGCGTGTACTAAGGCAGAGGCATTGGGCGGCTCAATGCGTGACATTACCACAATGGAGCTTGTAAAGGAAATGGGTGTCGGCATCAATCTTGGTAACACCTTTGAAAGTGCGGGAAGCTGGATTGCACCAACAGGTGTAACAAGTTACGAGCAAGCGTGGGGAAGCCCTATTATCACAAGAGAAATGATTACAGGATATGCAGAGTGCGGTTTCGGTGTACTCCGTGTTCCTGTGGCTTGGTCAAATATGATGGGTGAGGACTACACAATCAACGCAACCTACCTTGCAAGGGTAAAGCAGGTTGTTGGCTGGGCACTTGAAGACGGAATGTACGTTATCCTCAATATCCACTGGGACGGCGGCTGGTGGACAGATTTTGCCAACGATGACAAGAAGGAAGAGTGTATGTACAAGTACGAACGTATCTGGACACAGCTTACCGAAGCGTTCAACGATGATTACGGCGACCACCTTATGTTTGAGTCCCTCAACGAAGAAGGCGGTTGGGAGTCGCTCTGGAACAGATACAGTAACGAGGGTGACAAGGAAAAGTCCTTTAACCTGCTTAACGAAATCAATCAGAAGTTTGTTGATATCGTAAGAAAATCAGGCGGCAACAACGCTGAGCGTCACCTCCTTATCGCTGGCTACAACACAGACTTTGACCTTACCTGCGACCCACTCTATAAAATGCCGAACGACCCGATGAACCGTTGTGCGGTGTCTGTTCATTACTATACGCCGTCCACATTTGCAATCCTTGAAGAAGATGCAACCTGGGGCAAGGCTCGTACTGAGTGGGGTACAGATGCCGACTACGCTGAACTCAACAAGTATATGACAATGATGAAGGAAACCTATATCGACAAGGGTATCCCTGTAATTGTGGGTGAATTCGGCTGCTCAACAAGCAACAAGACTCCCGAAATGATAAGACTTTACCTGACTTCCGTATGTGAAGCCGCATACGATAACGGTCTCTGTCCTGTCCTCTGGGACATCACAGACGTGTTCTACAACCGTGAAGAAGCAAAGTTCATTGACTCTGAGCTTCTTGAAGGACTTATGGCTGTAAAGGAATAATGTTAATCTGCGGTGTAATTTTTGCACCGCAGAATTTTTTTGTAAAACATATTGACAATTATCTATATGTGTGATATTATGTCATATAGATAAACTTCAATGTGAGGCGATTATTATGTTAAAAAAAGAAGCAGCAGAATTATTTGCGGCGGGATTCAATTGTTCCCAGTCAGTGTTTGCGGTATTTGCGGAAAAGTATGGTCTGTCAAAGGAAACAGCACTGAAAATCGGGTGTGGCTTTGGCGGCGGTATGCGTAACGCCGAGGTGTGCGGTGCGGTAACAGGCGGAATAATGGTAATCAGCCTACGTTACGGGCATTGCACAGCTGAAAATACAGATGGAAGAGCACTTTGCTACGAAAAAACAAAGGAGTTCACAGATGCATTCAAGGCGAAAAACAAGTCCATCGTTTGCCGTGAATTGCTTGGACACGACATTTCAAAGCCTGAGGAAATGCAGGCGGCAGCAGAGAAAAATCTTTTTAAAACAACCTGCGTTGATATGATTGTCAGTGCAGTTGAAACATTGGAGGAGCTTGGTTACTGATGAATGAATATGTAAGTATCTTTAAGGCACTGAGTGACGCAACACGACTCGAAATCGTGCTTATGCTGACGGAAGGTGAAAAATGCGCTTGTAAGCTTCTTGAAAGATTTGAAATTACCCAGCCGACTCTGTCACATCATATGAAAATTCTCAGCGAATGTGGACTTGTAAGCGTTCGTAAAGAGGGAAAATGGTCGTACTACTCCTTAAAATGTGAAGCGTGGAAAAAATTCCGAAGCTTTGTTGCTGAAATAGAATGTAAGGCAGGAGGCAGCTGTTCGTGCAAATGATATGGGAATTCATACAAAACCAACTGCTTGGAATGAAATGGCTCAATGATTTAATTGGCGGACTTCTTGAATTATGTGGACTTGACACAACAACGCGGCTTTGTTCAAGTGTGCAATTTTTCATTTATGACGTGCTGAAAATCAGTGTCCTGCTTATGACGCTGATTTTCGTCATAAGCTTGATACAAACCTATTTTCCGCCTGAACGTACAAAGCAAATCCTTGAACGTTATAAAGGCATTGGCGGCAATATTCTTGCCGCACTTCTCGGCACGGTTACACCGTTTTGTTCCTGTTCATCAATTCCGATTTTTATCGGATTTACAAATGCAGGTCTGCCGCTGGGAATGACATTTTCTTTTCTGATATCATCACCGCTTGTTGACTTGGGGTCATTAATTT
This sequence comes from Oscillospiraceae bacterium, assembly GCA_045545795.1. GTDB lineage: Bacteria > Bacillota > Clostridia > Oscillospirales > Ruminococcaceae > RGIG8773. The sequence continues at coordinate 9,153 of JAZQBN010000057.1, forward strand.
TGCTTGCAAGTGTTTTCGATTGGAAAACAGCAATTGCCTATGTATTGGTTGGACTTGTTCTTGCGGTAATCGGGGGTACGATTATCGGCAGAATAAATCCTGAAAGTCAGCTTGAACCGAAGCTTTTCGGAAAGGCTGAAAAGCTTGACAATACAGTGTACGAAAAATGGGGGCAGCGTTGTAAGTTTGCTTTTTCGGAAGCTTGGGAAACCTGGAAATATGTTTTTAAATTCATATTAATTGGTGTAGCTGTAGGTGCGGTAATACATAACTGGATTCCACAGACGTGGATTGAAACGATACTTGGCGGCAAAAATCCGTTTTCGGTTATTATAGCAACAATTGTGGGAGTTCCTATGTATGCCGACATTTTCAGTTCAATTCCTATAGCCGAAGCTTTGCATTTCAATGGTGTCGGAATAGGTACTGTACTTAGCTTTATGATGGGAGTAACAGCGCTTTCTCTGCCGTCTATGATAATGCTTCGTAAGGTTGTGAAGCCAAAGCTGCTTGGATTTTTTATCGGTATTGTAACCGTTGGAATTATCATTATCGGCTATATTTTCAACATTTTCGGAGGTGTTATAATATGAGTAAATACTGCGGAAGCTGCTGCCCTAAAACAAGTTGTAAAAACAACGGAAACTGTGCTGCCTGCGTGAAAAAGCACAGGGATACCGACAGTCTGCCTTATTGCCTTTTTCCTGACAATGACGGAGATAAAAGCTTGAAGCATTTTTATGAAAAGCTTAAAGAAAAATTTGAAAAGTAAAAAACGCTTCCGCAGATTTGTTCTGCGGAAGCGTTCCTTTTATTCAGTTTCAAATTTTTCAGCAACAAGCTTGATAAACTTGGAAATCTCAATATGCTGAGGACATTTCGCCTCGCAGTTCTTGCACTCGATACAAGCGGAAGCCTTGTTGTGCTTTTCAGCAAGGTTGTCGTAATACTCCCCCTGCACTGTGAACGGTTTCTCAATTTCCTGTTCCTCAGCGTTGAACAGCGAGAAGAAGTCAGGGATAGGAATGTTCATCGGACACTCATCAACACAGTAACGACAAACCGTGCAGGGGATAGTAACCGTTGAATTGATGATATCGGCAACCTTGAGACAGACATCCTTTTCCTCGTCGGTAAGGGGCTTGAAATTTTCCATATAGCCTGTGTTGTCAAGCAGCTGTTCGGTGTTGCTCATACCGCTGAGTACCATAAACACGTTCTCACAGCTTGCCGCAAAACGGATTGCCCAGGACGGTACGGTCATATCAGGCTCACGGGACTTCAACAGCTTTTCAGCCTTTTTCGGTACGTTGGCAAGCGTGCCGCCTTTGACAGGCTCCATAACAATAATGTCCTTGCCGTGCTTCACAGCAACCTCGTGGCACTTTCTCGACTGTACACCCTCATTTTCCCAGTCAAGGTAGTTAATCTGCAGCTGCACAAATTCCATCTCAGGGTGTTCAGTAAGAATTTTGTCAAGCAGGATTGCATCATCGTGATAGGAGAAACCGATTTTCTTAACCTTGCCCTCAGCCTTTTTCTGTACCACAAAATCGAAAACCTTGAGTCGTTCCGCAATTTCGTAGTTGCCCACATTAAGACAGTGCACAAGATAGTAGTCAAAATAATCAACGCCGCATTTTTCAAGCTGTTCGTTGAAAATACGTTCAACGTCAGCTTCTTCCTTCAGCATCATTGTAGGCATTTTTGTAGCAAGCAGATAGCTGTCACGGGGATGACGGTCAACAAGAACTTCTTTGATTACGTTTTCGCTCTTGCCTGCGTGGTACATATAAGCCGTGTCAAAATATGTAAAGCCTTTTTCAAGAAATGTGTCAACCATTCCGCAAATCTGCTTCTTGTCAAAGCTTGTCTGGTCGTTGCCATCAAGAAGCGGCAGACGCATAAAGCCGAAGCCTAATTTTTTCATCTGTATCAACCCTTTCTCAATTCTTCAAGTCTTTTTTTTATTGCAGTAATTGCTTCATCCGTGTTATTTATATTTGCAGTAACCTGTTCCATTGGGCAAATTCCGTCACCCTTGCGGTTGATGATGTTTTCGGCAAGCGTCCCGTAAGAAAACGGAACATCATTTGCAGCAAGAAATTCCGCCGCCGCCTTACTCATAACATCTGCGTAAACCTCCGCAGCTCCTGCGTGGACAAACAGCATAGCTGCCGCCTTGCCTATAACCTTGTCAGCGGCGGAAAAGCCACGCAAATCCGTGCCGCTGTCAATAAATTCAAGCATTGGTGCAACACCTCGTTTGGTGCTTGTGTAAATTTGTTCGCCATTACATAGCACGCAGGTGAAGCCGCCGCTTTTCAGAATTTCCTTAGCCTTTTCAAGATTTGTCATATGTCAGCCTTTTCCCTGATTTTATTTTCGGCAAACGGAATAAATGCCCACTGGAGAATAATTCCGAAAAGTCCTGCTGTGACGAATTCTGCGATTGAAGCAACAGTAAGAGCAGTATTGCCCAGAATGTAAATTGCCGCAAGGACAGCAAGTGCACGGGCAGCACGTCCTGCAAGCTGGACAATGATAAGCTTTGCAAAGGAATTGAGGCTGACCTTTGAGAGAAGTCCTGCTGTAAGACCGTAAACACCAAGTTCAATTGCCATAAAAGGAAGCAAAGCCGCCGCAGGCATCGAGGAAATTGCAAAGCTTGCAAGAGGACTGATTATTCCTGCAATAAGACCGACAGCAGGTCCGCCGATAAAGCCTGCGAGAATTACAGGGATGTGCATAGGCAGAAGTGCGGCACCGACAGCACTGCCTGTGCCTGAAATTACTCCTATTGCGTGGAAAAGCTGCGGCAGAATTACCGAAGCGGCAATAGCGGCAAGTATGGTAATTGCCTTGAATGCAGTTGATTTTTTTGTAATAACGGTATTCATAAAATACACCTCCATATGTGATTATACTAATAATAACACTTACAGCATACTTGATGTCAAGTGGTTTTGAAAAAAACATTAAAATATATAAACGTTTAAGTGTTAAATGTGCATAATGTAGAATTTGAAGCAAATGTATTGATTTAAATTTTATTTGTGGTATAATTAAATAGGTATATTATGCTTTTAAAGCGGAATTTTGGTTAATTTACCATAAAATCTCAAGGGAAGGTGTCATTATGCAAAATCTGAAGCTTACTGATTTGATTGATATAGGAATTCTTCAGAAAATTCAGGACTCTTTTTCGGAGTATACACATATGGCGTCTCTTATTGCAGATGAAAATGGTGTGCCAATAACCAACGGAAGCGGTTTTACAAGATTTTGTATGGACCTTACAAGAAACTCTGAGCTTGGATATGTCGGCTGTATGGAATGTGACAGAATGGGCGGTGTAAATTCACTAAGGACAGGTAAGCCGTCTGTTTATCAATGTCACGCAGGTTTGTGTGATTTTGCTGCACCTATTATTGTTGACGGCTTGTATGTCGGAAGTATTATGGGCGGACAAATTCTTACAAAGCCTCTTGACGAGGATTATATCATAGCAAGAGCGGCTGAGTACGGTATTGATGAGAACGAATATCTGAATGCCGCACGGGAAGTGCATATCAAGTCTGAGGCTGATGTGCTTGCGGCTGCAAATTTTATCTTCAAGCTTGCAGAAATCCTTTCGGAAATGGCATATAAAAATTATCAGGCGTTGAAGGCAAGCCGAAGCCTTGAAAAAGCTGCCTGCTCACAGGCTTCTTACATTATAGATATGAACTCCGAGCTGCATAAGAATATCAAAAACTGGATTTGTATGGCAGGACGTATTGCTGACAGCGAGGACATCAGTCAAAACAGAAAAATTATTTCCACGTTTATTGAGGAGGGTCAGCAGTTTCTGGCTTCAATCGAAGATACGGTTGAATTCGCAAAGATGACCGACGGCGAGGTTGAACTTGTTGAAGAAGAATACAATGTCTGCGAGGTTTTTGAAAAGCTTGTCGGTGATGACGAGCTTGCGGACGTGGGAAAAATTAATCTTGACATAAATGAAAATGTGCCTGAGAAAATGTTCGGCGATACGGGCCGTATCTGTCAGGCTGTGACAAAGCTGCTTCAGAGAATGAAGGGTATTGCTCCGAACGGAGAGCTGCTGCTCGGTGTTTTTTGTCCTCACTGCTCATATGCGGCGGAGCTGGAAATCAGGATAGGTACAACGGAGCGGGTTGCTGCGGCGGAGGAAATTACCGAAGCAAACAACAGCTTCAAAAATAAGAATAAATATATCAATGTCCGTGACCTTGATGATGTTGCTCTGACGGTTACGGGACGTATCATAAAGCAGATGCACGGAACTGTCAGTGCCGTTAAGAACGAAAGTTCAGGCATAGAGTTTGTTATCAGGGTTCCGCAGCTTGCAGTTTCCTCAGAATAATTCAAGGGAGGTCGCATTATGGTTTTTGACAGTTGCAGTTACGAAAAAGCATTGGATAATTTCATATTGAAGATGGTGCGTAATTCTGACAATGATATTGCCGTAATGTCGGAGGCTATAAAGGAAATATGCGAACTGTTGGAAATTGCCAGAATAGATATTGAGCTTTATAAGAGCATTTCCGATGCGGAGCAGCAATGCGGAGAGGTTACTTCCGTATACGATGACGGAAATGCAGATATGCAAAGGGACGCTGCTTTCAGCGTTCTGCCAGGCAATGGAACAGTTGCGGGCTACAGGGCTTATCAGCATAAGGATGCTCCCGGCTGGGACGAGGGCACAACCGGAAGAATAAACTCCTTACTTAAGCTTGTTCACGTTTTCTGCGATCGTTCAAGACTTATGAAGATTGCGGATTATCTTGCTTTTCACGATAAAGAGCTTGAAACCTACAACATTGCTCATTTTGTAAAAACTGTAAATTCGGCTATCATCAACGGGACTATCGGAAAATATGATGCCTGCTATTTCAATATCAATGATTTTTCCGATGTCAATAATATGCTGGGCAGGACAAAGGCTACAGAGGTTATGAAAAAATATATCGAGCAGCTTTCCGGATTGCTTGATGAGGGTGAAGCTGTATGCCGTATGGGCGGCGATAACTTTACGATTATTTTCTTCAAGGATAATCTTCAAAAGGTAAAGGATTATCTCATTGCGGCTGATGTTGAGTACGGCGAAGAGGGCAGGACGGTTACAATACGTTCGTCAGCAGGCTTCTATGATATACCTGATGATTGCCCCGATGTTGCTCAGGTTATGGATTGCATAAATGCGGCAAAGAATGTTGCACGAAGCGATATAAACATCACAAGCGTGTTCTACAATGACGAAGTTATGCAGCGTGATGCAGAAAGAAGAAAATATGAAGCACTTTTCAGCAAAGCGATAATGAACGAAGAATTTCAGGTTTATTATCAGCCGAAGGTTTCGCTGAAAAAATATAAGGTTTCCGGTGCAGAAGCACTTTGCAGATGGTTTCACGACGGTGAGCTTATTCCGCCGATTAAGTTCATTCCGGTGTTTGAACGCAACAAGGCAATTTGTACTCTTGACTTTTATATGCTTGACCACGTTTGCAGAGATATCCGCAGCTGGCTTGACAACGGAAGGGATGTTGTCAAGGTATCTGTAAATCTTTCCAGATGCAATCTCGGTGAACCGCAGTTGGTTGAACGTATTATTGCTACGGTTGATAAGTATAATGTTCCTCACGAATATATTGAAATTGAGCTTACCGAAACAACAACAGATGTTGCTTTTTCTGAACTGAAAAAGGTTGTTTTCGGGCTTCAGGCAAGCGGTATAAGTACCGCTGTAGATGACTTTGGTATCGGTTACTCATCGCTGAACCTTATCAGCGACCTGCCGTGGAATGTTCTTAAAATTGATAAGAAGTTCCTTGAAGTCAATCAGGAAAGTACAACACACAATTATCTGATGCTGAAGCATATTATTTCGCTTGCACAGAGCTTTGGTATAGAGTGTGTTGTTGAGGGCGTTGAAACTGTGGAGCACGTCAAGGTGCTTAAAGAAAGCAATTGCTATATGGCACAAGGCTTTTATTTTGACAAACCTCTTCCGAGGGAAAGCTTTGAACAGCGTTTGGCACTTAATATGTAAAAAAAGTCGGAAAGCATTGTTAACTTTCCGACTTTTTAGTTGACGATTGTGTGCAGTTATGCTACAATTAATTTAAGAAATATATACAATTTGGTTTTTGAATGGTGAAGATATGTTGTTGAATAAAGAGAAGATTTTGAAAATTGAAATCTATGACACAAAGGAACGTCATCTGGGTACTACCCGAATTTATTCCTTTGCAAAATCGTTGTTCAAGACATCAACGGTTGGAATGACAATCAAATGCAATAACCTGCCAAATCTGAAAAAAGGCGACTCAATAATGCTTATTTTTGAGTACGTCAACAGCCAGCGTTACAGGGCTGTTACAAGGATTGATGCGGCAAGTAAGGCTGAGATTGAGGTTAAGGTAGGCGAGGTTACCGAAATTGAAGAACGAAGACGTTCCTTTAAAATTGCTACAAAAGAAAAGGCAACAGTATATAAGAGCAGGTCGGAGAAGGAAGAGGGAATTGAGGGAATGATACTTAACATCAATCTCGGCGGCGTGCTGCTGAAATGTGATGAGTATTTCAATGTCGGAACGATTATTTACCTCAATACTTTTTCGGGAGAGCTGGAGGTCCCTGCGAAAATTCTCCGACGTCAGAATGATATCAACGGAAATTTTGTCGGTTATGGCTGTCAGTTTGTTGATATTTCAGAAGCGGAGGAAGAAGTTGTAGCAAAATATATTCTTGAATGTCAGGTTGCTGAACGAGAACGCCGTAAGACACTCGAAGAAATGGGAATGGATTAAAAATCCTTTCGCAGCAATAATGAGCAAAGTCGTTTTTAATAAAAAACAAACCTCGCAAACGCCTATTTTACGGGCTTTTACGAGGTTTTATTTGGTGCCGCTAACCGGACTTGAACCGGTACGGTATCGCTACCGAGGGATTTTAAGTCCCTTGTGTCTGCCTATTCCACCACAGCGGCATAACTAATAATTGCTAAATAATTATATAACATTTTCGTGGATTTGTCAAGGGGAATTTTCAAATTTGCAAGGCTGCACAAAAGAATTTGGATATATTCAATATGGATATCTATTTCATATGCGACACGCAGGGCAAAACGCTTTCGGTGAAAAATATAATGACCAAAAGGTATGATGTAACTCATACCTTTTGGTCTTGATTTTAATAATGTACTTTTTCCTTTTTGACACCCGACATTCTTGAACGCAGACGGAGATTGTCCGTAATGAGGGCGATAAACTCGGAGTTGGTTGGCTTGCCCTTGCCGCAGTTTATGGTATATCCGAACATAGAGTTGAGGGTATCCACATCACCTCTGTCCCAGGCGGTTTCAATTGCGTGGCGGATTGCTCTTTCAACACGCGAAGCGGTTGTATTGAAGTGCTTGGCAACGGATGGATACAGCTGTTTTGTTACGCTTTCAAGCATTTCGTCATTGTTGAAGGAAAGAATAATAGCTTCACGCAGATAGTGATAGCCTTTGATATGTGCAGGAATACCAATCTGATGAATAATATCAGTAACAATCATTTCTAATTTTGTTTTCTCATCGTTACTGCCAATCAGCTCATTGATTGAAAGAGCAGAAATTCTTTTGACTATATTGATAAAGGACTCTGCATCAAAGGGTTTCAATATAAAATAAGCGTTGGCAAATGACATTATCTGCTGTTCCAGAAATGCATTTTTGTATGGTGAAGCAACGATAAAGAAAGGCTTTTTGTCAAACTCTGAATTGGTTCTTTCAATCAGACCCGTTGCATCGCATCCGGTCATAAGTGCATCGCAAAGAACTACATCAGGTGCGTATTCCATAATTGCAGCGGATGCCGCTGTGCCATCGGGAACGCATCTTCTGAATTCAAGACCTGAAATTTCCAGTACCTTGAAAAAACCATCGCTGTAGTCGTCACTGCTTCCGCATATAAGAATTTTTGTTGTGGGTGCCATAATGATTACCTCCTGTATTTTATGCTCCATATTTTACCATATAGTTTTCGGAAAATCAATAGCTTTTGACAAATTTTCTCAGGAAAATTTCGGTAAAGATTTACAGAAAAATACAGTATTTTGCTTTCTTCGACAAGAAACTGCAAAGAAGCGATGCTAAGATTATACAATAAATGGGAAAGATGATAATTAATATTTTAGTTCGGATTTGTAAATAAACGATGTATATGCTCAAATGCGGCTGCTATCAATGGTAAAAATGTTGAATTTAAGTTAATAATGTTGTTTAGCACTTGAAAAGTTTGCAATTATAATGTATAATGCAAGATGTCGTATTATTTTATAAGGAGATTATGAATATGAAAATTTCAAAAATTATCTGTGCAGCAATTGCTTCTGCAATGGTTCTTGCATTGGCAGGCTGCAGTGAAAAGGAAAAAACAACTCTCGTTATGGCAACAAATGCTGAATTTCCTCCATATGAATACCGCGAGGGCGACCAGATTGTAGGCATTGACGCTGAAATTGCTCAGGCAATTGCTGAGGACCTCGGTCTTGAACTGGTAATTGAGGATATGGCTTTCGACTCTATCATTGCTGCTGTTCAGTCAGGTAAGGCTGATATGGGTGTTGCAGGTATGACAATCGATGAGGACAGACTCAAGAATGTAAACTTCTCCACACCTTACACTACAGCTGCTCAGGTTGTTATTGTAAAGGAAGGCTCTGAAATTGCTTCTCCTGCTGACCTTGTAGGCAAGAAAATCGGTGTTCAGCTTGGTACAACAGGCGACATCTTCGCAGGTGATATCGAGGATGCAACAGTTGAGCGTTTCAACAAGGGCTTTGAAGCGGTACAGTCCCTTAATCAGGATAAGGTTGACGCAGTAATCATTGACCGTGAGCCTGCTAAGGTATTTGTTACACAGAATGTTGGTCTTGTAATTCTTGATGAAGCATATACAATTGAGGAATATGCAATTGCAGTTGCAAAGGACAACACTGAGCTTCTTGAAGATATCAATGCTTCTCTTGCAAAGCTTGAAGAAACAGGCAAGCTTGAAGAAATTATCGGCAAGTACATTAAGGCAGAATAAACTAAACAAGTTTACATTTTCGGTGTGCAGGGCAGCCGTCCTGCACGCTGTTTTTCAGTTAAGGAAACAAAAATAATCGGGAAAGGGTTGTTCAGATGACGGAATGGTTTAAAAATCTGGCGGAAAGATTTTACGACAATTTTATAAAAGATGACCGCTGGCAGTATATAACTAACGGTTTGTGGGTTACAATACAGATAACGGTGCTTGCGGTGCTGGTCGGTATCGTAATAGGCTTTCTTGTGGCAATTATACGTTCTACACACGATAAAACCGGAAAGCTTAAAATTGCAAACTTTATATGCCGTATCTATCTTACGGTAATAAGAGGTACGCCTGTTGTTGTTCAGCTTCTCATTATTTACTATGGTATTTTTGCTTCGGTAAATATCAATAAGATGATTGTTGCGGTAATCGCTTTCGGTATCAATTCGGGTGCTTATGTTGCGGAAATCGTGCGAAGCGGTATTATGTCCATTGACAAGGGACAGTTTGAAGCAGGACGAAGCCTCGGCTTCAACTATGCTCAGACTATGATTTACATTATCATTCCGCAGGCTTTCAAGAATGTTCTTCCTGCACTGGGCAACGAGCTTATCGTGCTTCTGAAGGAAACTTCCGTATCAGGCTATATCGCTATGGAAGACCTTACAAAGGGCGGCGATATTATCAGAAGCCGTACCTATGACGCTATGATGCCGCTGCTTGCGGTTGCAATTATTTATCTGACAGTTGTGGTATTCCTGGAATTCCTTGTAGGAAAGCTGGAAAGGAGGCTGAGAAACAGTGACCACTGATAACGTTCTTATTTCCGTAAAGGACTTGAAGAAAAAGTTCGACGGTATGGAAAACCACGCTCTTAACGGCGTATCTGTTGATATTCATAACGGCGAGGTCGTGTTTGTTATAGGACCGTCAGGTTCGGGTAAGAGTACGTTTCTCCGCTGCCTTAACCTGCTTGAAGAACCAACTGAGGGAACTATCCATTTTGACGGAGTTGATATTACTGATCCGAAAACAGATATAAATATGCACCGTCAGAAAATGGGTATGGTTTTCCAGCAGTTCAACCTTTTCCCGCATATGACAGTTCTGAGAAATCTTACTCTTGCACCTATGAAGCTTCAGGGCAAAACCAAGGAGGAAGCTGAAAAAACGGCTATGGAGCTGCTTGAAAGAGTTGGGCTTGCAAACCGTGCGGACGCTTACCCAAATCAGCTTTCGGGCGGACAGAAGCAGCGTATTGCTATTGTTCGTGCACTTTGTATGAAGCCTGAGGTTATGCTTTTCGATGAGCCTACTTCCGCACTTGACCCCGAAATGGTAGGCGAAGTGCTGAATGTAATGAGAGAGCTTGCCGAGGAAAATATGACAATGGTTGTGGTAACCCACGAAATGGCTTTTGCCAGGGAGGTCGCAAGCCGTATCATATTTATGGATAACGGTAACATTCTTGAAGAAAATTCCCCCGAAGAATTTTTCGGCAACCCTAAAAGCGAGCGACTCAAAAACTTCCTCAGCAAGGTTATATAAAAATAAACGTCCGAGATGCCTTATCTTGGACGTTAAGTATTTTTACGGAGGTAACGGAAATGAATTCCGCAATTACCATTTTATATCAGATTGCAATAATGTTCATTCTGATAATGTTCGGTTTTTTCCTTTATAAAAAGGGAAGCTTTACAAAACGCGGCTGTAATCAGCTTTCGAATTTTGTGCTTAGTGCGGTTTGTCCCGTGCTGATTTTCACGTCCTTTCAGAAGGAGCTTGACGAAAAGCTTATTAACGGTCTGCTTACAGCGTTTCTGTTTGCTTTTTTTGCACACGTCATACTGATTGCCCTTGGAATGATTTTCTGCGGCAAACGCAGGGGAGAGGATGCAGGGGTTGAGCGTTTTGCGGTTGCGTACTCAAATTGTGCTTTTCTCGGAATACCGCTTATTCAGGCGGTATATGGCACGGACGGCATTTTCTACCTGACGGCTTATATTGCAATGTTCAATCTTCTTTCCTGGACTCACGGAATTATGACAATGACGGAAAAGATGAATTTCAGGTTTGCTGTAAATGCACTGAAAGCACCTGCTGTGGTAGCTACCTTTGTGGGACTGATTTTCTTTTTCCTGCAAATCCGCCTGCCCGATGTGGTTATGCAGCCGCTTAATTATATTGCATCGCTGAATACACCTCTTGCAATGCTTATTTCGGGAATGACGATTGCACGCTCGGATTTGAAGAAGGCACTGAAAAAATCAGGTATATACCTTACGGGCTTCCTGAAACTCATAGCAGGACCGCTTCTTCTGATGCTTGTAATGCTGCCGTTTAATGCTGACCCTGTTGTTGCAAATACAATTCTCATTTCCGCTGCCTGTCCCACAGCGACTTCAACAATAATGTTTGCGGCAAAGTACAGTAAAAATGCTGTTTATGCCTCGGAAATATTTGCGGTTTCAACGCTTGCCTCAGCGGTAACAATGCCGCTTGTGCTGATGATTGCATCGTTTTTTATGTGAAAAAGGTGCATTAAGTGCGGTTTCGGAAGGATAAATACGTCTAAAATAACGTATTTTCAAGCCTGTGCTTGACGTGAAAAACTATTTTTGATATAATTTAAAGGTTAGCTGACCAATAAGCTGCTTGTAATAATTATTACAAAGTGAATACAAAATGTCTACAATTTAATTGAAATGATTGACTTTTGCAGGTTTAGCTGATATCATTACTTTCAGAGAAAAAGCCGAATTGAAAGGAGGAAGGGAATATGGAAAGCCTGAATTTGTGCTACGGATGTATGAATTCGTTAGAGGAAGGTGCTGAAATCTGCCCCGAATGCGGATACCATATTGATGCACCTCATCTCCCGTCTTATCTTGCTCCCGGAATTACTCTCAATGACAGATATATTATAGGTAAGTTAAGGTCTTACAACGGTGAAAGTGCGGATTATATTGCTTATGATAAAATTGCAGAAGCAAAGGTTATCGTCAAGGAATATATGCCTGATGCACTTTGCTCCCGTGAAAAGGACAGCAGCGTGATTATTGTCAACCCTAACTGTATGCCTCAGTATAAGACCTTCCTTTCAGAGTTTGTGGAGCTTAACAAGGTTCTTTCCAAAATGCGTACGCTTAACCATATCAATGCAGCAATTGATATGTTCGGTGATAACAACACTGCTTATGTGGTGTTCGGTTATCTGGAGGGAATGACTATAAGCGAGTACCTGAAAATGAATGCGGGCGAACTGGAATGGGAAGAAGTAAAGAAGCTTTTTCCGCCTATTTTTACAACGCTTTCCCTTGTTCATAATGCAGGGCTTGTTCACAGAGGTATTTCTCCCGAAAATATCATTATTACCGACAGCGGCGAGCTTAAGCTTACGGGCTTCTGCATTTCCGATGCAAGAACCGCCAATACAGAGCTTGCTTCCGAAATATACAACGGTTATGCCGCTCCTGAGCAGTATAATTCCAATAACTGGCAGGGCACCTGGACTGACGTTTACGGCATTTCTGCTCTGCTGTACCGTATACTTACAGGTGTTGTTCCTACCGACGCAACAAGCCGTATTTCAAACGATAACCTCATTGAGCCTGCACAGCTCAACCCGAACATTCCGAGAAATGTTTCAAAGGTTATTATGAACGGTATGAATATGAACGGCGAAATGCGTATACAGACTATTACCGAGCTTGTTACGCAGCTGTTTGAGCAGCCTGAGTACAACTCAAAGCGTCTTTCGTCTTCAAGCACTCAGACGATAACAATTCCAAAGCAGACGGGACAGAGCAGTACCGCGGCAAAGAAAAATAAGCCTATCAGCAGACACGGTCTGTTCATTATGATTATGATGGTTATTCTTTGCATAGGTATGTTCGGTCTGGTTATGCTTATAGTTACGCTTGACGATACAAGCGGTGAGGTGAACAGAAATCCTGACCTGTCTACCTTTACTCAAATCAGTAATGATGCTTTCGTATCGGAAACGCCTCCGCTTGAAACGCTTGCACCTGTGCAGGAGCCTGCTGTGACAACCTCTGCGTCTACGGATAACGGTGTTGTATATGTAATGAACGACCTTACAGGCAAGAATTACGAAATCGTAAGCAAGTCTGACTCCTATAACCTTATGTTTACAGCGGAGTTTGAATACAACGATGATTTTGCGAAGGGCACGATTTTCTCACAGTCAATTCCTGCAAATGAAACCTATAAGGAAAATTCCGAAATCCTCGTTAAGGTAAGCCTCGGACCGAGATATATTGAAATTCCCGATTATCTCACAATGGAGAAGAAGGCATATTTCAACAAGCTTAACGAATTGGGAATTAAGTATGAGGAAGAAGAACTTGAAACAGAGGACACTCTTGAAGGCTACGTTGCGAAAACAAGCAAGGAGCCGGGTGAAAAGCTTGATGTTGAAGCAGGTGAGGTTCTGACGGTTTATGTTGCTAAGAACCCTCCGAAGCCTGAAACAACAACGGAAACAACCACGGCTGTTGAATTTGATGAAAATGACCCGTTTGCAGGCTTTACAGATACGGTTGCGACAGAGGAAGCGGATATCATTATCACGATTTACGATTAAAAATAAATATTGTTTTACAGTGCTGAGCAGGTCTTGGCACTGTTTTTTTGTGCTAATTTACAATATGTACACAATTTCATTGTCTCAGTATGGTATAATGATATGAATTAATGTGCTGCAGATGGCGGATTTTTGTCTATTTTGCAACAAGCTTGAAAAGGTGCTTTGAAGGCAGGTGATTGATTTGAATGAGCTGATTGTCAGAATTACAGTTCTTGTTTTGTGCGTAATAGTTCTTCTGACAGTGGTGATTATTGCTGTTACCGGCAATGAGGAGGATACAGCCACGGCTGAGCTTGATTTGTCCGATTATCACTACGTTGAAACAACCGAAACAACGATTGTTCCCGAAACCGAGACGATAACCGAGACAACAACGGAAACGACAACCGTTACCGAGGAAACAGCCCCTCCCGAAACCGAGCCTCCTCTTACTGACTCATCGGGAAGAAGAATTATCACAAGCCGTCAGCGTAAGGATTATGACAATAATTCGGTTTACATAGATATGGAGAATATTCTCCAGCTTCCTGAATTGCCTGTCGGCTGTGAAATTACAGCTCTGACAATTCTCCTGCGGCATTGCGGCTTTGACGCTGAAAAAACCGATATGGCACTGAATTACCTCCCGATAAGCTGGGGCAATGCCCGTTATGAGGGAGATAAAACCTACAAGGACAGCTTTTTCGATTACTTTATAGGCGACCCGTTCGGCAGGGGCTATGGCTGCTTTTCGGGTGCGATTGAAAAAGCGGCGAATGCTTATATTGCCGATAACGGCGGCGGATACATTGTAAAGAATATTTCGGGTGCACATCCCGATGTGCTTTATGATTATCTTGCGGCAGGAACTCCTGTGCTTTGCTGGGCAACGGACGGTATGATTGAGCCTGAGTATTATGAAACGTGGTACGACAACGAAACGGGCGAGCAGCTTGACTGGTATCTTAATGAGCACTGCTTCGTGCTTGCAGGCTTCAATATGGATGCTGATATTGTTACGCTGAACGACCCTATGAAGGGAATTATAGACTATAATATCAACAAGTTTGAAACCCGTTACGACCAGATGCACCGTCAGGCAATCGTTATTCTTCCCGAGGAAGGAACTGACCCCGTAGAAAGCATTTACACCGAAACATCTGCAACAGAAACCGCAGGTACAAGTGTATCCGAAGAAACGGAGTCGGAAGCAGAGTCTGAGTCTGAGAGTACAGATGAAGCTGAGTCTGAGACGGAAAACAGCGATGAATGGCTGTGGTAACAGAATGAAATAATTTTGTTCAAAAACTATTGAAATTGTGTTTAAAATATTGTATAATATGTTATGTGCAGTATTATTTTGCTGCTGCACTTCAATATGAAATAATAAGGAGTTGTTTCAAATGGGTCTTATTAAAGCTGCAATCAACGCTGTAGGCGGTACTCTTGCTGACCAGTGGAAGGAATATTTTTATTGTGAAGCAATGGCAAGCGATGTGCTTGTTCAGAAGGCTTCAAAAAGAACAAACGGCAAGTCCTCAAATACAAAGGGCAGTGATAATGTTATCACTCAGGGCAGCGGTATCGCTGTTGCTGACGGTCAGTGTATGATTATTGTTGAGAACGGCAAAATTCTTGACGTCTGTGCTGAACCGGGCGAATACACCTTCAACATTTCAGGTGAGCCTTCAATCTTTGCAGGCGACCTCGGCACAAGCATTAAGGAAACTCTTTCTTCAATCGGCGACCGTATCGCTCACGGCGGTCAGGCTTCTACAGATACGAGAGTTTACTATTTCAATACAAAGGAAATTATCGGCAACAAGTACGGCACTCCGTCACCTGTTCCGTTCCGTGTTGTTGACGCGAATATCGGTCTCGATATTGATGTTTCTATCCGCTGCAATGGTGAATATACATATAAAATTGTTGACCCGCTTCTTTTCTATACAAACGTTTGCGGCAACGTTTCCGACGTTTACCGCAGAAGCGAAATCGACAGCACTCTCAAGATGGAGCTTATGACAGCTCTCCAGCCTGCGTTTGCTAAAATTTCCGCTATGGGCATCAGATACAGTGCACTGCCCGGACATACTCTCGAAATCGCTGATGCTCTCAATGAAGTCCTCTCCAAGAAGTGGACTGAGCTCCGTGGTATCAAGATTGCTTCCTTTGGTGTAAATTCCGTAACTTGCTCACCTGAGGATGAAAAGATGATTAAGGACCTCCAGAGAACAGCTGTAATGCGTGACCCGTCTATGGCAGCTGCTACAATGGTAGGTGCACAGAGCGAGGCTATGAAGGCTGCTGCTTCCAACAGCGGCGGTGCAATGATGGGCTTTATGGGTATGAATATGGCTCAGCAGGCAGGCGGTATGAATGCTAACCAGCTTTTCGGTATGGCTCAGCAACAGCAGATGGCGGCTCAGCAGGCTGCTCCTGTTCAGCAGGCTCCTGCAGCAGGCGGCTGGAAGTGCTCCTGCGGTGCAACAAATACTGCTAAGTTCTGTTCCGAGTGCGGCTCACCAAAGCCTGCGGCAGACGGCTGGACTTGCTCCTGCGGTGCAACAAATAAGGGTAAGTTCTGTGCTGAATGTGGCTCACCAAAGCCGGCAAGTGCTCCTCTCTACCGCTGCGACAAGTGCGGCTGGGAGCCTGAGGACCCTGCAAATCCTCCTAAGTTCTGTCCTGAATGCGGCGACCGTTTCGACGAGAATGATATAAAGTAATATTCTGAAACGGCTGAATTATTCAGCCGTTTCTTTTGAATGAAAGGGGTAAGTTATGGCAGCTCTTATTGATTATAAATGTCCCTGCTGCGGCGGCGGAATTGAGTTCGACAGCCAGAGTCAGAATATGAAGTGTCCCTATTGCGATACCGAGTTTGAGGTTGACGCAATTAAAGAATTCAACGAGGTTTCTCAGCCTGAGCAGGACGATTTTTCCTGGGACAATCCAAGCAGCGAATGGAGTGCGTCTGAACAGGACGGAATGAAGGTCTATTCCTGCGAAAACTGCGGCGGTCAGATTGTTGCTGACGAAACAACATCAGCATCCGCTTGCCCGTATTGTGATAGTCCGATTGTTATGTCTGGGCAGTTTGAGGGCGGCTTGAAGCCTGATTTGATTATTCCGTTCAAGATTGACAAGGAAGGTGCGAAGGCTGCTCTTGAAAATTTTATGAAGGGCAAGTTCCTGCTGCCTAAAAATTTTGCAAGTGAAAACAGAATTGAAGAAATCAAGGGTGTTTATGTGCCCTTCTGGCTTTTCGACTGTGATGCCGATGCAAAGCTTAAATTCAAGGCTACAAAGACAAGAAGCTGGCGGTCGGGTGATTATGCGTACACCGAAACCAAGCATTATATGATAGTAAGAAACGGCGATATCAGCTTTGATAAGGTTCCCGTTGATGGCTCAACAAAAATGCCCGACGAGCTTTCCGAAGCAATCGAGCCGTTCAACTATGGCGACTGCAAGGAATTTCTCCCTGCATATCTTGCAGGCTATCTCTCAGATAAGTACGATGTTGATGCCGAAGCAAGTCAGCCCCGTGCAAATGAGCGTATCAAGACAAGCACCCTGCAGGAGTTTGAAAATACCGTTCAGGGCTATGACAGCGTAATTCCCGAGTCTGTCAATATTCAGCTGAGAAGCGGTAAAATCCGTTATGCACTTCTTCCTGTGTGGATGCTGAACACCAAGTATAAGGGCGAAATGTATAACTTCTCAATGAACGGTCAGACAGGTAAGTTTGTCGGTAATCTTCCTGTTGACTGGGGCAAATTCTGGAAGCTTTTTGCGGCAATTACAGCAGGTGTCGGTGCTCTTGCATTTGCAGTACAGGCATTTATTCTGTAAGGAGGTGAGGATATGAAATTGAAGAAAATATTTTCGGCAGTCCTTGCAGCGGCAATGTGCATTGCCTTTTCAGCGGTAAACGTATCTGCTGCAAACTCCGACAAGGTTGTGGATAATGCAGGTATCCTCACTGACAGCGAGGAACAGAAGCTTGAAGAAAAAATGCTTGGGATTGTGGATAAGTACGGTTATGATATTGCGGTTGTAACTGTCAATTCAACCGATGGCAAGTCAATGATGGCTTACGCCGATGATTATTATGACTATAACGGCTACGGCGAAAACGGTCTTATGCTTCTTTACAATAACGGTACAAACGAAGCCTATATCACAACCGACGGTAAGGGCATAAAAGCTTTCAGCGATAAGGGAATTTCAGCTCTCGGAAAGGAAGTAAGACCATTTCTCGACAGCGGTAATTATTACAGGGCATTCGAAAGCTTTGCCGAAGCTTCCGAAATGTATATAGATAAATACAAAACAACGGGTAAGGCTTATTCACCGAAAAATTACTTTATGATTGTCATTATATCTCTCGGTATAGGACTCCTGTTTGCGGCAATTGTCTGTCTTGCCCTTAAATCACAGCTTAAAACAGCTGTTATGCAGACAAATGCAAAGGCTTATGTCCGTTCGGGAAGCCGAAATGTAACCTACGCAAGGGATATTTACCTGTACAAAAAGGTTACACGCAGGAAAATCGAGTCCAACAACGGAAGCAGTACACACAGAAGCTCCAGCGGCGATACACACGGCGGCGGAAGCATATAATTGGATATTAAAAAACGCTGTTTACACCGAAGCACAATGCTTCGGCTGATAAAAAAACAGCGTTTTTTTTGTGCAAGGTGTTAATTGATAAGAATATGACAATGTGGTAAAATTAGATAAGGTGTATATTGCTGCACCTCAATGTGTGAATTGGACAGTTCACTGTTGCGGAGGATTATTATGTTTAAGGGACAAAAGATATTAGCCGTATGCATTCCAAGACCGTATGAGGCTACACGTTTCGGTTATATCGAAAAATTGAATTCTGCTGCTATCAGCCGTGATTATAAGCTGTTTGTGTATCAGACAAATTCCGATTTGTATATGAATAACTCATCGGATATGGGAGAAAAATATGTCTTTGACCTTATAGATTACGATGTGATTGACGGTTTGGTTATCTTTACCGAGATGATAAAGGATAAGAAGCTTACCCAAAAAATTGCAGATAACGCTATAAGCAGAGGTATTCCCGTAGTTTCCGTGGAAGCACCTATGGACGGCTGTATTAATATGAAGTACGATTACGGCACCTGCTTTGAGGAAATCGTGCGGCATATTATCATTGACCATAAGCTTACAAAGGTGAATTTTATTGCCGGCTTTGAAGGAAACGAATTCTCCGAAGAACGTCATAATGTATATAAAAAGGTTCTTGCGGAGCAGGGAATTCCCTATGACCCTGAGCGTGTCGGATACGGCAACTTCTGGGAGTATCCTACAAGGCAGGTTATGGAGAAGTTCCTTGCTGACGGAAAGGAGCTTCCCGAGGCAATTATCTGCTGTAATGATGTTATGGCAATGGTTGCCTGCAAATGTCTTGCGGAAAAGGGCTATTCCGTCCCTAAGGATGTTATAGTTTCAGGCTTTGACGGAATTGAAGATGAAAGATACCATTCGCCGCGGCTTACTACCTGCCGTAACAGCGAGGATGAAATGTCAAGAATGGCGGTTGAGCTTATTGACCGTGCAAATAATGGCGAGGAAGTACCGAATCGCGTGCTTATCAGCTTTGAAATGGTTGTGTCACAGTCCTGCGGATGCGTTAAGGCTCAAACAGAGGATGGCTCGAAGATGATAAACGAGCTTCACGCAAGATTGACGGGATATATGCAGCGAAGCTATAATATGACCAGCCTTTCGACAATTATCAGCAATGAGAAAAATGTTGAAAATATTTATGAGCATCTTGTAAATAAGCAGGAGCTTATCGATACATATTGCTGTCTGAATACCGATGCACTTCAGCCGAGAAGCGGTGTTATGGAAAGAGAAAGCTATGAACCGTTTACGGATGAAATGCTGATGATTTTCAAGGGCAGCTATGAAAAGCCGATTACTGAAACAATACGTTTCAAACGAAAAGATATTGCCCCTATGCTTGAGCAGTATATGGATTGGCAGGTTCCGATTGTGTTTACGTCAATTCATTATCTGGATACCTGTCTGGGGTATATTTGTATGGCAATTCCGCTTGAAATGATTTATTTTGAGCGTATTCCGCAGATTTCCGAGGCTTTCGGCAACGGCTTCGGCAACGTAAGAATGTTTGCGGCAATGGAAAGATTGTATACGCACGATACACTTACCGAGCTCTATAACCGCCGAGGCTTCTATCAGCTTGTGCTTCCTAAATTTGAGCAGGCAACCCGCAACGGTCTTACGGTAGCAATTGTTTCCGCTGACCTTGACGGACTTAAAATTATAAATGATACCTACGGACATTCCGAGGGTGACTGTGCAATCAAGGTCGTGGGCGAGGCTCTTAAGAATGCTTCCGTGAACGGTGAAACCTGTGCACGCTTCGGCGGCGATGAGTTTGTTGTTGCGGGCGTAGTGGAAAGTGCTGAAAATTATGTGGAGAATTACAAGAAAAAATTCTACGAATATATTGATGAATTCAATAAAAACAGCGGCAAGCCGTATAAGGTTGCCGCAAGTATAGGTCTGATATGCAAGTCTGCCGAGGGTTCAACGGTTGACGACCTTATCAAGCTTTCCGATGACCTTATGTACAGAGATAAGGCGTCAAGAAAGAAGGTCCGCAGCAGACCGAGAGAAGAAGGCTAAGCCAGTAAATGGCAGATAATCTGATTTGATACAAGGCACCCCTCAGGCGTAAGTCTGAGCGTGCCTTTTTCTTTTTTCAGCAAGCCGTTTCGGATAAGCTTTTCGGCACGCTTTTCACTTTCGGGGTACGCTTCAATCGGAAGTCCCTCCTTCACAAGCCGCAAGGCAAGCATTGTTTTTTCCTCAGCACTTCCACCCTCATCAAGAGTAACGGTTTCCTGTATTTCCGAGGAAATGAACTTGTTCAAATCCTTAGGACACGCAAATCTCGCACCATCAATAAAGCTGTGTGCCGCAGGTCCGATACCAAGATATTCCTCACACCGCCAGTATTTCAGATTGTGTCTGCATTCAAAACCGACCTGTGCAAAGTTGGAAATCTCGTACTGTTCAAATCCAGCTTCATCAAGTTTTTGCACCGCTTCAAGGTACATATCCGCCGTGTCGTCCTCATCAGGAATTTTCGACAGCAAATCTTCGTCAGCCGCAAGAGGAGTGCCATCCTCAACTTTCAGCATATAAGCAGAAATGTGAGTAAGCGGCAACTTTGCAACAGCGTCAAGGCTTCGCCCCAGACTTTCAAAGGTCTGTCCCGAAACAGCAAGCATAAGGTCAGCACTGATGTTGTCAAATCCGACTTTTTTCGCCGTTTTAATTGCAGTAACAGCCTGTGCCGAGTCGTGAAGCCGTCCCAGCATTTTCAGTTCGTTGTCATCAAAGGACTGCACACCGAATGAAAGTCGGTTTACTCCTGCATTGTGCACCTCACGCAGATAATTTTCCGTAACGCTGTTAGGGTTGCATTCCATAGAAATTTCAGCATCAGGAGCAATCTCCGCCGCCGAAAGTATAGCACCAATCTGTTTCGGAGTAAGCAGGGAAGGCGTGCCGCCGCCGAAATAAACCGTGTCAAAGCTGTAGCCGTAAGCCTTGATGTTGCGGATAACCGCAGACGTGTATAAATCCGTCAGCGAAAGGTCGGTTACCGAGTAAAAATCGCAGTAACGGCACTTCCTCACACAGAACGGAACGTGAATGTATAAGCCGATGTTTTTCATAGTTTCACCTTTTTAAGTGTGGAGTTTGGAGAGTGGAGTGTGGAGTTGTATTCAGTTTTCCTGAATATTTTTCTGAACAATATATTTTCTCAAATTCTTCTTTAGAAATTATTTCTGCAAAATAATCTTTTTCCTGATTTATCTCGTCAATGGTAGGAATAGGTGCTTCTGTGATAAAATCAAAACCTTCTTCTATAACAGGTATAACTGTTCTGTCAGCAAATATATTAGCCATTCTTGTTGCATATCGTTCGTTATCCAAATCTATTTCATAGATAATAAAAGCAGGTAAATCTTTATCATGTCCGATATACCATTTGATGTATTCAAAATGTTTCATTATATACTCCTTAAAAAGTAATAGCATTAGCAGGAGAGGGTGAGGTTTAGGGAAAAGGGGAGCACGAGGGGGAAAAACGCAAGGAGAGGGGGAGGACGGCGTGCGTCCACAGTGGTTGTTGAGTCCTTCCTCTTTCCTGAAGGTTTTCCCCCTCGTTTTACACGCAAACTGTCATAGTAGCTTAATGTGTGAAAAAACAATATCTTTGTTATTTTATTATACCACCCACCAAACATCAAGTCAACAAAAATGCCGCCCTCAAGGAGAACGGCATAAAATAATTACGCATTACGAATTGCGAATTGAGCATTAAACTATTCGTCCAACTTAAGCACCGCCATAAACGCCTCCTGCGGAACTTCAACAGTACCCAGCTGACGCATACGCTTCTTACCTTCCTTCTGCTTTTCAAGCAGCTTCTTCTTACGGGTGATGTCACCGCCGTAGCACTTGGCAAGAACGTCCTTACGCATAGCCTTAACGGTTTCACGGGCAATAACCTTACCGCCGATTGCCGCCTGAATTGGCACTTCAAACAGCTGACGAGGAATGTTGTCCTTCAGCTTTTCGGCAATCCTTCTCGCACGGGCATAAGCATTGTCAGCGTGAACAATAAAGGAAAGTGCGTCCACGATATCGCCGTTAAGCATAATGTCAAGCTTCACAAGCTTGGACGGCATATATCCCAGCATCTCATAGTCGAATGAAGCGTAACCCTTTGTACGGGATTTCAGTGCATCAAAGAAGTCATAAACAATTTCATTCAGCGGAAGCTCATAGTGGAGCTCAACACGGGTTTCATCAAGGTACTTCATATCCTTGAAAATACCGCGTCTGCCCTGACAAAGCTCCATAATGTTGCCAACGTAATCACTCGGCGAAAGGATTGAAGCCTTAACCATAGGTTCTTCCGCAGAAGCGATAACAGCCGTGTCAGGATAGTTTGTCGGGTTGTCAATATAAACCGTTTCGCCGTTTGTAAGGTTAACCTTGAAAATAACCGACGGAGCAGTTGTTATAAGGTCAAGATTGAACTCACGTTCAAGACGTTCCTGAATAATTTCCATATGGAGCAGACCGAGGAAGCCGCAGCGGAAACCAAATCCCAGTGCAACCGAGGTTTCAGGCTCAAAGGAAAGGGAAGCGTCGTTAAGCTGAAGCTTGTCAAGTGCGTCACGCAGGTCGCCGTAGCGTGCACCGTCAGCAGGATAAATACCGCTGAACACCATCGGATTTACTTCACGGTAGCCGGGGAGTGCCTCATCACAAGGATTTTCCGCATCGGTAACCGTGTCACCAACCTTTGTGTCACCGATATATTTGATAGAAGCGGTAATGTAGCCAACCTCGCCGGAGTGAAGTACACCCGCATTGACGTGGTCGGTTGCACCCATATAACCTGTTTCAACAACAGTAAACTCAGCGCCTGTAGCCATAAGCTTGATTTTTTGACCGATTTTAACCTCTCCGTCAAGTACACGGACGTAAATGATAACGCCCTTGTAGCTGTCATAGAAGCAGTCGAAAATCAGCGCCTTCAGCGGCTTGTCATTGTCACCCTTAGGACAAGGAATGTCGGTAACAACCCTTTCAAGCACTTCCTCAATGTTTGTACCCATCTTAGCGGAAATTCTTGGTGCGTCCATAGCAGGAATACCGATAATGTTTTCCACCTCGTTGCAGACACGGTCAGGGTCAGCGGAAGGCAGGTCGATTTTATTTACAACAGGCATAACCTCAAGGTCGTTTTCAATTGCAAGATAAGTGTTTGCAAGAGTCTGTGCCTCAATACCCTGAGAAGCGTCAACAATAAGAATTGCACCCTCACAGGCAACAAGTGAACGTGAAACCTCATAGTTGAAGTCAACGTGACCGGGGGTGTCAATAAGATTGAAAACGTAGTCATTGCCGTCCTTTGCCTTGTAGTTAAGACGTACAGCACGAGCCTTTATGGTAATGCCACGCTCACGTTCAATGTCCATATTGTCGAGAAGCTGGTCCTCCATATCACGTTTAGCAACAGTGGAAGTAAGCTCAAGAATACGGTCAGCAAGAGTAGACTTGCCGTGGTCAATGTGAGCGATAATACAGAAGTTACGGATATTTTCCTGATTGTAAGACAAGATAACACTTCCTTTGTGAATTAATGTGCGTAATCCTAAATATTATAGCATAAAACAGCGGTGTTGTAAAGAATTTTTTGCAGTAAAAAAATCCGCTCCCGATGTTACTCAGAAGCGGACTTTATAATATTCAATTAAAGACCGAGCTTGCCGAGAAGACCGCCAACCTTGTCCTTTACGTCATCAACAGAAATCTTTGCCTTAACGCCGTCGATAACCTTGTTAATCTGGTCATCAGGAAGGTCAACACCGATTACCTTTTCAACAGCCTTTACAGGGTCAGCCTTGAAATCAGCTGCAAAGTTTTCGTCATTCTTAACCTTTTCAACGAGTTCTTCAATTTTTGCCTTGATATCCATAGTAAGTACCTCTTTCAAATTATTGCCACGAATGGCTATGAAAACATTATAGCATACTTTAGGGTGATTTGCAAGAGCAATCATTTAATCTGTACATTCGGGGTCGCCGACTTCTTCGTTTCCAAGATAGATTTTATACGGCTTACTCTCATAGTAATTCATAATCTGTCGTCTTAGCTTTGAAGGATACAGTGGCAGCGTGTTAAGTACAGAAATATCCAGCCACTCAATTCCAACCTGATTGGTGTCGCTATGTAGTTCAGCATTCGGTAATTCACCAATATATTCGCAAGCGAAAATCAAATCAACACGATGAAAATCCTCGCCGTGAACACCCTCTATAACAAATAGCAGTTCCTCGCATTTTACCGAAATTCCCAATTCCTCAGTAACCTCACGGCAAACCGCCTCGGGCAGGGTTTCTTCCGACTCCTGACCTCCGCCAGGCATAATGTACCATTCTTCGCTACCGTCACTGATTTTTATGGCAGCCATCTTGCCGTCCTTGATGATAAGCGCCTTTGCGGAATTGCGGATTTCACGTTCCATCTGATTCACCCCTTGCAAAAATAAAAATCCGTCCCTCACTATTGCAAGGAACGGATATTGTTGGTGCGCTGCAAGGGACTCGAACCCCTGACCTACTGGTTCGTAGCCAGTCACTCTATCCAGCTGAGCTAGCAACGCTTCAATCAACGCATTTTATTATAGCACAATGATTGAAGCTTGTCAAGCCTTTTTTTAGAAAAAATTTTCAGGGGTACAATTTTTCAATGTTGAACAGGCTGTTCAGCAGCAGATAATTCTGTCTGAACGGACGCATTAAGTTCCAATAGCCGCATCCGAGTACCTGTTTTTCTGCGGCAAGCTTATATTTTTCGTTCATACTCCGCACGTCGTCGAACCAAACAACGTGTGCGGCACCATTCGGGTCGGTATAATAAAAATACGGACTCTGTGCCTGTTCATTGTAAAGTATCTCACTTCCTTTTGCCAGTGCAAGCCGTACAGCATTTACATTTCCGATTGTAACAGCCTTGCTTTCGCCTTTAACAAACGGCAGCTTCCAATTGTAGCCGTAATTCGGAATACCGAGGAAAATTTTCTTCGGGTCAATTTCGGTAAGTGCATATTCCAACACCCTCTGCACATTAGGAAGCGGGGCAACAGCCATTGGAGGACCATATGTATAGCCCCATTCATATGTCATAAGAAATACAAAATCCGCAACCGCACCTATGGCTGAATAGTTGTGTGCTTCGTAAAGCAGACCCGATTGTTCATCTGAATATTTCGGTGCAAGGTCAACGTGCAGAAGCAAGTCCGCCTCGTGAAGCTGGCGTGAGGCGTTGCTGATAAAAGCGGTAAACTCATTGCGGTATTGTGGCGGAATGTATTCCATATCAATGTCGAGTCCCTGTGCTTTTTTACGCTTGATAACGTCAATCAGATTTGCGAGAACAATATTCTGAAAATCAATATCGGTAACAAGACGCTCAATTTTTGCGGAACTGAACGTGCCGTCCTGATTTATGCTGGTCAGACTCAGGAAAACGGCTGTGCGGAAATCGTGGGCGATGGGAATGACTTCTTCGTCAAGCGGCTCAATAACTGTTCCGTCATCATTGAAGCCGTAACCGAACATTATTAAATAGGTAAGGTAAGGAAGTGCCGCACGAAGCGTGTCCCTGTTTATATAATCGTAGGCAAAGCCGCTTGTGCGTATGCTTGTTGTGGGAGCATTTTCGTATTTTATGACAATCTGCGTGCCTATCGGTATATTATTCATACCGATGATGAGCGGGTTGTTTCTGTAAAGCTGCATAATATCGGTATCATATGCGGCTGCAATTGAAAAAAGTGTGTCGCCGTCTTTGAATGTATGTATAACCTCGGGACGGAGTATGAGCAATGCCTGCCCGACAGCAAGCTGTCCCTCGGAGGAAAGAGAGTTGTCTGTAATGAGCCGCTGAAAAGATATTCCGTATTTACGGGCAATGCTTCTTATTGTGTCACCTTGCTGTACGATATAAATATCCAAATGTAAAGCCTCCTTTTGGTAATTATATAGTATATGTGTCAAAATGATGAAAAAGAATTAACAAATATGAAAAAATGTGTTGCAATTATTCAAATAAAGTGATATACTATGTAATGTATTGATGCAGTGAGTTACCGTAATTTTGGGGGGTACGTTTATGGCGGAGAGTTTGCTTAATTCAGTCAGGTGTCCTGTTTGCAGAAATTCTTATGAATGTGCGGATAAGGTCGGAAAATGTCCCGTTTGCGGACATACGGAAAGTCTTGATGTGCTTATTGCAAAGACTAAAGCAGCTTCGGCGGAAACAGGTGTTACTGTTTACAGGATGATGGCTGCGGCGGATACTTATTTTGCGAAAAAAAGCTATGATGAGGCATATATCGGCTATAATTCGGTGCTTGAGGCGGACAGAGGCTATCTGAAAGCTTATTTCAGACGTGAGCTTACAAGCCAGTACCTTATGCTGGGGTCCTCATCGGTTTATCTCAGCAGCGAAAGCTTTTTTATGCAGATGGGGGATATAAAGGAGCGTTTCGGGCAGCTTGACCCTGAGGATGCTGAGACACAGAAACTCCGTATTATAATGTGCAGGGATATGCTGGAGTATATTTCCGTGCGCAGCGATTACGAAAAAAGATATGCGGCTGCTCACAGAAATATAAAAACCGTTGAGGTTTATATGTCAAATCTTATACTGCTGTTTGAGTACACGGTTGAGGCTATGCGTATTCTTGAAAGACTTTATAAGAGTAATGAGAGCAAGGAAATTGCGTACCTTATTATAGAATGCTGTTCACTGACGATGAAAATCAGAGGAATGCTTACTGCGGGTGCTGAGTATATAGAAACCACGGAAGCTATGGAGGATTTCAGCGGTGAGGGGACAGCGAAGAATGTCAGCCGTGTAAGACGAAGGATGCTTACACAGGATGAGATGCTGAAAATCGAAACTGATGCCGGATATGTTCAGGGTGTGAATGACAGCGTTGTAGCTACGGCTAAGGGTGAGCTTTACAAGGAGCTTCGTGCCGCTAAAGAAAAATCGGAAAATCAGGTTAGCACGGATATAGACAACGAGGACAGAAAGCGTGCCGAATATGAACAGTGGAGAAGAAACAATGAACAGGAATATATGAAAGCGGATAAGGTTATACTTATCTGTGATATTGCGGGTAAAGCAACGCTTATATTTGCAATAATAATGATTGCGGTGTATTTTATCGAAATGTTTGCATTCAATCAGAAGCTTACTGCTGCACTTGTTATTGCGGTGATATTTGCGGCGGCGAAAATCGGTCTTGATTTTGTGAAGAAGGCTTTTGAAAAGAAAAAAGGCTTTTACACAAGAATTATTGAGGGCGACAGCGTAAATCTCCGTTACGGCAACAAGAATTTCAAAGAATAATAAATAAATATTAACAATCCGTTTGCCATACATACCACAATTTGAAAGTATAAAATTTTTGCTGAAAAATTTGTGGAAAATGCTTGACAAACGGATTTTCTTTGTGTATAATAATCAAGTGTGTGAATGTCAGGTGATATTCCATACCAAATATTTGAAGAAAGGAGATAGATTATGCCAACCTTTAACCAGTTAGTTCGTAAGGGAAGAAAGGTTCTCGAAAAGAAGTCTACTGCACCAGCTCTTCAGAAGGGTTACAACGCTAAGAAGAAGGTAGCAATCGACCAGAGCTCACCTCAGAAGAGAGGCGTATGTACAGCAGTTAGAACAGCTACACCTAAGAAGCCTAACTCCGCTATGAGAAAGATTGCCAGAGTAAGACTTACAAACGGTACTGAAGTAACAGCTTACATTCCGGGTATCGGTCATAACCTCCAGGAACACTCCGTTGTTCTTATCAGAGGCGGTAGAGTTAAGGACCTCCCTGGTGTACGTTACCACATCATCAGAGGTACACTCGATGCACAGGGCGTTGCTAAGAGAAATCAGGCTCGTTCCAAGTACGGTGCAAAGAAGCCTAAGGCAGGCGCAGCTAAGTAAGCTGAAAGTGTCTTGATTTAAAGTATACTCAATGAAACCAAACCGCAGATTTGTGCGGAGATTCATTTTTATATAGATGAAGCCTCTGCATTGGTCGTGCGTGTCATCCGCCGCTACTATCGGCGGCGTGAGGTGAAACGAGTACCTATGATAGCATTATTATGAAGGAGGGAAGTATTGTGCCAAGAAGAGGTAAAATTGCAAAGCGTGAGGTTCTTTGTGACCCTGTTTACAACTCTGAGCTCGTAACACGTCTTATCAACAACATTATGCTCGATGGTAAGAAGGGTGTTGCTCAGAAAATCGTATACGGTGCTTTTGAAATCGTAGCAGAAAAGACAGGTAAGGACGCTCTCGAAGTTTTCGAACAGGCTATGGAAAACATCATGCCTCTGCTCGAAGTAAAGGCTCGCCGAGTTGGTGGTTCCACATACCAGGTACCAATGGAGGTAAGACCTGAAAGAAAGCAGACTCTCGGTCTCAGATGGCTCACAACTTATTCAAGAGCAAGAAGCGAGAGAACAATGAAGGAAAGACTCGCTAACGAAATTATCGACGCTACAAACGGTATCGGCGGTGCTTGCAAGAAGCGTGAAGATACTCACAAGATGGCTGAAGCTAACAAGGCTTTCGCACACTACCGTTGGTAATCTGCACATAAACGTGATTGCCCTGATTTACAGGGTACTAAATTGGAGGAAATATTATGCCAAGAGATTGTTCACTTGAACAAACAAGAAATATTGGTATAATGGCTCACATTGACGCAGGTAAAACAACCACAACTGAGCGTATCCTTTTCTATACAGGTATCAACCACAAGATTGGTGAAACTCACGAAGGTTCTGCAACAATGGACTGGATGGCGCAGGAGCAGGAGAGAGGTATTACAATTACTTCCGCTGCTACAACTGCACACTGGGCAGGCCATAGAATCAATATCATTGACACCCCAGGTCACGTTGACTTTACAGTAGAAGTTGAACGTTCACTCCGTGTACTCGACGGTTCTGTAACAGTTCTTTGTGCAAAGGGCGGTGTTGAGCCTCAGACTGAAACAGTTTGGAGACAGGCTAACAAATATATGGTACCAAGTATGGTATACGTTAACAAGATGGATATCATGGGCGCTAACTTCTACCGTGTTGTAGATATGATGCTCGAACGTCTTAAGTGTAACGCTGTTCCGATTCAGCTTCCTATCGGTTCTGAATCCACATTCAAGGGTATCATTGACCTCGTAGAAATGAAGGCATACTGCTATTACGATGACCTCGGCAAGGATATCAGAGTTGAAGAAATCCCTGCTGATATGGCTGATAAGGCTCAGGAATATCGTGAAAAGCTCCTCGAAGCTGTTGCTGAACAGGACGAGGAAATTATGATGAAATATCTCGATGGTGAAGAGCTCACAATTGACGAAATCAAGATGTGTATCCGTAAGGGTACAATTGCCAACGCTATGGTTCCTGTTGTATGTGGTACATCCTACAAGAACAAGGGCGTTCAGAAGCTTCTTGACGCAGTTGTTGACTATATGCCATCCCCACTTGATATCCCACCAATCAAGGGTATCAATCCTGATACAGAGCAGGAAGAAGAAAGACCTTCCTCCGACAAGGAACCATTTGCAGCTCTTGCATTCAAGATTGCAACTGACCCATTTGTTGGTAAGCTCTGCTACTTCCGTGTATATTCCGGTACAGTAGATTCAGGTGCTACAGTTCTCAACGCAACTAAGGACAACTCTGAAAGAATGGGTCGTATCCTTCAGATGCACTCCAACCACAGAAAGGATATCGAAACTGTATACGCAGGCGATATCGCTGCTTGTGTTGGTGTTAAGAACACAACAACAGGTGATACACTCTGTGATCCTAAGGCACCTATTATTCTTGAATCCATGGAATTCCCAGAACCGGTTATCCAGCTCGCTATCGAGCCTAAGACTAAGGCTGGTCAGGAAAAGATGGGTATCGGTCTTGCTAAGCTTGCTGAAGAAGACCCGACATTCAGAACATGGACTGATGAAGAAACAGGTCAGACAATCATCGCTGGTATGGGTGAGCTCCACCTCGATATCATCGTTGACCGTCTCCTCAGAGAATTCAAGGTAGAGGCTAACATCGGTGCACCTCAGGTTGCTTATAAGGAAACAATCAAGAAGCTCGCTGACGTTGATCACAAGTATGCACGTCAGTCCGGTGGTAAGGGTCAGTACGGTCACGTTAAGATCAAGGTTGAGCCTAACGAATCTGGTAAGGGTTACGAGTTTGTTAATGCCGTTGTCGGCGGTGCTATTCCTAAGGAATACATTCCTGCTGTTGACAAGGGTATCCAGGGCGCTATGAAGGCCGGTGTACTCGCTGGCTATCAGGTAGTTGACGTTAAGGTTACACTTTACGATGGTTCTTACCACGAAGTTGACTCCTCTGAAATGGCATTCTCTATTGCTGGTTCTATGGCTTTCAAGGAAGCTATGAAGAAGGCAGACGCTTGCATCCTCGAACCAATTATGAAGGTTGCAGCTATCGTTCCTGATGACTATATGGGTACTGTAATCGGCGATCTCAACGCTCGTCGTGGTCAGATCCTCGGTCAGGAAATCAACAATGGCGTTGCTCAGGTTGACGCACTTGTTCCGCTGTCTGAAATGTTCGGTTACTCCAACGACCTCCGTTCCAAGACACAGGGTCGTGGTCAGTATTCTATGGAACCTGACAGCTATATCGAAGTTCCACGCTCCATCGCAGAAAAGATTATGTCTGCAAGAAGCAAGGGCAACGACTAATATTTTTTATAAAATTTGAAGAAAACACTTGCAATTTTTTATCAAATCTGATAAAATATAGGTGTTAGTATTCTACTATAATATTTATAAGGAGGACTATTCCAATGGCAAAGGCTAAATTTGAAAGAACCAAACCACACGTTAACATTGGTACAATCGGTCACGTTGACCACGGTAAGACAACTCTTACTGCTGCTATCACAAAGTATCTCTCCCTCAAGGGACAGGCTGCATTCGAAGATTACGCAAACATCGATAAGGCTCCTGAAGAAAGAGAAAGAGGTATCACAATCAACACAGCTCACGTTGAGTACGAAACTGACAACCGTCACTACGCTCACGTTGACTGCCCAGGCCACGCTGACTATGTTAAGAACATGATCACTGGTGCTGCTCAGATGGACGGTGCTATCCTCGTAGTTGCTTCCACAGACGGCCCTATGGCTCAGACTAAGGAACACCTTCTCCTCGCTCGTCAGGTAGGCGTACCTTACATCGTTGTATTTATGAACAAGGCTGACCAGGTTGACGACCCAGAGCTCCTCGAACTCGTTGAAATGGATATCCGTGAAACACTTGACAAGTATGAATTCCCTGGCGATGATACACCAATCATCATCGGTTCTGCTTTCCAGGCTCTCGATTCCGCTTCCAAGGATCCTTCCGATCCTGTTTACGAGTGCATCCAGAAGCTTATGGACGCTGTAGACTCCTACATTCCTACACCTGAAAGAAAGGCAGACCTTCCTTTCATTATGCCTGTTGAAGACGTATTTACAATCACAGGCCGTGGTACAGTTGCTACAGGTAGAGTTGAAAGAGGTCAGCTCAAGACTGGTGACGAAGTTGAAATCGTTGGTCTTAAGGATGAAAAGGCTAAGACAGTTGTAACTGGTATCGAAATGTTCAGAAAGATCCTCGACTACGCTGAAGCAGGTGATAACATCGGTGCTCTTCTCCGTGGTGTTCAGAGAACAGATATCGAAAGAGGTCAGGTTCTTTGTAAGCCAGGCTCCATCAACCCACACACAAAGTTCAAGGGTCAGGTTTACGTTCTTAAGAAGGAAGAAGGCGGACGTCACACTCCATTCTTCAACAACTACAGACCTCAGTTCTATTTCAGAACAACTGACGTTACTGGCGTAATCACACTCCCTGCTGATAAGGAAATGTGTATGCCTGGTGATAACGTAACTATCGACGTTGAACTCATCACACCAATCGCTATCGAAGACGGTCTCCGTTTCGCTATCCGTGAAGGTGGTAGAACAGTAGGTTCAGGCGTTGTTACAGCTATCAATGAATAATTGATTTTAAATCCCCATATCTCGGTATGGGGATTTTTTATAAGGAGAATTTGCTATGTGCTTCATCTGCGATAGAATCGAAATGATAAAAAACAGTACAAACCCATACTTTGTGAAGGAGCTGGAAACAGGCTACGTTGTTATCGGCGATAATCAGCATTTCAAGGGCTATACTATATTTCTTTGCAAGGAACATAAAACTGAATTGTTTCAGCTGGAGAATTCAACCAAGATGAAGTTTTTGGAGGAAATGTCTGTCGTGGCGGAGGCAGTGTCAAATGCTTTCGGAGCAGAGAAAATGAATTATGAGTTGCTTGGAAACGGCGATACTCACCTTCACTGGCATCTGTTTCCAAGAAGAACAGGTGATATTGAAAATTACGGAAACAACGGCAAAGGTCCTGTATGGTGGTATCCTATGCATTTAATGTACGACGACAGCAATCGTCCTACTGATGATGAACTTAATGAGATGAAACAGAAACTACTGACAGAACTTGATAAGCTGATAAAATAAAAAAATCCCCGTACCGAAGTACGGGAATTTAAGTATGCTTTGTTGATTATTCAGCAACAGGAGCAGATACTGGACAAGCGTCAGCACAAGCGCCGCAGTCGATGCATGTTGCAGCGTCGATAACGTACTTGCCGTCACCCTCAGAAATAGCGTTTACAGGGCAGCCGTCTGCGCAAGCGCCGCAGCTGATGCAATCGTCGTTGATGATGTATGCCATTGAAAAACACCTCCATGTTTGGTCTTGGGAAATGTATTCCGAAAGCTTATTTCGGATTTCCTATCTACTATTTTATCATATTTTTCGAAAAATGCAAGAGATAATTAAGAATTTTTATAAAAAGTGATTTTTTTTTGTGAAACACTTGAAGTTTAGGGAAAAATATAGTACAATATATATGATTTGAATTTGCTATGGAGGGTTTGACCGTGACAATTATTGCCAACCGTTTAACTGATTCCATATATTTTTCTGTGCTGCTGTCAGGACAGTGTTCTCGCTGCGGCGGGATTTTTGTATCAAAAAATAAGTGTGCACCAATCAAGCTGTGATTACCTGCTGTTTTCACAGCTTTTTGTTTTGTAAAAAAAAGTAATTTTATAATAAATTTCCGAAAAGGAGTTATATCTATGTTGAAAAAAGTTGCAGTAATTATGGGCAGTGACAGCGATTTTCCTGTTGTAAAGGACGCTGTTGCAGAGCTGAAGGCTTATGGCGTACCTTATGAGGTGCACGTTATGTCTGCTCACCGTACTCCCGAAATGGCTTCCGAGTTTGCTTCAAAGGCTAAGGAAAACGGCTTCGGTATCATCATCTGTGCGGCAGGTATGGCGGCTCACCTTGCAGGTGTAATCGCAGGGCACACAACTCTCCCTGTAATCGGTATTCCGATTAAGTCTACATTTGACGGACTTGACGCACTTCTTGCTACTGTTCAGATGCCTTCGGGTATCCCTGTTGCAACAGTTGCTGTAAACGGTGCAAAGAACGCTGCTATCCTTGCAATTCAGATGCTTGCAATTTCCGATGAGGGACTTGCTGAGAAGCTTGCTGAGGCAAAGGTTAAGATGATTGAGGGCGTTAAGGCTAAGGATGAAAAGATGCAGCAGATGGTTGCTGAACTTTAATTTATAAAATTTGGAGATTTACTATGGGTGGATTTTTTGGAGCAGCTGCTAAAAACAACTGCGTAAGTGACGTTTTTTTCGGTACTGACTATCATTCACATCTCGGTACACGCCGAGGCGGTATGACGGCTTACGATAAGGAGCTGGGCTTTCAGAGAAGTATTCACAGCATTGAAAATTCGCCGTTCAGAACTAAGTTTGAGGGCGACATTGACGCAATGCAGGGGGAACTTTGTATCGGCTGTATAAGCGACTCTGACCCGCAGCCTATCCTGCTTCGTTCAAAGCTGGGTGTGTACGCTGTTTGTAATATCGGTGTTATTAATAATGCCGAGGCACTGAGAAATGAAATTGTTGACAACTGCTTTGCAAGCTTTGAAGCTATGAGCAGCGGCAAGGTAAATTCAAGCTCTCTTATCGGTGCACTTATTTCTCAGAAGGACAATTTCGTTGACGGTATCAAGTATGCACAGGAAAAAATTGACGGAACAATGTCCCTTATGATTTTGACAGACCATTCCGTTATCTGTGCAAGAGATAAACGCGGCAGACTTCCTATTATTATAGGTAAGCGTGAGGACGGTTACTGCTGTTCTTTTGAGTCGTTTGCTTTTCAGAAGCTTGGGTACGAAATTTACCGTGAGCTTATGCCGGGCGAAATCGTGGAGTTTACTCCGGATAGCTTTACGGTGCTTGAAAAGGGAACAGAGGATATGAAAATCTGTACCTTCCTCTGGACGTATTACGGCTACCCCAACTCAATTTATGAGGGTGTAACTGTTGAAACAATGAGAACACGCAACGGCGAAATTATGGCTGAATTTGATATCAAGAACGGCACACTTCCTGATGTTGACTATGTTTGCGGTGTTCCTGACTCGGGCGTGCCCCACGCAATCGGCTACGCTAACAGAAGCGGTATTCCTTTTGCAAGACCGTTTATCAAGTATACTCCGACCTGGCCGAGAAGCTTTATGCCGCAGAGTCAGACAATGAGAAATCACGTCGCAAAAATGAAGCTTGTTCCTGTTCACGAGCTTATCGAGGGCAAGAAGCTTCTGTTCGTTGACGACAGTATCGTAAGAGGTACACAGATGCGTGAAACCGTTGAGTTCCTTTACGCAAACGGTGCAAAGGAGGTTCATATGCGTTCGGCGTGTCCTCCGATTATGTACAGCTGTAAGTATCTGAATTTCTCACGAAGCAATTCAGAACTTGACCTTATCGCACGTCAGATTATTCACGAATTTGAGGGCGAAGAGGGCGTTAAATATATCGAGGAGTACAGCAATACCAATACAGAACGCGGCAAGAAGCTTCGTGCTGAAATCTGTAAGAGATTGAAGCTTACTTCCCTTGAATTCCAGTCACTTGAGGGCACATATGACGCTGTAGGAATTGACAAGTGCAAGATGTGTACCTACTGCTGGAACGGTAAAGGCTGATAAATTTTGAAAGGAATAGATATTATGAAGAGTTTTTCCGATAGCTACAAGGACGCAGGTGTTGACGTAACCGCAGGCTATAAGTCCGTTGAACTTATGAAATCCCACGTTGCACGCACAATGACAAAGGGTGTGCTTTCCGGCATTGGCGGCTTCGGCGGTCTGTTTGAAATGGACCTCTCCGAGGTTAAGAACCCTGTTCTCGTTTCGGGTACTGACGGTGTCGGTACAAAAATCAAGGCAGCTTTCATTATGGACAAGCACGATACAGTTGGTATCGACTGCGTTGCTATGTGCGTAAATGATATCATCTGCTGCGGTGCAAAGCCTATGTTCTTCCTGGACTATATCGCTTGCGGCAAGAACATTCCCGAAAAGATTGCGACTATCGTTTCAGGTGTTGCTGAGGGCTGCGTACAGGCTGGCTGTGCTCTTATCGGCGGCGAAACAGCTGAACACCCGGGTATGATGCCTGAGGACGAATATGACCTCGCTGGTTTCTCCGTAGGTGTTGTTGACAAGGAAAAAATCCTTGACCCTTCCACACAGAAGGCTGGGGACGTTATGATTGCTATCAAGTCCAGCGGTATCCACTCCAACGGCTTCTCCCTTATCAGAAGGGTATTCGATATGACAGAGGAGTCCCTCAACAAGTATTATGATGAGCTTGGTATGAAGCTTGGCGAGTGCCTGCTCACACCTACAAGAATTTACGTTAAGCCAATTATGGCTCTCCTTGACGCTGTAAATGTCAAGTCCATCAGCCATATCACAGGCGGCGGCTTCTACGAAAATATTCCTCGTGCACTCCCTGACGGACTTTCCGCTAAGATTGCAAGAGCTGATGTTCAGGTTCTCCCTATCTTTGACCTTATTGCAAAGACAGGCAACATTCCTGAGCGTGATATGTTCAATACATACAATATGGGCGTTGGTATGTGCGTTGTTGTTGACAAGGCAGACGCTGACAAGGCTATCGCTGCACTTAAGGCAGCAGGCGAGGAAGCTTATGTTCTCGGCGAGCTTGTTGAAAGCGATGAGGGCGTAATCATTTACTAAGCAAATTTAAGGCTGTAAATATCCTTTGCAGCCTTGATTTTTTAAGGAGGCTGCTATGAAAAATATTGTTGTACTTGTTTCGGGCGGCGGAACAAATCTCCAGGCACTTATTGACGCTGAAAAAAGAGGAGAAATAATCGGCGGAAAAATCACCTGCGTAATTGCTTCAAATCCCGAAGCCTATGCACTTGAACGTGCAAAGCAGAACGGCATTGCAACCCGTGTGCTCGTCCGAAAGGATTACTCCGATGTGCACGCATACAGCAAGGCTATGCTCGACGCACTCAACGAGGAAAAGGCTGACCTTGTGGTTTATGCAGGCTTTATGACAATCCTCGACGAAACGCTTTGCAGAGCTTATCCCAACAAGATGATTAATGTTCACCCTGCACTTATCCCGTCATTCTGCGGCAAGGGCTTCTATGGTCTCCACGTCCACGAAGCAGCACTTGAAAAGGGGGTAAAGGTAACGGGTGCAACAGTTCACTTTGTTACAGAGGTTTGCGACGGCGGACCGATTATTTTGCAGGACACCGTTCCCGTGCTCAACGGCGATACACCTGAAATCCTCCAGCGCAGAGTTATGGAAAATGTCGAGTGGAAAATTCTCCCCAAGGCAGTTTCCTTGTTCTGTCAGGATAAGATTACCGTTGACGGTGACAAAGCTTATATAAACGAGTGATGAATGATAAGGAAAAGAAAAAAGCATTCGGATTGGTTGGGCTTATATTTATTCTTATAGGAGTAGGTCTCATAATTCATAGCTTTTTTTGCACTGTCATATATGATAAGTGTGAGGGCGAGTTGTACGTTACAACAAAGAGCAGAAATCAGATAGCTTATATTACATATGAATATGATGGCAGAATTTATGAGAATATAGCATTGCCATATTATAATGCTTTTACAATGAAAGACGGAAAAACGTGTACTGTCTATATCAGTTCTGACAGCCCTGATAAGCCTAAGACAACAAGTTTCGGATTAGCTGTATTTGTTGTACTGGCAGGATTTTTTGTGTCAAGGTCAGGCGGCTCAGAAACTACTGAAATTGATATGTAAATTTTAACCTCGGAAAGGATGGTTTTAACTATGAATACAATCGCATTTGAAAAGGAACTCACAACTCTCCCTTACCACGGCAGAGGCATTATGCTCGGCAAATCCGCTGACGGTAAGAAGGCAGTTATCGCTTACTTTATTATGGGCAGAAGCGAAAACAGCCGCAACCGTGTATTTGTTGAGGACGGCGAGGGTATCAGAACACAGGCTTTTGACCCTTCCAAGATGACTGACCCGCACCTCATCATCTACGCTCCTGTTCGTGTCCTCGGCAACAAGACAATCGTTACAAACGGCGACCAGACCGATACAATCTACGAGCTTATGGACAAGCAGATGACTTTTGAGCAGTCCCTCCGTACACGTGAATTCGAAGATGACAAGCCTAACTACACACCTCGTATTTCAGGCATTATCCGCCTTGAAAATGACGGTATGAACTACGCTATGTCTATCCTCAAGAGCGACGACGGCAACGCTGACTGCTGCATCAGAAACACTTACGCATACAGCAACCCTGAAAACGGCGTAGGCAGATTTATCCACACCTATGCTCGTGACGAGGAAAACGGCAGACTCCCAAGCTTTGAGGGCGAGCCAAAGAAGGTTACAATTCCTGACCTTGACATCGACGCATTCACAAATCTTGTTTGGGAAAACCTCAACGCTGACAACAAGGTTTCTCTTTTCACAAGATATATCGACCTTGAAACAGGCGAGTACGAGAGCAGAATTGTTAATAAGAACAACTAATTTGGGAGGAATAAAAAATGTCAAACGAAATGCAGCTTAAATACGGATGTAATCCAAATCAGAAGCCTTCAAGAATTTATATGGCTGACGGCACAGAGCTTCCTATCGAGGTTCTCAACGGTAAGCCCGGATACATCAACCTTCTCGACGCTTTCAACGGCTGGCAGCTTGTTAAGGAGCTAAAAAAGGCAACAGGTCTTTGTGCAGCAACTTCCTTCAAGCACGTTTCCCCTGCTGGTGCAGCAGTTGGCAAGCCGCTTTCCGATACACTCAAGAAGATTTACTGGGTAGACGACCTCGGCGAACTTTCTCCGCTCGCTTGCGCTTACGCAAGAGCAAGAGGTGCTGACAGAATGTCCTCTTACGGTGACTTTATCGCACTTTCCGACGTTTGCGACGCTTGCACAGCTAAGATGATTCAGCGTGAAGTTTCCGACGGTGTAATTGCTCCCGGCTACACAGACGAAGCACTCGAAATTCTCAAGTCCAAGAGAAAGGGTACATACAACGTTATCAAGATTGACGAGAACTATGTTCCTGCTGAACTTGAAACAAAGCAGGTTTACGGCGTAAGCTTCGAGCAGGGCAGAAACGAGCTTGACATTAACAATGAGCTTCTCGGTAACATCGTTACAGATAACAAAAACATTCCTGATGACAAGAAGATTGACCTCATCATCTCTCTCATCACCCTCAAGTATACACAGTCCAACTCCGTTTGCTACGTTAAGGACGGTCAGGCAATCGGTATCGGTGCAGGTCAGCAGTCCAGAATTCACTGTACACGACTTGCAGGTCAGAAGGCTGACAACTGGTGGCTCAGACAGTGCCCGAAGGTTATGGAGCTTCCTTTCAAGGACGACGTAAGACGTGCTGACAGAGATAACGCTATCGATGTTTACATCGGCGATGAGTACGAGGACGTTCTTCGTGACGGCGAGTGGGAAAAGGTATTCACTAAGAAGCCTGAGGTTTTCACAAGAGAAGAAAAGAAGGAATGGATTGCTAAGAATACAAATGTATGTCTCGGTTCTGACGCATTCTTCCCATTCGGCGACAACATCGAGCGTGCACACAAGTCAGGCGTTGAGTATATCGCACAGCCGGGTGGCTCTATCCGTGACGATAACGTAATCGAAACCTGCAACAAGTACAACATTGCAATGGCATTCACAGGCATCCGTCTGTTCCATCACTAAGCTGAAAATCAGAGATTATCAGCTCCGAGTATTTCTGCCATTGGCAGAAATACTCTTAATTAACTTTAATTTCTAAAAAAATTCAGCATAATTGAAAGGGGTAACAGCTATGACACCGAAGTGCGTAAGAATTACAGCAATTATCTCACAGATTTTCATTATCGTATGGGCGGCAGTTTCTCTCGCTGCAAGCTTCAATCAGAACAGCCTGATTATGTACTGGACAGGCGGTGGCGGACTTGGCTCTGCCGAAACCAATGAAAAAATCTCTTTATGGGCAACCATAGTTTACTGTGTTGCGTGTCTGCTGCTGACAATTTCAAATCTGATAATGTGTAATGATGCCAAGTTCAACAAAAGCGGTAAGCTTACACTTGTTCCTCTTGTTGCTTCGGCAGTAACAACAGCTGTATTGCCGATTGCTGTATGGTACGTTTCAAAGGTTCAGACTGTTCTTGTAGCACGGATTGAAGGTGCTGACGCACTGGCAAGACTTGGAGTTTACAGCGAGATTGTAAGTATGCTTTCATATCTTGTGCACGCTGCAATGATAATGGCAATTGCCGCTTCGGCTGTTTACACTTATGCAAAAATGCAGAATAAATCAAAGGAATGATAAAAATGAAAATTTTAGTAGTTGGCGGCGGCGGACGTGAGCACGCCATTATTATGAAGCTTGCAGAAAGCAAGTGCACTGAAAAGCTTTACTGCACCCCAGGCAACGGCGGGATTTCCCGTTATGCCGAGTGCTTTGACGTTGCGGCAACAGATATCGACGGCGTTGTAGCTCTTGCTAAGCAGCTTGCGGTTGATATGGTTGTTGTAGCACCTGATGACCCGCTTGTTCTCGGTATGGTTGACGCTCTCAACGCTGAGGGCTTTATGACATTCGGTCCTGACAAGGCAGCTGCAATTATTGAAGGCAGCAAGGTTTTCTCAAAGGATCTTATGAAGAAATACAACATTCCTACAGCAAAGTACGAAATCTTCTCCGACAGCGACTCCGCTATTGCTTATCTCAAGTCCGAGAACAGCTATCCTGCTGTAATCAAGGCTGACGGTCTTGCACTCGGTAAGGGTGTAATTATTGCACAGAACGAGGAAGAAGCTATCGATGCTGTTAAGTCAATGATTGACGGCAAGCAGTTCGGCGAAAGCAGTTCAACCGTTGTAATCGAGGAATTCCTTACAGGACCTGAGGTTTCTGTACTTTCCTTTACAGACGGAAATGTCGTTGTTCCTATGATTTCTTCTATGGATCACAAGCGTGCACTTGACGGTGACAAGGGTCTGAACACAGGCGGTATGGGTACAATTGCACCTAATCCGTTCTATACTGAGGATGTTGCAAAGGAATGTATGGAAAGCATTTTCCTTCCTACAATCAACGCTATGAAGGCAGAGGGAAGAACCTTCAAGGGCTGTCTGTATTTCGGACTTATGGTTACACCTAAGGGTGTTAAGGTTATCGAGTACAACTGCCGTTTCGGCGACCCTGAAACACAGGTTGTTCTCCCGCTTCTTGATGCTGACCTTGTGGACATTTTTGAAGCAATCTACAACGGCAAGCTTGCTGACGTTGATATCAAGTGGAAGAATGAGTGCTGTTCCTGCGTTGTAATGGCAAGCGGAGGCTATCCTCAGAGCTATCCTAAGGGCATCGAAATGAACGGTATGGACGATAAGGGACAGGTTGATGGCGTGTTTGTTTACCACGCAGGTACAAAGTTTGCTGACGGAAAGTTCCTCACAAACGGCGGTCGTGTTCTCGGTATAACAGCAACAGGTGAGAGCCTTCAGGCTGCACTGGACAAGTCCTACGATGCTGTAAAGAAAATCACATTTGACGGTGCACACTACAGAACCGATATCGGTCAGCGTGCACTTTCTGCAAATAAGTAATTTTTATTCCGCTTCTGATTATGCGTCAGAAGCGGTTTTGTTTGCTGTATTCTATTAATGAAAAATTTTTCAAAAAGCACTTGACAAATTATAAAATATGGTATATCATTGTATTAAACGAATAATACACATAAAGGAGGAATCATATGCCTTGGAGCTTTGATTCATCTACACCGCTGTACCTGCAGATTATGGAACAG
Organism: Oscillospiraceae bacterium; assembly: GCA_045545795.1. Classification (GTDB taxonomy): domain Bacteria; phylum Bacillota; class Clostridia; order Oscillospirales; family Ruminococcaceae; genus RGIG8773. Next base: position 50,812 of record JAZQBN010000057.1, read on the forward strand.
ATAAAGTTCAGGATTGCTGTCGGTAACTATAAGGCGGGGGACAAGCTCGCTTCCGTTCGTGAGCTTGCGGCAGAGGCAGAGGTTAACCCTAATACTATGCAGAAAGCACTTTCCGAGCTGGAGCGTGAGGGGCTGCTCTTTACACAGCGTACTTCGGGCAGATTTGTTACGGAAAACTCGGAAACGATTACAATTCTGCGTAAAAGCCTTGCAAATGAACAGCTTGACTTGTTCCTGAAAAAGATGTATAATCTTGGATATAGCAATGAAGAGGTATTGGCACTTCTTCAGGATTATATCGGTCAGGAGGAACAGGCGTGATGTTGGTAGAGTGTAAAAATCTGTGCAAAACGTTTGGTGAAACAATTGCACTGAATAATATAAATCTGAATATTGAAAGAGGCAGAATTATCGGTTTGCTCGGTCCGAACGGAAGCGGTAAAACTACGCTTATCAAGGTGCTCAGCGGTCTGCTGACAAAAAGCAGCGGTGAGGTTACAATTTCCGATAAGGAAATCGGCATAGAAACAAAGAAAATTGTATCCTATCTGCCTGAAAGAACCTACCTGAGTGAGTGGATGACTGTAAAGCAGGTTATTGATTTCTTCAAGGATTTCTATGATGATTTCAATGAGGAAACGGCTTACGGTATGCTGGAAAGGCTTAACATAAAGCCCGGGGACAGGCTCAAAACTATGTCAAAGGGTACAAAGGAAAAGGTTCAGCTTATACTCGTTATGAGCCGTGATGCGGAGCTTTTTCTGCTTGATGAGCCGATTGCAGGTGTTGACCCTGCTGCCCGTGACTACATAATCAAGACGATTATCGGCAACTACAACGAAAATGCTACCGTTATTATTTCAACTCACCTTATCAGCGATGTTGAGAAAATTCTTGACGAGGTAATTATGATTAAATACGGCTGTCTTGTTATGCACAAGACTGTTGACGAAATTCGTGACGAGCACGGCAAATCCGTGGACGCACTGTTCAGGGAGGTGTTCGCATGCTGAGAAAGCTGATAAAATATGATTTGCTTGCCGATTATAAGAGATATGGCATTGTTTTTGCGGCAATGCTTCTTTTCAGTATCCTGCTGATGACGCTGGACAGACTGACGCAGGTTTTCAAGGGTAACCAGTTTTTTAAAATAATGATGATTACATGTGCAATCCTTTTTATGATGGCATTTATCGTAATGTTCACTATGATTATGGTTATTGCAACGATACGTTTCTATAAGAACCTTGTCCGTGATGAGGGATATCTTATGCATACCATTCCTGTGCCGACGTGGCAGCTTATTATGGCAAAATTCATTACAATGTATATCTGGTCAGCGGCGGCTGTTGTTGTGGCAGGAATATGCTTCGGTATAGTTTCGGGCGAACCGTTGTGGCTGTTCAAGCTTGATATCGGATGGGAAATTCTTGAGTCAGCCTTTGTTGAGGATACTATCAACGGAACTCCTGAACAGCTGAGGAACTTCTTCCTGGTATGCGTTGTTGTAATGATACTTTCACCTGGATTTATGATGCTTCATATCTATATGAGCCTTGCACTGGGAAATCTTTTCCACACTCATAAGCTGGGAATAGCGGTGCTGATGTTCTTTGCACTTTATGTCGGCGAGCAGCTGCTTTCGGGTGTATTTATGCTGTTTATGTCGGCAGATATGGTGAATTATCTGACTGATCTCGAGTCGGTTGTTCCTTTTGAAGCAGGCTACAAGTATATGATGACATCGTTGATTTTCTCAATCATTTATACTATTGTGCTGATGGTTGGATTTTTCATCGGTTCAGAGAGAATATTCTCTAAAAAGCTTAATCTTGAATAATAGTTGAAGGCAGCTGCAATGGCTGCCTTTGCTTTTGATGTAGATAATTTGCCTAAACAATGTAATTTTTTGTTTTTTTCGATTGTTAATAAAGGATAAATTCTCAAACTTATATTGACAAATATTTCACGTTGTGGTATCATATATATGGTTAGTAAAAGCTAACTTGTTTTATTGTGCAACGGTTAGCATATTCTAATTAGCCTTGGAGGTTATTATGAATTTACGCAATGCGGAAGAAGGAAAAGAATATATTATCAGCAGTATCGAAACTGATGATGAGGAGCTGGACGCATTCCTGTTTTCCCTCGGCTGTTATGCAGGTGAAAAGATTACGGTTGTTTCCCATTTGAAGGGCGGCTGTGTAGTTTCTATCAAGGATGGACGCTATAATATCGACAATGCACTTGCAGAAGCCATTTTGGTCTGATATGTACGGAAAGCAATCGGACGGTTTTTACCTGACGATTACTTTTTTTGAGTACGAGTTAGTCAATACTAACTTAATATATTATGCAGAATACTGCTTTAATAGAATTTCATTTCAGGAGGAGATATATATGAGAATTGCTTTAGCTGGCAATCCTAACAGCGGTAAAACTACTATGTTCAACGCTCTTACAGGCCGTAATGAGAAGGTTGGTAACTGGGCGGGCGTTACTGTTGAAAAGAAAGAACACCCTATAAAGAAAGCTTACAGCAATGGTGCAGACCTTGTTGCTGTTGACCTTCCAGGTGCATACTCAATGTCGCCATTTACTTCCGAAGAAAGCGTTACAAGTACATATGTAAAGAACGAAAATCCTGACGCAATCATCAATATTGTTGACGCAACAAACCTCAGCAGAAGCCTTTTCTTTACAACTCAGCTTCTCGAACTTGGTATTCCTGTTGTTGTTGCACTCAACAAGTCCGACGTAAACGAAAAGAAGGAAACAAAGATTGACGCAGCTGAACTTTCTGCAAAGCTTGGTTGTCCTGTTGTAAATACAACTTCTACAACAGCAGAAGGTCTTGAAGATGTTGTTAAGGCAGCGGTTGCGAACGCAGGCAAGGGTCAGACAGCACCTTATGTTCAGGGCAATATCGACCTTACCAGCAAGGCGGCAGTTACAGAAGCTGATAAGAAGCGTTTTGATTTTGTAAATAAGATTGTTGCCGAAGTTGAAAATCGTAAGGTTCTCACGAAGGACAAGAATATTGGTGACAAGATTGATGCTGTCATCACAAATAAGTGGCTCGGTATTCCGATTTTTGCTGTTGTAATGTGCCTCGTGCTTATGATTTCTCAGTATTGGGTAGGTCCATTCCTTGCAGATACACTCGTTGGCTGGCTTGAAGCATTCCAGGGCTGGGTCGGCGGTCTCCTCGGCAATGCTAATCCGCTTCTTTACGCTCTCCTTATTGACGGCGTAATCGGCGGCGTAATCGCTGTAATCGGCTTCCTTCCACTGGTAATGGTTATGTACTTCCTTATCGCACTTCTCGAAGACTGCGGCTATATGGCGCGTGTTTCCGTAGTGCTTGACCCGATTTTCAAGAAGGTTGGTCTTTCAGGTAAATCCGTTATCCCATTCGTAATAACAACAGGCTGTGCTATCCCGGGTGTTATGGCATCAAGAACAATCCGTAACGAGCGTGAAAGACGTGCAACAGCAATGCTTGCACCATTTATGCCTTGCGGTGCTAAGCTTCCTGTTATCGCACTTTTCGCAGGAGCATTCTTCGCTGATGAATGGTGGGTAAGTCCTCTTATGTACTTCTCAGGCATCGTACTCATCTTCCTTGGTGCACTTCTTGTAAACAAGATTGCAGGCTACAAGGCAAGAAAGTCCTTCTTTATTATTGAACTTCCTGAATACAAGGTTCCAAGCCTTGTAAGAGCACTCCAGACAATGTGCAGCCGTGGTTGGGCATACATTGTAAAGGCAGCTACAATCATTCTCCTTTGTAACACAGCTGTACAGATTATGCAGACATTTTCCTGGAGCTTCAAGGTTGCCGAAACAGCAGATGAGTCTATTCTTGCATCTATCGCAGGTCCATTCGCATACCTCCTTGTTCCTGTTGTCGGTGTACTTTCCTGGCAGCTTGCGGCGGCGGCTATCACAGGCTTCATCGCTAAGGAAAACGTTGTTGGCACACTTGCAGTTTGCTTCGTAGGACTTGAAAACCTCATTGACACAGAAGAACTCGCACTTATGGAAGGTGCAGGCGCAGAGGTTGCAACAGTATTCGCTATCTCTAAGGCTGCTGCACTTGCATACCTTATGTTCAACCTCTTTACACCACCTTGCTTCGCGGCAATCGGTGCTATGAACGCTGAAATGAAGAGTGCAAAGTGGCTTTGGGGCGGTATCGGTCTCCAGCTTGCTACAGGCTTCACAGTAGGCTTCCTCGTATATCAGTTCGGTACACTCTTTACAGAGGGCACATTCGGCAAGGGATTTGTTCCCGGTCTTATCGCAGTTCTTGTAATGGCAGCAATCGTTGTTTATATGTGTCTGAGTGCTGATAAAAAGGTTAAGAAGGAATATGAACTTAAAGGGAATAAAGCGGCAGTAAAAGGCTGATAAGGAGCTGTTCCTATGGAAAATATTATCATCATTGCAGTTGTAGCAATTATTGTGGGACTTGCAGGCGGTTACGTCTACAAGGCGAAAAAAAGCGGACAGAAATGCATAGGCTGTCCTCACGCAAATTCCTGTAATACAAAAACTGATAAAGAGCATAGCTGCAGCGGAAATTGCAGCGGCTGCAACGGCGGCTGTGGTCATAATTAATCTGCTGTAAATATGGAAAAATCCTCGGGATACGGACCTCCCGAGGATTTTTTATGTGTTTTTTATAATTTCTACTGAGTTGATTATCGCATAGAGGTCTTCAAGGGTTTGCATATGAATATAAATTGAACATTTATATTCTGTATCAGCTGAACTTGCATCAAACACATCAAAACAAGCAGCATACATAGTTATATCTTCATCCAAATAATTATCAATTTTATTTATTCTAAGTATTCCGCATACATTATCTTTTTCATATATGTATTCAAAATCACACATATGAATATGACACAGTTCATTTACAAGCGATGAACGATAAGCTGACACATATAATGCGTAATCTGACTTTATATTCCAAAAGCTGTAATCATCTTTATCTATCGATGTTATACACTTCCAGCACCCATAGTCAGTAAATGGATTTCCATATCCAAGAGTTTCAAAGCCTTCCTTCAGGTCATCAATTGGTATATCACATATTTTAGCAGCCCAGTCATCTGTTAATCTCCAACCGTTAACAAGAGCAGTGTCAGGACGATAATCAAAGCAAACAGTTTCTTCATCGGAGTTTTTATAGTGGTGACTTGGGTCATAAGGTCCACGAATGGTGAGAGAACCTTCATCTATACTGCGATACTCCATTGATGCAGGAATATCTGCTGTAAAATATTCATCGGCTGTAGTTTCAATATCTGCACCAACGATTGCAACGGAAGAAACATAGCTATCCACAGTTACAAAAGAAGTATCAATAACATCGTATTCTGTAAAATAATCTGCTTTGTATAAAATATTCGGCATAACTTCATCTATTTTCTTTTTCAGTTCAAATCTTGGTACAAGAAAAATAAAATAAAACAAGATTAACAGCACAATTACTGCAACAATAGGCACAATTATTTTAAGTGCTTTTTTCATATAATGACCTCCTTTGAATGTTGGTAATCATTATAACTTATTTTACTGATTTTGTCAACAAAAGAAAACCGTGCACCAAAACGGTACACGGTTAAAAAACATCTTATTATAATTTTGCAAGCTTACTGCAATGTTCTTTTACAGCAGGATAAATCTCATCATAAAGTCTGAAATACTTCTCGTAAACAGGTACATTTTCAGCCACAGGCTCCTGCACCTTGTCAACGCCTACAAGCTTTTCGCAAGCCTCAGGAACTGTTGCGTAAACACCTGCACCAACAAGTGCAAGGATTGCTACACCGAGAGCTGGACCTTCCTTGGAGGAAGCGGTCTTCACAGGGCAAGCATAGAGGTCAGCGAGCATCTGTCTCCACAGCGGAGATGTACCGCCGCCGCCGCAAGCCATCATATCGGAAACGCTGATGTTCATTTCACGGCAGATTTCAACGCAGTCACGGAGGGAGTACGCAACGCCTTCCATTACCGCACGGAGCATATCCTTTTTCGTGTGAATTGCGGAAAGACCGAAGAACATACCTCTTGCGTCAGGGTCAAGGTGAGGTGTACGCTCACCCATAAGGTATGGCAGGTAAAGCAGACGGTTTGCACCGATTGGCACTGTCTCAGCTTCCTTGTCCATAAGGTAGTATTCGTCAACACCCATAAGCTTTGCAGTATCCTTTTCAGCCTGACAGAAATTGTCTCTGAACCACTTGAGAGAAAGACCTGCACCCTGAGTTACACCCATAATGTGCCAGCAGCCAGGTACAGCCGCACAGCAGGTGTGTACGCGTCCCTTCGGGTCGATGGAAACCTTGGAAGTGTGTGCAAAAACAACACCCGATGTACCGATTGTTGTGAAAGCCTTGCCGTCTGTTACAACGCCAGTACCAACAGCAGCTGCCGCATTGTCGCCAGCACCGCCCACAACGATTGTACCCTCAGCAAGACCTGTAAGCTCAGCGGCAGAAGCAGTAACCTTGCCAGTAACCTCACAGGACTCGTAAACCTTTGCAAGCAAGGACATATCAATGCCGAGAGCGTCGCATACTTCCTTGCTCCAGCAGCGGTTAGGCACGTCAAGAAGCTGCATACCCGAAGCGTCGGAAACCTCAGTTGCAAACTCGCCTGTGAGCATATATCTGATGTAGTCCTTTGGAAGAAGAATGTGGCGGCACTTTGCGTAATTTTCAGGCTCGTTGTTCTTTACCCAAAGAATTTTTGCAGCTGTCCAGCCTGTGAGAGCAGGGTTTGCAGTGATTTCAATAAGCTTTTCACGACCAAGCTTTTCGTTCATCTCGTCAACTTCCTTAGCGGTACGCTGGTCGCACCAGATAATTGACTTGCGGATAACCTCGCCCTTTTCGTCAAGCATTACAAGACCGTGCATCTGTCCAGAAAGACCGATACCAACGATATCCTTGTTGCTTACGCCGCTCTTTGTGATAACTGTCTTGATTGTGGATATAGCCGCATTGTACCAGTCAGCAGGGTCTTGTTCAGCGTAGCCGTTCTGGGGCTGATACATAGGATATTCAACAGTTGCGGAGGCAATAACCTTGCCGAGTTCGTCGAACAGAACGGTTTTTGTGCCGCTTGTTCCGACGTCGATACCAATTACATAACGCATAATAATCGCTCCTTTAATTTAATTCGTAATTCGTAATTCGTAATGCGTAATTGTCAGACAAAATGAATTACATTGGGAGTCATATAAATGTATGGGCGGCAAAATGCCGCCCTTTGAAATTAAAGATTAAACATAATGTTGTTGAGGATAGACTCAAGCATTTCCTGTCTGCCGGAAGAAAGGCTGTCAACAACCTCGCCCTTTTCGAGAGCGTACTTTTCAAGGTCAGCCATTGTAGCCTTGCCGCTGATGATGTCAGCACCGATGCCTGTTGTCCAGGAAGCGTAACGGTCAGCAACGAACTTGTCAATTCTGCCGTCATCAATCATCTTCTGTGCAATCTTAAGACCGAGTGCGAATGTATCCATACCGGCGATATAGCTGTGGAAGATATCCTCAGGTGTGTAAGAACCACGGCGAGCCTTGGAGTCGAAGTTGAGACCGCCGTTTGTGAAGCCGCCTGCCTTGAGAACTTCGTACATACAGAGTGCAGCGTCATAAACGTTTGTTGGGAACTGGTCTGTATCCCAGCCGAGGAGTGTATCGCCCTGGTTAGCGTCGATAGAACCGAATGCGCCGTTTTCTCTTGCAACACGGAGCTCGTGCTGGAATGTGTGCTGAGCAAGTGTAGCGTGGTTAGCTTCAATGTTCATCTTGAAATCATTTTCAAGTCCGTACTTGCGGAGGAAGCCGAGAACTGTAGCTGTATCGAAGTCATACTGGTGCTTTGTTGGTTCCTTTGGCTTTGGTTCGATGTAGAAATCGCCTGTGTAGCCGAGGGAACGAGCGTGCTCAACTGTCATCTTCATAAGACGAGCCATATTATCAAGTTCAAGACCCATATTTGTGTTGAGGAGAGTTTCGTAGCCTTCACGTCCGCCCCAGAAAACGTAGCCCTGACCGCCGAGCTTGATTGTAGCTTCAACAGCCTTCTTAATCTGTGCAGCAGCGAAAGCGAAAACGTCAGCAGATGGGGATGTGCCAGCACCGTGCATATAACGTGGGTGGTCGAAGCACTTAGCTGTACCCCAGAGAAGCTTCTTGCTTGGGTCAGCCTTCATCTTTTCAGCAACGTAATCAACGATTTCGTCGAACTTTTCGTTTGTTTCAGCAAGGCTGCCGTACTCAGGGGAGAGGTCACGGTCATGCCAGCAGAAATAGTCAATGGAAAGCTTATCCATAATTTCAAAAGCAGCGTCAACCTTAGCCTTAGCCTTTGCAACAGGGTCTGTTTCGCCCCAGCTCTTGTCAGTTGTGCCGCAGCCGAACATATCTGTACCGTCGCCGCCCATAGTGTGCCACCAGGAAAGTGCGAACTTGAGCTGTTCACGCATTGTCTTGCCGCCGACTACCTCGTCAGGATTGTAGTACTTGAATGCAAGTGGGTTAGTGCTGTCCTTGCCCTCAAAAGGGATTTTGCCGATTTCTTTGAAAAATTCGCTCATATGAGTTTCCTCCTTGATATGTATAATCCAATTTAAACCATTTTAAATGCGATTTACCGCATATCTATATTTTACATTGTAAACGATTTACTGTCAAGGGGTTTTTGTAAAAAATATATAACTAATTCCCATTATAAGTATGAGTGGAGCAACTTGTTGTTAATTATTTGCAAAACGGAGCGTAATATGGTATAATGTAAATAACCTGTAATATGCGGAAATATTGTTATTGCATCGGCATTGATTTACATAAAAATAAGAAAAGGAAAGGACGATAACAATGGCATTACCTGATTTTAAAAAGATTGAACAGGACAAAAACGTAATTCCCGACTGGGCGAAGTATATGAAGGACGGAGAGTTCATCAGCTACTCCACAACCTATCCGACACGCAAATATCTGTCACTTTTTGATAAGTACAGCTATCCCTGCAATGACACAGGCGATATCACTTATTATGTGTACGACCCCGTAAAGCACGGTGCTGACCCGAACGGCACATACCCCGTGACAATGTGGCTTCACGGTGCAAGCAACTCCCTTATGGGTGACGGCTGTATAATGTGCTGCGGTGCAGAGCAGTACGCTTCACCGAAATATCAGCAGGAAATGGGCGGTGCATACATAATCGTGCCCCTTGCCAACGAGGAGCGTACCGAGGAAGGGCAGATTTTGAACGGCTGGGGCAAGGTCTATTCCGCACCTGTCAAGGCAATCTACGACAAGGTTTGTGAGGAGCACGCCGCAAACATAGGCAAGAAATTCGTTATGGGTGCTTCATCAGGCGGATATTTCACCTGGCAGCTGCTTGAAGATTACGGCAATTATTTCGATGGTGCAATTCCGATTTCTTCGGGTTATATGCCATCATATGAAGCACTTGACCGTATTTCCGAAAGCGGAATAAACCTTATTATCGCTCACGGCAAGCACGACGAAATGGCAACCTTTGACGAGTGCATTGAGCCACATATTGCAAAGCTTGAAACGCTTAAAAACTGCCTGTTGTTCTTCCCTGAGTGGGTCTATAACGGCGACGGAGGTCTGTCCTCGGTGTTCTACGGCTTCGAAATGGGTCAGCACTGTATGATAAACTGGATACAGAATAATCTTATGTTTGACAACGGCACACCTGCCGATGAACGTCTGCCAAAGGGCGTAACAGGCTGGATAAAAAGTGTTGCTGAAAAATAATTGCAAAGGAAAATTACTATGCTGAAAATATATTTTGTCCGCCACGCAGAAGCAATGGGCAACGTGCAGGAATTCTTTCAGGGACGTACAAACTGCGAAATCAGTCCCAAAGGCACACGTCAGCTTGAATGCCTTGCAGAAAGATTCAGGGATATTCAAATTGAGAAAATTTATTCCAGCCCAATGAAGCGCACGATTTCCACCGCTGAAGCTGTGAACAGATATCACGGACTTGAAATTATCCGTGATGAACAGCTTGTTGAAATCAACGGCGGCGTGTGGGAGGGGATGCCCTGGATTGATATTCCGAAGCGTTACCCAAAGGAGTACGAGGTTTGGGAAAATCGTATGTACGATTTTGAGATTGAGAACGGCGAAAGTGTCCGTCAGGTTTACGAGCGAATGAAAGCCGCAGTTACAGCAATCGCCGCAGAAAATCACGGCAGAACAATTGCTGTCGTGTCCCACGGCTGTGCGCTCCGTACATATCTCTGCTATGCAATGGGTATGCCAATTGAACGGCTTAAAGACGTGGGCTGGTCGGACAACACGGCGGTTTCCCTTGTGGAGTACGACGATAACCTCGTGCCGAAAATTATATTCCGCAACAACAACGACCACCTGACCGATGAGCTTTCTACGCTTTCACATTCGGCGTGGTGTAAAAAAGAGTTTGACGAGTTTAAGGAAAAGTAACTTTACAAGAGGTACAGAATGATATATTATAATGATGGAACAATTTTAATCCGTGACCTGTGTGAAACCGACCCGAAAATTTTTACCGAAGGAGAAATTGCACAAGGCTGGGACTCAACAACCGAAAAGCTTGAAATGCGGCTTAAAGATGTAGCCGAGGGGAGAGCGATTTCTCTTGCCGCTGATTATAACGGCGAGCCTGCGGGCTATGTGAATATTTATCCTGATTGCAAATGGGGCGCTTTCGGCGGAATGGGGTATCCCGAAATTGTTGATTTCAATGTGCTGTGGAAATTCCAAAGAAATGGTATTGGTACAAAGCTTATGGACGTTGCTGAAAAAATTGCCGCAGAGTATGCGGATATAGTTTATCTCGGCGTTGGTCTGCACAACGGTTACGGAAGTGCACAGCGTATGTATGTCAAGCGAGGATATATTCCTGACGGGTCGGGCGTATGGTATAAGGATAAGCCGTGCACGCCTTATGATACGATTTACACAAATGATGATGACCTTGTTTTGTATCTTTCAAAAAAGCTGAGATAAAGGAGAACAAATGCAGTACATAATCAGAAAAATCAAGGAAACAGAATATGATGTCCTGAACGATTTTATATACGAAGCAATTTTCATTCCGCAGGGTGTCGAGCCGCCGCCGAAATCAATCATTCAGAACGAGGATTTGCAGGTTTACGTCAGGGACTTCGGCAAATTTCCCGATGACCACTGCCTTGTTGCAGAAACGGACGGCAAAATCGTTGGTGCAGTATGGACACGCATTATGAAAGATTACGGGCACGTCGACGATGCAACCCCGTCCTTTGCGATTTCGCTGTATAAGGAGTACCGTAATTTCGGAATAGGAACAGCTATGATGAAGCAGATGCTTGAATTGCTTAAGCAAAACGGATACAAGCAGGCTTCCCTTGCCGTGCAGAAAGCCAACTATGCTGTGAAAATGTATCTGAACGTTGGCTTTGAAATTGTTGACGAAAATGATGAAGAATATATTATGATTTGCAGATTGAATTAACATAAGGAGGACATCAGATGAAAAAGTTTTTATCAATTCTTATTACCGCCGCAATTGCCTGCACGCTTACCGCTTGCGGAAATAATGGCGAGGGAGAGGTGACAACGGCTGTAACAACTGTAAATCAAACAGAAGCAACAGAGTTATCAATAGAAACAGTGTTGCCAGATGGATGGACTATGGACGAATTAAGAAACATCCTCATTATCAATGGACAAACGCTTACATTACCTACTACGCTGAATAAAATAATGGAACTGGATGAAAATTTTTCATATGAAGCAGAGTATGTTGATGAAAATAGTGTGCTATATCAAGGTAAGAAAGGGTTTTATGTTGATGTAACTTACAATGATATTTTTATGTTTACAACATCTTTTCTTAGCGATATTAATGATGTAAACACAATTATTAATAATGATATTTCCAGTATTACATTTAGTGATAATAATTGTAAAAAAGCAAATATTAATATAACCACATCTTGTGGAATTGGTTTTTACAGTTCACAAGATGATATAACGAATGTTTTTGGTGAACCAAATGTTTATGATTATAGCGAGTCAAATAGAAGATATGCTTTTAGCGACAATGATTATGAAATAAAGCTTTTTTTTGACATATATGAAAAAAACAATACTTTATCAAGTATTTCTATTTCGTTGTTAGAAAATGGAGGACAATAAAATGCGTATAATGTCAGTAGACTTCGGCGACAGCCGAACAGGAATTGCCGTTTGCGACAAGAGCGAAATGCTTGCTTCGCCGCTGACGGTAATCACCGAGTACAACTTTCAGCGTTGTGCTGAAAAAGTTGCCGAGCTTGCACAAAAGGAAAAAGCCGAGCTTATCGTAGTCGGCTACCCTAAAAATATGAACGGAACAACGGGCGAGCGTGCCGAAAAGTGCGCCGAGTTTGCACGCCTTGCAGGGGAGCTTTCGGGTATCCCAACCGAGCTTTGGGACGAGCGCCGCACAACCGTTACCGCACACAATTACCTCAACGAAACCAACGTCCGCGGCAAGAAGCGCAAGGCTGTTGTTGACGCTGTTGCCGCAACGATTATTCTTGAGACTTATCTCGCTTACCGAAAGAACCAAAAAGCTCTTTAAACCCGATAAGCAGGATAAACCCCGCAAAAATTTTCCGCAGAAGCGGCGATCCGATGTAACGTGCCAAAGCCGCACCTGCCAATGCAAATATTACTCCCGTCACCAGCGACGGGAGTATTTTTTTCCACTCAACAAGTCCGTTTCTGCTGTGGATTATCACCGACAGCAACGCAATCGGCAAAAAGTAAATCAGGTTTATTCCTTGTGCGGAAAGCTGGTCGAAGCCGCCGAAAACCGTCAGGTAGATTATCAGCACCATCCCTCCGCCGACTCCGAGAGAGGCGAGGACTCCCGTCACAAAAGCCGCAATGTACGCCCATATCACAGCAGCAACATCCTCCCTCCCGAAATTATCAGCAGTACGCCGAATATCTGCTTCAAAAGCTTTGTGGGTATCCTTTTCATCAGCAGACTTCCCAGCACCGCTCCCGCAAGACCGAGGGGGATAAGCTTCAATGTGTATTCCCACTGAAAGTTACCCTCGCTTGCATAGAAAAATGCCGACACCAGTGACAGCGGCAGGGTCAGTGCAAGGGAAGTTGCGTGGGAATTTTTAGTCGGCACGTCGCCTTTTTGCAACATCGGTACGGCAACAATTCCGCCGCCTGACCCGAACAAACCGTTGCACACTCCCGTAACTGCACCAAGTATGGAAAAATAAAGCTTGCCTTTTTTCATAACAAATCACCTTGCAGTAGTATCTGCAAATCTGGCGGAAATATGCAGAAATAAATAAGGGTACCGAACTCTGATGTTCGATACCCTTGATTTTTTTACCACGGCTGTACAGTACCAACAATGTCCTGCAAGCTGTTAAGATTGTTGTCAGCAACATACTTTTCAAGTCCCTCGATAATCTCAACAGGAGCCATCGGGTTGGAGAAAAGTGCCGCACCAATCTGTACAGTTTTTGCACCTGCCATCATCATTTCAACAACGTCTTCCCAACGTGAAATACCGCCCATACCGCATACGGGGATATTTACTGCGTTGGCAACCTGCCATACCATTCTTACCGCAACAGGGAAGATAGCAGGACCCGAAAGTCCGCCCACATTGTTGTGTAGAATTGGTCTGCGGGTCTTTATGTCAATACGCATACCGAGAAGTGTGTTGATAAGGGAAACTGCGTCAGCACCCTCAGCTTCAACAGCCTTTGCAATTTCAGCAATGTTTGTAACGTTAGGGGAAAGCTTCATCATAACAGGCTTGCTTGTTGCCGCTCTTACGATTTTTGTGATAGAAGCCGCACCCTCACAGCTTACACCGAAAGCCGCACCGCCTGCCTTTACGTTAGGACAGGAAATGTTTACCTCAATCATATCAACGTCTGTGCTGTCAAGCTTTTCAGCAATTTCACGGTACTCGTCAGCTGTTGAGCCTGCAATGTTAGCAATTACAACTGTGTCCTTTGTCTTAAGGTTAGGGAGTTCAACTGCAATAAAGTGGTCAACGCCAGGGTTCTGGAGACCTACGCTGTTGAGCATACCGCTTGGAGTTTCAGCAATTCTTGGCGGAAGGTTACCTGTACGCTGTTTCGGAGTAGTACCCTTTACGGAGATACCGCCAAGAGTTGACAGGGGATAGAAGTGCTCGAATTCACGTCCGTAGCCGAATGCACCCGAAGCAGGAATAAGCGGATTTTTGAAGTCCACGCCGCAGAAATTCACGGCAAGCTTGTTTGAATTACTCATCGAAAAGCACCTCCTCAGCATTGAAAACAGGACCGTCCTTGCAGACGTGAGCGTAATACTCGTTGCCGTCACGGATTGTTCTGCAAGCACAAACGAGGCACGCACCAACACCGCAGCCCATTCTTTCTTCAAGGGAAACCTGACACTTTACACCGTTTTCCTTTGCGATTTCGATAATTCTGCGGAGCATCACGTTCGGTCCGCAAGCGTAGATTACGTCAGGCTTTTTGGAAGCAAGAACTTCTTTGAGAGCGTCTGTTACGAAGCCCTTTCTGCCTGCTGAGCCGTCATCTGTACAGAGGATTGTCTCTGCACCTGTTGCGGCGAAATCCTCCTGCAAAATTACAGCAGAAGCGTTTCTGTAGCCGCTGATTACAGTGGCGTTCTTGCCGAAGTTTTCGGCAACCGCAAGCATTGGAGGGTTGCCGATACCGCCGCCGATGATAACAGCAGTTTCGTGGCCGTCCATTTCGAAGCCGCGTCCGCCGAGAGGTGCAACAATATCAATCATTGCACCCTCTGCAAGCTGGGACATAACCTTCGTACCCTCACCTCTTACCTCGAAGATAATTCGGAGAGTACCCTTATTCTTGTCAATAGAGCAAATGGAAATCGGGCGGCGGAGCATAAAGCCGTCAACCTTGACGTTGACAAACTGACCTGCCACAGCCGCTTCTGCAACATCAGGACAAAGAATTGTCAGGTCATAGATTTCCTTTGCAAGTGTTTTCTTTGAAAGGATAAGATATTTACCCTGTGTGTATTTCATTGGGAGTCCTCCAATTCAATCATATTTCCGTAATATCAATCATTTCCATATCGTCGATGTTCTTGCCCATCATAAGGATGTCAGCAACAGCGTTTGCTGTGTCGATAGCTGTCAGACAGCAGATAGAACGTTCAACAGTCTTACGGCGGATTTTTACGCTGTCAAACGCAGGGATACGTCCCTTTGCGGAGGTGGAAATTACATAGTCAATCTTGCCGCTGTCAAGGAGAGTCATAACGTTTGGTGCTTCCTCTGATGCACGTCTTGTAACGCTTGCGGCAACCATATTTCTGTTCAGCATTGAAGCTGTTCCGCTTGTTGCGTAAACATCGAAGCCGAGGTGCTCAAACTTTTCAGCAACGTAGATGATTTCCTGCTTGTCGGTGTCACGTACTGTAATAAGTACGCCGCCGCCCTGCTTCTTTTCAAGGCTGTAGCCTGCACCAACAAGACCCTTGTAGAGTGCGTCCTCAAAGCTTTTTGCGATACCGAGACACTCACCCGTGGACTTCATCTCAGGACCAAGTGCTGTATCAACATCGTGAAGCTTTTCAAAGCTGAACACAGGAACCTTTACAGCGATAAAGTCAGCTTCCTTGTAGAGTCCGCTTGTGTAGCCCTGGTCTTTAAGGCTTTCGCCCAGCATAATCTTTGTTGCAACGTCAACCATCGGCACGCCTGTTACCTTGGAAATGTAAGGAACGGTTCTGGAGGAACGTGGGTTAACTTCGATAACGTAAACCTCGTCGTTGTAAACAACGTACTGAATATTTACAAGACCGATAACCTTGAGTTCCATAGCAAGTCTGCGTGTGTACTCGATAATTGTTTCACGGATTTTCTTTGTGAGAGTAAGTGCAGGATATACGGAAATTGAGTCGCCGGAGTGGATACCTGCACGCTCGATGTGCTCCATAATACCCGGGATAACATAGTCTGTACCGTCACAGATTGCGTCAACCTCAACTTCCTTACCCATCATATACTTGTCGATGAGAACAGGATTTTCAAGTCCACCACGCATAATGATTTCCATATACTCGATGATATCCTGATTGGAGTGAGCGATAATCATATTCTGACCGCCGAGAACGTAGGAAGGTCGCATAAGAACAGGGTAGCCAAGCTGTTCAGCAGCTTTGAGTGCTTCCTCTGTGTTCATTACTGTGAAGCCCTCAGGACGTGGAATACCGCACTTGTTGAGGAGTTCGTCAAAACGTTCTCTGTCCTCAGCAGCGTCAATGCTGTCAGCGGAAGTACCAAGAATATTTACACCCATATCGGAGAGGTGTTTTGTAAGCTTGATAGCAGTCTGACCGCCGAACTGAACAACAACGCCGTATGGCTTTTCGGTTTCGATGATAGCTTCAACGTCCTCTCTTGTGAGCGGGTCGAAGTAGAGTCTGTCGCCTGTGTCAAAGTCAGTAGAAACAGTTTCGGGGTTGTTGTTGCAGATAACAGCCTCGTAGCCCATTTCTTTAAGTGCCCATACACAGTGTACAGAGCAGTAGTCGAACTCGATACCCTGACCGATACGGATTGGACCTGAGCCGAAAACGATGATTTTCTTCTTGCCTGTGTCGTTGTTTTCAATGAACTGCTTTGCTTCATTCTCCTCGTCAAATGTAGAGTAGAAGTAAGGTGTTTCAGCCTTGAATTCGCCTGCACAGGTGTCAACCATCTTGAACACGGCTCTTGTTCTCTTAGGGCACTTCTGACCGCTGATACGTTCGATTGTGCTGTCGAGGTAGCCGTACTTCTTGGCAATATCGTACTTTTCTTCTGTAAGCTCGCCGTCAGCAAGGTATCTTTCAAGCTCAACAAGGTTGTTCAGCTTGGAGATGAACCAACGGTCAATCTTTGTGATTTCGTGGATTGTATCAATTGAAATGTTACGTTTCAGTGCTTCAAACACAACGAATGCACGCTCATCGTCAACATTGTAGAGACGGCTTCTGATTTCAGCGTCATCAAGACGTTCAAGCTTTTTCAGGTTCATTGTGTCAAGTCCCAGCTCGATTGAACGAACAGCCTTCATCATAGCCTGTTCAAAGGAAGTGCCGATGGACATAACCTCACCTGTTGCCATCATCTGTGTGCCAAGTGTACGCTTAGCATAAACGAACTTATCGAAAGCCCACTTAGGGAACTTTACAACACAGTAGTCAACAGCTGGCTCGAAGCAAGCGTAAGTGCTGCCCGTAACCTGATTTACAATTTCATCAAGGCTGTAGCCGATAGCAATCTTTGAAGCAACCTTTGCAATAGGGTAGCCTGTTGCCTTGGAAGCAAGTGCGGAAGAACGTGAAACTCGTGGGTTAACCTCGATTACAGCGTATTCGAAGCTGTCAGGGTGAAGTGCAAACTGACAGTTACAGCCGCCCTCAACCTTAAGCTCGGAAACGATATTCAGAGCCGCAGTACGGAGCATCTGATACTCTCTGTCTGTAAGGGATACAGCAGGAGCAATAACGATTGAGTCGCCTGTATGAACGCCTACAGGGTCGAAGTTTTCCATTGAGCAGACTGTGATAACGTTGCCCTTGCTGTCACGGATAACCTCAAATTCGATTTCCTTCCAACCGCTGATACACTTTTCAACGAGAATTTGTGTGATAGGGGAGAGTCGCAGACCATTTGTTGCAATGTCACGAAGTTCGTCCTCATTGTATGCGATACCGCCGCCTGTACCGCCGAGGGTAAATGCAGGACGAACGATTACAGGGTAGTCGATAACCTCAGCAAAGTCAACTGCGTCCTCAACTGTTTCAACAACCTTTGACGGAATGCAAGGCTCGCCGATTTTTTCCATTGTATCCTTGAAAGCCTGTCTGTCCTCAGCCTTGTGGATAGTTTCAGGGTTTGCACCAAGAAGCTTTACACCCTGTTCAGCAAGGAAGCCGCACTCCGCAAGCTGCATAGAAAGTGTAAGACCTGTCTGTCCGCCGAGGGTGGAAAGAACGCTGTCAGGCTTTTCAATTTTGATAATTTTCTTTACAACGTCAAGGGTCAGCGGTTCGATATAAACCTTGTCTGCCATAGCCTTGTCAGTCATAATTGTAGCAGGGTTGGAGTTGATAAGAACAACCTCAAGACCTTCCTGTTTCAGTGTGCGGCAAGCCTGTGTGCCTGCGTAGTCAAACTCAGCAGCCTGACCGATGATGATTGGTCCCGAACCGATAACGAGGACTTTCTTTATATCTTTTCTCAGTGGCATATTACTTGTCCTCCTTATTCATCATTGAAACAAAATCATCAAAGAAGGATACGGTTTCCTGCGGTCCGCCGCTTACCTTCGGATAGAACTGAAGTGTGAAGCAAGGAATATCCTTGTATCTGATACCCTCGCAAGTACCGTCGTTAGCGTTTGTATGTGTAATCTCGCAGGCAATTCCGTCAAGATTTGCAACAACGTAACCGTGATTTTGTGCGGTAACAAAGGTTCTTTCGCCGTTTGCTTCCTTAACAGGCTGACTTGCACCGCGGTGACCGTGCTTCATCTTTTCAACCTTTGCACCCATAGCAAGTGCGCAAAGCTGGTGACCTAAGCCCGTGCCGAAAACAGGAATATTCATACCGAGAATTTCACGGATATTTGCGATAATTTCTGTGTTTTCAGCTGGATTGCCCGGACCTGCGGAAAGAACAATACCGTCTGGATTAAGTGCCTTGACCTGCTCAGCTGTTGTGTCAGCAGGAAGAACAGTAACGTTACAGCCACGGCTCAGAAGCTCGTTGCGGAAGCTCTTTGTGTGACCGAAATCAAGCATTGCAACGTTGAACTTGCCGTTCTCCGCTGTGTAAGTTTTCTGCTCCTTTGCAGTAACAGCCTTGACAGCATTTTCGATTTTGTATTTGGCAATTTTTTTCAGTAACTCGTCCTTTTTCTCATACACGTTTTCAGTTGTGATAACGCCGTTCATTGCACCTTTTTCACGGATAATTCTTGTAAGGCAGCGTGTGTCGATGGAGTGGATACCAACAACACCGTGCTTCTTCATAAACTCGTCAAGGTTGCCCTCACAGCGGAAGTTGGATGGAGCGTTGCACCATTCTCTTACAACGTAACCGCTGAGAGCAGGTGCGTCGGACTCGTAGTCCTCATCGTTGACACCGTAGTTGCCAACGAGAGGAAAGGTCTGAGTTAAAATCTGTCCGTAGTAGGAAGGGTCAGTAAGAGCCTCCTGATAGCCTGTCATACTTGTGGAAAAGACGATTTCGCCGTATGCTGTGCCGCTTGCACCAAAGGAGTAGCCCTCGAAAATTCTGCCGTCAGCAAGCATAAGATAAGCCTTATCGCCCATATTGAATAAAGACATTGAAGTTTCCCCCAGTCAAAAATTTGGATTGATTACTTTTTGAGAGCTGTTACAAAGCCTGTGATATCCTCTCTCATTCTGATGCACTCACGTCTTGCTGCACCTGCGAAATCTGTTTCGTCGCAGTTTTCCTTCTGATAAGCACACATTACTGCTCTGGAGGAGTTAACGATTGCACCGAGACCCTTGTCATCGAATGCCTTTGCAACGCCCTCTGCACCGCCGCCCTGTGCACCGTAGCCCGGTACGAGGAAGAATGTGTGTGGAAGCTTTGCTCTCATTTCAGCAAGCTGTTCAGGGTAAGTTGCACCGACAACAGCACCTACTGCGGAGTAGCCGTATTCGCCGATTGTGTCAGCACCCCAGTTTTCGCACATATCGCCCATTGTTTCGTAAACGCTCTTTCCGTCGTCAAGCTCTCTGTCCTGAAGCTCACCGCTGGACTTGTTGGAAGTCTTGACAAGAACGAAGATACCCTTGTCCTTTTCCTTGCAAACTGCTGTAAGAGGAGCGATACCGTCTGTGCCGAGGTAGCCGTTTACTGTAAGAGCGTCAGCACCGAAGCCCTCGAAAACCTGACCGTCAACAGTTGTGCTGCCGAGGTAAGCGTTTGTGTAAGCCTCCATAGTTGCACCAATGTCATTTCTCTTACCGTCAACCATTACGAACATACCCTTTTCCTGAGCGTACTTAACTGTCTTGTAAAGAGTCTGAACACCCTGCCAGCCGTACATTTCGTAGTAAGCCGCCTGTGGCTTGATTGCAGGAACGATATCATAAACTGCGTCGATGATAGCCTTGTTGAACTGCCAGAGTGCTTCTGCCGCACCCTCAAGTGTTGCACCCCTTTCAGCGAAAGCCTTTTCCTTGATGAAGCCCGGAACGTAGTCCAGCTTAGGGTCAAGACCTACAACTGTTGGGTTACCTGTTTCCACGATTTTCTTGATGAGTCTGTCAAATGACATTACTACCACTCCTTATATAAATTTAATTTTTTAACTTTATAAAACTGCATTATTGTTTTAGACAGAAATAACCTGCTGCTATAAAAAATGCAATTACAAAAACTACCCAGAGAACATCGCTCAGCTTTATCTTTTTCTTCTCAGCATTTTCAAGCTCATCAGCATAGAAAGCCACTCCGTCAACCACATTGCTCGGAACAGACTTCATTACATTTCCGTTTGCATCCTGAACACTTAGCATAGGCTTTATATTGAGTCGGGGAGGATAATCGGGATTTTCATATGCCTCGTAAACTGTACAGGAAAGTCCCTCATATTCCTCAAATTCAGAGTGAAGAGCAGGTGTTTCAAATGTAATCTCCCTGTTGAGCATAGTGCTGAAACAGCTGATTTTCAGATATCTGCTGTAATGCTTGTTTGAAGTACGTCTTTTGGTCAGTTCAACAACCTTCCCCTTGATGCAATTACCCTCACGGAGAATTCGCTCACGCTCTTTTTTGTGAGCCTTGACGTCTTTATCAGCAAGCCTGCTTGCAAAGAAAATAAACGCTGCTATAGCAAACATTGAAATTGAAGCGGACAGCTGCGGCTTGTCCGGCTCTCCAACTGTCAGATTCCATATTGCAAGTCCTACGAGAATTAAGCAGACAACAATACATATAGTTGCCGTAGGGTTTTCTTCATTGTTGTATTTTATCTTCATTATGTCAACTCCCGTCATCAAGCTTCAAATCTGATTTCACCGTTTGTAATCGTTATAATATTCTTACCCTTCAGCTTTTCACCCTTGAACACAGTGTTCTTTGACTTTGAGTGAAGCTCTTCAGGAACAACCGTCCACTCCTTGTCAAGGTCAACAACCGCAAGGTCAGCCTTTGCACCCTTTTCAATCCGTGTAACCTCAATACCAAGAAGCTTTCTCGGATTGATTGCCATAAGCTCAGCAATTCTGTTAAGAGTAAGCTTGCCAGTATGATAAAGCTGTGTAAGTGTTACAGCAAGTGAGGTTTCAAGTCCCACAACACCGTTTGGTGCTTTGAGGAAATCAGCCTTTTCCTCAGCAGCGTGTGGAGCGTGGTCTGTTACGATACAGTCAACCGTGCCGTCCAGTACCGCTTCAAGCACCGCAAGTCTGTCGTCCTCGCTTCTGAGAGGAGGGTTCATTCTGTAGTCAGCGTCACGGCTGAGAAGCTTGTCCTCAGTGTATGTGAAGTAATGCGGACAGGTTTCACAGGTAACCTTTATGCCGTTTTTCTTTGCGTCACGGATAAAGTTCATACTGCCCCTTGTTGAAACGTGGCAGATGTGAATTCTTGCACCGCAGGAGTCAGCAAGAGCGATTTCTCTCGCAGTAATGCTGTCCTCGGAGGCTCTGTCCATACCCTTAACGCCAAGCTTTTCGGATACCGCACCCTTGTGGATTATACCGCCGTTGATGATGTTCAAATCCTCACAGTGAGAAACCACCAGGAGTCCGTTTTCGTTTGTGGCTTCAAGAGTCTGACGCATCATTTCAGCGTTAGCAACGGGACGTCCGTCATCGGAAATCAGCTTTACACCAAGCTCAGTCCAGTCATAAAGTTCGCCGCCCTGCATACCCTTTGTGATACAGCCAACGGGGTACACATCAACGCCTGTGTTCTTTGCTTTGTCGAGAATATAATCAACCGTTTCCTTGCTGTCGATTGCAGGACTTGTGTTAGGCATACAAGCAACACCGCTTACACCGCCTGCAAGTGCCGCCGCACAGCCTGTTTCAACAGTTTCCTTGTGAGTCTGACCGGGGTCACGGAAGTGAACGTGCATATCGAAAAGTGCAGGCATAACCGCAAGCCTTCCGCCGCCGTCAACAACCTTGTCAGCTGTTACCGCAAGGCTTTCGCCAATCTCAGCAATCTTGCTGCCGTCAATAAATATATCGCAGATTTTATCGGTCTTATCATCGACCGCCCTTACATTTTTAAGAAGAATACTCATTTATTTCCTCCATTATTCAAAAATTACAACCTTGTCGCTTCCGTCAATTTCCTTCATCTGTACCTTTACCGCTTCTTCCCTCGATGTCGGCACATTCTTGCCAACGTAATCGGGACGTATCGGCAGTTCACGGTGACCTCTGTCCACAAGCACCGCAAGCTGAATGCTTCTCGGTCTGCCGCGTTTTGTGACAGCGTCCATAGCCGCCCTTGCACTTCTTCCCGTGAAAATAACATCGTCAACGATTATCACACTCTTGTCTTTCACGTCAAAGGGAATGTCGGTTCTGTCAATGCCTGCGGAGTGCTTTTCGTCGTCACGGTAAGCCGTAATATCAAGCGTACCCGTTTCAACCTCTGCACCTTCAAGCTCAAAAAGCTTTTGGGCAATTCTTTTCGCAAGGTGCACACCTCTTGACATTATACCAACAAGGCAGATATTCTCAGCACCTTTATTACGTTCAAGTATTTCGTAGGAAATTCTTGCAACCGCTCTTGCCATAGTGTTTTCATCAAGTATAACAGCCTTCTGATTAAGCTGCGGACTGCTCATTTCAGCACCTCCAAATAAAAAATACCTGTCCGTGAACTGACACAGACAGGTATAAATCAACTTATATTTATTTTACAATACAGGTATAGCTTTACCGAAGGTACGGCTTACACCTGCCGCAGAATATCACTATAAGCGACTGCCTTGTCAATCTCACGGGATTAACTTAAAGGTTGTCCAAACTTCAAATAGTATAGCACATTCTGCACAACTTGTCAACACGAAATCCGTCATTTTAACAGAAAAATCACATTTTCACCCTTGTTTTGTCTCAATCATTTCAGCAACAGCAATTTCAGCTTCATCCGCATTTTGCTCAACTGCTATATTGACAGTTTCCTCTGAATTGTTTCTGAAGCTGCTTTCGATTTTCACCTTTGCGGAAATAACCTTCAATCTGCGTTTCAGATTTTCCATAGTTTCTCCGTATGAAGTGGAACGCAGCTGAGGAAACGCCTTGATAAGACGTTCAACCGAGCGGTCACGGGAGTCCATAAGCCTGTCGTATTTTTCACGCCATTCGCTTATTTTGAAGTCGGCGGCGTCAACAATTTTACCGTACTTAGCCTTGATTTCCGCAAAGCGTGACTCGCCGTCCTTAGTTGATTTAAGCTGCTCATACTTTTCACGGAAGCTCTGAGTTGTAGCGTCTGTTTTTTCGGCAAGCTTTTCTTTTAGCTCGTGGGTTTTGGCATCAGCCTTTTCAACAGCACTGTCGTATATTTCCTTGCTTTCAAGTGTTTTCTGCGAAAGTGTACCGCCGATTTTTTCGGCACTCAGTAGCATAATCTTGGAAATTTCGTCCAGCTGTTTAAGTCGGAGATTGAGCTTTCTTACCGCACTCAATGATGCAACGATGTCAATTACCAGCAGTGCCGACCAAAGCAGTATAAACGCAAAGCCCATCTTTACGGGCATTTTGTCAATTGCAAGCTCAACCATCGGCTGAACAAAGCGTACCACCGTTACACAGCCAACACCCCAAAGAATGGAGATTTTCAGACAGATGTAGCCCTTGAAGTTGAATTTTTCGTGTGAGTAATCCCACCATCTTGCGTGAAAAAGCTTTTCCATTCCAAGTCCCACAAAAAGCTCAAAGGCCGTGCAGAGAATTGATGTTGCAATAAACAGCGGGATAATTGTATGCGAAACAGGACGGAAGAACACCGTAACCATAATTACACCAAAGCCGTAAATAGGGCAGATAGGCATATTAAGAAAGCCCCTGTTCTGATATTCGCCCGTTTCAAGTGTCATCCAGCATACTTCAATTCCCCAGCCGATGAACGACCAGAATATGAACATATGAAACATTTCATACAGGCTGAACTCTATAAAAGGTATCGGTGTCACGGTTATTGCTCCTTTCTCTGAAAAATTACTACGGGATATATTATACCACATATAGCATTGTTGTCAATACATTTTTTTTATTTGTTGCTTTTTGTAACCATTTTTCAGCGATTTTTGATTACTATAACCAAAAACATATTCATAGCCAGTCAATATATTGTTGACATTTTTTGTATTGTCAGCTATAATTATCATAGGTTAGTATTCGCATTAAAGACAAAGACAATGGAGGTAATACAATGCTTTTTATTTTATTATGGCTTATATCGCCGATAGTTCTGCTGATACTGTTTCTTGTTCAGCTTTCAACCTGTTCTGAGCTGAAACGCTCCAACAAGGCTCTCAGTGAGCAGGTAAACGCACTTCTTGCGCAGCTTGCAAATGAGGCAAATACGGAAAAAAATGCTCCTGAAGCTCCCGAGAAAATCAAAACTGCTGCCGAAAACAGCTTAACGGAAGCACCTGTGCAAAGCATATCTGCCGCACAGCCTGCTTCTCCTCCAGATGTTAAGTCTGCGGAGCCTCAGACTGCTCATACGGCAGCATCAAAGCCTGTCGTATATGCAGAAAAGCTTGATGTGTTTGTTGCTCCCGAAGCAGCTGCTCCGAAAAAGAAAATCAGTACAATAAATATTATTCTCATACTCGGTGCATTGTTCCTGTCACTTTCAGGATTTATCTTTGCAGCCGCAACCTGGGGTGTGCTCAACAGCTTCTTCAAAGCCGTTGTGCTTGTATCCTTCTCGGCACTTTTCTTCGGTATCCACTCTTTTACCGAGCGAAAGCTAAGACTTGAACAGACGGGAAAAATCTTCTACATACTCGGAAGCGTCTTTCTTCCTGCGGCAGTAATTGCTGCGGGTCTGCTTGAAGTTTTCGGACATTATCTTTCATTCTACGGCAACGGACGTCTGCTTCTGTTTGCAATTCTTGCCCTCAGCGTGTGCATTCCATTTTTCAAGGGTGCTTACGATTACAAAAACAAGTTTTTCGCCGCTGTTTCCCATTACAGCTTCTCAGCAGCAGTTGCATTCATTCTCTTACACGTCATTCCGAGAGCCGATATTGCAGTGCTTGCCATTGCGGTTTACTCTCTGCTGATTGTTATCGCTGAATCGTTTATAAAAGATTTTTATGACGAAATTTTCGGAGATGACAATGTCTTCTCGTCACAGTACAGCTATTTTGCACTTATCAGCACTACAATCATCGGTATACTCTCAAACTGCGTATTCGTTAATGATACATTCAACATTGTTACCCTGATTGCCTTCGCACTTTACTCCGCCTGCTTCCTTACAAAAAGCTTCACCGAAAAAAGCGGCGTATTCAGTCCAATTGCATTTGCTTCATTTATCACAATTTCCCTTTTCTCAGGCTTTGACCCCGACAGCGTTTCAAGCGTTACCTGCGTAATTGCCGCAACCGCCCTTATCTACGCAACCCTTTCGGCAATGGGACTTCTTCCCGAAATTATCCGCAATATAATGAAGTGGTTTGCAATTGCAGCCGCAGGTATTGCAGGTCTGCTGGCGGCTGTTGAAAACATCAATTACCTTATTGACAATTCCGTGCCAAGCTGGGAAATGATACTTGCTTCGGGTGTTGTTTTTGCGGAAATGATTATCCTTGCAATACGCTACAGCACAAGCGAATTCAAGGCATTTTCCTTTGCGGCGTTTATATGGTTTGTAACCGACCTTATGCTCATTTTCAGACTCGATTTGTGGGGAATTCTTATTTCCTTTGCAGCAGTTGCCGCATATTTCCTTATAACACGTCTTACTCCGCTCAGGGATAAGCTTTACAGCGGTGCTAACGATATTGTTTTTGCAGCTTATACCATTATCAATTCATTCTGCTGCTGCGTTGACGGTGACGCAGGCTGTTTTGCGGCAATTGCCGTGCTTGCGGCAGGAATAATCTGCACAATTATTTGCGGAAACGGAAAATTTTCCTCTGTTCTTTGCCCAATACTTACTTTCCAGACAGTGCTTCCGCTTGTTCTTATTTTTATAGATTACGACATAGTTTTTCCTTACGCAGTTGAAAACGGCGACTCCGCAATGTCGGTTATTTTCATTCTTTTCTGTATAATTGCAGCTGTACTGCTGTTTATTCCGAAAGCGGCACGTTACGCAAAATCCTACGGAATTTCCATTCTTTGCATACTTCCCGTGTTCCTGATTTCCTGTATGCTTTGGGAAAGTGCAGACTTTGTTTCAATGCTTGCAGTCTGTGCATACACAGCCGTGTTTGCCGCAAGGTATTCATTCCCAAAGGAAAAATTCCAGCATATCAATCTGCTTAACGGAGCATTGCTCCTGACATCACTTCTTGCAGGCTTCAAGTTCCTTGACGACCTTGATTACCTCGCTTGTTTCCCTGCGGTTGCAATAATGCTTATATTGGCTGTTTACGCACTTGGCGAAGCATTTGACGTGTTCCCGAATGTCAATCCGCATATATGTACATTTCTTTGGTGGACAGCTCCGATTTTCAGCAGCTGGCTGTTCATTGCAGGTGCAGATGCAGACAATAATGCAATAATGATTTTCGGTGCAATCCTTGCAGTTTGCTCAGGATTTATCTCTGTAATCAAAAAGAACACTCTCAACCTTATTCTGCCGATTTTCGTGCTGACATTTGCAATTGCCGTAACGTATGAAGCGGAAATGCTGATTGTTCCGTTTGCAGTTCTTGTTGCGGCAGGACGTATCCTTTTCAGCGAACAGCTGTTGAAAAAAACTTACTTTGATATTTTCTCAATCGGTGCATATCTGCCTGTTGTTGTGTATCTGTTTGAAACCGATGATGATTTAAGGTGCTGGACAGCGGTTCTCGTGCTTGCATTGCTCACCCTTAATCTTGTCCGCAGGGGACATACCTCTGTTACAAACCGCAGGACAGTTACAGCAGCAGGTGCGTTTATATTCCCGTTATTCTGGGCACAGCCGTTCTTTGAAGTGCCTGAACTCATCAACGTCCAGTTCAATTTGCTGCCTGTGTTCTTCTTCTGCCTGCTTGTGAAGCTTATCTGGAAGGACGCAGCCGAAAAGGCGGACAATTTCTCCTTTATTGCGGCAATTATTTCCCTGGTAATTCTCTTTATGGAGTCCTTTACATCAAGCGACAGCTTCGACGCCGTGTTTATCGGAACAGTGCTGTTTATAATGCTTGCTGTATCCTTTATCATCAAGAAAAAGCGTTGGTTTGTGCTTGCGGTTGCTTCAATGGTAGCTTCGGGTATTCTCCTCAGCTTCGGTCAGCGTGACAGCATTGCTTGGCTTGTGTACCTTGCCCTTGCAGGTGCGGCACTTATTGCCCTCGGTCTTGCAAACGAACTCAAAAAGCAACAGCAGAAAACAGGCGAGGAAACAAAGCTCAGCAGATTTATGTCCGACTGGACTTGGTAATAATTCGCAATTCGTAATGCGTAATTCGCAATTGTAGGAGGAATTATGGATTTTTGGAATATTATTACAAACCGCACAAGCTATCGCGGTGCTTATAAGAATACGAAAATTCCCCGTGAACATCTTGTGCAGATTATGGAAGCAGGGCTTGCCGCACCGTCGGGGTGCAACAAGCAGACGACCTCCCTTATCTGTGTTGACGACCCGATTGTCCTTGACAAGCTGAAAGGTATGATTGACCCGCCGATTTGCGAAACCGCACCTGCAATAATCTGCGTGCTTACGCAGAAAATTTTTGCATACCGTGACAAGTGCTTCAATGTGCAGGACTACTCTGCGGCAATTCAGAATATGCTCCTTGCGATAAAGGCACTGGGCTATGAAAGCTGTTGGTATGAGGGACATATCACCGACGATGACGATATCGGCGGACAGCTTGCAAAGGTGCTTGGTGTGCCCGATGATTACAAGATGGTGTGTATTCTCCCCGTGGGAATTGCCGACGGACAGCTTACCCACGCAAAAAAGAAAAGCTTTGAGGAGCGCGCGTGGTTTAATAAATTTGGAAATTAGGAATGTGGAAAGTGAAATTTTATGGTTACACAACAAGATTATTTAGCTGATAATTTTTGGAATAAGTTTAATTTCTCAAACGGTAAAATTGAATATATGGAAACATACTTGGACGAAGATATGTTACAGGTTGAATATCCTAATAAGCTACTGCTTGATGCAGGATATTACAGTGGTATTTTCGGTATTGAAATTATATGGGACTGCAACTGGCAAACACCTGTTGCAAAATACATCTGCAAAACACAGGACGATTTTGAGAAATTGATGCATATTGCAATTAATCAGATTGAAAAAGAAATTGAACAGAACAGATTTTTATATTATGGACCACTTTGGGAAACTATCGAAATTAGTTATTTATAATAAAGTTGGAATGTAACACTAATTCCTCATTCCACTTTCCAAATACCACATTATAAAAAGAAAGGCCATTTATATGAAACGTATTTTAATAGCAATGCTTGTGGCTGTTGTTGCCTGCGGATTTAGCGGGTGCAAGGCTGACGAGAAGCAGACGGAAATTGTGTCTGAAATGAGTTCAACTACTGCCTCACAAACAGCACAGACATCAGAAACAACCTCCCCCGAAAGTTCGGAAGAAACTCAAATCGAAACAGAATATGAGATTACAGATTGGACAATGGAGGAATTACTTAGTGATGTAGAGATAAACGGAGTAAAATTATCTTTACCCTGTTCATATGAGGAATTAGTGGAACATTTTGACTTGGAACTTGACTTGTCTTTCTATAATGAAGCATATAAGAAATACTATTATGGCTATGCACTTCGTGGAGATTTATATATATTGACAGGTTACTATTCAGAAAATGAAACGGATAACCCAAGTGGAGAGGGAATGGATGATTTCTACATATCGTGTGAAAATGGTGCTAAATTCAGATTTGGCGAAATAGTCAGTGGTGTATCAACTCGCGAAGATGTTGAAAAAATATTGGGAAAGCCAAATTTTCATAGCACAAGTAAATTTGATACATGGTATAAATGGAATGGTATTAACGCAATTGCAATTAGTTATGATAAAAATAATAAAGTTGATTGTATTCACTGTTTTTGGGAACAAAACACAGAGGAACAATAACAACTCCTCATTCCACTTTCCAAATTCCACATTCAAAAAAGAAAGGACATTTATATGAAACGCATTTTAGCAGCAATGCTTGCGGTTGTTGTTGTCTGCGGATTTAGCGGATGCAAGGCTGGTGAAAAGCAGACGGAAATTGTGTCTGAAACAACACAAACATTAAAAACAACTGCAACCGCAAATACAGAAAAGCACGAATTCGAAACTTCATATCAAATAACAGACTGGTCTTCTGATGATTTCCGCACGATACAGTGTCACGGCATAGATATTTCTATTCCTTGCAAGCTTTCTGATATTGATGAAAGAATTAAGGTAAAAGTATTCGAAGCGGATGAAAACAGCGTTACAGGTACAGATTGGTTTGATTTATATTTTGATGATGAATGTGTCGGAACAATGTGTTACGCAGAAGATGAGTACAACACAAAAACAGATAATTTGATTTTTTTAAATTTAGATACCTTTAATGTAAAAGGGTTAAATGAAATGTCAACTAAAGAAGATGTACAAAAAACACTTGGTGCTGGAAATAACATTGACTCTGAATATGTCGATACATATTATACTGGTGATATAATGGTTATTTTTAGTTATTCCAGTGAACATACATCAATCACAATTTGCGTCTATGAATAAAACAATTTAAAGCGAAAGGATAGTACCCCAATGAACAAAAAAGAAGTAGCTGAAATCAAAAAGAATTTTACCGACAGCAGCGGATTTTTTACGCTTAACCACGTTGTTTCCGCTTACATTGACCCCCAGAAGAATATCCGCTGCAACCAGAACAAGCTTTACTCCCTTATCGAGGAGGACGCAGGTGCGGTTATGATGGAGTCGCTGAAAAAGGTGCTGGGCGGAAGCGTTGGCAAAAATCTTATGGAGTACGGCTTTCCCAATACTGAATACGACGAGGAGGGCGCACAGAACATTCTCTATGCCGCTGTCAAGGGCAAGCTTGAGGACGAAACCGCCAACGCAAAGCTGATTGAGCGAATTGTCAACAATATGGAGTACGAAATGGCGTACACGCTGATTATGGGCTACTGCTCCTACAGCATTATGACAAAGGACAAGAATGACGAGTCCTACGATGACGCAACCGAGGAATACAACTTTATCGTGGTTGCGGTCTGCCCCGTATGCACAGGTGACGACGGTCTTATGTTTGACAGCGAGGCAAACGAAATCGTGAAGAAAGCCAACACCGACCTTATCGTAAGCCGTGCACCGACGGACGGTTTCTTCTATCCGGTTTTCAGCGATAGAAGTCCCGACGTTAACCGTGTTATGTACTATACCAAGACACCGAAAAAGCCTAACATTTCCGTGGTTGAGGACGTCCTCGGCTGTGGCTTTGTAATGACCTGTCAGAACGAAAAGGACACCTTCCGTGAGGTGCTTAATGATGTTGTTGGTGACGAACTCAGCTACACACTTATTACTCAGGTGAATGAAACTCTCCGTGAGATTGTTACCAAGTCCAAGAACGAAACTGAGCTTCCGATTATTGACGACAACAAGCTCCATAATATCCTTTTTGATGCAGGCGTAAGCAGCGAAAAGCTTGACGCGCTTCCTGCCGTGTTCAAGGAAAAAGTCGGCGACGCTGACGGGCTCATCGTGGAAAATCTTGTTGAGAACAAGACTGTGCTTGAAACGCCTGAAATCACAATCAACATCAGCCGTGACGGCACAGACAAGGTACGCACAAGCGTTATCGACGGCAGACGCTGCCTTGTTATCGACCTTGACGACCCGAGTATTTCCATCAACGGACTTGTTACAAGCGTTACATAATGCAAAAACCGTGTATCATTTAGGGCACTAACCGTATAGAAGTAATTAAGGGTACCGAGCAGTAAACTCGATACCCTTGATTTGTTTATTACGGATTGGCAAAGGGGACACCCCTTTTCTGATACACGGTTAATTTTTATCTGTAAACTTCCGTCAGCTTATCCCAGTTTTCAAGCGCAATTTTTGCAACCTCAGGGTCATACATAATTCCCACATTCTTTTCAATTTCCGCCTTGCACACTTCAAGGGGCAGCGCATTTCTGTAGGCACGCTTTGAAGCCATAGCGTCAATCGAGTCGCAGACGGCAATAATCCGTGCACCGAGAGGAATTTCCGTACCCCTTGCACCGAATGGGTAACCCTTTCCGTCCCAACGCTCGTGGTGGTGGAGGATTATAGCTGCAAGACGTGCAAAATGAGACGACCTCGAGAGAATATCCGCACCGATTTCAGGATGCTTTTTCATCAGCTTCCATTCCTCGTCGTCAAGCTTTCCCTCTTTAAGCAGGACACGGTCGGGGATACCGATTTTGCCGATATCGTGCAGATGTCCCGCAATGTGTATTTCCTGAATATCTTCCTCTGATAAGCCCATAAGTTCGCTTATCATACAAGCCATATCGCTGACCCGTGCCGAATGTTTACCTGTGTACGGGTCACGGGCATCAAGTGCTGAGGTTATACACTCCACAAATTCGTGGTATTCGTAATCAATCTCACATTCACAGTTCATTATTACACCGCCTTGTACAGTTAGTTTACGCTTACTTTTATTTTACACCATTTAATTCGTTCTGTCAAGGTGCAAAACGGCAGATTAAATTATTGTATAATATTCCAAAATTAAAAAAATAGTGTTGATTTGAGAGGAAAAGCATAGTATAATATTGTACTGTAGTTTGTTTTTAAGGAGAGCATTTATGGATAGATTTTACCGTATAAAAAATATGATAGGCAATACACCGCTGCTGGAAATTACCCTGAAATACAAGGGCAGGGAAATGCAGGTGTACGCTAAAGCAGAGTACCTTAACCTTTCGGGCAGCATCAAGGACCGTGTTGCATTATACATAATGAAGAAAGCTTATGAAACAGGCACAATCAAGCCTGGGGATATCGTTGCCGAAGCTACAAGCGGCAATACGGGCATTGCTTTTTCCGCAATGAGCAGCTATCTCGGTCATAAGGCTGTGATTTTTATGCCTGACTGGATGAGCCGTGAGCGTATCAACCTTATGAAAAGTTTCGGCGCAGAGGTGCGGCTCGTTTCCCGTGAGGAGGGTGGTTTCCTCGGTTCAATCAGGATGACAGAGGAACTTGCTGCAAAGGGCGGAGTGTTCCTTCCGGGACAGTTCTCCAACGAGGATAACTGCGATGCACATTACTATTCAACAGGCGAGGAAATCGTCCGTCAGCTTGCCTCAATCGGCAAAACAGCCGATGCAGTTGTTGCTGGCGTAGGCACAGGCGGTACTGTAATGGGTATCGGCAGACGTCTCAAAGAAGCTAATCCGAATTGTATCGCTTACCCTCTTGAGCCGCTTAATTCACCAACACTTTCCACAGGCTACAAGGTGGGAAATCACCGTATTCAGGGCATTTCCGATGAATTTATCCCGCCTATCCTCAAGCTTGACGAGTGCGGAGAGGTTGTTTCGGTAGACGATATCGACTCAATCATTATGGCACAGAGAATTTCCCGTGAGTTTGGTATCGGCGTTGGTATTTCCTCAGGTGCAAATCTTCTCGGTGCAATCATCGCAAACGAGCGTTTGGGTGAAAATGCAGTTGTTACAACCGTTTTTGCGGACGATAACAAGAAGTATCTTTCCACTGACTATTGCAGCGAAATTACACCTGCTGAGGACAGTATGAGCAAGGATATCGAGCTTATCAGCGTAAGAGCTATAAAGTAATAAAAAACCTGAGAGGTTAAGACTTCTCAGGTATTTTTATTCTGTACGGAAATTGTTGAAAATTACTATTGCATAATGCGTGTAACTGTGCTATAGTATAATTAATTGAATATGATACGAAATACGGTTCGAAACCAATCATTAACCTGATTGGCTCGTAGATTAATAGGGAATTCGGTGAGAATCCGAAGCAACCGCCATTACTGTATTTGACGAGAGGGGCATATATGTCATTGAGCCTTATGGCTTGAGAAGGCTTGTCCCACGCGGATTTCCGACAAGGAAAAATGCTTTGTCATAAGTCAGGAGACCTGCCGTATTTTAAGGGTTGTACTAAGCTGAACTTTAAGTGAAGCTTAGTATTAAACAGGCTTGGGATGTGAAGCATAGTTGCCGTTTATCACGTTAAGTTTTGAAAGTTCTGCACTTTCAAGGCTGTTTTTGTTGTGTAATCAAGGCTTCTTCAGATTTCTGAGGGAGCCTTTATTTTTTTAGAAAGAGGTAATTACAATGAAAAAACTTATCGCAGCAGTATCCGCAATCGCACTTACATTCAGCACGGCTTTTACAGCCTTTGCCGCTGACTCAGCCGACGTTTATGTAACAATTTCCGACGGCACAGGTGCACTTGCCCTTGCACAGGAAAAAATCACCGTTACAGATGTTGACGCTGATGGTGCACTCACAATCAATGACGCACTTTTTGCCGCTCATGATGAATATTATGACGGCGGCGCAACTGCCGGCTACGCTTCGGGTGAAACCGAGTATGGTATTTCCCTCAATAAGCTTTGGGGCGTGGAAAACGGCGGCAGCTATGGCTATTATGTAAACAATGCTTCCGCAATGAGCCTTTCAGACACTATTGAAGAAGGAGATTATATTAACGTTTACGCATTCAGTGACCTTACAGCCTGGTCGGATGTGTACAGCTTTTTTGATATAAATTCAGCTGAAATGACCGCAGGCGGAGTAATCGCTCTCACGCTTTCCTACGCAGGCTATGACTCTGACTGGAGTCCTGTTACACTGTTTGCAAGCGGTGCGGCAATCACAATCAATGGCGAAAAGACCGACTTGACTACCGACTCTCAGGGAAAGGTTGAAATCAAGCTTGACGAAGCAGGCGAGTATATAATCAGTGCTGTTTCTGACACACAGACACTTGTTCCGCCTGTCTGCAAAGTAACTGTAACTGCCGCAGAAGCTTTATCCGATAACGCAACAACAGCCCCCGAAACAGGCAACAGCACAAGCACTCTTGCTGCGGTAACAGCAATTGCCCTTGCAGCAGCTTGCCTCACCAAGAAGAATGAAAAGTAAGGTTATATCGGTAATTTCCTGCATAATTGCGGCTTTTCTGTTCACGCTTAACGTTTCAGCAGAATATGCGTCCGGAATTTACGAGAACATTATAAACTGCAAGCTTGCTGAATGCGGAGCGGAAACCGTGCAGGAATGGATTGATACCGAGCTTACCGAAAACGCAGGAATAACTTCAGAGTGGTACGCAATAACTCTGAGTCAGTGCGGAGAATATGATTTTTCCGCTTACAAATCCGCACTTGAAAATTACTTGCAGAATAATAAAATCAATTCCGCAGTCTCACGTCAGAAGTACGCCCTTGCTCTGCTTGCGGTCGGCAGCGATTCACCGTATATCGCTGAAACAATGGAAAATTCTATTGGCGAGCAGGGTATAATGAGCTATGTTTATGGTCTGCACCTGCTTAACAACGGTTGCACAAGTACACAGCACACCGCAGAAAGTGTAACAGCTGAAATAATTTCTATGCAGTTTGAGGACGGCGGCTGGGCTGTTATGGGTGAGTACGGCGACCCTGACGTAACCGCAATGACAATTCAGGCAATTGCACACTACTACAGCACAGATGAAACCGTGGCAAAAGCTGTGGATAAGGCTTTGCAGTTTCTTTCGGATAAACAGCTTGCGGACGGCGGCTACAAATCAATGGGGAAGGAGACCTCCGAAAGTGTTTCGCAGGTTATAATTGCACTTTCTTCCCTTGGCATTGACGCAGAGACGGACAGCCAATTTGTCAAAAACGGAAATACGCTTTTTACGGCGCTGGAAAATTTCCGCCTTGATGACAGAAGCTTCTGCCACGAAATCGGAAGTGAAGCAAATCACACCGCAACCGCACAGGCGTTTATGGCGGCAGCGGCTTACAGCAAAATGAAAGACGGTGCTAATCTTTTTGCTTTTGAAAACAAGACCGAAGAAACGGAAATGGCTGCAAATGAAACAGAAATAACGGAGAAAAAATCGGAAACAGCGGCGGAAATTGCTGCCGAAAAAACGGAAAAACGTTCCTATAAGCCGATAGCTTGCATAGTTGTTATTGCCATTTCCTCAGTTGTCTGTATTGTACTCTGGACAGCAAAAAAACGTAACAAAAAGAACTTTTTCGCCATAGCATTTGTTGCCGCAATTGCTGTGATAATAGTGCTTTGTACCGATTTTCAAAGCGCCGATGAATACTATGGGACAAATTCCGCAAAAGCAAATTCCGTTGGCACGGTTACACTGGAAATACGCTGTGATACTGTAGCAGGCAGGAAGGACTACATTCCCGAAAACGGTGTAATTCTTGCCGAAACAGAGTACGAATTTGAAGCTGACGAAACTGTTTATGACATACTTGTTGAAGCTTGCCGCGAAAATGAAATTCAAACCGATTTTTCGGGCGGATATGTTTCGGGAATAAACTATATCTACGAATTTGATTTCGGCGACCTGTCAGGTTGGATGTACTTCGTCAACGGCGAGGAAGCTTCTGTGGGATGTGACTCCCGCAAGCTTGCCGATGGAGATAAAATAGAGTGGCTTTACAGCTGTGAAATGGGTAACGATTTGAAGTGAGGAGGGAAAATATGCGGATATTTATTGACAGCAATCCAATAGCCGCAGCAGTGTATTTTCTTGCCGTGACAGGAATAGCAATGCTTGTGGCAAATCCCGTAATTTCTGCAATTTCGCTGGCTGGGGCAGTTGTGCTGTTTGTTATGAATAACGGCAGAAAAAGCGTTTCCACTCACTTATTTTCAGCGTCACTTTTTGCAGTAATGTCACTTGTAAATCCGCTTGTTTCACATAACGGTGCAACAGTGCTTTTTGTAATGAACAATAATCCGATTATCCTTGAAGCACTAATCTACGGCATTTGCTCAGCATTGACGGTTGTTGCGGTGCTGTACTGGTTTCACTCATTTTCGCAGATTATGACAAGCGACAAGCTTCTTTATCTTTTCGGTGCACTTTCGCCGAAGCTTGCACTTACGCTGTCAATGGCATTGCGGTATGTACCTCTTTTCGGTACGCAGATTAAGAAAACCCACGCAAGTCAGAAAGCACTTGGTCTGTACAAGGACGACAACATCGTGGACAGCTTCAAGGGCGGAATGAGAATTTTTTCGGTAATGGTAACGTGGGCACTGGAAAACGGAATTATCACCGCCGACAGTATGACCGCAAGAGGCTACGGAATGGGAAAACGCTCACGTTTTTCGCTGTTTCGCTTCAAAGCGGAGGATATATTTCTTATCTGCACAACCGTTATTCTTTCAGCACTTTCCATATACGGAATAATCGGTGCAGGGTTTGAATTCTATCCATATATATCCGTACCCGCAGTTACCGCAAGGCTTGCTGTGGGGTACACTTCATACGGAGTAATGATTTTACTGCCCGTCATTATCGGAGTAAAGGAGGAGCTGAAATGGAAATACTTAAAGTCGAAAATCTGAATTTTACCTATCCGCTGACAGCTTCACCTGCTGTCAGCAATGTTTCTTTTTCGGTAAATAAGGGTGAGTTTGTTGCCGTGTGCGGTGCAACGGGAAGCGGTAAATCAACCTTGCTGCGTCTGCTTAAACGTGAAATTGCACCCCTCGGAGAAAAAAGCGGCAGCATCATTTTTGACGGCACAGCCATAGAAAAGCTTGCACCTGAAAAAAGTGCATCGGGAATAGGCTTTGTAATGCAAAATCCCGAGCATCAGCTTGTAACCGATACAGTCTGGCACGAGCTTGCTTTCGGACTTGAAAATCTTAATCTGCCGCAGAATGTTATGGCAAGAAAAATTGCCGAGACTGCCGCATATTTCGGTATAGAAGGCTGGTACGACAAAAAGGTTTCCGAGCTTTCAGGCGGACAGAAACAGCTTCTCTGCCTTGCTTCTGTAATGGTTATGAACCCGCAGGTGCTTGTGCTGGACGAGCCTACCTCACGGCTTGACCCGATTGCCGCTTCGGAGTTTGTTGCGGCACTGAAAAAGCTCAACCGTGAGCTGTCACTGACCATAATAATTTCCGAGCACCGTCTTGAGGAAGTAATTCCTGCCTGTGACAGGCTTCTTGTGCTTGAAAACGGCTCGGTTAAAGCCTTCGATACACCGCAGAATGTTGTGCCTGAGCTTGATGAAAGGCTTATTCGAGCAATGCCTGCCGCAGTACAGCTTTTCCGCAAAGCAGACGGAAGGGGAGAGTGTCCACTCGATATACGGGAGGGCAGACGTTTTATCGAAACGAATTTCGGCAGCAAGATTACTGAACTTCCCGTCAATGAGTTCGCTCATCACGAAAATATTGCAATGTGCTTCAAAAGCTTATATTTCCGATATGAGAGAAACCTTCCCGACGTGCTGAAGGGACTCAATATGACCGTGTATGAAAATGAGATTTTCTGTATTTTCGGCGGCAACGGTTCAGGTAAATCCACAACTCTTTCCGCTGCCGCAAATCTTGTTAAGCCTTACAGCGGCACGGTTGAAATCTTCGGGAAAAAGCTTAAAGAGTACAAAAACCAGAGCCTTTACCGTAACTGTCTGACCTTGCTCCCTCAGGACGTGCAGACCGTGTTTATGAGAAATACCGTCCGTGAGGAGCTTGAGGGTGCGGAAAACGAAGCGGAAATGCTTCCCTTTGATTTTGACAGGCTAATGGATAAGCACCCTTACGACCTGTCGGGAGGTGAGCAGCAGCTTGTTGCACTTGCAAAGGTGCTTGCGGCAAAACCGAAGCTTCTTTTGCTTGATGAGCCAACAAAGGGTATTGATGCCGACTCAAAATACCGTTTGGTTTCAATTCTTAAACAGCTTAAAGCCGAGGGAATGACAATTGTAATCGTAACCCACGATACCGAATTTGCCTGTGATTGTGCAGACAGATGTGCAATGCTTTTCCGTGGTGAAATTGTTTCGGAAGCAGCTCCCCGTGAGTTTTTTTCTGAAAACAATTTTTACACAACAGCAGTCAGCCGTATGACCCGTGGCATTTACAGCAATACAGTTTCCGTTGACGACGCTGTAAGGTTTTGTAACCTTAACAAAGGCGGTGAAAAGCCGTGCTTATAATAGAAAACAAACGTCTGCGTAATGCCGTAAGGGCTGTTGTGCCGTTTATACTGATACCTGCACTGGTTATTATGGGTGCAGCTGTTTTTGAGGGTCGCAGGCATCTTATTGTTTCAACAGGAGTTGCAGTTTTTTCATTGCTTCTTTTTGCAGCAGGCTATGAAAAAAAGCCGACAGGCTCACGCCGAATGATTATCGTTGCAGTAATGACGGCACTATGTATTACAGGACGGTTTATTCCTTTTTTTAAACCCGTAACCGCCCTGACCGTAATAACAGCAATCTACCTCGGTGGAGAAGCAGGCTTTCTTGTAGGTGCAATGTCTGCACTTATTTCCAATTTCTATTTCGGACAAGGACCCTGGACACCGTTTCAGATGCTTGCCTGGGGAATGACAGGACTGCTTGCAGGTTTTCTTGCCAAGCCTCTTAAACGTTATAAAGGGTTACTGCTTTTGTATGGGGTCCTCGCAGGAATTTTCTATACTCTTGTTATGGATATATGGACTGTAATCTGGTATGACGGCTCATTCCGAAGTGAGCTTTATTTTTCAGCACTTGTTACAGCAATTCCCCATACCATTATGTATTCCGTGTCAAACTTTGTGTTTCTTTGGTTTACAGCAAAGCCATTCGGAGAAAAGCTTGAACGAGTGAAAATAAAATATGGCATATAAAAAAGGTTAATGCCTGTTGCCGTTATTGCAGCAGGTATTAACCTTTTTTGTGATTAAAATCATTCAAAAGCACAGTTAACGAGATTTTCAACATTAAAGTTGAATATGTCGTTTTTAACCTTTTCCACCTTTTCGGCAAGACTTCCCTCAAAGCTGAATTCATCAAGCTTTCGTGACATTTCGTCCAGCGTGTCAACATCCATATTGTCCGCCGCATCGCGTATGCTTTCAAATATTTCAAGAATAGCATCCCTGTGTTCGGCAGCTTTTTTCGAATTGGTATCTTCCGTAAACAGCACAGCAAGCTCATTTTTGTAATCTCTCCAGTTGCTTACAAAAACAGGATGAAGCATTCTGATTATTTCGGTATTTCCGCAGCGTGCCGCTTCTTCAAGCTCCATAGCCATACCTGCAAGCCTTACAATACCAATCAGGGAAGCAGTGCTTTTCATACCGTGGACCTTAATTCTGTAGCTGTTCAG
Source organism: Oscillospiraceae bacterium (assembly GCA_045545795.1). Taxonomy (GTDB): domain Bacteria; phylum Bacillota; class Clostridia; order Oscillospirales; family Ruminococcaceae; genus RGIG8773. The sequence continues at coordinate 90,447 of JAZQBN010000057.1, forward strand.
CGACTCAGCTTCATCAATTGAATTGAAATATCCGTCAATTTCAGCGGTATCCTTTGCCGCAGAATTACGGAACATCTTAATTGTTTCAAGCAAAAAGCTGTCACTGTCAAAATTAATTCTTGCATACCGCCAGTCAATGCCGTTGATTACTGGAAGCTCAACAGGCTCATTATCTGCTTCTTTTGCAGCAGCCCCGATATTTTGTATCAGCGAGCCTGGAAGCAGCATAGAAATCATTTTCTCAAGCTTTTTTGAGTCAACAGGCTTGGAAAGAAAATTATCAAAGCCTGCTTCATTATAAAAATCCTTTGCCCCTGCAACAGCATTTGCCGTAAGTGCAACCACAGGCACATCCGAGCAAAGACTATCCTCATCGGAGCGTATATGCTTAAGTGCCTGAACACCGTCCATAACAGGCATCATATGGTCCATAAAAATAACATCGTATCTGGTTTTCTTTGCCATTTCTACGCTTTCCAGACCGTTTGAAGCCTCTGAAATGCTGACCTGAGTCTTTTTCAGAAGATTTTTGAAAACCTTTCTGTTCATATCATTGTCGTCAACAACAAGCACTTTAGCCTCAGGTGCGGTAAAATCTGCCTTATATGATTTGTGCTCATATTCAATATTATTCAGGTCAAGCTTGCCAATAGGTGTAGGGTCAATGACTTCCTGCGTAATTTCGAATGCAAAAAACGAACCCGTACCGTATTTGCTTGCTACCTCAAGCTTGCTGCCGAACATCTGAAGCAGCTGAGAGGTGATGTTAAGACCAAGTCCTGTGCCCTCAATATTTCTGTTGTTTTTTTCGTCCAGACGGGCAAAAGCTTCAAATAGCCGTTCAATATCCTCATCCTTAATTCCTATCCCCGTGTCCTTTACGCTGAAATAAAGCCTACCGTCTTCGAAATATTTCACTTCAAGCGTAACGCTTCCCTTGTGAGTGTACTTTACAGCATTGCTGAGCAGATTTATAACAATCTGCTTAAGTCTTACGTCATCGCCTCTGAGTCTGCACGGAATTTTTTCGTCAACAATTACATTGAATTCAAGGTTTTTGCTTTCAGCCTTGAAGCGTATCATATTGTAAATGTTATTTATAAGCTTTACAGGCTTGTATTCTTCATATATAGGAGTAAGCTTACCCGCTTCAATTCTTGTTATATCGAGAATGTCGTTTATAATACCGAGCAGTGAGTCAGCTGCATTTTTTGTTTCCGAAGCATAGCGGAGAATTTCCTTGTCCTTGCTTTCACGGAGTATCATTTCATTCATACCGATAACAGCATTGATGGGCGTTCTTATTTCGTGCGACATATGTGCAAGAAACCTTGATTTTGTCTTTGTAGCTTTTTGTGCCTCGTCACATTTTGCCTCAACAACCTTAAGTATATCATCGAGGCTTCGTTCCTGTTCAATATTTTTTCTGTACTGAAACCTGATATGGTTAACCATACTTACAATTATCCAGTTCATAACCAGCAGCATAACCGTACCGAAGCTGAATGCCAGCATAGTTTGTCGTGAGCCTGTGTAATGGCTGACAAATCTTGCCGCAATAAAAATTATGATAAAGCTTTGCATAAACTGAAATTTTGATACTTTTGAGTCAATGAAAACAAACCCGAGAATTGTGCTGAAGCACATTGCATATATGAAAACCTGTGCCGAGTCGAATACAATTGAAAGAAAAATGTTGATAATAACAAAAGCTGCCATCTGAAGTCTTCCGTAAAGCGTAACCCTTCTTGTTCTTCGTGCAGCTACCGCAAATGCAATCGTTGTGCCTACAAAGAAGACCAAAAAAAATATCAGTAATGCAAGGGGAAGTCTTTTGAATGAAATTCCAATAATGATTGTAGCAATCCCCATAAAAACATAAAAAAACGAATTTGTTGTGTATGCTGTATGGAATTGTGACCTCATTTTTTCGCCTCCTCGCACACCTTTACACCTTTAGGTACGACAAAATTAAGTCCCTTGCGAACAATTTCCGCCTCACATACGGAAACGCCTCTTATAAGGTCGCCGTCGTGATTTATTGAGAATGGAGAACCGCTTGTTCGCTTAATGGTAATTTTGCTGCAGTTGCCGCAAAGCATATTTTTTTCAAGCCTGTTATATTTCTTGTTCATCAAATCAAGCAGGGTGGGCAGAAGGGTAAAAGCTCTTTTATTCCCTACAATACGGGAAATTGCCTTGCCGTCATTTACGCAGGTTTTTTCGTCAAAATACATATTGCCGCCGAAAACGCAGCCGTTTCCCATAAAGATTTCCGCAAATTTTCCCGTTATGGTTTCGCCGTCCAGAGTAACCTCGTATTCGTGAGGTTTGGAAACAAAGATTGAGTAAAGCGTAGCAAGCGTGTACGGAACATCTCTGCTTATAAAACGGAAAAAACGAAAATCGTTCATCTTGCCGAGACAGTTGCTGTCCATACCCGTAGAAAGGGAATTAAGCGAAATCCCGTGGTTTGATTTTATGTAGTCAACCTTTATTATATCACCATTAATAAGCTCTTCAATGTTGTAAAAATGGGATTCATCCTCACCGAAGTTTTTCAGAAAGTCATTTGTAAGACCGCAAGGAAAAAAAGCAACCTCCACATCTTCAAGGCTGTCGAAGCCGTTAAGCATATTGCGCATAGTTCCTGAACCGCCGCAGCAATAAAAGCGAAGCTTCTCGCCATCAAAAATGTGAAGGATTTTTCTTACAAGTTCTGTTTCATATCCTGCGTAACGGGTGTTAAATACGAAGTAATCAAGATTTTTCATCGCATTAAGCTTTGTACGCAGGTCATCCGCAAAGGTTTGGTGCCCTGCAAACGGATTGATTATAAAAATATGAGTCATAGTCAATCATCCCTTTGTTCTTCATTGTGGAGGACTTCCTCAATATGTTCAATCATAGTCTGCTTGTTGGGTGGTTTGAGCATATATCCGTTTGGGTTGAGCATAATCAGCTTTTTTACGACCTCACGGTTAGCACTGCTTGTAAGGAAAAGAACAGGAATATCAGCGGTTGCTTCATCCTCACGAAGCTGCTTTATAACATCCTCGCCGTTCATTTCGGGCATTTCATAGTCAAGCAGGATAACGTCGGGCTTTCTGCGGGAAATTGATTTAAAAGCCTGTTCGCCTGAGGTTGCAATTGATACATTATAGTTAGAGTCAAGCATTTCCTTGACGGTACGAAGAAGAATGACATTGTCGTCAACAACAAGGACAGTTGCAACATCGGGATTTATTTTATTATAATTGTTCATTTATACAACCCCCACAAATATAGATAAAGCCTCTGAGTAAATCCCAAAGGCGAAAAGTACAAAAGGATAAGACGCAAAATCGCCTTTAAACTTTATTAAATTAACACATAAAATATTATATCATATAAATCCCGATATTTCAAGAGGATAAACAAAATATCATAATATTTGGACATTTTGACAATATTTTGTCAATAGAAATAAGCATAAGTGCTTTTACCGAACTTCTTGTCAGGCGTTTAAAGGCAACAGACGGCGTAATTTATCGGTTAAGTAAAAGGCTGCTGTACCGAAAGGCACAGTAGCCCTGAATTATGCCTCATCCATAAAGCCGTGGTACTGACCGTCATTAAGAGCGGTCTTGTCTGCAAGCCCGTCTGTGTTGATTTCAGCAGTAAAATCAGCAAGTGTGCACTCCGCAGCAGGAGCAGGTCCCTCACGAAGTCCCACAACATCGGGAGTTTCAATCTGTGCCAGCTCCTTGGGCTGTTTAGCCTTTTTACCCATATCCTTGAAGAAATCGTCAGGGTCATTGAAAGCAGGCTGTACAGCAGCGGCAGCTTTTTTCGCAGCAGCAGCTTCTTTAGCGGCAACTTCCTCATCAGAAGGTCTGTCCTCCATATAACCGTGGTACTGACCGTCATCAAGAGCAGCCTTGTCGATAAGCCCGTCAGTATTAATCTCATTATCGTAATTTGCAAGTGTACATTCAGGTACAGGAGCAGGACCCTCACGAAGTCCCGTAACCTCAGGAGTTTCAATTGATTTTACTTCCTTTTCCTCAACAACCTTGGGCTTTCTGCCCATATCCTTGAAAAAGTCATCAGCGTCAACAAATTTCGCAGGGGAGGAAGCAGGTGCAGGGGAAGGTGCAGGAGCAGCACTTTGGGGTTTGTTCCAGAAAGCCATAGTTTAAAATCCTTTCTTGTGTGGTTAAGATTAAAAAGATTATATCATTTTTTTTGGAATATGTCAACAAAATAAATCTGCAAATCTGATATTCCGTTATAAAAATTAACACATAATTGTAGACTTATCAACCAATATATGTTACAATAAGTCCGACAACGGATATCGGCTATCCACAAAAAATGAAAGGAATGGTAAAAATGAAAGTATTGTTAATCGGCGGCACAGGTACAATCAGCAGTGCAATTACCCGACTTCTCGTCAAAAAAGGTCACGAGGTGTATATCCTCAACCGCGGCACTCGCAACGATACTCTTCCTGAGGGCGTGAAGACAATCTGTGCTGACATCAACAACGAAGCGGAAACTGCTGAAAAGCTTGATGGAATGACCTTTGACGCAGTCTGTGACTTTATCGGCTTTGTCCCTGCACAGCTTGAACGTGACTACCGCCTGTTCAATGGAAAAACCAAGCAGTTCCTCTATATCAGCTCTGCCTCTGCTTACCATAAGCCCGTGCGTCACTACAGAATTACCGAGGGCACAACCCTTGCAAATCCATACTGGGAATACTCCCGCAACAAAATTGCCTGTGAGGAGTACCTTATGAAAATGTACCGTGAAAACGGCTTCCCTGTAACAATTATCCGTCCAAGCCATACCTATGACGAAAGAAGCGTGCCCCTGGGAGTTCACGGCAGCAAAGGCTGCTGGCAAGTGCTTAAAAGAATGATTGACGGCAAGCCTGTTATCATTCACGGTGACGGAACAAGCCTTTGGACAATAACTTTCAACGAGGATTTTGCAGTTGCCTTCGTTGGTCTTATCGGCAACCCACACGCAATCGGCGAAGCGTTCCACATCACAAGCGATGAAAGCGTTACCTGGAACCAGATTTACAAGGCAATCGCCGACAGTCTCGGTGTTGAACTTAAACCATATTACGTTTCCTCACAGATGCTCCACGAGCTCAGCAATTACGATTTTCAGGGCGGACTTATTGGTGACAAGGCAAATACCGTTGTTTTTGACAACTCAAAGGTTAAAGCCGCTGTACCCGAATTCAACGCAACAATCCGTGCCGAGGAGGGCATAAAGATTGCCGTTGAATATATGCTTGCACACAAGGAATTGCAGGTCGAGGACGAGGAGTTTGATAACTGGTGCGACAAGGTTATCGACGCTATGGAAAATCTGAAAAAGAATTTTTAACTTGTGCATAAGCAGATTTTATGGTATAATGTTCCTATGAAAGGAAGTATAAGACTATGAAATTTGTAATTCAGCGTGTTACAAACGCTTCTGTAAAGGTAGACGGCGAAATCGTAGGCAAAATCGGTAAGGGCTTTATGGTGCTTATCGGTGTGTCACAGACCGATACAACAGCCGAAGCTGACAGGCTTATCAAGAAAATGCTTGGTCTGCGTATTTTTGACGACGAGAACGGCAAAACCAATCTTGCACTTGCTGACGTAGGAGGAGAGCTTCTGCTGATTTCCCAGTTCACCCTCTATGCCGACTGCAAGAAGGGCAATCGTCCCTCATTTATCAACGCAGGCAAGCCCGATATGGCAAATGAGCTTTATGAGTACATCATTGCCGAGTGTGCAAAGCAGTTTCATACCGAAAAGGGCGTTTTCGGTGCAGATATGAAGGTTGAACTGCTCAATGACGGACCTTTTACGATTATTCTTGACAGTGACGTAATTTAAGCAAAACAAAAAGTCACAGTACGAAAATGTACTGTGACTTGAGCCTGTCGATAAAGTCGACAGGCTAATGAAAAATGAATAATGAATAAAGAATAATGAATAGTTAAGGTGTCCGCTTTGCGGACATTTTTAATATTATTGCCGAAGGCAATTCCTTAATTATTCATTCTTCATTATTCAATATTCACTATT